>JAZRPZ010000001.1:0-68718 GCA_045649485.1 Clostridia bacterium
GTTGACTATAAAGCTTGTCTTCCTAAGACCGCTTGGCCTCCGACTTGGACGAGACCGTTTTGGGTTGCAACATGCTCACGGTCTTTGGTTTACTCCTCAATTGAGGCATCCCTGCCGAAGGGATTGAATTTCTTCGGAACCCCTTGCTGGAGGGGAACTTATAATTTACGATATATGCCGTCGTCCGTCCGTGGACCCAAACCCCGGACGGATGAGATCGTTTTGGTCGCAACATACTTCCGGACTTTGGTTCACTCCTCAATTGATACCCCCACGCCTCTGTATTCCGGGGCTTGGGCCCCCGGAATGCAGACGAACAACACATAAATAAACATCTTCCACCAGCCCGGGATTCTTAAGGGACATTCGTCCCTTAAGCGGGTTCCAAGGGCAGAGCCCTTGGATCACTTTTTTATTGACAATGTGTATATTTTATCGGATAATATGAGTATGTAATTATGTAGCAGGAGGTATTCCCGCAATGTTTAAGAATATTCCCGAAGTCAAGCTGGGCATCGTTGCCGTCAGCCGTGACTGCTTCCCCATTGATCTTTCCCAGGCCCGCCGTGCCGAACTCGTAAAGGCATATGAAGCAATGGGCGGCAAGATCATTGAGTGCCAGACCACCATCGAAAACGAAAACGACACCATGCAGGCTCTTGCAGAGCTGAAGGAAAAGGGCTGCAACGCTCTGGTCGTATTCCTGGGCAACTTCGGTCCCGAAGGTCCCGAGACCATGCTGGCCGAGTACTTTGACGGCCCCACCATGTTCGTAGCAGCTGCCGAGGAGAACATCTGCGTGCTGTCCTCCCGTCGCGGCGACGCATACTGCGGCATGCTCTCCATGAGCGTGAACATGAAGCTGCGCGGCCTGACCCCCTATATTCCCGAATATCCCGTAGGCACTGCCGAAGAGTGTGCAAAGATGGTCGCCGATTTCGTGCCCGTTGCACGTACCCTCATCGGTCTCAAGAAGCTGAAGGTCATCACCTTCGGTCCCCGTCCCTACGACTTCTTCGCCTGCAATGCGCCCATCGCTCCCCTGTTCAAGCTGGGCATCAACATTCAGGAGAATTCCGAGCTGGATCTGCTGGCTGCCTATAAGGCCCATGCAAACGATCCCCGCATCCCCGAAGTTATCGCCGACATGGAAAAGGAACTGGGCGAAGGCAATAAGATGCCCGGCATCCTGCCCCGCCTGGCACAGTATGAGATCACCCTGCTCGACTGGATCGAGGAGAATAAGGGCGCTGCCGATTACGTCGTAATGGCAAACAAGTGCTGGCCCGCATTCCAGACCGAGTTCGGCTTCGTTCCCTGCTATGTCAACTCCCGCTTCACCTCCCGCGGCATCCCGATCGCCTGCGAAGTTGATATCTGGGGTGCAGTTTCCGAGTATATCGGCACCTGCATCACCGGCGAACCCGTAACCCTGCTGGATATCAATAACTCCGTTCCCGCCGATATGTTCAAGAACTCCATCGACGGCAAGTACGGCTATAAGGCTTCCGATCTGTTCATGGGCTTCCACTGCGGCAACACTCCCATGTGCAGGCTGACCAAGGGTACCATGAAGTATCAGCTGATCATGAACCGCGGCCTCGAAGGCGGCGGAGAGCCCGACATCACCCGCGGCACTCTGGAAGGCGACATCTGCCCCGGCGACATCACCTTCTACCGTCTGCATTCCACCAAGGACGCTGTGCTGCAGGCCTATGTTGCACAGGGTGAAGTCCTGCCCGTAGCTACCGAATCCTTCGGCGGCATCGGCGTATTCGCCATCCCCGAGATGGGCCGCTTCTACCGCCACGCTCTGATCGAGAACGGCTATCCCCACCACGGCGCCGTTGCTTTCGGTCACGTCGGCAAGGCTCTGTTCAGCGTGCTGAAGATCCTGGGCGTTGAAAACGTAAGCTTCAACCAGCCCGCCGGTATGCTCTACAAGACCGAAAACCCCTTCGCATAATATAAATAATAAGACCCGCTTCGGTATCACCGAAGCGGGTCTTTATTTGTCTGTCGGGCTGTAGGGCTTTGGGTCATTTGTAAGTCCTACTAAATAATCCAGGCTAACTTTATAGAACATTGCCAGCTTTATAGCATGTTTCAGCGGCAATTCTCGTTTTCCTATCTCATAATTACTGTATACTCTTTGGTCTATGCCAAGGTATGCTGCTATCTCTTTCTGTACAAAATCGTTGTCTTCCCTCAAATCACGCAATCGTCTGTACATCTGCATCACCTCGGTCAAAATGTTACTTTATGACCTTTGGATATATTGACTTTACTATCTTTTGTTAGTAAAATAATCGATGAGGTGATAATATAATGCTCTATGACGAGATAAAAAATTCGTTGGCGCAGAATACTCAGGTCAACGATATTGATATATACAAAAAGAGTTATGAACTGCTATGCGCAATATTAGATATTATCCGCAACGATAACATCGACGACCCGGAGTGCTTCATGCGCATAGATCGCATAATAACCCTCATGAACGATAATGATATAGACACCGGAGCCCGCCATGATTTTGGCTGAGCTCCGGTGCCTTTTTTATTTATATATTTTTATTCCTCAGGTTCTGCGGAAGCCTCGGGGGCAGGCGTTTCAGGAGCGGGAGTCTCTGCCGCCTCGGCTGCAATGGGACCTTCATAGCCCCTTCCTCCCTGCAGCAAGTGCAGCGTTTCGGGATCATCCCGGAACAGCATCTGCTGGGTCTGAATATCACATTCGCCGGTAGCATTAAGCTTGTTATCCACCTGATACTTCTTTACGGCCTTTGCAGTGTCCTCGCCGTAAACGCCGTCCGGCTCACCCTCAAGATAGCCCAGTTCAATGAGCCTTTCCTGAATCAGATATGCGCCCCATGCGTAGCACTTGGATCTGTACGTGCGGGGATTCATGGAATATCTGCCGATAAGAGGCAGTTCTCTGTCGGTAACAGGGCCGTCAAGAGGCTTGACTTCATTTACCGGCAGGCCGAACATCTCGTTCAGTGTAACAAGAGTGTATCCCTGAGATACTGCATAGGGTATGAATTCCTGCAGCTTCAGCAGATCGCTGTCCGTTGTATGGAAAAGATAGATCTGACCGGGAGCAAGCGAATCCTTTATGCGTCCGATATCGGAATCACTGCCGGATACGCTCCAATAGGCAATAGCCTTAAATCCAAGCTGCTCGCAGTAAATATGCAGACGCTGATCGTCTCTGCCGTCTCCGCCCATGGGACGGAAGAAGTGCTGCTGATAGTCCACTCCCAGAACATGGTCCAGGCTGGCCTTGTTCAGATAGACCTGGCGCGCCATCTGTTCATCGGTCATGTTGTAATGGGCGCGATGTTCATAGGTATGATTCTCAATCTGCACGCCGTTGTTGTAGCAATAATGCAGTGTCTCATACAGTTCTTCGCGCAGTATGTTCTTGCCGATGGGGAACAGTGTGAAATTGCCGCCGTGAGACAGTATAAGATCGGTGATCGTGCGGGTATTCCTGAACTGGAAGCAGTCATCTACCGTAATAGCAATTATCTTCTGGTTGGTATCGGCCTTGCGCACGACAGGCAGATAACCCGCCTCAGTGGGCGCAGGCAGAGATATGCCGTAATCTGCCGCAGGACCGGGAGTGGGTTCCGGGCTGGGAGTAGGCTCGGGGGTGGGCTCGGGAGTAGCCGTAGCCAGACCTTCATTCAGGACATTCATCAGCGGTGCGCCTTCGGATGCCGGATCATATGCAACCGCATCATTCTTTCCGCCGCGTACGGATGCCGCAATGATTATGACCAGCACGATGAGCAGAACCGTACCGCCAATTACAAATATGGGTGCAAGGGGATTGCCGCCGCGCCTGACACGCCTGCGTGCATCAAATCTGGCGCCGCCCGCGCGGAAATTCTGCCTGCCGGAATGGTTAGGTCTGTTGTAGCCCGCCATTATTATTCCTCCAATATTTCAGCCCCCGCAAATCGTGCTGCAGGGTATCATTCGTCTTTATCGTCAGGTTCGATCGTATATTCCGGTTCTATGGTTGCCGCTGTTGTGGGTTCGGGAGTTTCTTCCACAGTAAACACTTCACCGAATATCATCTGTTCTACCTGAGGATAACCGGTAAACAGCAGTCTTTGGGTCTCGATATCGGCTTCGCCGGTGGGTTCAAGACCGTTGTCCTTCTGGAATTTTGCCACTGCCTTTGCGGTGCCCGGACCGTATATTCCATCCGGTTCGCCGTCAAGGTAATCCAGCTGAATAAGCCTTGCCTGAACAATGTAGGCAACCCATGCATAGTCGCCTTCGCGATATGTACGCGGACTAAGAACAAAGGGTTCGAAGGGCATCACATCATCTGCGGTTATCTCGCCTTCAAGAGGCCTCGTTTCATTCACCGGCAGACCGAACATCTCGTTCAGAGTCACGAGTTCATATCCCTGAGACACTGCATAGGGTATAAACTTCAGAAGCTTCTCAAGGTCCTTATCTGTGGTGTGGAAAAGATATATATTGCCGGGCGCAAGGCTCTCGCCGAGGTCACTCAGTCCAAGACCGCCGGATACATTCCAGTGGGCAATAGCCTTCACGCCCATCTGCTCACAGTAAATATGCAGACGCTGGTCATCCCTGCCGTTGCCGCCCATGGGACGCACAAAATGCTGCTGATAATCCACGCCAAGCACATAATCAACGCAGAGATCCTGCAGACCGAACTGCCTTGCCAGTTCATCGTCCGTAAGCTGATAATGGGGCAGATGTTCCTGAGTATGGTTTTCTATCTCCATGCCGTTTTCATAGGCATATATGAGCGTCTCATGGAAATCGTCGTTAAGCACATTCTTTCCTATCGGGAAAAGGGTTATCTTGGCTCCGTTTTCAAGAGCGCAATCAATTATCTTGCGGGTATTTGAATACTGATTGCAGTCATCAACGGTGATAGCTATTATCTTTTTATCTGTATCGGCCTGACGCACGATGGGCAGATATCCCGCCTCCGTAGGCTCCGGCAGAGTTACGCCGTAATTCACAGGAGTAGGTTCGGGCGTGGGCGTAGGCTCGGGTGTAGGTTCCGGAGTTGCCGTAGCAAGGCCTTCACTGAGCGCATCCACAATTACTGCGCCGTCGGATGCGGGATCATATGTTATCGCATCATCGCTCTTGCTGCCGCGCATGGCAAGCAATATGATAACAGCCAGCGCAACAAGCACCAGAGTCGCGCCTGCGACCGAAGCAGCCAGTCTGTATTTTCCCGATGCATTCCTTGAATGATTAGGTCTTCTGTAACCTGCCATGTTTTTCACCTCTGTAATCAGTATATCACATCTTAAGTGCGCGCTCCATAAGTTTTGCGTAAATGGGGCGCATTACTTCTTCTGTAACCCTGCTGTTTACCTCTTCAAACGGTATCCACATTACGCCGCTGTTCTCATCGGGCTTTATGCGGGCTTCGGCGGAAGTATCCGCTTCCAGCAGATAGGTCACGTTCATATGTATGTGAGAAGAAACATACTTCCCTTTTTTAATATGGCTGTTCACACACAGCGCTTCGATAGAGACGGGGCATTCGGATACCGCACGCGCCCTGATTCCGGTCTCCTCCTCGGCTTCCCGCATCGCCACAGCAAGCAAATCGCCTTCGCCATCCGCATGACCGCCGGTCCATGACCAGCTGCCGTAGATATTATGGTATATCATCAGCGCATTTTTGCGTTCCCTGTCAACTATCCATGCGGAAGCAGTCATATGAGCCATAGAATTCTCCCTGGTGAGCCAGCCGGCGTTCTTATCCATAAACGCCAGCATCAGCTCACGATCGGCAGCCTCCTGCTCACACATGGGATCGTATTCCGCTATCAGGCGGCGCACATCATCCATCTATGTCACCGTCTTCAAACATCTGATTGAACTGCTCACGGGTAATAAGTACCGCACGGGGCTTTGCACCGTCAGCCTCGCTGACTATGCCGCGCTGATACATCTCATCTATAAGCCGTCCTGCGCGGGCATAGCCTACGCGCATGCGGCGCTGCAGCATGGAAACGGAAGCCTGGCCTGCTTCAAGCACGATCTCAATGGCTTCGGGCAGCCTTGCGTCATATTCCTCGGAAGCCTTTTCCTTATCGGCATCGGGAGTAGTGGCGTTGTTGATATGCTCCAGCACATCCTCATCGTATGCGGTCTCGTGGCGTTCCTTTATATATTCAACGACCGCGTGCACCTCTTCATCGGATACCCAGGAGCCCTGAACTCGCATGGGCTTCTGTATACCCGAGGGCACATACAGCATATCGCCGTGACCCAGCAGCTTTTCCGCGCCGCCGTGGTCGATAATGGTGCGGCTGTCCACCTGAGATGCAACGAGGAACGCGATACGGGTGGGGATATTGGCCTTGATGATACCGGTGATTACGTTTACGGAAGGTCTCTGGGTAGCAATTACCAGATGCATGCCCGCCGCACGTGCCAGCTGCGCCAGACGGCAGATGGAATCTTCAACCTCGCCGGGGCAGACCATCATAAGGTCAGCCAGCTCGTCGATGATTATTACCATATGGGGCATGGGCTTCTCGCCCTCACGCAGCGCCTTGTTGTATCCCTTTATATCGCGCACGCCGCGTTCTGCAAACTTCTTGTAGCGTCCGGTCATCTCCACAACGGCCCATTCCAGCGCGCTGGCAGCCTTCTTGGGGTCGGTAACAACGGGCGCGATAAGATGGGGTATTCCGTTGTATACGGAAAGTTCTACGACCTTGGGGTCGATGAGGATCAATTTTACCTCGTCCGGAGTCGCACGGAAGAGTATGGAAACGATTATGGAATTGATGCAGACAGACTTACCCGAACCGGTCTGACCGGCGATAAGCACATGGGGCATCTTCGCGATATCCGCAACGATATAACGTCCGGAGTTATCTTTGCCCAGACCCACCGCTATTCTGGAAGAATGCTTGCGCGCATCCTGACATTCCAGTACGTGGCGCAGGGATACGGTCTCAATATTGTCGTTGGGCACTTCTACGCCGACCGCGGCTTTACCGGGAATAGGCGCTTCGATACGCACGCTTATGGCGGCAAGATTCAACGCGATATCATCCGCAAGGGATGTGATGCGGCTTACCTTAACGCCGGGAGCGGGCTGAAGTTCGAAACGGGTGACCGCAGGTCCGTGAGCGATTCCCGTGAGCTTTGTCTGTATGCCGAAGGAGCGCAGGGTATCCTCAAGCAGCTGAGCCTTCTGCATGTCTGCATTGGCATCTGCCACCGCTGCTTCCCTGTTTCCCATAGCAAGCAGGTCAATGGGAGGATAGTTATATTCCTCTTCTTCCTCCTGCATCTCCTGCGGCGCGCTGCGCTTGAGCTTAGGCAATTTCGCAGGGTCAGGCTGGAATACATGATCGCTTTCATCGTCCTGCTCTTCGTATTCATCGGGTTCGATGCGCAGATCGTCGATATTTATCTGCTGCTTTTCGGCAGGTATCTCGGTTCTGGCTTTGCTGCGTACCGCAGCGGGTTTTTCTGCCTTCTTTTCAGTTTCGGGCTCTGCGTGAACGGGTTCCGCCGCAGGTTCCTCGGTCATGCTGATCTGCTGATCCTCGGGAATATCAAACAGTTCGTCCAGTTCCGCTTCACGCGCCTTCTGCTCCTGACGGGAGGAGCGCACCTTCACAGGCTTGTCCTTGGTCTCAAATGCAACATCGGCAGCACTTTTATTCTCTCCGGCAGTGCCGATATCCTCACGGTACATTTTCCGTCCGCGGGCAGATGTTTTTTCGGGAGAAGTCGCTTTTGCCGCAGTACGCTCTGCCGCCGCCTGAATATCTCTGGGCGGAGTGCGGCGTGTATCCGCAACAGGACGCACGGTACGCGGTTCCGCCGCAGGAGCACGCCTGCGGGATACCGCCTCGTCGAACTCCCTGTCCAGCATGGTGCGTTCATCAGGTTCAAACATCTCGTCATTGCGGCGCTGCAGCCTGCGCTGATCGTAATCATGGGACCTGTTCTGAATAAAGCGGGCCATTGCGCCGAGCTTGCCGGTGATAGCCATAAGCAGGGTAGCAAGCACAATGATAGCGATAAGTCCGCCCAGCGTACCAAGCATAGGATAGATCGCCGCCGCAAGCAATGCGCCGATCGCACCGCCGCCCGCGCCGTAGCGATATGCCTTTACTACAAAGTCCATCCAGCTGAGTATTGCACTGTTGGTATTTTCTACATTGTCCAGATAAAAAAGCTCCACCGCGCTGAATGCACATATGATAAGCATGGCATTTGCAAGCACGCGCCACATGGCAACGCGCCTGCCTGCCGCACGGAATCCGCACAGCACACAAAGCCACACAAACACAGCCGGGGTCACATACATCAGATGACCGCACAGACCCCACATAACGCCGCGCATGCCGGAAAGCATGCCCTCGGTAGGGCTGAAAAACGCCACATATGCTATAAGTATCGCCATGCCGCCAAACAATATAGCACTGAGAAGCGCCCACGGCAGAGACTTCTTCTCTGTTACCTGATTTTGATTTTTATTGCGAACAGCCGCCATTCCAACCTCCGGATAAGATATTTATTCATTATATATTATACTTCCCTGTGGTTAAGGAATCAATTGAACCGGCATCAGGTCACAATGTTTTCAACATGCCCCTCCACCGCAGCACATTTACGTCATAATTATATGGTATTGACAAACACGGATTTAACATATATCATTTACACAGGAGGTGTTCCGTATGATGAAATACGCTTTTCCCAAAATGAAGGATCTGCCCGTTATTGAACAGCTGCCCGACGTGCTGGACGGTGCTTCAACCCTTGAAGGCTGGAGCGCACGCCGTGAATATATAAAAGAAATGCTGGCCCATTACATGCTGGGCCATTGCCCCGACAATGATGCGCCCGCCACAGGCACGGTTATGTCCTCTGCTCCCGTATACGGCGGCAAGGGCATCCGCGACGAGGTCTGCATCAATATCGGCAACGGCGAAAGTTTCAACATATATGTTGTCCGTCCCAACCGTGAAGGCAAATTCCCTGCAGTGGCATGGGTACATTTCAAGGGCTTCGGCGACTGCCCCATTGGCGAAGAACTGGTGGACAGAGGCTGGGTTCTTGCCGCATTCGAGAACAACACCCTTATGAAGGATGATAAGGACGACCCCGTATCTCCCGCAAAGCGCGCATATCCCGATGCCGACTGGGCCGGAATCATGATCTGGGGCTGGGGCCTTTCCAAGATAGCCGACTATCTCATCACCCTGCCTTATGTTGACGCAGACAAGCTGATGTGCACCGGCCATTCCCGCAACGGTAAGGCCGCACTGGCTGCCGGTGCTTACGACGAGCGCTTCCGCGTAGTCGCACCCATCAATTCCGGCTGCGGCGGCGCAGGCTGCTATCGCTTCCTGGGCGATACCGACAAGGTGATCCAGGATCCCGCTGTGGTAGAATCCCTTGGACGCATCGTTTCCGTATTCCCCCACTGGTTCTCCGAAAACCTGAACGAATTCGGCAAGCTTGACGAGCCCCATTATGTCACAAACGAAAACCGCCTGCCCTTTGACCTGCACTTCTTCAAGGCACTGGTTGCCCCCCGCGCCCTCATAACCATCGAAGGCACCGAAGACCTGTGGGCAAACTGCTACGGCACCTATCTCACCCGCATTGCCGCGCAGCCTGCCTTCGCGCTCACCGGCGCACCCGGTCATAATCACCAGATCATCCGCAACGGCGGTCACATGCATTCCGCAAGGGACTGGAGATGGACCATCGAGTACGCCGAAAGCGTATTCAAGGGCGAGATCTGACAGGAATCCACAGGCAATACATGGAGATCCACATGAAAAAGATACTTGCACTGCTCGCAGTGCTGTGTCTCATGCTGTGCTTTACAACTGCAGCCGAAACCGCAGCCGATCCTGCCACCGCTGCCGCAGCCTTTGCACAGACCGTACCCGAAGCCATGTACAGTACTCTCGACTCCGTCATCCTCACATATGATGTTATTGCCGGACTCGAAACTACCGTCATAAGGCAGGCGCCTGAAGGCCCTGATGAGGTAATGGTATTGATCGACATGGGCAATTCCGAAGTAATGCTGAATTATATGGTCGGCGGCAGAGGCGTTATGGCGATCGTATACGCTGTGACCGACTTTGAATGCACCGGCTCCATGTACGATGAGCTCACAGCCGCATTTACCGAAATCTACGGCGATCACAGCGTCGCCGGCGAAGACCTGCGCTATATATTCAGCATGATATCCATGGGGGCTTACGACTATAAAGACCCCGCCGAGATACCCGCATGGACTCTTGAGGACGGCACCCAAGTAGTACTGCTGGCAAACCCCGAAGACCCGGCATCTGCAGCAGTATACTATATTTCCACGGCATTTTTTGAATGATACAGTCTCCGCGGCGGGATATTGACACCCGCCGCGGTTTATTGTATAATCCAGATAATCTATGAATGACGAGGTAACCATAGACTCATGACGAAGAGCAACTGACCGTCTGACGCACTTTATTTGAAGCCATGCGGCTGCGCATGGTCAGTTTTGTGTGTCGCATGGGAGGTTGCGTTATATATTTACGCGGCTTTTTTGCGCTCCCGTGCGATACAGCATGGGAGTGATTTTTTATGGCAAAACTGCTTCTTGAAGCAAGGGATATATTCAAAGCCTACGCGCTGCGCACCATACTTGATGTAAAGACATTTGAAGTCTACGACGGTGAACGCATCGGACTCGTAGGCGAAAACGGCGCAGGCAAATCTACATTTATAAAAATACTTTCCGGACAGCTGGAGCCCGATTCGGGTACCGTGATCCGTCATGCGCCCATACGTACGATAGCCCAACAGGGTGATTCTGCCGAAGTAGAGTTTGATCCGGCGCTGCGCAGCGAATTCTCGGCACTCGATTCACGCGAGGGTCTCTCCGGCGGCGAAAAGACCCGCCGGCGCATCGCCGGCGCGCTGTCCGTAAGCGGCGGCATACTCATCGCCGACGAGCCTACCACCGACCTGGATGCAAAAGGCGTCGAGCGTCTTGAGCGCCGGCTCAATGAATTTGACGGCGCGCTGATACTTATTTCCCATGACCGCGCGCTGCTGGACAGTCTCTGCGACCGCATCGTGCAGCTTGAGGACGGAAAGCTCACCTCCTTCCCCGGCAACTACACTGCCTATCGCCGCGAGCTTGAAAACCGCCGCGAGCATCAGCAGTTCCTCTACGACAAATACCGTGCCGAGGAAAAGCGCATCCGGGGTATGATACAGCACGAATACGAGCACGCCTCGCAGATGGGCCACCTGCCCAAGCGAATGGGCAACAGCGAAGCCCGTCTTCACAAGCGTGAAACAACCGTGGCGCAGGGCAAGGTGCATCAGGCACGAAAGATGTTCGAGACCCGTCTTGCGCAATTGGAAAAGGTGGACCGTCCCAAGGAAGACCCGACCATCGCAATGCAGCTTGGCGCGGCTACTCCCGTTATCAGCCGCACAGCACTGGAGATACGCTCCATATCGCTGCGCGCGGGTTCAAAATCGCTGCTTGAAGGTGCGTCCATGCGTCTGCCCGCGGGCACGAAGACCGCGCTCCTCGGCGACAACGGATGCGGCAAGACAACCCTGCTTTCACGCATAGCGAAGGACAAGTACAATCCCGCCATCCGCATAAGTCCCGGTGTGAAGATAGGCTGGTTCGATCAGGATCACGCGAACACTCTCGACCGCGAAAAGACAGCCCTCGAAAACGCCATGCGTGCCAGCATTTTCCCCGAAAGTCTTGTACGCAGCATACTGGCGCGGCTGAACATGCGGGGCGAGGATGTATTCAAGCCGTTGTCCGTGCTTTCCGGCGGCGAGCTTGCGAAAGTTGCGCTGGCTTCACTTTTTGCGGCGGATATAAATCTGCTTATACTGGACGAACCTACAAATCATCTGGACATATTCACCCTTGAAGCGCTGCAGGGCGTGTTGAAGGAATATGCGGGAACACTGCTGGTCGTCAGCCACGACAGGCGCTTTGTTTCCGATGTGGCGGAGCGGCTCATATTCTTCGAAAACAGGAAGCTTATCACCTTCGAAGGCACGATGGAAGCCTATCGGGAATCGCTCACCGCTGACCGCACAAGGGATGATTATCAGCTGGAGATAACCCGTCTGCAGATGCGGCTTGCCACCATCGCCGCCCGCATAAGCGCGCCGAAGAAGGGCGATTCTCCCGAAAAGCTGAATGCCGAATACGATGAGACCTTAAAAGAGCTGAACGCGCTGAAAAACCGATGAATCTCGCCCTTGACAGGCGGCGTATTCAGGCAATATAATTTAGTTGCGGTCATCCGCGTCCGTGGTTGAAAGTCGATGCCAGACGCAGGCAAAACGATCCACGTAAGCAGTGCAAAGTCGCTGTGAGCATGGTGCGTCTTAGATGTAAGTCCGGCCGGTATCAATATTTTCCACCGAGAGGGGCAGTAGTGGGGAGCAGATGCTTATGAGCGAACCCTCCAGCCGGCGAGTGTGGGGTCAAAGACCAGGTCGGGCGGATGACCGCCTTGTTATACTTATCCGGAGGAATCCTTATGGCATACAAGGCAATGCTTATAGATGCTGACAACACGCTTTTCAATTTCACCGAATCCGAAAAGCGTGCCATCGCCATTTTATTCGATAAATACGGCATAACCGCACCCGATGCGGAGGCCAAATATCACGCCGCAAATTCCGCGCAGTGGAAGCTGCTTGAAGAGGGCAGGACCACTCACGACAGGCTGGCAGTGGATCGTTTCCGCGATTTCATTGCGCTCATGGGTGAAAACTGGGATGCGGACAGGATGTGCGCGGATTATATCGAAGCGCTTTCCGCCCAGCACATACTCATTCCCGGTGCGCTTGAGATGATAAAAAAGGTGGCGGCATACATGCCCGTTGCCATCGTTACCAACGGCATAAAGCAGATACAGCATGCCCGATTTGACTCATCGCCCATATGCGAATATGTGAAGGCGCTGGTCATTTCCCACGAGGAAGGCGTTGACAAGCCCGACCCGCGGCTTATGTTCATCGCGCTTGAAAGGCTTGGAATATCCGACCCCGCCGATGTACTGATGGTAGGCGATTCGATTTCCAGCGACATCGGCGCCGCCAACAATGCGGGCATGGATTCCTGCTGGTACAATCCCGCAGGCAAACCCGCGCCCGAAGGCATAAACATCACTCACATCATAACCGACATAGCAGAAGCCGCAGCCGTAGCGCTGGGCAATTGACGGGAGGCACAAATATGAACGCCGTTATCCGCAAAAACATTGGCATAAAGCTGAACATGACTGAAATAATGGAGTATCTGCGTGTACCCGAGGACCTCGAAGAGGAATTCGAGGATATTTTCGCAGAATGCGAGGCTGTTGCCGACCCCTGCTACATGTATGCCGCCTGCGAAGTATCGCAGACCGAAAACACCACCGTCATAGGCGGGCACGAGTTCGTGAGCCGCATAATGTACGGCAATTTCAAGGATCTCACCGTTGCCTGGCCCTACATCATCACCTGCGGCAGGGGGCTTTACGACCTTGCGCGCAAAAAGGACGATCCCCTCGAGCGTTACTGGGTCGATTCCATTGCCGAGGCATATCTCCGCTCGCTGCATCCCCACATCCACAGTGAGGTTGCCGCCATCGCCGGCGTGGAAAGGCTCTACAGCATGAACCCCGGCTCTCTTGAGGATTTCCCCATCGCCTGCCAGCGACCCCTTTTCGATATGCTGGGCGATGTCATGGCTGCTATCGGCGTTGAGCTTACCGAAAGCTATCTCATGCTGCCCTACAAATCCGGCTCCGGCATCTATTTCACCTCCAATTCCGATTACGAAAACTGCTCCATGTGTCCCCGCGCCAACTGTCCCAACCGCAGGGCGCCTTACGACGGCATGATGTTTGAGACCAAGTACGCCTGAGGGGACTCTGTCCCCTCAGAACCCCTGCCAAAGGGATATTATCCCTTTGGAATCCCTTGCTGGGGGGTATTTAACATTTTTATATATACCATTTCCATCCCGGGGGCCCGAACCCCGGGACGGAAAGATGAGAAAGGGCTGTGGATGTTGAATCCACAGCCTTCTTTGTTTTTTATTCGCCTGTAATGTCAAAGTATTCGGGGAGCGTTTCCTCTTGTTTATCCTGTCTTGCGTGGAAGCGTGCGGTCTGGGCTTCGTCGGCTTCCCACATTATCTCGTCGGTCTCCCGTTCCCTTACAATGAGAGTCTTGTCTGTTTCCATAAGATACCATTGAGTCTGCGGAGCATCGTACATGGGCGAGATATGCAGATCCCACAGGCTTTGCGTCATTACGACTTCTGTCTCGCCGGTTGCCGGTACGTTGCTCCAACTGAGCCTTGCTTCTCCGGGACCATAGTAACATAGAATAAGTCCGTAGCCGTCTTCCGTTTCTTCAATGGTTATATTACTGCCGTCATATTCAATTATATTGACGGTACACATCAGCCAGCACATCACGGCAATCATTGCTACAATCACACTCAGCGCAGTAACGATGGTTATCTTAAGCCAACGCCTGTTGATAAGCTTTTTGAACTTCTGCATGCCGTCAATATTACGCAGATGCACAACGACATTATTTGGCATCATCGGCTTAGTGCGCATATCTTCGGCTGTCTTTGCACATTCCGGACATTCATCAAGATGTGCTTCCACCCATTCCCGGGTATCATCGCATACCACGCCGTCAATATACAGCGGTAGTATATCCCTGATGATATTACATATCTTCTTTTCCACTTTCCCATTCCTCCATATGGTCGGTTATCAGCTTTTTGGCACGATAGTAAACCACCCGCGCCCAGCCTGCGCTCTTACCGAAGATCAGCCCTATGCGTTCGAAGGGCAATTCGCCGAATACTCTTAGAGTGAATACCTCCTTGTAAGGTTCGGACATATCATGCAGAAAGCGGTGTATCTGCATCGCCGTTTCTTCGTCTGTCAGGCGTTCGGGCAGACCTGCGGATTCGTCACGCACCTCGTTTTCTGGCATTGACGTGATGTACCTGCGTCTGCGGCAATGGTCGTACCACGCATTGCGTGCAATGGTGAAAAGCCATGCACGGTAGTCGCACACACCGTCATAGCTGTCAAGCTGTCTAAGGGCGCGCATGAACGTCTCCTGAGTTATTTCCTCTGCGATGTTTCCATCGCGGCTCAGGCTGAGAACAAAGTGAAAGACATCCCTGAAATATTCGTTATAGATGTCAGGAAAATCCACCTTTCTCCCTCCTTTCACCAAAGAGACGCACGGAAAGGAAAAGTGTTACAGTTTAAAGCATCTTTATTTCAAATTCTTCGGAGCAGCATACGCATATACGGAAATTACCATGGTCGATAAAGCGGACATTGGCAACAAAAATGCCGTCTGCATCGACTATTATATTGCCGCTGATATGATATCTGTTTCTTCCCCTTGCCAGACCCTCTCCCGTCATTTTCACGCAGGCTTCAAGGGCAAGAAAATTATCGAGCGGACCTATCTTTCTCAGCATCGCTTCTGAAAGATATCTGCCGCGGGGTTCGATATCAAGCCCCACAGGCACATCTGCAGCGGCGCAGGCAGCCATACCTTCCGTATGGGCAGGGCTTATGTATGCGCCGTCAACCTCGGGCGCGCCATTTTCGGCATATCTGAAGGTGAGGGCCGAATCGATATTTCCCGTTACGGCGGCTGCCGAGGCGGCAACAGCCCGTGAAGAGGCAAGATACTGTCTTTTCACGGAGGGTTCTGTTATTTCCTCATATCTTGCCCTGCGCGCGGGCGACATTGAAATTATGCTGTTGTCATTTGCATCCGAAAATGCCAGATATACTTTTTTCATACAGAAATTATATCACGTGTGTACGACCCGGCACAAGCGCACAATAACAATCCTTCCCTCGCACTTGACTTTACAACTACTCAGTAATATAATATAGTATGATGTTTTATGCATTCCAACAGGAATCAAATATAAGGAGGTCCTTACCTTGAGCATCAAGCTTACTTGTGACGGTAATACCGCTGTCAGCCACGTCGCGTATGCATTCAGTGATGTGGCCGCTATCTACCCGATCACTCCTTCCTCCCCCATGGCGGAAGTAGCCGACGAATGGGCTGCCAACGGCAGAACCAACCTGTTCGGCCAGGAAGTCAAGATCGCTGAAATGCAGTCCGAAGCCGGCGCAGCAGGTGCTGTCCACGGTTCTCTGGCCGCAGGCGCTCTGACCACCACCTTCACCGCTTCCCAGGGTCTGCTGCTGATGATCCCCAACATGTACAAGATCGCCGGCGAATTCGTTCCCAGCGTCTTCCATGTTTCCGCACGCGCTCTGGCATATCACGCACTGAACATCTTCGGAGACCATTCCGACGTTATGGCTTGCCGTCAGACCGGTTTCGCCATGCTGGCCTCCAACTCCGTTCAGGAAGCTCACGACATGGCTCTGGTTGCACATCTGGCAACCCTGAAGACCAAGGTTCCCTTCCTGCACTTCTTCGACGGCTTCCGTACTTCTCACGAAATCCAGAAGATCGACGCCATCGACACCAAGGACAACTACGCTGAGCTGCACAAGTTCGTCGATTTCGACGCAATCGAAGAGTTCCGCAAGGCTGGCCTGAACCCCGATCATCCCCATCAGCAGGGTACTGCCCAGAACCCCGACATCTACTTCCAGGGCCGTGAAGCAGGTAACAAGTACTACCTGGCCACTCCCGACATCGTAGAGCAGGTTATGGAGCAGGTTGGTGAGATCACCGGCCGTCAGTACAAGCTGTTCGACTATGTTGGCGCTGCCGATGCAGAGTACGTCATCATCGCCATGGGCTCCGGCTGCGACGCAGCTGAGGAGACCGTTGACTACCTGACCGCCAAGGGCGAGAAGGTCGGTCTGATCAAGGTTCATCTCTATCGTCCCTTCTCCATGAAGCACTTCCTGGCTGCTATCCCCGCGACCTGCAAGAAGATCGCTGTTCTGGACCGCACCAAGGAATCCGGCTCTCTGGGCGAGCCTCTGTATCTGGACGTCTGCTCTGCTCTGCTTGAGGCAGGCCGCACCGATATCAAGGTCGTTGGCGGACGCTACGGCCTGGGCTCCAAGGAATTCAATCCCACCATGGTCAAGGCTGTATTCGACAACCTGGCCGGCGAGATGAAGAACCACTTCACCGTAGGTATCGAGGACGACGTTACCGGCACTTCCCTGAAGCTGGGTGAGACCGTTGACGCTTCCCCCAAGGGCACCGTGTCCTGCATGTTCTACGGCCTGGGCTCCGACGGTACCGTTGGCGCCAACAAGAACTCCATCAAGATCATTGGCGATCATACCGACAAGTATGTTCAGGCATACTTCTCCTATGACTCCAAGAAGTCCGGCGGCATCACCGTTTCCCATCTGCGTTTCGGCGATACCCCCATCCGTTCCACCTATCTGATCGACTCCGCTGACTTCGTGGCCTGCCACAATCCCTCCTATGTCACCAAGTATGACATGGTTTCCGCTCTGAAGGAAGGCGGCGTGTTCCTGCTGAACTGCCCCTGGACCGCTGAGCAGATGGATGCTGAGCTGCCCGCTTCCATGAAGCGCGCTCTGGCTGCCAAGAAGGCACGTTTCTTCACCGTTGACGCTATCGCTCTGGCCCGTCAGGTTGGCATGGGCGGCCGCATCAACACCATCATGCAGGCTGCATTCTTCAAGCTTGCCGAAGTTATCCCCTACGCTGAGGCCGATGAGTACATGAAGGCTTATGCCAAGAAGTCCTACGGCAAGAAGGGCGATGCTATCGTCAAGATGAACTGGGATGCGATCGATATCGCCATCACCGGTCTGAAGGAAGTTGCAGTTCCCGCTGAGTGGGCAGACGCCACCACCGGCGCTGAGCCCGCAAAGGTTGAGTCCACCGAGTACTTCCGCACCTTCGTTGAGCCCGTTCTGGCACAGGAAGGCAACAAGCTGCCTGTTTCCATGATCGACGCTCAGGGTCGTGTACCTCTCGGAACCACCAAGTACGAGAAGCGCGGCATCGCCGTTCTCGTTCCCGAGTGGGATGTAACCAAGTGCATCCAGTGCGGCAACTGCGCCCTGGTTTGCCCCCACGCCGCAATCCGTCCCTACCTGCTGACTGAGGAAGAGGCTGCCAACGCTCCCGAAACCTTCGTCACCAAGGCTGCTCTGGGTCCCAAGTTCAAGGGCCTGAAGTACCGCATGCAGGTAAGCCCCCTCGATTGCACCGGCTGCGAAAACTGCGCTCAGGTCTGCCCCGTCAAGGATGGCGGCGCTCTGACCATGAAGCCCCTCGAGTCTCAGAAGGCCGAAGAAGCCAACTGGGAATTCGCACAGACCCTGCCTGAGTACAAGGGCGAGCTGAACGTGAAGACCGTTAAGGATTCTCAGTTCAAGAAGCCCCTGTTCGAGTTCTCCGGCGCCTGCGCAGGCTGCGGCGAGACTCCCTACGTCAAGCTGATCACCCAGCTGTTCGGCGACAGGATGATCGTGGCCAACGCCACCGGCTGCTCCTCCATCTACGGCGGTTCTGCACCCACCTGCCCCTACACCACCAATGACGAGGGCCATGGCCCCGCTTGGGCAAACTCCCTGTTCGAGGATAACGCTGAGTTCGGCTTCGGCATGAACCTGGCAGTATCCCAGCGCCGCGCAAAGCTGGCCGAGACCGTTAAGAAGCTGATCGCCATCGAGTACGTCCGCGAAGACATCGCCGAAGCAGGCGCTGAGTGGCTCGAGAAGATGGAAGACGCTGAGGGTTCCAAGGCTGCCGGCAACAAGCTGGTTGAAGCTTGCAAGAACAACACCGAAGGCTGCACCTGCGAAGCATGCACCCTGGCCCGTGAAGTTATCGCCAATGCTGACCTGCTGACCAAGAAGTCCATCTGGATCTTCGGCGGCGACGGCTGGGCATACGACATCGGCTACGGCGGACTGGATCACGTTCTGGCAGCTGGCGAAGATGTAAACATCCTGGTACTGGATACCGAAGTTTACTCCAACACCGGCGGTCAGGCCTCCAAGGCTTCCCCCACCGGCGCTGTTGCTAAGTTCGCTGCCGCCGGCAAGCGCACCAAGAAGAAGGATCTGGGCATGATGGCAATGTCTTACGGCTACGTATACGTTGCACAGGTCGCCATGGGCGCCGACCCCGCACAGCTGCTGAAGGCTGTTACCGAGGCAGAGGCATATCACGGCCCCACCATCATCATCGCTTACGCTCCCTGCATCAACCACGGCATCAAGATGAATCAGGCTCAGGCCGAGATCAAGAAGGCCGTCAACTCCGGCTACTGGCAGATGTACCGCTTCAACCCCGAAGCAGAAGGCAACAAGCTCACTCTGGATTCCAAGGATCCCACCGAGAGCTATCAGGACTTCATCAAGGGTGAGAACCGTTACGCAACCCTGCTGCGTCAGTTCCCTGCTGCTGCAAGCGAGCTGTTCGTAAGGGCAGAGGAAGACGCCGCCGGCAAGCTGGCTAACCTGAAGAAGCTGGCTGGCAAGGAGTAATCCTTAAATACCGGTAAATAAATTCTGCCCCGGAGGCGCAAGTCTCCGGGGCTTTTCTTACAGGAATAATTGCTATGGAAACGATAAAGATCAAATACTTCTGCGCCGATATCGAAAAGATACAGAAGATCGACAAGGGCGACTGGATCGACCTGCGCGCCGCCGAGACCGTTGAAATGAAAGCGGGCGAATTCAGGCTCATCCCCTTGGGCGTGGGCATGATTCTTCCCGAAGGCTACGAAGCCCACATGGTTCCCCGCAGCAGTACTTTCAAAAATTTCGGCATCATCCAGACCAATCACATGGGCGTTATTGACGAATCTTACTGCGGCGATAACGATCAGTGGCGTTACCCTGCCTATGCCCTGCGCGATACCGTCATCAATAAGGGTGACCGCATCTGCCAGTTCCGCATAATGAAAAAACAGCCTGAACTGCAGTTCATTGAAGTTGATGCTCTTAAGGACGCCAACCGCGGCGGCTTCGGCTCCACGGGAAAAAGGTAACATGTCATGGAACTTATACGCATCACACAGGCACAACGGGATGAATTCTTCGGACTGCTGACAGCATATTACAGAGAAGGCGAGGACGCCGACACCCAGCAGGCAGAACTTAATGACTTCATCGGTTATCTGTTTGGCCTGTGCACGGACGGCGCGATATCCGGCTGCATCGCCCATACGGATAGACCTGCCGGATTCGTCATCTGGAATATCGACACTCAGGACAGCCCCTTCTCAAATTGGCCCGACCGCGGCACCATACTTGAGATAGGCGTAACTCCCGAATACCGACAGAACGGTATGGGAAGCAAGCTGGTCCGTCATGCAGAATCCGAAATGCAGAAGGCCGGCATAACATCATTCTATGTATGCGCCTACGGTCCTGCCGTAGAATTTTGGAAAAGATGCGGCTATGAGAAAACAGACCGCATCGCCGAAAACGATCTGCCCATTTACGCAAAAGACCTCTGACACTTCTGTCAGAGGTCTTTTCTGTAATCAGGCGCCGGCGGAACGATCCACCTTTGCTCTTCTCTTTTCCGCTTCCCTGCCGGCCTTTTTGGCAAGGCCCAGCATATTTCTGGCAACCTTCACGTCATCCTCGGTTATTTCACCGGATGAATAACGGGCGCGGATGTATACATCGCGCAGGCTGTCCATTGCGGGTTCGTCAAGCACCTTGACCATGCTCTGATTTACCTGACGGGAATTCAGATTCAGATCGGGATCAAGTCCCTCCCTTACGCACAGTCTCAGGAACTTGCGGTAGCAGCTGCGCACGCGGTCACGGGCGGAGCGACCAAGTTTTTCGTCGCTGCCGTCATCGGTGATGATCTCGCGGCTGTCGGCAAACTGGTTGTCATCATCGCGTCTGCCCATGCGCATCAGCACACGGAAGAGGATTATCACCAGCACGACCATAATGATCACGCCAAGTGCGATTCCCACATACTTCAGCACGCCGTCGCCGCCCTTTGCGGCTTCCTCGGCGTAGTATTCCATTACCGCCTGATCTCCAGCGTCGGGCATTCCCTGACCGGTCTGGAGTTCGCTGAAATCGATATCGCTCAGATCAATGGTAAGATCGGGGGTAGGCAGTTCAACATTGATGAGCGCGCCTATCGCACCAAGCGCCCTCGGGATAAGGCTGAGCAGCCAGCCGATGCCCTTCATGATAGGCGTAACAAGATAATCCATGATGCAGCTGAATATGAACTTCAGCGCGAGGAGTATCTGTCCGGTGGACAGCAGGTATCCGAATCCGCATACGCCGCCTATCTCCAGCGTATTCATGATGGTGAACTTCTTGTCCTTGGCTACTTCATCGCTGTGACGCAGCATTCGCAGCAGCATCACCATCAGTATCAGGTACATGAAGAAATACGGCAGCATCACCTGAGTAAAGCCATCCTTATTGTTGGCTACAACGGTAAGCACCGCCACCACGGGCAATATCTTCAGCAGCAGGAAGAACTGCTTCAGCGCCACGGAATAGCTGTTCTTAAATGCGCCAATCCACACCATGACCGCAAGATAGATGATCATGGGTATAGTGTTCACATAATCAGCAGCGGTCTGCGTGAATATGAAGGTGCAGCCGCATAAAAGCAGCGGCAGCAGCCTGAGTATCCTGATCTTCGGCTTTTTCTCCGCGATCGAAACGGAAATGAACGCGGATACCGCAACTATTACAGGACTGGTAAACAGCAGCCCCGTATGATCGAATTTCGAGGTGATGGACGAGACGGCAAACATGAAGTAGCACAGGTCGGTAAGTATCTTCAGAGCGAAGGTTATGCTCATTCAGAAGCCACCTCCTCACCCTTCAGCAGCAGCACGCCTGCGCCGGAATAGTTGGCAAGGCGGTCTATCTCCCTCTGCGGATAATCCTCTATGGCGGGCGTGATGATTATATGAGCCTTGCCGGCTTCAGCCTGTCTGCGCACATTATCCATCAGGTCATATCTTGGTATGCGGTGCCTGTAGCAGGCCCTTCCAAGACCTTCCAGTATGGTAGCAAGGTGGGCGCTGCCCAGACCGTCGCTCACATATTCCCATGCGCCCATCTGACCGACGGCAACGGCGTTAGTGGTGAAGGAATAGGTGATGTGCTTGTCTTCCAGCATCTCGCACACGCTGCGGGCTATGGAATAGCACTTCTCAATATAGGGCTTTGCCTCAAGTCCGTAATACACGCTGTCCACATTAAGCACAACAGCCACAGTGATATCCAGCGTATGGTCGTAATTCTTGACCATCATACGTCCCATACGGGCAGTTACCGGCCAGGATATCTGCTTCATGGGTTCGCGGCCGGTATACTCGCGGAAGCCCAGTGTCAGCACCGGGTCCTCCATTATGAAGCGGTTCACGGAAATATCGCCCATGAATCCGCCGAGCGTCTCATTGAAATCATCCGTTGCTATACGCTTGGGCAGAACAACGGCTTCCCTGCGCAGTTTTGCGTAACGGGGTCTTTCGGCTATGCCCAGAAAGTCGCCGCCATAAAGGGTAGCGCCTTCGAAAAGATAGAGTCCGCGAGCGCCAAGACTTGCATTCAGCCTGCGGGTCATCTTCTGACGGGGCATCATGTATACAGTGGAATTGATCTTTGCGCGGTTTTCTTCAAAGCCCGATGTATACAGCCGCGCATTGACATTTATATCCCGCGGCACTACTTCGCTGATCCTGATAAACGGAATGAACCTGCGGGAAGCATTGCGCACAGTAGTGACCATCTGGAATTGCTGATCGACTTCCACCAGATGTTCCGACAGCTGCACATCATACTTCACGCCGTCCAGCGAATGCTTGATGGACCAGCGTTCCACCAGCACCACCACGAGAATGAAGAGTATGAAAAACAGAACCATTTTACTTCTTCTCGAGGGGCACGGGGATCTCGTCTATCATGCGGTCGAGCAGCAGTTCGGCTTCCTTTGCGCGTGCGCCGCTGCCGGAGAATATGCGGTGACCCAGCACGGGCTTTGCCACATCACGGATATCCTCGGGAATTACATAATCGCGTCCCGCAAAGGCTGCGTTTACCTGGCAGGCCTTGAAAAGTGCCAGCGCGCCGCGGGTGGAAACGCCCGTGACAAATGCAGACTCCTGACGGGTCTTTTCAACAAGATCCATTATATAATTCTGCACATCGGTCCTGACCTCAACCTCGCGGTAGTGGCTCTTGACGTAATCGGTCTCCTCAGGAGTGATCACAGGCTCGATAGATGCGATAATATCGGTGGTCGCCTCACGGGTAAGTACGCTCAGTTCCTGAGTGCGGGTCATATAACCCAGAGAAAGCTTCATGAAGAATCGGTCGATCTGCGCCTCGGGCAGGGGGAAGGTGCCGTAGCTTTCAAGAGGATTCTGAGTAGCCATTACGATAAAATCCCTGCCGAGAGGATAGGTGTTGCCGTCTACGGAAATCTGTCGCTCTTCCATGGATTCCAGAAGGGAAGACTGTGTACGGGGAGTTGCACGGTTGATCTCATCTGCCAGTACAACGTCCGCAAACAGGGGACCCTTGCGGAATTCGAACTCACCGGTCTTCTGGCTGTAGAAATTGATGCCGGTAAGGTCAGAGGGCAGCAGGTCGGGGGTGAACTGAATACGGCGGAAATCGCCGCCGATGGACTTGGCAAAGGCGCGCAGCAGCATGGTCTTACCGGTGCCGGGAACGTCCTCAAGCAGTACATGACCGGAGCAGACAAAAGAATTGAGCACCAGCTCAATGGCGCGTTCCTTACCTACAATGGCACGGGAAACGGAATTCACGATCTTATTTCTGTAATCTGTAAATCTCTTGATATCCAAAGCGTATCCCACCCTATATTTTTTAGAAGAGCATCCATAGTTTATTAACTTATTATACAGTATAAAGTAAACATAAGTCAAACATAAGCAACCCATGTAAAGAATTTGTGGCAACCGTATCGATTGTCAAACCGTCAAATAACTGGTATAATCACATCATGGAGGATTCTTATATGAAAAAGCTTATAGCCATCATCATTGGCATTCTGTTTGTTTTCTGCTGTGCGTGTGCCGAGGATATCCCCTCAAACGAGCCGCTTCCGGTATTGGAATACTTTGATGTACGTGTCACGCTCCCTGCGGACTGGCATGAGATACCGCTCACCGAAAAGCAGCTTACAGCCGGTGAGGTCGTCTGTTATGGAAACGGAGAGCTGACGCTCACCCTCAGCTGCACAGAGCGCAGCCGTGAGCATGCGGACATTCAGGCATATGCCGATACAATAACCTTCCCCGGGGCATTTACCGCCCAATTCGGCAATAACGATTTCGTGCTGTACAACGATGTTGAAAACTCTCTTGCCGTCTGTACCGTAATGGCAACGGATTCACTTATGTATACTTTCACCTTCTCATCGATTACAGGTGACGAAGATGCCGCAATGACCATTCTTGGCATAATGAACACCTTTGAAATAATTACCCCTGCAGAGGAGTCCTGACAAATGAACCTTCTCACAATCATACTGTGGATACTGATCGCCGTTTCAGCCATTGAAGCGCTGTACGGCATATACAAGCGTTCGGGAGTTCTGATATTCATCGGCACTCTGGTACTCATAATGTGCGCTCTCGGGCTGATTCTCGCAACAGGCTACAGCGATTCGATCGTCATTACCGGCGAGGGATTGCCCGCATAATACAAATAAAACGATCCGCTGCATGCGGATCGTTTTTGTATTTCATCACCTTATGAAATTGGTACCTACGCGCTTCTCGGTCTCGGGCAGACCGTATTTTTCCTTGCCGAGTTCGATGGCCTTCATGAGGAAGCTCATATTCCTTGCAAGGGTTCGCATTATCTGCAGGCCTTCGGCATCCTGCTCGGCTTCACCGGGAGCTGCGCCATGAATGGAATTCCAATACTGGCTGGAAGCCACAGGCATTCCGGATATCGTGAAAAACTTATTCAGTTCATCAAATGTGGAAGAAAGACCGCCGCGGCGCGCACAAACCACGGAAGCGCCCACCTTCATGGTCTTGCTGAATCTCGTGGAATAGAAAAGCCTTGTCAGCAGCGCCACAAGCGTTGCGTTGGCGGACGCGTAATACACAGGAGAACCTACTACGAGACCGTCTGCCTTCTCAAACTTTGCGGCAACCTCGTTTACTATATCATCAAACACGCACTTGCCTTCGCCATAACACTTACCGCAGGCAATGCAGCTGCGCACAGGCAGATGACCCACGTGGATTATCTCGGTCTCAACACCCTCCTGCAGAAACACCTTCTCCATTTCCTTCAGCGCAATGGCAGTATTACCGTTTGCCTTAGGGCTGCCGTTGAGCAATATAACTTTCATGACGTGCGACCTCCTTATATGCTTTGTATCAAATATACCATAAAAATATAGCCGAAATCAATGACCGGTATTGCCAAATTGCTAATCAAAGAGTTATAATGTTAACAATAAATTGCATGTAAAGGAGCAATAACATGAAGCACGATCTTTTCACTCTTAAAAGTAAAGTCGCCATCGTTACCGGCGGCAATCAGGGTATAGGCAAAGTTGTAGCCGGCTATCTCGCAGATGCAGGCGCCGATATCGTTATCTGGGATCTGAACGACGCTTCCGCCGTCGCTGCAGAAATCGCCGCCGAATACGGCGTACGCACAGCTGCACTGCAGGTGAACGTTACCGACCCCGCCGCAGTCGAAGCAGCAGTTGCCAAGACTGCCGAGATCATGGGCACCATCGATCTGCTCTTCAACAACGCCGGTATCTGCCTGCATAAGAATGCCCTCGACGTTGCACCCTCCGAGTGGCTTAAGATCATCGATGTAAACCTGAACGGCGTATTCTTCGTGGCACAGGCCTTCGGCAAATATCTCGTTGCCAACAAGAAGACCGGCAATATCGTAAATACCGCATCCATGTCCGGCACCATCGTAAATATTCCCCAGGGACAGGCTTCCTACAATTCCTCCAAGGCAGCCGTTGCCCACCTCACCAAGTCTCTGGCCGTTGAATGGGCGCCCTACGGCATCCGTGTGAACTCCATCTCTCCCGGATATATCCGCACCGAAATGACCGGCAACGTCCGTCAGGATTGGCAGGATCTCTGGGTAAATTCCATCCCCTTCAAGCGCATGGGTACTCCCGAAGAGCTGGCAGGCGCAGTCATCTATCTGCTCTCCGATGCTTCCACCTACACTTCCGGCTGCGATATGATCATCGACGGCTGCTTCACTGTGGTGTAACGGCAGGACGCGAGGAACCGGCAGGGGCGCTGCCCCTTTGACCCCGCCAAAGGGATGATTATCCCTTTGGAATCCCTTTGCTTGGGGGTTGAATAATTTTATATGTATTCCGTCAGCCGCCCGGGGGCCCTAACCCCGGACGGCTGTGGTTGTTTTTTACGGCATAACCTCGGTGCTGCATTAGAGTCCCTTGTACAATCTAAGTTCTCCCCAAAAAATCTTTAGCCTCCCGAAAACTGTTCGTTCGGGAGGCTTTATTCAATATCTGAATTCTTCGCCCATTGAGATAAGGCACAGTATCTTATCTTTCACAGGGATACCGGTAATTTTTTCGAGAGCATATGCGTAGAGTTCCAGCTGCCTTGCATAGTGGTTCTTCACGCCTTCAAGGTCATCGGTACGGTTGGTCTTATAGTCCAGCAATACCCACTGACCATCTTCCATGAAGCAGCAGTCGATGGTTCCCTGCACCAGCATATCGCCGTCGCTGCCGCGCATCTCATCGCCGGTAAGCGCCTGCGAGGCAAGCGTCAGCACATTGAACGGCAGTTCCCTGCGTACATCCTCAGCACTGCGCAGTCTGCGTCCGGTCTCTCCGGCCAGGAATTGCGCCAGCACCGTGGGGCGCACAGCCTCACGTTCTTCATCCGTAAGCAATTCTCTTCTGAGCATGCTGTCCAGCTGCAGGCGGATGTTATCGATAAGCGGTCTGCCATCAAGTCCGTCAAGCAGCGCAAAATCGATAAACCGCATCGCCCTGTGGTATGCAGTACCTGTCTCTGCGCCGGTCATTCCCCTGTCCATCATGAAATTCGGACGCGGTGCAAGGGGTTCCATATTCTCAGGTCCCTCAACACTGCGCATAAGTCCCGATGCCGTAAGCTTCAAAGGTCTGGATTCCGCGCCGGAATCAGGATACTTCCACATATACTTTTCCGCCAGTGCCGGGTCGTAATCCTCGGGATCCACCCTTACTGCGGCTCTTCCCGCAGCAATTCCGGGAGGCGCGTATTCAGCCGCATCATGCTCATGGAAAGTCATATACCTGTGCTGCGATATATCTCCCAACGCAGACATGGTCATATTCAGCATAGTACCTGTAAGCGTAGGATATTTATATGCGGCGTGCCAAAGTGATTTTGCTTTTTCGATATCGTTTACCGTGCCCACCAGCAGCAGCTTTTCCTGTGCACGGGTAAACATGACATACATTACGCGCAGTTCTTCCGCCAGACCTTCACGGTTTATCCTGTCCATTATAGCTGCGCGGGATATCGTATTGCGGCGGGTACGCAGTTCTTCATCATAATGCATAAGCCCGAGACCAAGGCGGCTGTGGCAAAGCATGGAATCCTCGTTTTTCTCGGTACGCAGCCGCGTGCCCATCAGCGCGCCGAACACTACACGGAACTCCAGTCCTTTGGAATGATGCACTGTCATAAGCCTTACAACATCATCATTTTCGCCCAGCACATGTGCTGCATCACCGGCGCCCTTTGCTTTGAGTCCTTCTGCAAAGGCAAGGAATCTGTTCAGCGAACCGGAGACATCTCTGTCGTAATTGCCGGCACGCATTATCATCTGGTCTATATTGGCCTGACGCTGTGCTCCGGCGGGCAGTGCACCCACATATGCATACAGTCCCGATTCGTCCGCCATAATGCGCATCAGCTTATCCAGACCAACCGCGCCTATCTGCATACGCCAGGAATCAAGCATCGTGATGAATTCACGCAGCTTCTGCGCAAGCTCATTTTCGCCTTCTGCATATTTCAATACCGCATCGGCAAATGAACCGTCTCGGTCACACAGGCGCACCTGTGCAAGTTCTTCTACGCTCAAAAGACATACGCAGCTGCGCAGGATTCCGATAAGCTCAATATCGCTGTGGAAATTATCGGTTATTTTGATGAGCGAGAGCATCAGCCTTATTTCAAGGGTATCAAAATAACCCGCCGCACCGTCCGCATAACATGGTATGCCTTCGGAAATCAGCATAGGGGTCAGTGCATCAAATGCTCTGGCACCCTGACGGGTGAGTATCGCAAAATCACGATAGCGCAGGGTCTCATCCTCCGCCATCATCTCCTTGATGCGCTTTGCAATAAGCAGGCCTTCCCTTTCGCCGGAAGTCAGCTCGTCATCTGCGCTGCCGGAAAGTACATGCACCTCAACCGGCGGTCCGTCGGGAGCATCATCCGAGCCGGGACGCAGCCTTGCCGCATCGTCATATACTATCTCGCTGTCACCGCCGGTCATCAGCTTTTCAAACACGGCGTTGGTAAAATCCAGCACCGATCTTTCCGAGCGGAAATTCCTCGTCAGCGGCAGCAGCACTCCGCCATCGCCGTTGGAGTAGCGGGCATACTTATCCAGAAACAGACTGGGCTCTGCCTGACGGAAGCGATATATAGACTGTTTCACATCGCCTACCATGAACAGATTATCCCGGCGGGCAATACGGCTGACTATAGCCTCCTGAATATCGGAGGTATCCTGATATTCATCCACGAAAACATGGGAGAACCTTTCGCGCATTGCTGCGGACACATCGTCCTTCATCAAAGCCTTCAGGGTTCGGCCTTCAAGGTCTGAATATGTCAGTGCGCCGCGCTCAGCCTTTGCTTCGTCCATCAGACGACGTACGTCTTTTACTATATCTGCCAATGCATGCGCGCCCATCAGCGTCTTCTCAGCATCCGGTACGGCAACATACAGCGGCAGTCCGGTCATATTGAGGGAAGATATCTTCTTTTTGGCGGTATCCCTGAGATTTTTGATATGCTTTTTCAGTTCTTCGTCGAAGCCCTTTGTTCTGCCACGGGGAGTGGTCATTTTGAAATCCTGCGCCGCAATACGCAGCTGTTCATAATCATCTATGGCGAGCATATCTTCCAGAGCTGCCATGTCGGCGGATAGCGCATTAACATACTGCGCCGGCAGTTCGGTTTCAAATTCCATTGCCTGAACAACGGCGATATAGGCTTCCTCTATTTTACGTCTGTCGGCATTGAACACTTCACGAACCCAATCTGCAGGCGTGCCCCTGAGCGCATTTTCAAGCCATTCATCCGGATCGGGGCGCGATTCCAGAAAGCGTACCAGCTGTACAGCCATTTCGCGTACGCCGGACGGGCCGCGGCCGTAATCCAGATAACCCAGCGCCTCGCCGCCCTTTTCATAGGCTGTCTCCAGCGCCTCGTCCAGCGCGGTATCCAGCATCAGCTTTTCATCCGCATCGTCCAGTATGGCAAAAGCAGGATCCACATCGGCAGATTCAAAATTCTCGCGCAGAAAATCCGCACAGAAAGCATGCAGGGTGGTAATAAGAGCCCTTTCCAGTCTGATAAGCTGTTCATGGGCATGCTGATCACCTGCGGCAGACTGCTCGCTGAGCGCACGGCTCAGCTTTTCGCGCATACCTGCTGCGGCGGCACGGGTAAAAGTCACCACCAGCATGGAATCCACATCCGCACCTTCCTGCACAAGGCGCATTATGCGTTCCACCAGCGTAGCAGTCTTTCCGGAGCCCGCGGCGGCGCTCAGCAGCAGGCTATTGCCGCGTTCATCTATTGCTTTTTGCTGTTCATTCGTATATTTCATGGGCAGCACCTCATTAAAATCAAAAGGAGCATGATTTATCATGCTCCTTAGATTATATCATATTCCGGTAAATACGTCACCTGCGCACGTACTTTCTATCATCGGAATATATCTTCACGACACGGCGGCTCATACGCGCCATAAGTTCGTTTCTGTTCCAGCCATACCAGCCGGAAGCCTCCAGAAGGCTTATACCGTCGCCGAAGAAAGTTACCGCGTCGCCCTGCTTTACGCCGGGGATATCTGTTACATCAACAGTAAGCTGATCCATCATTACAAGACCCGCAATGGGCGCGCGCTGTCCGTTCACGACTACATAACCCTTAGAGCATACGCGGGGAACACCGTCGTAATAACCGCAGCCTACGGTGGCAATGATGCTGTCCCTCGTGAGCGGATGATCATCATCGTAGCCCAGGCATTCGCCTGCGGCTATCTTCTCCACGCGGGTGATGCGGGCGCACAGTCTCATGGGCAGCGGGCACTTCTCGGGATTGGGGAAATGACGGTTTGCGGAACCGAACACCCATGCGCCGGCGCGTACAGCGTCCATCCTGCGCTCGGGATACAGCAGCATACCGATGCTGTCCAGCGCATGACGCATGCCGTACTGAATGCCCATCTCGTCAAGCTTACCGGTAACAGCGTCGAATCTCGCCATCTGCAGATCATCGGATTCCTTGCCGCGCAGCGCGAGGTGAGTGAAAACGCCTTCAATACGTATGTTGCTCATCCCGGCGATCACAGCTATATCATCCGCTGCAGTCTCGGGATTCAGACCCAGCCTGTGCAGACCGGTATCCAGCTTGATATGCACTCTCGCCACAGCGCCCAGCTCTTTGGCAGTTTCATTCAGTTTCTCCGCAGCATCCATATCCTGGACAGTGAGTATAATGCGTCGCTTCAGCGCTTCCTCAAACAGCACAGGGTGGGTATAACCCATTACCATGATATCCGTTTCCGCGCATACGCTGCGTATCTCCACAGCTTCACCGAATTCGGCAACTGCCATCATATCACAGCCGGCTTCCCAAAGTGCGGGAGCCGCCTTCGCCGCGCCCAGACCGTAGGCATCCGCCTTCAGTACGGGTATCACCTTTGTGCCCGGACATTCCTCACAGGCGGCAAGGTAATTATGGCGTATCATATCGATATCTATCTCTGCCCAACAGCGGGCTGTAAGCTGCTCATAGTTCATTTGGAATACCTGCCTTTGAAATTCGCCCGCCGGAATACGGCGGGCGATGATTATTATTCAGCCAGAATCTTTCTGTATTCTGCAATTTCCTTCTGATTGCCCAGAACGAAATGATCAGGCTCGATCTCAAGCCATTCGGGCTTATCCACGGAATAATCGTGCATGGTGGGATCGTAGGTGGTGAGCACCTTTACCTTCTCGCTGTCGGGATCGGGCTGGGGCACTGCGGAAAGCAGCGCACGGGTGTAAGGATGCAGAGGATGCTGGAACAGCTTCTCAGTCTCACACAGTTCAACCAGCTTACCCTTATGGATAACGGCGATCCTGTCGCAGATAAAGCGCATTACAGACAGATCGTGGGAGATGAACAGATAGGTCAGTCCCCTCTTCTTCTGCAGTTCGCTCATCAGATTCAGCACCTGCGCGCGGATGGAAACGTCCAGCGCAGAGATGGGCTCATCGGCAATGATGAATTCGGGGCGCATGATCAGTGCGCGGGCAATGCCGATACGCTGACGCTGACCGCCGGAGAACTCATGAGGGAAACGGCTTGCGAATTCGGGCAGCAGACCTACTTCGTTCAGCGCCTCGTCGACCATCTCACGGCGCTGAGCCTTGGAGATGCTCTTATCGGAAACGATGCCCTCGGAAACGATATAGTCTACCTTTGCGCGCTCGTTCAGAGAAGCCATGGGATCCTGGAATATCATCTGGATCTTGCGGGTGATGTCCCTGTCGAGCTGCCTGGATATCTTACCGTTTATCTTTTCACCCTTGAAGGTGATCTCACCGTCGGCAGTGGGATGGATCCTGATAACGGCACGGCCGATGGTGGTCTTACCGGAACCGGATTCACCTACGAGGCCGAAAGTCTCGCCCTTATAGATATCAAAGGATACGTTGTTTACTGCGCGCAGCTTTTTGCGGCCGCTGCCGAAATCAACGGATACGTTTTTGAGTTCAAGTATCTTCTCTCTCATCCGCGCATACCTCCCCTGCGTTCCTTCATTGCAATGATGTTTGCCGGGGGATCGATCTTGGGCGCACGGGGATCAAGCAGCCAGGTGCGCGCCTTGTGAGTGGGGCTGACCTCGAAGAACGGGGGCTTCTCCACAAAGTCGATCTCCAGCGCATAGGGATTGCGGGGTGCGAAAGCATCGCCCTTGATCTCGGTGTAAAGGTTCGGAGGAGTTCCCTTGATGGAGAACAGAGGCTCGCCCTTTACGCCCAGCTGAGGCAGAGAGCTCAGCAGCGCCCAAGTGTAGGGATGACGGGGATCATAGAAGATCTCCTCGCACATGCCCAGCTCGATGATATCGCCCGCGTACATAACGGCGATACGGTCGGCAACATTGGCGACCACGCCCAGGTCGTGGGTGATATAGACGCAGGTCAGATCCAGGCGGTCACGCAGTTCCTTGATAAGATTCAGGATCTGTGCCTGAATGGTAACATCCAGCGCAGTGGTGGGCTCGTCACAGATAAGGATCTTGGGACGGCAGGCTACCGCAATTGCGATAACGACGCGCTGACGCATACCGCCGGAGAACTCATGGGGATACTGCTTTGCACGGCGTGCGGGCACATCGATGCCTACATCGTACAGAACTTCCAGCATCTGCTTGTGGGCTTCTGCTTTGGATACGTTCTGATGCAGCATGATGGCTTCCATGATCTGCGCACCGATAGTCTTCAGAGGATTCAGGCTGGTCATGGGATCCTGCATAACCATGGCGATCTCGCCGCCGCGGATCTTGAGCCAGTCCTTCTCTTCCTTAAGCTTTGCCAGGTCCACACCGTTGTACAGAATGGAACCGGATTCGATATTGCCGTTCTGATCGTTCAGACCCATGAAGCACTTGGTGAAAACGCTCTTACCGGAACCGGATTCGCCTACGATAGCAAGGCTTTCGCCCTTATGCAGATCCAGCGAAACATCACGGATGGCGTGCAGTTCACGTCCGCGCAGAGTGAATTTCAGATTCAGGTCTTTTACAGAAAGTATTACATCGCCCATAGTGTCAACTCCTTGCCCCGCCGTTTGCGGGTGGGCAGATAATTTGATCAATTACATATGGTTCTTGGGATCTGCGGCATCTGCAAATGCATTGCCGATGATGTAGAACGATACGGTGATCAGGGAAAGTACGATGGCGGGGAATATCAGCTGATATCTCAGTGCGGGAGAAGTGATAAGCTGACGACCCTCGTTGATCAGATTGCCCAGAGAGGGAATGTCGGTGGGCAGACCCAGACCGATATAGGTGATGAACACCTCGCTGCCGATGGCGCCGGGAATAGCCAGAGCCATGCGCAGGGTGATAACGCTCACCAGATAGGGCAGCAGATTCTTCACGATGATGCGGAAGGTGCCGGTGCCCAGACAGCGGGAGGCCAGGTTGTAATCGCGGTCACGGATAATAACGATCTGGTTGCGGATGAAGCGGGCCATGCCCAGCCATCCGGTAAGACACATGGCAAATACCAGCGTGCTGAGACCGGGCTTCAGAATATAGGAGATCAGGATCAGCACGATAGTGGAGGGAATGTTATCCAGGATGTTGTAAAGCTCGGTCATAACGCGGTCGAGCTTACGCACATAACCCCAGATAACGCCAACGGTAATACCGACAACAGCTTCCACCATTGCTACCAGCAGACCGATCAGCAGAGAAGTGCGGGTACCTGCCCAAACGCGGGCCCACAGATCCTGACCGATATTATTGGTGCCAAACCAGAAGCCGGTATCGGAAGGCAGTATGCATGCATCAGCCTCAACGGTCGCAACGGCGAGGCCGGTCTCTTCGTCGATGATCTCAACGTCGGTCTTCCTGATGTAGATGGGGTCGCCCTTGTTGGTGAGATCGGCGGGAGAGCTGTGTACATCTACCTTGTAGTTGCTCTTTACGGTGAATTCGCCTTCGGGAATCTCCTCGGGCAGCTTCAGCCAGTTGGTGCCGACATAGCCGGTGATACCTTCTTTTTCATAGGTGATCAGACACCATTCCTCGCCGTACTCCAGACAGGTGAAGTCGTTACGGCGGTTGATGGAGCCTACGATGTTGCTGGCTTCATACCATTCATCATCGTATTCCTTTACGGTGACCTCGGTGCCTGCCTGCACGGTAAGCAGAGTGGTCGTTGCGGAGGGAGCCTGGTTGGAAAGCTGGATTCCGGTAGCGGGATGGTTGTTTACCAAGTTAGGATCGCGCTGACCGGGCAGATAGGGCTGGACCAGAGTGAATACCAGTATGGTTACCAGCAGTATAAGCATCAGCATTGCCACGCGGTTCTTGCGGAAAACGCGGATGGTGCTTCCCCAGTAGGAATAATCGGAATAACCGGCACGCTCGGCGGCGGCGCTATCGAGAGTAGCACGCTTGAAAAGATCGGCTTCGGAAACGCCTTTTTCAAGCTTCTTGCTCATTGAATCTTTTACAGACAGCATATCAGCGCGCACCCTCCTTCTTGGCAAACTTGATGCGCGGGTCGACCACGCCCATCAGCAAATCGCCCATCAGCAGACCTACGACGCCGATGATACAATAGATCATAACGATGGCCTGGACCATTGCATTATCCTGACGGTTGATAACGTCTACCAGCAGACCGCCCATTCCCGGTACAGAATACAGAGACTCGATATAAATGGAGCCGCCGATAGTGTACAGCAGAGAAGTGGGAATGTACTGGATCATGGGAACAAAAGCGTTTCTGAATACGTGGCGCATGGTTATCTTACGGGTAGATACGCCCTTCGCCTTTGCCAGCTTTACATAGTCCTTGTTCATTTCATCCAGCATATAGCGCCTGAGCCACATGGCATAGTAGGCGGTATTGCCAAGGGACATGGAGAACACCGGCAGTATCCAGGTAGCAGGATTTCCGCGGTCAAACAGCATAGGGATGTTGAACGCGTCGGTTGCATACATCTGGATAAAGATATAGTATACCGCTGAAGGAACAGCGTTTATAAGCACGATGAACAGGGTGCCGAACTTATCCCACAGACGACCCTTGGAACGAGCCATTGCGGCGCCCAGCGGGATACCCAGCAGCATAGCCACAGCCATGGACATAACGCCGATAGCCATGGAGATGGGTGCCTTCTCTGCAATGATATCAACGATATCGGCGCCTACACGATATCGTGCGGACTGACCGAGGTCGCCGTGCAGCAGATTGACGAAGAAGTTCTTAAGCTGGATATAAATGGGGTCGTTAAGACCCAGCTGCTCGAGTCGGGCATTGATGACCGCATCGCTCAGCTTATCAAAATTTTCAAAATAACCCTCGATCGGCATCTGCCTCAGCAGCACGAATACGATCGAAAGTACGATTATAAGAGTAATCGTTGCGCTGAAAAGTCTGCGCACAATGTAACGTAACAAGTGATCACGTCCAATCCGTGAATTTCTCAGGATGGAAAAGCGCCCGGGCATGCCCTTTTACAGGCAAACACGCCGGAGGAGCATCCCCTGGCAATATTCCTAAATGCGTCATAACCCGCGCCCTCCTTGCGGAAGGCGCGGGACAATATACAGTGTAACTTCAGCTAAAGGTATACAAGTATATTACTTGGCTTCCCTTGCTGCCTCCCATGCATCGAGTGCATCGAAGTACTCGTCAGTATTCATGGGCTCATCGAGCAGCACAGTGCCCTTATAGCGCTCATTGGAGATACCGAAGGGAGCATACTGACCGGAGAAGGGATCCAGACGGGAAGCAGTGTAGCCGCCGTTGGTGTTGCCGAAGGGGATGATGTAAGCCTTGTTGATCATGTAAGCTTCGGCGGAAGCAAATGCTGCGTAACGTGCGGGGATATCGGTGGTGATAGCCTTTGCACCGTCTACCAGGCCGTAGTACTCAGCCATATCTTCCTGGTTTGCGCCCTTATCCATGAAGTTATAGGAATTGTCATAGTAGAAGGGATCGGTGTAGGTCTCGGGATCGGCGTAGTCGGGGCCCCAGTTGCACAGCATGAATGCGTACTTACCGGAACGGCGAACCTCGGTCAGGAAGCCGGAGGAGGGACCTGCTTCTACGATGATGTCGATGTAATCGGGTCCGAACAGGCCTTCCAGCTGCTGCTCGACAACAACGCACATCTCATCCCAGCCGGTGGTGGCGGGGTTGTAGGGCATGAGGACCTTGATGGGGAATGTTACGCCTGCTTCGGTCAGCTCGGCGATAGCGGTATCACGATACTGCAGAGCCAGCTCGGCATCGAAGGTGTCAACGCCCAGAGCGGTAACAGCAGCCAGATCGCCGGTGTTTACGAAATCAACAGCGTTGTCAGAAACGAAGTTGGGCAGGGTTACGGTGTTGGAGATGAGGAGCTCGGGGTTGTCGGGCTCGTAAACGTACATTGCCTTTACGCGGTCCAGACCATAGTAGAAGGACTTACGGAAAGCTTCGTTGTTTACTGCGATTGCCCATACATCGGGATTATATTCTGCGTCGAACTGGGGATCGAAGTTGAAGCAGAAGAAGTAGGAATAGAAGCTGGTGTTGCGGGTGGGATGGATCAGGTCAGCGGTCTCGGGGTTGTTCAGCCACTCATCGGCGATGGTGTTGTCGATGGAAGCGGAATCGATCTCGCCACGACGGTACAGCTCGGGAGCCAGAGTAGCAGCTTCCTTATTGTAGGTCTGCTCGATAACGTCGATGTGAACATTCTCACGATCCCAGTAGGACTCGTTTGCGGTGTAAACACGCTTCTCCTGGGGAGCGAACTCGGACAGGATATAGGCGCCGCAGTACAGGATGGTGTCATTGCCGGTAGCTACGCCGAAGTTCTCGCCCTGAGCAGCCAGGAACTCGCCGTTAACGGGCATGAAGCAAACGTAGGTCAGAGAAGACAGGAAGTAGGGAGTGGGCTTGCACAGGGTGTACTCGATGGTCTTGTCATCGATAGCCTTGATGCCAACGGTTTCCCACTCGGTTACGGGGTAGGGATCTGCGCCTTCCTCGGGAGTGGAGGTGCCCAGGTAGTATGCCTCGGCGCCTTCGATCAGACCGTACATGATGTTGGCGGTGGAGGAAGCATTCTGAGCGTTCAGAACATACTGAGCGGCGGAAACGAAGTCATGGGCGGTAACATCAGCAACATAAGCGCCGGTGTGGTCGACCCAGGTGATATCGTCGCGCAGATAGAAGGTGTAGACCAGACCGTCATCGGAGATGTCCCAGTCATAGGCCAGAGAGGGCTGGATCTCGCCGTAGGTATCGTACTCGACCAGAGTATCGATAACGTTTGCAGCAAGAGCAAACTCATTGGTGGTTGCGGTATACAGGTAGTTCAGAGTGGTGATCTCACCGGTATACAGGGTGCGGAAAACGCTATTGTCCTCGCCCTCTGCGAAGCAGAAGCCGGACAGGCAGCAGGTAACCATAAGAGCTACCAGCATGATGGAGGCTATGAATTTCTTCATAATTCCTTCCTCGCTTTCTTCCAAAAAATTAAGATGCTAATAGAATACTATATTTTATGTAAATACGCAAGTATTTTATGTAAAATATGCGTATTTTGAACCTTACAGCCTTATTTTGTCCATTTTTGCAGAAATAGACTGTGCATAATTGCAAAAACTCTGCTTTTTGCAGTAAACTTTGAATCATTTCTGCCGTTATTGCGAATTTTTATGCAGTATTGCCATAAATGGCGCTCCGTGGTAAAATGATATATATGAAAGGATGTGCGTTCATAATGAAAATTGCAGTCAGTTCCTATAGTTTTTCTCAGGCCATGCGCGATGGTCGCATGAATATCCTTGATGTTATCCCCAAGGCAAAAGAGCTGGGCTACGACGGTGTTGAGATCGTCCGCGGCGATCAGTCCGACCGCGAAATGCGCGCTCTCGCCGCTGTGCTGAAGGTACAGTCCGAGGAAGCCGGCATTCCCATCATCGCCTATATGGTAGGCGCCGACTTTATCAAGAACGGTCTTGATGCCGAAGTCAACCGCCTGAAGGGCGAAGCCGAGATCGCCGCTCTGATGGGCGCTCCCCGCATGCGCCACGATTCCTCTGCCGGCGTTGATGCTTACGGCAACAAGGTATCCTTTGAGGATGCTCTGCCCGTGATCGCCGAAGGTTACCGCAGGGTCACCGAGTTCGCCGCCGGTCTGGGCGTAAAGACCATGATCGAAAACCACGGCTACTTCATGCAGGATGCTCTGCGCGTGAAGAAGCTGATCGAGACCGTAAACCATCCCAACTTCGGCTGGCTTACCGACATGGGCAACTTCATGTGCGCCGACGAAGTATCCGTTGAATCCATGAAGATCGCCGCTCCCATGGCAGTACATGCACATGCCAAGGACTTCCACTACAAGGCAGCCGATGAATACGTACCCGCACAGGGCTGGTTCGGCACCCGCGGCGGCAACCATCTGCGCGGCGCCATCGTAGGTCACGGCGTTGTAAACGTATCCGCATGTCTGAAGCTTCTGAAGGAAGCGGGCTACGAAGACTGGCTGTCCGTTGAATTCGAAGGCATCGAAGACTGCCTGATGGCTCTGAAGGCCGATATCGACAATCTGAGGGGCATGATAGCCGCTCTGTAATTCTACAATATATATAAGGAAGGTTATGCCACATGAAGACCCGTGAAGAGCTGCTCAATCTGCTCAATGCCGAAAATGCACTGGAGAACCTCAAGAAGCTTCTCAAGACCGAAGAGCTGCCCGAGGTAAGCCGCGATGTAAACAACCACATCCACACCACCTATTCCTTCTCTCCCTATTCCCCCACCGCAGCCGTTTGGTTCGCCCGCACTGCCGGTCTGTGCACCTGCGGTCTGATGGACCATGATTCCATCGCCGGCGCAAACGAGTTCCTGGCCGCTACCGAAGCCATCAACATGGGCTCCACCATCGGTCTGGAGTGCCGCGTTACCTTCAAGAACACTCCCTTCGGCGATCGTCGTCTGAACAACCCCGATCAGGACGGCGTTGTTTACATGGCTCTGCACGGCGTTCCCCATGACAAGTCTGCCGAAGTAAACGCTTTCTTCGCTCCCTACCGCGCACACCGCAACGAGCGCAACATCAAGATGGTCGCCGCCGTTAACGAGCTGATGGGCCAGTACGGCGTTACCATCGATTTCGAGAAGGACGTTCTGCCCCTCTCCAACTACGCCACCGGCGGTTCCGTAACCGAGCGTCACCTGTCCTCCGCTCTGGCATACAAGATGCTGGAAGTTATCGGCAAGGGCGAAACTCTGGTAAAGTTCATCCGCGAGACCATGAATCTGTCCCTCTCCGACAAGATCGCCGGCTTCCTGTGCGATGACAACAACCCCCACATGATGTACGATCTGCTGGGCTGGATCAAGTCCACTCTGATCGCAAAGTTCTACATCGATGCCACCGACGAGTGCCCCGATGTCCGCGATGTTATCGCTCTGGCCGAGAAGGTCGGCGCCATCTCCGCTTACGCTTACCTGGGCGACGTTGGCGATTCCGTCACCGGCGACAAGCGCGCTCAGAAGTTCGAAGATGATTTCATCGACGATCTGGTACCCTACCTGGCAGGCCTGGGCTATCGCGCCATCACCTACATGCCCTCCCGCAACACTCCCGCTCAGCTGAAGAAGATCCGCGAGCTGTGCGAGAAGTACGGTCTGTTCCAGATCTCCGGCGAGGACATCAACTCTCCCCGTCAGTCCTTCGTTTGCGAAGCACAGCGTGCTCCCGAGTTCGCCAACCTGTACGAGGCAACCTGGGCTCTGATCGCTCACGAGTGGCGCGCCACCAAGAATCCTGCCGACGGTCTGTTCAGCAAGGAATCCATCGAGAAGTGGCCCAACCTCAACGAGCGCGTTAAGGCATTCGCTGAGTTCGGCAAGGAAATGTGGAAGTAAGCAGGGGCCCCGCCCCTGCACCCCGCCAAGGGGGCATTGTCCCCTTGGAACCCCATGCCGGTAATTTTATAAATTTATAGTTTGTACTGTTGACCGTCCGTGGGCCCAAACCCCGGACGGTCAAGGTATATTGGCGGATCGTCTGAGGACAGGATGTTCTGTTCTTTAATATCAAAGATTTGCGCAAGCCAAGCAACCTCTATTCCATCACAAGATCGGAGCTCCTTATGAACGCTGCGGAATTATTGAAGAACTTATCCCGGAGATATGAGGCCATCCTTGGTCCGAATTTCGTGGGAATGTATGTGCACGGGTCATATGCAATGGGGTGTTTCAATCCTTTGAAGAGCGATCTGGACTACATCATCGTATGCGATTCTGTGCCTGATATATCAGTCAAAATGGCGATAATGGATGCCACAGTCGCTTACGACCGTCTGGCGCCTGCAAAGGGTCTTGAGATGCATCTTATGCTGCGTAAGGACTGCTCATCAGTTTCCTATCCGCCGAAGTTCGAACTGCATTATTCTCCGGCGCACACGCTGGCCTATCTTTCCGATCCCGACGAATACATCGGACGTATGCACGGCGGGGATCCGGATCTTGGGGCTCATCTTACCGTGATGTATCACAGAGGGCTTTGCATTTCCGGGCCCGAGGTAGGCACGATTTTTGGAGAGGTTCCAAAACAGTATTACATCGACAGTATAATGGAAGATCTGGGCTGGTCGGATGGCGATTGTATGTACCATGTGCTCAACCGCTGCCGCACACTGGCCTATCTTGCCGACAGCAAAATACGTTCGAAGGCCGAAGGCGCGATGTGGGCGCTGGAGAATACCGGAACAGAGCGGCACGGTATAATAAGAAGTGCGCTCGAGTGCTATATCAGCGGCACCGTTATGTCAGATGTTGCCGGTGCCGAGGAATTCTGCCGGGCGGCGGACGCATGCATTCGTGAACAGATCAACTGACGGACGAATCAAGGAGGATACTATGCTGTTTCGACCCAAACACATCGTCCCCAAGGACGGTTTATACATCATAGACACAGAGGTTTCCGCAGCGGCTCACCGCAGCCTTGACAGCAGTGTAATAAGGGAATTCTGGCAGGGGTTTACGTTTACGTATTCCCGGCTTGATGTACGCGGCTGCGACGAATATGTATTTGTACTGGGCAATGCAGAAAAGCTGCCCCTTGACGGCTATGCATACAGCGTAAATATCACAGACAGCGGCGTATGCGTAAATGCGGCGGACAGATCCGGACTCATGCAGGGCTTCATGACCCTTCTCGACCGCATAAAGGCCGTGGACATCGGCGGCACCTCATGCGCGGTGCTGGACTGCTGCGAGATAAAGGATTCTCCTTCCACCAAAGACCGCATGGCCCATCTGTGCGTATTCCCTGAGACCGAGCTTTACGAGATACGCCGCCTTTTCAGGATGTGCGGCGCGCTGAAGTACACCCATGTTGTAATCGAATTCTGGGGTATGCTGAAATACGACTGCATGGCGGAGCTGGCATGGCCCGACGCATACACAAAGGAGCAGATACGCCCGCTGATATGCGAAGCAAACGAGCTTGGGCTTGAGATAATTCCCATGTTCAACCATTGGGGACATGCTTCGGCAGGACGCGTAATGCACGGAAAACATGTCGTGCTCGACCAGAATCCCGCGCTGCAGACATACTTCAGCGAAGACGGCTGGTGCTGGGATATAAGCAAGCCGAAAGTACGCTCTCTGCTTAAGCAGGTACGTGCAGAGCTTATCGAGCTCTGTGGTCCGGGCAGCTATTTCCACATAGGCTGCGACGAAGCTTACAATTTCAGCTTTACTCAGGAAAACATGGATTTCTTCTGCGACTTCATGAACGAGGTAAGCGCAGACGTCACCTCCCGCGGCCGCAGGGCCATCGCATGGGGCGACATGTTCCTGTACAGATATCCCGAATATGAAGCGAAGAACATATACGCCTGCAATGCACCTTCTCCCGAAACAGAAAAATACCTGCTCTCCCGTCTCAGCCGCGATATCATCATCGCCGACTGGCAGTACGAATCCCCCGTCGCCCCCGTCGAGACCGCAAAGGTATTCAAGAATGCCGGCTTTGACTGCCTCATCTGCCCGTGGGACAGGGGACTCAATGAAATGTACGCCTGCATGCAGACCGTAAGGGAAACGGGGCTCACAGGCTACATCCACACAACATGGCATACTCTTTCAAGCGGCATGCCTTATGCGGCCATAGCTGCGGTCTGCGGCTACGACGGCAGAGACGACTATGAGCTGATGAGCGCCCGCGTACACACCGCCACGCTTTTGCGCAAAGTATTTTTCGTAAACGGCGATTACCGAAAAGCCGGCTGGGCCAAAAATCAAATAAGTGTGATCACCTGATAATGCGCGCGTTTCATGAAAGTTTAACTTCATAAGGTTTGACAAAACACCCATACACTGGTATAATATCTTTCGGCTGATAAAAACCGGCTGTGCCGTAGACAGCGAGTGCAATGCGTAATGACCTTCGGGTCGCTCGCCGAGGCGTATGGGATGATATTACACCACCCCTGCGTCTTGTGCGCAGGGGGTTTTTTAATTGCCGTCATTATCGGACGGGAATGTGAGGTGTTTGTAATATGTCCAATATCGAAATCAAGAAGTCCGTTGTTGCTGACATCAAGGATAAGTTCGATCGTGCAAAGTGCGTTGTACTGGTTGACTACCGCGGTCTGACCGTGGCTGAGGATACCGCTCTGCGTAACGAGTTCCGTAAGGCCGGCTGTGAATACGCCGTTCTGAAGAACACCATGATCAACCTGGCTGTTAAGGATTCCGCTTACGGTGCCGCTATGGCTCCCGAGCTGAATGGCCCCACCGCCGTTGCTTTCAGCTATGACGATCTCGTAGCACCCGCAAAGGTTGTTAAGACCTTCATGGAGAAGTCCAAGAAGCTGAACATCAAGTGCGGTGTATGCGATGGCGCTTTCCTCGATCAGAAGGGTGTTGTGGCTCTGGCCGACCTGCCCTCCAAGGAAGTTCTTATCGCTCGAATCATGGGCAGCATGATGAGTGCTGTTTCCAAGTTCGTTTACGTTGTGGATGCAATCCGCAAGCAGAAGGCCGGCGAAGAGTAATCGCTGCCTGATCAATCAATTACAATAATATTCACTTGAATTATTTGGAGGTTTAATCATGAATCGCGCAGATATCATTTCCGCTATTGAGTCCATGACTATCCTTGAGCTGGCTGACCTGGTCAAGGAAATGGAAGAGAAGTTCGGCGTTTCCGCCGCTGCCCCCGTTGCTGCTGCTGCTCCCGCTGCTGCCGCTGCTGCTGAAGAAGAGAAGACCGAGTTCGACGTTGTTCTGAAGGACGCCGGCAAGGAAAAGATCAAGGTTATCAAGGTTGTTCGTGAAGTAGTTGCCGGCCTGGGCCTGAAGGAAGCCAAGGAACTGGTTGACGGCTGCCCCAAGACCCTGAAGGAAGGCGTTTCCAAGGAAGCTGCCGAGGAAATCAAGAAGAAGTTCGAAGAGATCGGTGCTGTTATCGAGATCAAGTAATTTCAGATTTTCTGATTTTCGAAACCCCTGTGCGCAAGCACAGGGGTTTTCTTTTTCCCTTCACATTCCGTCATTTATGCAATAATCGCCACCTCCAACTTTCATTGCAACAAAAATGTCTTATTTCCTGCCTCGCAAAATCGTCTCTACAAATGAAGACACAGCCGCTCGCTCCTTCATTTTGTGGTATATCCCGTCAAAATATAGCGGTTTTTATGAAATTCTGCATAGTTCATCACCACCATTACCGTCATTTGGCATAAAATTGCCCATTTTCAGTATTTGAATTATTTTGCTATGTAAATTGCAAATTAACATAATTTTTCGTTGTATTCGGAAGCATTTGGCAGTATAATGTCATACATCGAAATTATTTTTTGCACTGTTCAAGGGGGCATATGCCATGTCTTATGTAAACGACGTTCTTCAGAATCTTATCGCAAAGGATCCCGGCCAGACCGAGTTCATTCAGGCCGCTACCGAAGTTCTCAAATCCATCGAGCCCGTTTTTGAAAAGCATCCCGAATATGAAAAGGAATCCCTGCTTGAGCGCCTCGTTGAGCCCGAGCGCATCATCCAGTTCCGCGTTCCGTGGGTTGATGACAGCGGCAAGGTACGCGTAAACCGCGGCTACCGCATTCAGTACAATTCCGCCATCGGTCCCTACAAGGGCGGTCTGAGACTCCACCCCACCGTAAACCTTTCCATCATGAAATTCCTCGCCTTTGAGCAGACCTTCAAAAACAGCCTTACCGGTCTGGCAATGGGCGGCGGCAAGGGCGGCAGCGACTTTGATCCCAAGGGCAAGTCCGACCGCGAAGTCATGGCCTTCTGCCAGAGCTTTATGACCGAACTGTACCGTCATATCGGCGCAGATACCGACGTGCCCGCAGGCGATATCGGCGTGGGTGCTCGCGAGATCGGCTATCTCTACGGTCAGTACAGGCGCATCACCAATGAGTACACCGGCGTTCTCACCGGCAAGGGCCTGACCTACGGCGGCTCTCTCGCCCGCAAGCAGGCAACCGGCTACGGTCTGGTATATTTCACCAGCGAAATGCTGGCTGTCAAGGGCAGCTCCTTCGTCGGCAAGACCGTCATCGTTTCCGGCTCCGGCAACGTTGCCATCTATGCAGCCGAAAAGGCAACCACCCTCGGCGCAAAGGTCGTTGCAATGTGCGATTCCAACGGCTGGGTATATGATGAGCACGGCATCGACCTGAACATCATCAAGAACATCAAGGAAGTCCGCCGCGCCCGCATCAGCGAATACGTTGTTGCCCGTCCCAATGCTGAATATCACGAAGGCAAGGGCATCTGGTCTGTGAAGTGCGATATCGCTCTTCCCTGCGCCACTCAGGGCGAACTGGACATTGAAGACGCAAAGACTCTGGTTGCAAACGGCGTAATGTGCGTTGCAGAAGGCGCCAACATGCCCACTTCTCTGGAAGCCACCGAATACTTCATCGAAAACGGCATACTGTTTGCTCCCGGCAAGGCTGCAAACGCCGGCGGCGTAGCCACCTCCGGTCTGGAAATGAGCCAGAATTCTCAGCGCCTGAGCTGGAGCTTCGAAGAAGTAGACGCAAAGCTGCACGACATCATGGTAAACATCCACAAGAACACCTACGAGGCATCCATTGAATACGGCAAGCCCGGCAACTACGTTGTCGGCGCAAACATCGCCGGCTTCCTGAAGGTAGCAGAGGCAATGATGGCTCAGGGCGTAATCTGATAAACACTCCCCCACAGGGACTCCATTTTTGGAGTTCTTCAGAGCATCAAAAAACTGAGGTTTTTTGACGCGAAGGAAGAGAAGCCTGCGGTTGCCTGAAATTCTCACGAATTTCCGAGCGGCAACCTGACTGGCAGGTATTCATTTTCCTCCACAAATGCAAGCATTTGCTCCCGGAAAATGCAGGACTGACGTACACGCCGTCAGTCCTGATTGATATGTTATATTGTATACGTCTATCCTACTCTTATCCATACCTTTTTGACAGACACAGGGACTCCATTTTTGGGAGTTCCTGTTTTTTTGCATCTGTGATATAATTAGAAAAAACGATACGGAGGCATCGCCATGTATCTCGATATGCTTACAAACCATCGCCGTGCGCTTCATAAAATACCCGAACTTAAATATGACCTGCCCAAAACCCAGGCTTACATAATCGAAACCCTCAAAGAATTCAACTGCGAAATCTCCACCGCCGCCGAGCACGGCGTTCTGGCATATTTCCACAACAACAAGCCCGCCACCGTGGCATTCCGTACCGATATGGACGCGCTGCCCGTTGCCGAGGCAAATACCCATGATTATATCTCCACCCACCCCGGCTGCATGCACGCCTGCGGTCACGACGGACACATGGCAATAATGCTGACCTTCGCAAAGTGGGTAAACGAAAACCTCGCCTCTCTCGACCGAAATGTATTGCTGATTTTCCAGCCTGCAGAGGAAAGCGGCGGCGGCGGCGAAAAGATAACCGACACCGGAGTTCTCGTTCAGCGCAATGTGGACAGGATATTCGCGCTGCACGTTGAGCCCTCCATGCCCGTAGGCACCATCGCTTCCCGACCCGGCCCCTTCTTCGCAAGAGCCAGCGAAATTCACCTCGATATCATCGGCGCGGCAGGTCACGCCGCAACTCCCGGCGCAGGCAAGGATTCTCTCGCAGCCGCAGTAGATTTCGTATATGAATCCTACAAAGCCGAATCCGAGCTCCCCGCAAAAGACCCCCGCAGGCTGAAATTCTGCATGATAGAGGCAGGCACCACCACCAATATCGTAGCAAGCGAATCCCACGTAAAGGGCACCCTGCGCACCTATGCCGAGGAAGATTTCGACAGTCTGTTCAAGCGCATGAGCGATATCGCCGATGAAGTCAGCGAAAGATACGGCGTCACCGCATCCCTCAACATCCACAGCGGCTATCCCGCGCTCATCAACGATGCCGCACTCTACGAAAAGGCCTGCAGCATCGCTGATATAACCTATGTGCCCAACCCCTATTTCCTCGGTGAAGATTTCTCCTACTATACCCGTCAGGCGCCCGCCGTGCTTTTCCAGATAGGTCTGGGCACCGGCATTCCCCTGCACTCCTCCAATTTCGATTTCGACGAAAAGGCACTGGAGACGGGTCTCGACCTCTACATAAAACTGGCTGAAATGGAGTGATTTTATGCGCTGTGCATGCCATAACTGCGGTGAATACATGGTCCATTCTGAAAGCCTGACCCTGGGCTGCGTCTGCCCCGGCTGCGGACGCCGCTGTACCGATTGCCTCGGCACCGGCACACTGCTGAGCAAGGAAGATTTCAAAAAGCTGGCGAAGGACCCGCTCTTTGCAAGGGATTTCGGCGCAAACGCATTCTTTATCAAGCCCGCCGGACACGACGACAAGCCCGTTGTATTCAACGAGCCCCAGCGCGAGGAGGATATGTATGGCGACTGACGGCAAGCGCGATTACCGCCCAAAGTTCCACTACACTCCCGAAAAAGGCTGGATAAACGACCCCAACGGTCTGGTCTTCGACGGCGAAAAATATCATCTCTTTGCCCAGCATTATCCGGATGACACCAAGTGGGGCCCCATGCACTGGAGCCATGCCGTCAGCACGGATATGATACACTGGCAGCATATGCCCATCGCACTGTATCCCGATAAGCTCGGCATGTGCTTCTCCGGCAGTGCCTGTGTGAAGGACGGCAAAGTGGCGCTGATGTACACTTCCCATGGCGACATGGAACGTCAGTCCGTAGCTTTTTCCGATGATAACGTGAATTTCATGCCCTATGCAGCCAACCCCGTAATAGACAATCCCGGTCTCAGGGACTATCGCGACCCCAAGATGTTCCCCAATACATTCACGGGAAAATACGGCGTTGCGGTTGCCGCCGGCAACCATGTGGAATTTTTCGCATCCTCCGACCTCATCAGTTGGGAAAAGACCGGCGAATTTTCCGACCAGGCGCACGTAAGCGGTATTCACGAATGCCCCGATATGTTCCCACTCACCGCCCCTGACGGCAGCACGGTCTACTGCATGATAGCCAGCATGATAGTGCCCGAAGGCGGCAACCGCACTCAGTATGTGCTGGGCGATTTTGACGGCAAGACCTTCTCCCTCACCCATCCCTTCTGCGAAAGAGAATGGCTGGACGCAGGCTGGGATAATTACGCCGGCGTGACATTCTGGGGCACCGAAAACACCGTAATGATGGGCTGGGCTTCCTGCTGGCGATATGCCCACAAGCTGCCCACAGGCGTTTTCTGCGGCGCCATGACCTTCCCCCGCGAGCTTTCCCTTGCAGAAACCAAAGCCGGTCTCAGGCTTGCCCAGAAGCCTCTCGTGAACAATATAACCGGCGAATACGTCAAAACCGATAAGCTGCCCTCTGAAACATTCCGCATCCGCGCGAAGGCGGAAGGCGATTTCTCCATAACTCTCGCAAATTCCGCCGGCGACAAGCTTACATTCTCCCTGAAGGACGGCAAGTACACCGTCGACCGCAGCCTTTCCGGCGAATGCGGCGATGCCGAGGAGATACTGACCGACTGCGCAGCAGCAACTCGTGCCCGTTATGCGGACGGCGCAGCCGAAATCGACATTCTCTTCGATGTAAGCCTTCTGGAAGTATTCGCAGACAGCGGCAGCTATGCATCGACCACCGCAGTCTTCCCCACCACACCCTACGAATACATAATCGCCGAAGGCTGTGAATTCGAGGTAGCTCCTCTCATCTGATCACGAAAGCGGGGTGCATTCATTGAAACGGTTCATTTTTATGCTGCTCATTCTGCTCATCGCAGTACCTGCTCATGCGCAGACCCGTATGGACACAATAAACGTGGGCAAAGGCGACGCCATAATCATACAGACCGAAGGCTGCACCGTGCTTATCGATACAGGAAAGGGCTATGCCTGCGGGCGGCTGAGACATGCCTTTGAAGAATTGGGCATCGACCGGCTCGACGCGGTATTCATAACCCACGTGGATTCCGACCACATCGAAGGCCTGCAATTCCTTACGGAATCCGGCATAGAAGTAGATGCATGGTACGCAAGCCCCTTTTTCTTTGAATACAAGGAGAAGAAGCATCCGCTGAACAAGCTGGATCTGAATGTTACCTGGCTCGAAGCAGGTGATATCGTGAACATTGGCGAAGCCGAATTCAGCGTGCTCGCACCCATAGTCAAAAGCGAGACCGAAGAAAACGACAATTCGCTGGTGATGATGCTCACCACGCCCGACGGCAGGATACTCCTCACCGGCGACATGGAATATCCCGAGGAAATGACTCTGCTGAATTCCGATGCAGACCTTGACTGCGATATCCTCAAGGTATCCAACCACGGCGACGGCGATGCCACAAGCGGAGAATTCATACTCCGCGCAGCTCCCGAATACGCGGTCATATCCACCAATTCTTACGAAAAAACAGATACCCCCGACCCCGGCGTGGTCTCCTCGCTGCAGAGAGCGGGCGCTGAGGTTTTCGTAACTCAGGATTCCGATACGGTGACTGCGATAATGGACAGCGGCAGTATATCTGTCACTCATACCTTCTGGGAATATATCCCCGACCACAGCGGTGTGACCCTTGAGATAGACAAGGAAAATGAACTGTTCATCATAAAGAATCCTACCGGCCAGAATATCCCCATGGCAGGCTGGTATCTCTATTCCGATTCCGGAAACGAGCTGTTCATCATCGGCAGCGGCATACTGCCCGCCAACGGCAGCATAACGGTAGGCACAAAGACCTCTCCGGCCGATACATACGATATCTACTGGGATGAAAAGAACGTCATCGCCAACAAGAAAGACGATCTTATCTCCCTGTATGACGAAAACGGCATATTCATATTCAGCTCTTACTGAATAAAACATCACCTCCGTGGAACACTTTCACGGAGGTGATGTTTATGCATAAAATAGCGATTATAGGTGCGGGGCAGGTAGGCTCCGCCGTAGCCTACACACTGGCACTCTCCTCTCTTGCCGGAGAGATATCCCTTATCGACATAGACGAATGCCGCGCCCGCGGCGAAGCAATGGATATAACCCACGGCATGCCCCTCTGCCCGCCCGCAAAAATATCCGGCGGCGGATATGAGCTGCTCGATGGCGCAGATATGGTCATAATGACTGCAGGCGCAAGTCAGGAACCCGGAGAGACCCGCCGCGCACTGGCAGGCAGAAATCTGAAGATAATGGACGCTGCCGCAAGACAGATATGCGCACGCTGTCCCGCATGCATACTGCTTATAGTCACAAATCCCGTGGATGTGCTCACCCGCGCCGCAATACAGATGACAGGTTTCCCCTCAAGGCGCGTATTCGGCAGCGGCACAACGCTCGATACACTGAGGCTTCGCTCCATGCTGGCAGAACACACGGGCCTTGACCCCCGCAATATCCACGGCTTCGTTCTTGGCGAGCATGGCGACAGCGAGCTGCCCGCATGGAGCAGTGTATCCATATCCGGTATGACAATGGATGAATATTGCCGCGACTGCGGTCAATGTGACTGGCAGATGCCTGCCCGCATGGAAGCCGCATTCGATGCAGATGTACGAAGGGCCGCATATCGCGTGATAGACATGAAGGGTTCTACAAATTACGCCATTGCACTGGCGGTACGCAGGATAGTTCAGGCAGTTTTGCGGGACGAAAGATCGATACTCACGGTATCTTCCCTCCTGAGCGGGCAGTACGGAATCCATGATGTATGCCTCAGCCTTCCGTGCGTGATAGGCAGACACGGCGTAGACCGCGTGATACCCATAAAGCTCACTCCCGATGAGGAAATATCCCTCAGACACAGTGCCGATGCGATACGTTCCACAAGTTTCATACCTCAATATACCTGAAAAAACAGGCGGCAGTAACCGAATACTGCCGCCTGTTTTTCAGATATATGCCGTTCCTTCGCAGACTATCCTTACACTGCCTTCTATGCTCACTGCGGAAACTCCGTCATTCCACTGCGCAGACACATTTATCGTGCCTCCGGGCTGTGCAAGGGAGATATTCACGCTTTCTTTCTTCTCCCATGCGGTCATAGCGCCTACCGCCGCACTGCCGCTGCCGCAGCCGCGCTCCCAGATCATAGTATCTGTGGATTTCACATACACAAGCGGAATCAACTGCGATCTTCCGGGCGAATACAGCATAAGCCCTACCGCCTCGTCATCTAGCATGGCTGCTATCTCGCGCAGTATCTCTTCCGCGCCGGTACGCATGCTGTCCGGATCTTCACATTTCAGCACAACATGGGTAATTCCGGGCATATGCACCATTGCATATCCGTTCAGCTTTTCTATGTTTTCGGGCAGAGGCATATGAGTACGGCAGGAATAACTTTCACCGTCATACGCCACGCGGCAGCTCAGCAGCGTCTGTGCGCCGGATATCTCAACAGGTATCTCCTTTGTCTCCCCTGCCTCGATTCCCGCTCCGCGGGCTATCAGCGCCGCCATGCACATCGTAGCGTTACCGCAGAATTCGCCGCCCATCATCTGAAGGCGCGCTATCGCTCCGGGCATGGTAGGCTCTTCCACAAAACCTGCCTGCTCTGCAAATACGCCTGCATAATCAATGAGCGACGCAGCCACACGGCTGTGCTCCGCGCGGGGCACAGCCGTGGTCACGATAACAGTCATATTCTGCGTAGGACTCAGCTTTACGAAATCAAGCTTCATTGCGCAAACCTCGAAAGGAAATGTATGGTACGTTCCTGAGTAGGATGGGTAATGATCTCGGGACCGCCCTGCTCAACTATTGCGCCGCCATCCATAAACACGATATGATCGGATACATCGCGGGCAAAGCTCATCTCATGGGTAACGATAACCATGGTCATATTCTCTGCCGCAAGGTCGCGGATGACCTTCAGTATCTCACCCGTCAGTTCCGGGTCGAGAGCGCTGGTAGGCTCATCAAAAAAGAGGATCTTCGGCTTCATGGCGAGGGCACGGGCGATAGACACGCGCTGCTGCTGTCCGCCGGAAAGCTGATAGGGATAAGCATTCTCCTTATCCGAAAGACCCATCTCGCGCAGCAGTTCACGGGCTTCTTCGTATACCTCTTCCTTTTTCCTGCCCTGCACCAGCATGGGCGCCTCGGTGATATTCTTCATTACCGAATAATGAGGGAACAGGTTGAAATTCTGGAACACCAGTCCGAAAGTCTGGCGCACCTTCTTGAGTTCCGCCTGTGATGCATATACGCTCTTTCCGTCCACATTGCGCACGGCGGTCACATCAAGATACTTCATCTCGCCGCCGTCCATGGTCTCAAGCAGTGTGGCACACCTGAGCAAGGTGGACTTACCCGAACCGGAAGGACCGATTATGGAGACGACCTGACCTTCGTCTACGCTGAGGCTTATATCGCCCAGCACCAGATTATCGCCAAAGCTTTTGCGGCAGTGGTTTATCTCAAGTATTCTCATATCAAAGCCCCTCCTCTCACCTGTAGTAATTCAGGCTCTTCTCGATGCGGGACATGACGAATGCCACCGCAGAATTGAACACATAGTAGAACACGCCCGCAATTATGAAGGGCATGAAGCTGGACTGGGAATTGGCTATCTGTTTGCCGATGGTGAACATCTCCTGATAGGCTACGGTAAAGGCCATGGAGGTGTCCTTTACGAGGGTTATTATCTCGTTGGTAACAGAGGGCAGTATGCGCTTGATGACCTGAGGCAGTATTATGCGCATGAATGTCTGCACCTTGCTGTAACCCAGTACTGCCGCCGCCTCATACTGACCGACCGGCATGGATTCTATGCCTCCGCGATAAATCTCTGCGAAATAGGCAGCATAGTTAATTGAGAAGCCAACGATAATGGACACAAGCTTTTCGCCGGGAATGCGGAAAAATGCGCTGCCCACAACAAACGCCTCCAGCCATGCGATGCCGTTTGCGGCTGCCACATCCTTCAGCATTTCGCCGATATAGAACGGGCCGTAGGTTACCGCCAGCAGCTGCAGCATAAGCGGCGTACCGCGCAGTATCGATATGATTCCCTGCATGATTCCGCGTATCACCGCGAAACGCGACTTGCGCAGCAATGCCATCAAAAGGCCCAGCGGCAGCGAGAACAGTATCGTCAGAAAAAATATACCGCAGGTCCTGCCGAGACCTTCACTCATTTTCTGTATCATTACTGCGATCGTCATTTGTAATTCCCCTTTACAATGGCAAAGGGTTATCGCTTTTGCCATAACCCTTTGCCGGTCATATTATGTTGTTCTGTGTTTTACCAATGCTTGTTACTTGGTGGGCAGCAGGATCAGAGCTGCGGTGTCGAGGCCGTACTTCTCTGCCAGAGAGAGGTAGGTGCCGTCTTCGACCAGCTGCATGAATGCGGACTCAACTGCCTTGCAGGTCTCTGCATCGTCCTTGCGGAAGCAAATGCCGTACTGCTCAGCTGCCAGGGTCTCATCCAGAATGATGTACTCGTCGCCGTACTCAGCGATCTTGTTCATTGCAACGGGGTAGTCGATAGCGATTGCTACGATGGAACCGCCCTGCAGTTCGGTGAAGCATACGTTGTAGTCTTCGAAGCGAACGGGCTCGCCGCCGTCAAAGGTAGCTGCCAGAGCTGCCTGATCTTCGCTCAGCATGATGTCTGCGGAAGTGCCCAGCTGAACGCCGACCTTCTTGCCTTCCAGATCGGCCAGAGTGGTGATGCCGCTGGACTTGGTGGTCAGGATGACCTGAGAGTTGTTGGAATATGCCATGGAGATGCTGTAGGCTTCGGGATCCAGAACATCGATGGTCAGACCGGACCAGATGCAGTCGATCTCGCCTGCGTCAAGGGTGATCAGCTTGGTATCCCAGTTGATGGGTACCAGTTCCAGCTCCCAGCCGTTGATCTCGCAAACTGCCTTGCACATTTCGATGTCGTAACCGGTGTATTCGCCGTTGTCATCCATGTAAGAATAGGGAGGATATGCTGCGTCGAAGCCCATCTTGAATACCTTCTTGTCGGTGGCTTCATCTGCGGGCTTGGTGAAGTACCATACAGCAGCTGCTGCAACGGCAATAACGATAACCAGAATGATTGCGATAAGTTTCTTGTTCTTCATTTTTGTTCCCTCCGGATTGTGTTTTCACTTTAGTGCGCTAACGTGGTATTATAATAGCGCACATCACCTGTTTTGTCAATAGGCAATTTCAAAATTATTGAATAAACTCCCGCAATATGATACAATGTTAGCAAACATATAATTGGAGGTTTCTGGTCATGAGCTATATTCTTTCCAATCTTACCGTTGAACTCGACCGCGCTCCTCTGGGAATGGACGAAGCTTCTCCCCGATTCGGCTGGCGCATCGAAAGCGACGGCACCAATGTAAAGCAGACCGCTTATCAGATCATTGTAAAGACCGCAGGCAATATCGTATGGGATTCCGGCAAGGTCGAAACTGCCGAGACCCAGTGGATAGAATACGCAGGCGCACCTCTCACCGCCCGCACCGGATACACCTGGCAGGTAACCAGCTGGGGCACTGCAGGCGAAGCCACCGCAGAATCCGCATTTGAGACCGGCCTTATGGATACCGATATCTCCGCATGGCGCGGTGCAAAGTGGATCGGCGACAGCCGCGTAGCCCTCACCGCCAAGGCAAAGAGCATCTTCAACATATCCCTCAGCTTCATCATGCGTGGTGAGGCCGTAGGCGTTATCTTCGGCAAGAATGATCCCCGCCTGATGGATTCCACCAAGAACGATTACAATCTGGCAGGCGAGAACTATATAAAGTACCGTCTTTCCAAGGACGGCGTACTCTCCATTTACCGCGTGGGCTATCATCCCGATGATACCGCAGACAAGCCCATCGGCGAACAGCACATCGAGAATTTCGACGCATCCGCTCCCCACACCCTGCGTGTTGAGGTTACCGGCAACAACGCCTACACTTATCTGGACGAAGTGCGCGTGGACTACATCGAGAAGGAGACGCCTCCCTTCTTCAGGCGTCCCGGCATGCCCGATAAGATGACCATTCCGCGTCAGCTGAATCCCACCGGCGAAAACGATCTCACCACCTATCCCCTGCTGTGCGAAAGCGGCTTCTTTGCAGAGGGCGAGGCTGAGATCACCAAGTTTGCCATTTCCAATATCCGTCCCCCCAAGGCAACTCTGGCCCGCATCGAGGCTTCCACTCCCGGTCCCTTCGCCGAGTACGTAAAGGTCGACCGCCTTGTCATCAAGGACACCGAGTGCACCTGCGACCTGAGCCACGGCGGCATCCCCATGCTGCGCAAGGAATTCAGCCTGAAGGGCGATATCGCCCGTGCACGCCTGTACGCCACCGCCCGCGGCGTATATGACTGCACCGTAAATGCAGAGCGCATTTCCGACCGCCGCTTCGAGCCCGGCGCCAGCCAGTACGACAAGCACCTGCAGTATCAGGTATATGATGTTACCGGCATGCTGAAGGCCGGCGACAACGCCATCGATGTCGAGCTGTCCTCCGGCTGGTGGAATGAGAGCCAGACCTTCACCCTGATGAATTACAACTACTGGGGCGACAGGCAGAGCCTGCTCATGATGCTCATCGTAGAATACGCCGACGGCACCGAAGAGACCATCGTCACCACCCCCGGCGAGTGGAAGGTCCGCGACAACGGCCCCGTACGCTTCGCAGGCTGGTTCTACGGTCAGCACTACGATGCACGCTTCGAGGATATCGACCCCGAATGGCGCGACACCGTTGAAGTCGGCACCGTTGACTTCTCCGAGCTGGCAGGCGCTCCCGGCATGCGCTGGCCCCTGCCCACCACCAACCAGCCCGAGCTGAAGGCTTCCGTAGGCTCCCCCGTCAAGCAGATCATGACCCTCAACGCCAAGGAACTGATCGTTCCCCGTCCCGGCGTATACGTATACGACATGGGTCAGAACATGATCGGCGTACCCGAGATCACCTTCCGCGGCAAGGCCGGCGAAGAAGCGATCATCCGTTACGGCGAGGTCCTCTATCCCGACCTGCCCGAATATGCAGGCAACGTCGGCATGATCCTCACCGAGAACTATCGTGACGCGCTGTCCATCGACCGCTACATCTTCAAGAATGACGAAGCAGTCACCTACTCTCCCCGCCACACCTTCCACGGCTACCGCTATGTAGAGATCAGCGGCGTTGCGGAAGCTCCGGCTATCGAGGATATAAAGGGTCTGGTGCTCTCCTCCATCAACCGTCTCACCGGTGATATCGAGACCTCCAACCCCATGGTCAACCAGCTCTACAGCAACATCCGCTGGAGCCAGTACTGCAACTTCCTGTCCATCCCCACCGACTGCCCCCAGCGCAACGAGCGCATGGGCTGGTCCGGCGACATCAACGTATTCTCCCGCACCGCCGTATTCAATGCAGACGTATACGGATTCCTGCACCGCTACACCGAGTGCATCCGCGACTGTCAGCTGCCTGACGGACGCTTTGCGGATATCGCACCCGTCGGCGGCGGTTTCGGCGGCATCGAATGGGGTTCTGCCGGCATCGTTGTTCCCTACGAGGTATATCGTCAGTACGGCGACAAGCGCGTTATCGAAGAAAACTACGAGGCAATGGCCCGTTACATCGAATTCCTGAAGGCAAAGGGAACCCCCGGTCTGCTGGACAACGTAGGACCTCTGGGCGACTGGCTGGCCACCGATATGAGCACCGACAATCCCCTGCTGTGGAACACCTTCTACTATTTCGATGCGAAGATCATGTCCGAAATGGCTGCGGTCATCGGCAAGGACGAGGATGCAAAGGCCTACGCTGAACTGGCTGAGGAAGTAAAGAAGAACTGGAACGAGCGCTTCATCGATCCCGAAACCGGCAAGACCCGCACCTTCAAGGGTGAGATCAACGACACTCAGGCTTCCTACGCCGTACCGCTGCACTACGGTCTGGTAAACGACCGCGAGGCTTTCGGCAAGCGTCTTGCAGAGAAGTCCGAGGAAGTGGGCTACACCGTTACCACCGGCTTTGTAGGCACCGGCCCCCTGTGCCCCGCCCTGAGCGAGACCGGCCACAGCGACGTTGCATACAAGATCCTGCAGAACAGCAAGTATCCCTCCTGGCTGTATTCCATCACCGAAGGCGCCACCACCATCTGGGAGCGTTGGAATTCCGTTACCCGTGAAAACGGCTTCGGCGGCAACAACCGCATGAACTCCTTCAACCACTATTCCCTGGGCGCTGTCGGCGCATGGATGTACAGCTACATGCTGGGCATCCGCCGCGGCGAGGGCAGCTGGCAGAAGTTCGTACTGCAGCCCTGCGCAGAAGGTCTTGACTATGCAAACGGTCACTACGAATCCGTTTACGGTGTCATCAAGGCCGGCTGGAAGCGCGAAAACGGCAAGGTTACCTACTGCGTAAGCATACCCGCCAACACCGAGGCAGAGATCATTCTGCCCGGCAGGCGTGAAACTATCGGAAGCGGAGAGTACGAATTCGCATGGTAAACACCAAACAGAAGCTGATCTGCGTGGTCGGCACCAACGCCTCCGGCAAGAGCGGACTTGGCGTAAAGCTGGCGAAGAAATTCGGCGGAGAGATCATCTCCGCCGACTCCCGCCAGGTATTCACCGGTCTCGATCTCGGCAGCGGCAAGATCACGCCCGAGGAAATGAACGGCGTGCCCCATCATCTCCTCGATGTACGCGAGCCCAACGAGTTTTTCTCCATGGCCGATTTCCAGACCCTGTCTTACGAAGCCATCGAAGGCATCGTCAGCCGCGGAAATCTGCCTTTCATCGTTGGCGGCACCGGTCTTTATGTGGACTGCGTAGCCGAAGGCTATGTGCTCTCCGGCGATGCGCCCGATCTTGAGTACCGCGCCCATCTCGAGACCTTCACCACCCCCGAACTCTACGAGAAGCTCATCGCCATAATGCCTGACACCGACGTTGATCCCAAGAACCGCAACCGCGTGATGCGTCTGCTTGAGCGCATCCATGCCGGAGACGATCTCACGCCCCGCAAGGAGCCCCGCTACGATGTTTTGAAGCTGGGCGTTACCTGGCCCCGTCCCGTTCTCTGCGACCGCATTGACGAGCGTCTCGAGCGTCGCATGGCCGAGGGCATGGTGGAAGAGGTACAGCGGCTCATGGACAACGGCGCGACTCCCGAGTTCCTCGACAAGCTCGGTCTCGAATACCGTTATCTCTACCGCTATCTCGCCGGCATCATGTCTCTCGACGAAGCCCTCGAAGAGCTGGCCCGCAAGATAAAGGCCTTCGCAAAGCGTCAGATGATCTGGTTCCGCAAGGACAAGTCCATTATCTGGCTCGACATGGCAAACGATCCCATGGCACAGGCAAGCGAGGAGATAGAGAGATTCATAAAGGAGTAACGCCGGAGGGCGCTGCCCTCCGGACCACCCGCTTAAGGGATGATGAGGTGCCTTTGCCAAATTGCAATTTGTCAAAGGCAGTCGCAAAGCGACTTTGGTTGCCATACGGCAACCAAACCCTTGCCCTTAAGAATCCCTTACTAAGGGGGATTTATAATTGGATATAAACGTCGTCACCCGGTCGTGGGCCCATACCCCGACCGGGTGAGGTCTATTCGAGTCATTTGTGTCTGAGTACGTATGGATTTCATCCATGGTCATATGTTGACTGAGATAACATATAAAAATCGCCGAGGAACATCCCCGGCGATTATCATTTATCTTACAAGCACAATACCCAACAGGGCAGATGTAATAACTATCCACTGCACGCTGAGTTTGAATTTCCAGAGCATTATGAAGGCCACTATACCGATGACCACGGGCTGCCAGGCAACATAGTTCTGCAGACCCATGGAGATGATTATGGATATGACCATGCCGATGCTGGCAGGACGGATTCCGGTGAGTGCGCTTTCAAGGTAGCGGCTGTTCTTGAATCGGTTGAGGAAGAAGCCTGCCGCAACGCCAATGGTGAGGGAGGGCATCAGCACGCCCAGCACGGCGATTATGGCGCCCAGCACGCCGCCCACGCGCATTCCCGCGAATGTGGCGCAGTTAGTGCCCAGAGGGCCGGGGGTCATTTCGGCTATGGCTACGATATCTCCCACTTCTTCCAGCGTCATCCAGCCGTGGGAGACCATTTCGGCATTTACGAGAGGCACCATGGTAGCGCCGCCGAAGCAGGTGAAGCCTATTTTCAGGAACGAAAGAAACAGCTTAAGATACACCACGACGCTTCACCTCCGAAAGGATTATTCCGAATGCTGCCGCCGCAAGCACTATCCACACGATATTCACACCGGTAAACAGCGTTATCAGCAGCGCGGCTGCACAGAGTATATACGAATATACTCCGTGGGAGAAAGCGCCCTTGCGCAGCTTCATAGCCGCCATGGTGATTATGGCAGGCACGGCTGCGCGCACGCCGGTGAGGGCGCGGGCAACATATTCGTTTTCACGGAACTGGGTATAGCACAGTGTAAGCAGTCCGATCAGCACCACCGGAGGTATGGTTATACCGATGACGGAGGCGATGCCTGCAATGAAACCGCCCTGAGAGTAACCGAACAGGTAAGCCACATTAGCGACCATGAGACCCGGCAGCGAGCGACCGATGGATGCCTGATCCAGCATAGTCTGCTCGTCTACGAGGTGCTGTTTCTCCACAAAATCCTTCTGCATTTGTGCGATAATACTGAAACCGCCGCCGAAAGTGAACCAGCCGATCTTAAAGAAATAGAGGAACAGTTTGAGTGCGACCTTAGGGTCATTTTTAATTCGCTGCATAACTATATATTACACAAAATTAGCAGAATAATCAATACCTGCCTTGGGCATAATCGTGTCAAAGGCAGGTGTTTTTTTATGCATATCAAATCGGTCACAGCGCGGGAGATATTGAATTCGCGGGGATATCCCGCCGTCGAAGCCCGCGTGGAAACCGTATCGGGCATCTCTGCCCGCGCCGGCGTACCCTCCGGCGCCTCTACAGGCGCTCACGAAGCCCACGAAAAGCTTGACGGCGGCGGACGGCTTCGGGGCCGCGGCATGCGCAAAGCCGTTGAGAACGTATGCGGCCCCATAGCGGAACGGCTCACCGGAATGGATGCAGGCGATCAACAGGCCATAGACGAAGCCATGTGTGCTCTTGACGGCACTGAAAACCTGTCCGTACTGGGTGCAAACGCAACTCTCGCCGTATCCATTGCCTGTGCGAAAGCCGCCGCCCGTACAAATAATCAGGAGCTTTTTGAATACCTCGGCGGTGCGCCGGAAAGGCTGCCCGTACCTATGATGAACGTAATAAACGGCGGCGCACACGCGGGCAACAACATAGACATACAGGAATTCATGCTGGTGCCCCTTTCCCCCCTGTCCACAGCCGACAACATATTCATGTGCGCCGAGGTTTATCATGCGCTGCGCAGCCTGCTCAAGGAAAAGCACCTGAATATTTCCGTAGGCGACGAAGGCGGTTTCGCGCCCGATACCGACGACGACGAACGGGCGCTGGAGCTGATGGAACAGGCGGTATTGCAGGCAGGGCTCATTCCCGGGCGTGATATCGGTTTCGCGCTGGATATCGCCGCCTCTGCATGGCTTACCGAAAACGGCGATTATCTGCTGCCCAAACGGGGCCGCCGCATGACCCGCGAAGCGCTGATGAATCACCTTACTGCCCTTGCGGACAGGCATCCCATAATCTCCATGGAAGACCCTCTGCACGAGGATGACTTCGGCGGCTTTGCCGAATTGCGGCGCCGTCTGGGCAGAGTGCTTGTAGTAGGCGACGATCTTTTCGTCACTAACCGCGGCCGCGTGGAAAAAGGAGCCAAAATGGGTTCCGCCACCGCACTGCTGATGAAGCCAAATCAGGCCGGTACGCTCACTCGCGCCCTGGACGCAGCGCGTACCGCACAGGCTGCGGGCATGGAAGTAATCGTCTCTCACCGCAGCGGCGAGACAAATTCTTCCGTGATAGCCGATATCGGCACTGCTTTGGGTGCAGGCTATATAAAAGCCGGTGCACCGTGCCGCGGCGAGCGTGTGGCCAAATACAACCGATTGATGGCCATTGCAGATATACTGAAAAAATAAGCTTCCGGCGTATAAATCCGCGGAAACTGCCGAAATTATCACCACAGAGGTGATATACGTTGAAAAAGCTCTTATGCTGTCTCATTATGGCGGCTGTACTCATCGCGGGCAGCGCGCAGGCCGAATCTATGCTGCGCCTTCATGTAATAGGCAAGACCAATCTGCCTGAAGACCAGCACTTCAAGCTGCTGGTGCGGGATGCCGCCATTGAATATATATCCGAAAACGGCACAAACGACATTGCCGGTCTTGAGGAATATCTGAACAGCTTTGCCGGCTATATGCATATCGGCGATATGATCCGCGTGGAAAAAGGTACATTCCACTATGCCGAATCCCGATCCGCCGGAAATCATTACCCTGCCGGATGTTACGAAGCACTCAGGATATATATCGGCAGTGCCGAAGGCCGCAACTGGTGGGGTATGCTGTACACGGAATTTTCAGGCATAGGCGATGAAAACGTCATCTACTACTCAGCCATTGTCGACTGGTTCTTCCGACTGTTCGGCATGGCTGACCATACATGTGGAGGTTGATCAAATGAACAGATATATCGCGTCGCTGCTGGCTGTGTGCCTGTTATGTGCAGTATTGCCGCAGCATGCAGCAGCTGCCACCGTGCTTGAAATAGGTTCGCGCGGTGCCAACGTCACAAAGGTACAGCAGCGGCTCATCAAATTCGGCTATCTTGACGGCGAAGCCGACGGGCGCTACGGCGAAGCGACCCAGGCTGCAGTGCGCTGGTTTCAGCGCAACAACGGACTCACTGCAGATGGCAAAGTAGGTCCTGCCACCGCTGCGGCGCTTGGCGTTACCCTTACCACTTCATCATCGTCTGCTGCAGCATCTTCATCAGCAACCATAGTTTCCGCGGATCACCGGCTGCTTGCCAAGCTTGTATACGGCGAAGCACGCGGCGAATCATATAAAGGACAGGTCGCGGTGGCCGCCGTAGTGCTCAACCGTGTAGCTTCATCTGAATTTCCAAACACAATAAGCGGCGTAATATATCAGAAAAACGCATTTTCCTGCGTGGATAACGGTTCCATAAACAACACCCCCGATTCCTCCTGCATAAAGGCTGCGCTTGATGCCCTCAATGGTTGGGATCCCACCGGCGGCTGTCTGTATTTCTATAATCCCAAAAAGACCAGCGACCAGTGGATACGCACCCGCACGGTCACCACAGTCATTGGCAATCATCACTTTGCTATATAAACAGGGGGGTACACATGGGCAAGATATCCCTTTTCTTCAAAGACCGCAGGTTTACCGCTGCAGCTGCAGTCGCAGCGGTTATGATGTTCGCTGCCACTTCCGCCGTTGCATTTGTCCGCACAGGAGAACTTGACGCAGCTGACAATGCTCTCGGCGGAATATACCGCAAAGCTCTGTATGAGACCTGCGAATTCACGGAAGGCATGGCGGTAAATCTCAATAAGCTCACAGTCGCAGGAGGCAGCGCCCGCAGCGTGCTGCTGAGCGATATAATCCGTCAGGCTCAGGGAGCACAGGCCAATATCGCCATGCTGCCCATCGGCAGCGCTTCCACCGCGCGCGCGATGAAATACATCAATCAGGTTGGCGATTTCTGCAGCACAATGCTGGCAAGAGTATCCTCCGGCGGCAGCATCACTCCCGAGGAATATGCCGACATAACCAGCCTTTCAGAGACCGCAGCAGCAATGTCCATAGGCTTCGGCACGCTGCTGGACCGCCACGAAGCCGGCGAGATAGTACTCAATATTCCGGATGGCGATTATGCCGGAGACCTGTTTACAGATTCAGCAGTTGAATATCCCACCCTGCTGTATGACGGACCCTTCTCTGACGGCGCGACGGGCAGCGACTTCAAAGCCCTTCACGGTCTGAGGGAAGTTTCCGCCGAAGAAGCCGCCGCGCTGCTTAAAGAATTCATCGGCACTGACGAAGTTCATTTTGAGGGCGAAAGTTCTCCCGGCACCGACTGCTATGAATTCAGCGTACTGGCAAACGGGCACTCAATGACCGCTGCCGTTACAAAGCAGGGAGGCCGCGTACTGTACATGCTTTCCTCCGGCGAAGTCGGTGAAAGCGTACTTTCCGATGCGGAATGTTTCGAGATCGCGGAAGGATTCCTGCTGTCACGCGGCTTCGGCGACATGGAGATCAGCTATTACTCCCGCTACGGCGGTGTTATGACGATCAATTTTGCAGCAATGCAAAACGATGTGATACTCTATCCCGATCTTATCAAGATCCAGATCTCCATGGCAGACGGTGCGGTAATAGGCATTGAAGCCGGAAATTACCTGCGCAATCATACGCAGCGCACCATAGAGATACCCGTCATCACGGAAGAACAGGCCGGCGCGATCATCAGCGAAAGGCTGGACATAGAAAATGTACGGCTGTGTCTGATACCCATGGGCCTCGGCGAAAGATATTGCTATGAGGTATCCGCAAGCAGCCCGGAAGGCACCTATCTGATTTATATCGACGCCATGACCGGCGCCGAGACAGAGATAATGCAGGTAATAAGCGATTCCGATTCTACTCTGGTAATGTGACAGGAGGCGACAGGCATGCAGGAGATCCATTCGCACAGAGAGAGCTTCGGGCATAGTATGCAGCAGACCCTCTACGCGGAGCGTGATCCCATGATAAACAGGGGCGATCTGTACAGCGCCTGTCTGGATCCCGTAGTCGGTTCGGAGCAGGGCGGCATACGTCCGGTGCTCGTGATACAAAACGACGTGGGCAACCGCCACAGCCCCACGGTGATCGTGCTTGCGATCACCGGGCAGATAAACAAAGCGCGGCTGCCTACTCACGTGCCCGTGCCCGCAGAAGGCAACGGGCTTATGAAAGACAGCGTAATCCTCGCCGAACAGATTCGCACTCTCGACAAGCGCCGGCTGCGTGAACGCATCGGCACCATTGATCCTGAAGTGATGGAAAAGGTAAGCGAGGCGCTGAAGATATCTCTGGGAGTCTGACAGGCGTAAAAAGCCCGGCACACAAAACATGTGCCGGGCTTCATTGCGTCTTTTTACATGGAGTGCTTTACTCTGTCGCGCTCTTCTGCGGCCTTGCCATCGTTGAAGCGCTCCAGCGTGCCCACCAGATAGCCGGTGATGCGGCGGATGCGCTCAAAGGGAACGGGGCCGAGATTGGTCTTTACATCGGCAAATTCGCCGTCAAAGGTGAGCTCCATGGATACGGGAGTCCTGCCGTACTTCTCCTCTGCCCACTTGATGTAAGCCTGCTTTTCCTTTTCGGATACTTCTCCGTTGTGTACGATGAATTCTACCATATATGTCACCTCGCGGTTTTTCTTTTGCACTTATAATATAAACAGATTCAGGAACTAATGAAACAGCTTTATGGCTTCAGATATTCTCTTCATCCAGCTTCATTACCAGCGCCTTTATTCTGTCCCTCGCCTCGGTCTGCAGCATGAAGCTCTCGTGACCGTCCGCCTGCGAATCGCCCATTATGGATACGAACTGGCTTACTTTCAGACCCAGCGCATCCTGCATATCGCTGTCGGAGCCTCGGGGAGATACAAGATAATAGCACAGAAGCGAATCCTGCTGACCTATGCGGTGGGCTCTGTCCTCCGCCTGGGAATGCACCGCGGGAGACCAGTCAAGTTCACCGAACACCACGCAGGAAGCACGCTGCAGGTTGAGTCCGCTTGCCGAACGCAGGGATATACACAGCAGATCCGTTCTGCCTTCCATGAATGCTTTCAGGGATTCGTCCTTCTGCCGGTCGGTTTCCCTGCCGGTAATGAATTTGGGATGCAGCGATTTCAGTTCTTCCTTGTAGATATCCATTACGGCATGGTGGTGCGCCATCAGCAGCACCTTCTCTCCCGCCTGCACCAGTGCCTTCACGAATTCGGCCACATACGGCGCTTTCGCTATGCCTGTGGCCTGCCGCTGCCGCTGACATATATCGTCTTCGATAATCGCCCTGCGGGAAGGATCGTCCGTAGCCCGCAGAAGTTTCAGCTTTTCGGCTACCGGCACCATCAGTTCGCGGTATACCTTGTCGTCCCAGTCGATCTCCTGCACAAGGCGGCGCTTGGGGCTGAGCTCCGTAAGCACTTCACTCTTCAGCCTGCGCAGCATGATCCCTTCGCGGCGCAGATGATCGCCCAAAAGTTCGGGCTTTGCCACGATATCCGAGCGATAGCCGTAGCACCATTCGCGGGTGAAAGATTCCCAGTCCCCCAGGAAGTGGAAATCCAGTATGTTTATGATGTTCCATATCTCGCCGCCGTTGTTGTATATGGGCGTGCCCGAAAGACCTATCACATTCTCACAGGATTCGGAGATAAGGCTTGCGGCGGAATATTTGCCCGAGCCGTTGCGGCGCAATTCCTGTATCTCATCGAATATGACCGTGCGGAAGCCCAGCTTCGGCAAAACTTCTTTCCAGCCGCGCAGAATAAGATAATGGCAGATGTATATATCCGCCTCGGGCAGGTCATAGGGAGTCAGACCCTTTATAACATGCACACGCACATCGCCCGGCAGAAAACGCGCCACCTCGCGCTGCCAGTTGCGCACAAGATGAGGAGGCATGATGATCATTGCGGGATAAGCTGCGGTAGTCGCCAGAAAAGACAACGCCTGCACGGTCTTGCCCAGACCCATCTCGTCGGCCAGCAGACAGCGCCTTGCGCCAAGCAAAAACGAAAGTCCCTGCTGCTGAAATGGCAACAGGTCGCCGTTGAAAGCGCCTTCCGGCGGCTGACAGGATTCGGGCATGGTAAGCGCCCGCTGACGACGCTCGGCATAATCGCGGGCGTCCTCGAGGGCATTCTGCCAGCGTTCTGCATCTCTTTCGGCTATCTTCAGCGGATAACGCAGCATCAGCCAGTTGAGTTCACCAATAATGCGCCTGTGCGCGGTAAAGCGGGCTTCACCCCTGCCGTGACCGTCGCATCCGGGAAACAGCCTCTTGGCCAGTTCGGTTACACAGGGCTCGCCCTTTATCGTCCAGCACTTTGCGCGGCGGTTGTAGGAAAGCGTACCGTAGGTATGTCCGTCCACAGGTACTTCCCTGAGATATGCAGGATATCCGTTCACGGCAGTGCCACCCCCCACAGCATATTCAGCGCAACAAGACGCACTTTCTTTCCGCAGATAGTCTCGGGCAGCGTCACTCGCCGCTGCATGACGACCACCATCTCCCGCACTTCTTCATGCGCCATGTATCGGGTCAGCTGCCGAACCAGTTCACGGCTCTGCGGGCGGCCCTTTTTGATTTCTATCGCAATGCCGGAGCACATAAAATCCAGCCGGCAGCGCGGTGCGAGCCTGTATTCGTGCACATACTCCAGCCCGGCTTCATCAAGCGCAGCAGCCACCATGGCATGCAGGTCATATTCGCCCGGCATCGCAGGCGCGCGCACGCTCTTCAGCGCCGCGATTATAACGTCAGAATTCATATTTTCCATGTCTATATTCTATCACAACCGTTGTCTGCGGGCAACCGCTCATATATGTAAGCCCGGCTGCATAAGCTTGACCGGAGGTGGATATATGGTGAAAAGGCGCAGACTATCAATACTGGCTGCTCTTCTGAAAGGACTTGCCGCAGCGGTGATATTCACTGTAGTATGCATGCTGATAATGGCAGCCGCCGTTGTTTTTCTCGGAATGTCCGATACATTGATACGTGTCATGAATCAGATAATAAAGATAATGGCCGCTGCCATAGGCACTTATATCTCCGTCAGGCGCGGCGGCGAACGCGGATTTGTCACAGGCGCAGGCATAGGTGCGATATATGCCGCAGCAGGATATATCCTCTATATACTGCTCGGCGGCGGAGAATTCGATATAGTCGAACTCATGGGCGAGATGACTATATGCGTTGCCGCAGGCGCACTCACAGGCGCGGTTTGCGCAAACCTGAAACCCATGCGCAAAAGCTCATAAGTAGGCGAAATTATGCTCAAATATTACAGCAATCGCGCAAAGTAAGTACCTTCCTGTACATCGCTTGAAAACTCAATTTGCGTGATATAAAATATCTTTGTTGTAATTTATTATACTTATGCATGTGAGGAGGAAGGCCCGTGAGCAAGAGGTTCGGACGCATTGCGGTCGTAATATTTATGGCCATTATGATGCTTATCACCTCGGTCACCATCGCTCAGGCTCTTTCCGCCGGAGTCGTAATGACGGTTTCCCGCACCACTCAGGATTCCGTTATCGACGAAGGTGAAAACCTCACCATAGATGTGCAGCTTGACGGAGTCGAGCCTGCCCGATATATCTGGTATTTTGAAGGCGAAGTAATAGACGGAGCTGCCGGCAGGGTATATGCCATCACCTCCGCCACTCAGCAGGATGCAGGTCTTTACCGCGTCGAGGCTTATTCCGAAGAAGGCAAAATGCTGATGATAATGGAATTCGATCTGCGCGTTATCGATAAGGCGCTGCCCAAGTCCGGAGACAGCACTCCCGCCGCGGGTATTCTGATCGCCGCAGCGCTTGGCTGCTCCATTGCAGCTGCAGGACTTATCATCCGCAAAAAACAGACTGTCTGATACAGGTTAAAAAATGTGACCTCACTATGCAGGTCACATTTTATTTAGTATAATAGGTAATGTCGGCGGATAAATGCCGGCATTTCATATCCGGAGGTACTGAAATTGGCATTCGAATTTGAACTGCTTCACGTATGCAAACAGACCGGCGCACGCCGTGGTCGTCTGCACACTCCCCATGGCGTAATTGAGACCCCTGTCTTCATGCCCGTAGGCACTCAGGCCAGCGTAAAGACTCTGACCTCTGATGAGCTGAAGGACGCCAATGCGGAGATCATCCTTTCCAATACCTATCATCTCCACCTGCGTCCCGGCGAGGATCTGGTTGAAGAGGCCGGCGGTCTGCACAAGTTCATGAACTGGGACAGGCCCATCCTCACCGATTCCGGCGGATTCCAGGTGTTCTCTCTGTCCGATCTGAACAAGATCACCGAGGACGGCGTTGAATTCCGTTCCCATCTGGACGGAAGCAAGCATTTCTTCGCACCCGAAACCTCTATCCGCGTGCAGGAGAAGCTGGGCGCCGACATTATCATGCAGTTTGACGAGTGCTCCCCCTACCCCTGCGATCATGCCCGTTCCAAGGATGCACTGGGCCGCACTCTGCGCTGGCTTGAGCGCTGCATGAAGGCCAAGACCCGTGACGATCAGGCGCTGTTCGGCATCGTACAGGGTACTTTCTATAAGGATCTGCGTATCGAATCCGCAAAGCAGCTGGCTCAGCTGGATCTGCCCGGCTTCGGCATCGGCGGTCTGTCCGTTGGCGAGCCCAAGGATATCATGTACGATATGCTTGATACCATCCGTCCCTATATGCCCGAGAACAAGCCCCGCTATCTGATGGGCGTAGGCTCTCCCGACTGTCTGGTAGAAGGCGTACTGCGCGGCGTTGATATGTTCGACTGCGTACTGGCTACCCGCGTAGCCCGCAACGGCACCGTGTTCACCCGTGACGGTCGTCTGGTCATCCGCAACGCAAAGTATGCTCACGATTTCACTCCCATCGAGAAGGATTGTGACTGCTACGCCTGCAAGACCTATACCCGCGGTTATCTGAGGCATCTGTTCAAGGCAGGCGAGATTCTGCCCCTGCGTATGAACACCATCCACAACATCCGTTTCCTCACCCACCTGATGGAAAATATGCGCGCCGCCATCGAAAACGACGTTTTCGGAGATTGGTGCAATGAATTCTTCGCCCGTGCGGGTCGCGGCAACTGGTAAGCCGATTATTGGGCAAATATTAACAGTATAGTCAGATAAAAGCGGCTAACTTTCGTTGTTTTTATCCACAAGCTGGGTTATAATATTTACTGTTACAATTATAACGATACCGAAAGGAAGTTATTCAAATGAACGAATACATCATGAACAATCTGCTGGAAGCAGCAGACGAGACCGTTGTAACCGAGACCACCGAAACCACCACTACTGACGGTTCCGTGGCTCCCAGCGAACCCCAGGAAGCTACCTGGGGCAGCTCCGTTTCCTCCATCCTGCTGATGGTCGGTATGGTAGTAGTATTCTACTTCCTGCTCATCCGTCCCCAGCGCAAG
>JAZRPZ010000002.1:0-18423 GCA_045649485.1 Clostridia bacterium
GTTTGGGCCCCCGGAGGCCGGACGGACAACATATAAAAGCTATAAATCCCTTTGCATAGGGATTCTCAAGGGACAATCGTCCCTTGAGCAGGTTTCCAAAGGACAGAGTCCTTTGGCAGGGGTGCAGGGGGCAGCGCCCCCTGCTTCGTCTCCCTTTATTTGGTGATGATTACCTTTGCGTATCCCAGCATGCCGTAGTCCTGAATTACGCTGGGCATCTTCATGCCGAAGAATCCGCCGCCATCGGGAGCTTCCATCTGCTCTTCTGCGTCTTCGTCGCCGAAGTTGTCTTCCTCGGCAAATACGGTGGGATCGGACATGATCATGCCCATCTTGTTCGGGACATTGTCGAAGTAGCCGCGCTGGGTGAGTCGGTTGGTGAGGGTGGTGCCGATCTCGACGCGGATCTCGTTTGCACCTTCCTTGACAAGGGCGGTGATGTCAACAACGGGCTTTTCGAAGCTGACCGCAGGTGCCTTCACGCCGTTTACGTATACGGAGTAGGTCATGCCGGTGACATGCGCGGTGGCGAACTCGATCTTGCCGCAGATGCAGTCAAGGTCGAAGCCGGTGGTGTAGATACCGACGCCGGATACCTCGGGACCGATTGCGGGGATGTCCTTCCAGGGCTTCAGCTCAACTTCGCCGGCGTCAATAACGGTTACGTCGGTCTCGTAGTAGATCTCCTTGGTGACATAGCCCAGGCCGCGATCCTCAGTGATGTCCACGCGCTTGCCGGCATCCCAGGATTCGACCTTCAGGTTCCACTTGGGCAGTTCGATCTCAGATACGGTCTTTGCGGGCGCGGTGCAGGGTGCGGGCGCTTCGGCCATGTTCAGCGCGTACATGCAGGCCTCGCCGGGCTGCAGGGTAACTTCGATCACGGTGCGGCCGTTCTTGATCTCATATGCCTCGGCCTTTTCCACATCGCCGGTCCAGCAGTTGATGACGTAGGGCACGCCTTCGCCCAGTATCTCAGCCTTGTAGGTGACGGGCTCGGTCTCGGCGTACATCATGTTGTACATGTAGGCGTAGCGTACATCGCCGTCCTCGCGCATGAAGGGCAGCACGTTGCGGTTGGCTTCAGCAAAGCGGATGCGGGGCTCAACGCCCAGCTTGCGCAGTGCGGGCAGTGCGTTTTCGGGGCCGTCTACCTCGGCGGTGGTGGGCAGAGCTTTTATTTCGGCGACGATTGCAGCAAGCTCATCTTCCTTGTTGTCATTGAAAGGAGTGATGGCGGCAGCCTTTTCGTAGGTGACGTCGCAGCCCATTGCCAGACACTCGGTAACGCCGTTCACGAACAGAACCTTCAGGCCCTTCTTTGCGAATGCCAGCAGTACCTTTGCGGAATCAACGTCCAGAGCATCCTGATATACGATGATGGCCTGATAGCCGGGGCCTTCGGGTGCAACGGTGCCGTCGCAGGCGCAGTCCTTCAGCAGCTGGGGCGCGAAGTAGTCCCAGGTGTAGCCGGCGTTCTGCAGATCGCAGTTCTGCCAGTACAGGCCCTTGTTGGCGCGCATGAGCTGCTTGCTGTAGGTCTCATCCTCACCGCCGAACATGAAGCACATGCCCATGACCATGTTGTTGAATGCGTAATCAAGGCGCAGCATGCCGATATCCATGCGGGGCTTGCCCTGACGCAGTATGTACTGGTAGCGGGCGATCATGGCGTTCCAGTCGTTGTAGTGGCGGTAGGAGGGCTGGCGGGAGCCGAAGCGCTCGGAGAAGATGGGCAGCATGCCCTCGTGGCCGGGCCATTCGGTGATGCCCTCGGAGCCTACGATGGAGGCGTATCCGTGGAGCACAGTGCGGGCGATGCCGGCAGCGAACTGGGTGAAGATGATCTGGTTGTAGAAGTCCAGATTCTTCTTGTAGTTCATCAGGTGGGCGCCGGTCTCGGAGGAGTACAGGCGGTTGTAGATGTGGGCTGCGCCTGCCATGCCGCGATAAGAATCGATCTGGCTGGCGAATTCAAGGGACTCGGTCTCGATGCCGTCTACGAACTTGCCGGGCTGGGAAATTTCAAAGGGCAGACCATAGGAGATCTCGGCGCGCAGGGTCATGTCAACGCTGTGCAGCCAGGTCTGGATGGGCTCAAGTACATTTTCCATGTACAGCTCGGTCATGGTCTGGTACAGGTCGTTCTTCAGCTTCTTAAAGAATACATCACACTCGCATACGTAGCGGTAGGGAGTGGATGCCAGCATCATCATGGCACTCTCCTTGAAGATGAGGGGCAGATGGGGCGCCAGGTCGTAGCCGCGGCGGGCCTTGAACTCGTCCATGAAGTGATAGCCCCAGAACTGACCGCCGTTTGCGAAGGTGGTGAGCTCAAGAGAGTCCATGTACATCTGTACGCGCTTGTTGGCGGTGAGGGTCTTGCGCATGTCGTCGGAAAGGACTTCCCTGTTCCAGTAATCGATCAGCGCTTCGGTGCCGTATTTGTCGATGTAGTTGATGGTGTAGTTGATGGAGCAGGAGGGCGAAGCGGTCTGGCCGGTGCCCTGCATCCATACGGAGAACAGGATGTAGTCGTTATCGGCGGGAGCGGTCCACTCCAGATATTCGTCCACCAGTTTGCCGGTGAGTACGATACCTTCCTTGCCCAGGATGGCGCGCTGCTTGCCGTCTTCTTCAACGCCCTTCTTGGGCATTGCCACAACGGCGATCAGGGTCTGGGCGAATACTGCCTTGCGCTTGATCTTTGCGTGGGGGATCTTCTTTGCGTAGGTCTCACCGGCCTTCACGTCCTCGGCAACGTAGGCCAGTTCCTTTGCGGCAGCCTTGTCATCGGGTACGATGTTGTTCAGGTTGGCGTTGGACCAGTTGGTGCCGGAGGTCATGCTGGCGCCCATGCCGCGCTTGGTGACTTCGTCGAGGATGAGGTGGGTGTCGTGTACGAATTCCTCGGAGCCCCAGCCGTAGCGGGATACATCTACGCCATAGTCGCCCATGGCAAGGAATTCGGCGGCGCCGAAGCCGGCTTCATCCAGCATCTTGATCTCGTTTTTCAGGGTCGCATCGGTGTGCAGACCTTCGGACAGCCACCAGCGGACTTCGTTGAAATATGACTTGTCGATATTAGCAAGCTTCTTCTTGAGTTCCTGCATAATATACCTCCAAATATATTTTTATTATTGTATACATTTTATATCAGACTGTGCGGCTGTGTCAATGTAAACAGGTGAGGTTGACGCTGTGATGCGCTGTGGCAGATGGATTTTGTGCTGTATGATGCCGGAAGCCGCGCAGCCGGGTTTGAACAGGCGCAAAATACGTGTATAGTAAACCTGTGGCGTCAAAAGCGGCTTTATCGGACACTGTTTGTGCGTATTGATGAAATAATCACATCAAAAAACCATGGAAAATCTGCAAAAACTGTTAAAAACAGATTGAAAAGCGCGCGGAAATGCGCTAATATTATATGTGGAGGTGATTCCTTTGAATCTTAAGTATCAGCATCCCGCGGATCAGCTGGTCATGATCATGCAGCGAATCTATGAAGGCGGCATGACTACCACTTCCGGCGGTAATCTTTCCATCATGGATGATGATGGCAATATCTGGATCACACCTGCAGGCGTTGATAAGGGCAGCCTGACCCGTCAGGATATCGTATGCATCAAGGCGGACGGCACTATCGAAGGCATCCACAGGCCTTCTTCCGAATTCCCCTTCCATCAGTCTGTTTATCGTCGCCGCCCCGATATCAAGGCGGTTCTGCATGCACATCCCCCGGCACTGGTAGCGTTCTCTATCGCGCGCCGTCTGCCTTCCATCGATCTGCTGCCCACCGTACGCGGCACCTGCGGCGAGCTGGCAATGGCAGTTTACGCAGTCCCCGGTTCTCAGGAACTGGGCGAGAACATCGCCAAGAAGTTTGACGAGGGCGTAAATATCGCCATCCTCGAAAACCACGGCGTATGCATCGGCTGCAAGGATATGTTCACTGCGTTCATGGCTTTCGAGACCCTCGAGACCAGCGCCCGTGTTGAGATCACCGCAAGGAAGATCGGCAAGCCCAACACCATCTCTCCCGATGAATTCCTGCAGACCCGTACCCGTCACCACCTGCTGCTGGATTCCTTTACTCCCCGTACCCATTCTCCCGAGGAGTGCGCCGCACGCCGCGATATGATCAACATGATCCATCGTTCCTACCGTCAGGGTCTGTTCAACGCTACCCACGGCACTTATTCTGTTAAGCTGTCCGACGGTTCCTTCCTCATCACTCCCTTCGGCAAGGACAGGGCATATCTGACCGAGGAAGATCTGGTACGCGTAAAGGCAGGCATGTCCGAGGACGGCAAGACTCCCTCCCGTGCAGTTAAGTTCCATGAGGCCATCTATAACGCCAATCCCGAGATCGGCGCAGTTCTGCTGGCCCATCCTATCCACGTTATGGCCTTCGCCGTAACCGATACTCCCTTTGATACCCGTACTATCCCCGAGAGCTACATCCTCCTGCGCGAGGTTGACAAGCGTCCCTTCGAGGATATCTATCTTGATCCCATCGGCACCGCAAAGTGCTTCACCGAGGCTCACCCCGTTGTCATGTTCAAGAATGACTGCGTGGTCACCACTGGTAAGAACCTGCTGCAGGCCTTCGACCGTCTGGAGGTCGCCGAAGCAACCGCACATTCCATCGTTAACGCAATGGATATCGGCTCTATCCAGCACATCACCGACGAAGAGCTGGCAGAGATCAAGGTCGCATTCAACCTGAAGGACGAATAAGCTTTCCATGCGGAGCTGCCGTGAAGTTTTTTACGGCGGCTCTGTTTTTATTTCGCAAAGGCTATTGACCTTCCCGTGAACTGTAATGATATAACAGTTTCAGAAAGGAGGCGGAAGATATGACAATAAAGGATTTTGCGGTGCTGTGCGGCTGTAATCCCAAAACGCTCAGGTATTACGATCAGATAGGGCTTTTGAAGCCGGTGAGAGTGGATAAGTTTTCCGGATACCGGCACTATGATGAAAAGCAGGCGCTGATATTCGTGAAGATAAAGAACCTGCAGAGCGCGGGCTTTACCATTGACGAGATACGGGGTCTTCTGGACGAGAACAACGATGTTATCTGCCGGGCGTTTGATGTGAAGATAAGGGAACAGGAGGACAGACTGCAGAAAATAAAAGAGATACAGAAGTCATATCTGAGCGAGATGAAAGAGATGGACAGGAAGATACTGGAAATCAGGGAACATGTTGAAAAGGCGCTTTCTCAGTATGATCCGCTTGAAGAATTTGGACTCGACATTGGGCAGTACGACGAAATAAAGCGGACTGTGTGTGGATTTTTTGAAGGTGTTATTTCCGGCAGCGACGGCGGTACGGTGGAATTCAGTGAATATAAAGATGACGGCGAATATTTTGAGGAAGAAGAATATCTCAAATTTCTGAATGATCCGGACTATGAGATCGTTTACGAAAACCACGGATGGCGAAACATAAAGGATATAATTGAGGACCTGAAGGCTAATTTCGGAAACGGCGAACAGGCCGTATTGGTGAAAGCGGCAAACGACACTCTTGGCACCGCTTATGCTGTAATACTTCTGGGAATGCTTCTGGAAGACAAGCCGCGTGAAGAGAATCACATAAGCTGTAATGTGAACCGTTCTGAGGACGGAATAAACCACATATGGCTTCTTAGGCGTAAATGACAAAAAGGCCCTCTCATTCTTTCGAATGAGAGGGCTTCTGCGTTATATCTGCAGTTTTATTCCTTTTGTATCCTGACTCAGGCCGTCCTTTGCTATCATGGTCTCGAGGACGGATATGTCGCTGGAGATATCCACGGCGTCGGTGGCGAAGAGCTGGTCAAGCTGCTTTTCAAAGGCATGGACGAGGGTATCGAGAATCTTCTCGATATCGTGGCGGGCATTTATGATGTTTTCGCCCTGATAGCTCTGCCTTTCAAGCATGCTGTAGGAAGTGAGCAGCTTCATGGTGGTGGGCAGGTAGTAGTTCATGAATTTGCGCACTTCGCCCGAGCGTTCGGGGTTCAGGGTAACGAATGCGTAGATATCGCCGGTTATCATTGCGATGCGGTCTATCTTGCGTGAGACCTCTTCGTCGAGGATATCTTCGTTCAGCTGCTTCAGCCTTGCGAGGGCGGCTTCACCTTCGGTCATGTCGGTTATGATGACTTCGGGCTCGGGGGTCTTTTCGGGTTCGGGTTTCGCAGGCTCGGCGGGTTTCGCCGCGGAAGCTTTATCAGCGGTATTTTTCGGCTTGAATTCGCTGCGCATGGCGCCGGCCACTTCGCTTGCGATTCCGGATATTCCGGAGACTATATCGTTGAGTCCTGTGGATATATCGCTGAAATCTATGGTTATCTGAGGTTTCGAGCTTTTCTTCGCTTTCTCCTCAGGTGTGGGCCTTATGATGTAAAGCGTGTCGGTGGAATAATCGATATAGGCTTCCTGACCGAGATAGCCGAATGATATCATCTCGGAAACGATCTTGCGAGTATCGCTGCGTGAATTCGTACCGGCGGACTTCGAAAGCTGCTTTATGCTGATGGAATCGTTGATGCCGACTACGCGCTGATATTTGCGGTAAACTTCAAGCTTGTGATTTTTCCACATTTTGCGCAGGCGCAGGAAAGCCAGCAGCGCAGAGATGGGATAGAGCTGCAGCGCCAGAGTGATTATTACAGCCACCCACGAGGGCGATTCTTTTTCATTGGGCGGAATGGGCAGGAATCTGATCTTATTTTCGGGCATGTATCTTCTCCTCCGTTGATGATTGAAGTATATCATATTTTGGATATCAATGAAAGGGAAACATGTTGTAATTATCTGTTTTCTGGTCTATAATGACGCTATCGATGTCCGGAGGTTTTGATTATGAATGACATATTGAAAAAGTGCTATGCAGGCTGGCTGGGCAAGCTGGCAGGCATCCGTCTGGGTGCGCCCATCGAGGGCTGGACTTACGAAAAAATAGCATCGGAAATCGGCGAGATAAACGGATATATCGGCGATCTTTCGCGTTTTGCCGCCGATGACGATTCCAACGGTCCCATGATGTTCATAAGGGCTCTGAATGATTATTCCCTTGAACCCACTGCCGAGGAGATAGGCAGGACCTGGCTGGAATATACTCCCTATGAGCACGGCATGTTCTGGTGGGGCGGCTACGGCGTGTCTACCGAGCATACCGCTTATATGAACCTTACAAACGGCATTTCCGCGCCCCGCAGCGGTTCGATGGCACAGAACGGCGCAACCGTTGCCGAACAGATAGGCGGACAGATATTCATCGATACATGGGGTCTTGTATGTCCCGGCGACCCGGAAACTGCTGTTGAACTTGCGCAGAAGGCTGCTTCCGTAAGTCATGACGGAAATGCAGTATACGGCGGAATGTTCGTGGCGGCAGCCATCGCTATCGCCTATGAGGAAAGCGACATACGAAAGGTCATTCAGAAGGCGCTGAAGTATATTCCCGATAACTGCGAATATGCCAGGTGCGTGCGTTCGGTTGGTATCTTCTATGAGGAGTGTCCCGATGACTGGCGCGACGGCTTCGATTATGTGAAGAGCAACTGGGGATATGACCGTTATCCCGGAAACTGCCATGTTATCCCGAATGCTGCGGTAATGGCGCTTGCCATGTTCTACGGCGAGGGCGATTTCTCCCGTACCATTGAAATTGCATGCATGTGCGGCTGGGATACCGACTGCAACGCCGGCAACGTGGGTGCGATAGTCGGTACTATGGTAGGCATTGAGGGCATAGATCACGATAAGTGGAGAAAGACGCTGAACGACGGCTGTGCCGTGGCGAGCGTTATGGGCTGCCTGAATTACCTGGATGCACCCTGGTGCGCAAGGTATCTGGATGATATCGCCCGCCGTCTGGCAGGCGAGGAATCCGACGGATTTGACCAGTTCCGCAGGATATACGATTTTGAACTGCCGGGCTCCACTCATTCCTTTGAGGCAGATGGCGGCGAGGTTGAAAACATCGGAAATTGCCTGAAGTGCACGGGTGAAGGCGAATACAAGGTCTTCCGCCGCACCTACCGTACTCCGAAATGGTTTATGGACGACCGCTACTGTCCCGAGGCAGTGCCGGAGATTTTCCCCGGACAGAGCTTCCGCGTGAAGCTGCATGCGGAAAAAGCGGAAGTTTCCCTTTATGCCGAGGATATGCTTTCCGGCAAAACGATTTCCGGAGAAAAGGTCAGCGTATGCGGCGAAACCGAACTTGTGCTGGATATCCCCAAAATGGACAGCGCCTGCATCGAGATGATAGGTCTCGTGTGCAATGGCGAAGTGATCATAGATGAGGCGGAGATCTGCGGCAAGCCTGAGTATACTGTTGACTGTGCAAAGCTGCCTGTGGAGAAGCATTATTCCGCGTACGCAGGCGTCAATCAGTTCAGCCACTTCAAGGGCGCCTTTGATTCCGGAAAGAACGGACTTGCGCTCAGCTGCGCCGACAGGGGAGCGGTGTTCACCGGCGATATCGCATGGCAGGATTATGAATTCACGGCGGCTTTCACTCCCGTGACCGGCGGCGCCTGTGAGATTCTTGTGCGTGCACAGGGTGCGCTGAGGTCTGTGGCGGTAAGGCTTTCGGATATGGGATTGAGCATAGTACGCACGGACGTTGAAGATACCGTGCTTGCCCGCATCGATCACGAATATGCCTGCGGCAATGAATATGCGATCACCGTAAAGTGTGAAGGCGAGGACATTTCCGTTTATGAAAACGGCGATGCGGTACTTGCCGCGAAATGCGACCTGCCCCGCGGCGCCGTGGGCTTTGGCGTACGCAGCGGAGCGAGGATGACGGTAAGGGAATTCTCGGTACGCAGCCTGTGATAAAAGAAAAAGCAGCGGTCTTTCAGACCGCTGCTTTTGTTGTTTTGGGATATCCCGCAAAAGAGAGTATAACAGATATGAGCGCAAGCAACAGCGCGGGATATATCAGATTCAGAAGAGAGAGTATCATGGCTGCTGCGGAAAATATTGCCGCGGTGACGGAGACGAGGCTGCGTCTGCCCGCCCGCAGGGCAAATATCAGCGCGGCGGCAAATATGAGAATGATGCTCAGCGCCTGTGATATGCGCAGCGGTCCCCAAAACAGGCTGTCGGTTCGGAGGCCTTCCACAAAGGAACGCTCAAGACCGTATAGCAGCATGTACCACAGGAGCTGATCGCCGCTTCTTTTGAAGAAGCCCTTTTTGTGGGCGGTCAGCAGGAAGAGCACGATGAGCAGGCACCACATGGATTCATAGAAGAAAGTGGCGCAGTGCCATGCATTGCGGGCGTCGATAAATACGCCGATTGGAAAGAACTGCAGTGCCGGATCTGTAATTTCTATACCGTATGCTTCCTGATTGAAGAAATTTCCCCATCTGCCTATTGCCTGACCAAGTGCGATGGACGGTGCGGCAAGGTCTGCCATGCGTGAGAAAGGCACTTTTTTTATCCTGCAATAGCAGAAGCCGGCCAGTACCGCGCCGATGAGGCCGCCGTAGATTGCCAGTCCGCCTGTGCGCAGGTTTATTATTGACAGGATATCACCTTTGAACATATCCCACTGAAACGCAACATAGTAAAGCCTTGCGCAGATAATGGCTGCGGGCACGCTGATAAGGGCGATATCCAGCGCGGAATCCTTAGGACATCCCAGCGTTTTTTCGCGCTTTGAAGCAAGGATCACGCCCAGTGCAACACCCAGAGCGATTATTATGCCGTAGTAAGAAATTGCAAATCCCGATACGGAAACCGAATTGTGGCTGAAATCGAACATTATTATCACCTCAATGTGCGCCTATTATAATCATTTTGGCTTAGTATTGTCAACTCAAGTTCATTGCATTGACCCATTATATAACGTATAATATTCAATATGGTGGAAACCAATGTCTATAAATGGCTGAAGTTGGAGTGTGAAATATGCGCAGGTACAGGATAACGGGCAGGTTCTACGTGGTCCTGCTGGTGATGGCCGTGATCGCCATCCTTATCATACGTCCGCGCATACGCTTCGGCGAACAGGTCGAGGTGCTCAGCATCGCCTCCTCCGCATATACGCACAATACGCCGGCGGTCATAATCCGCGACGAAACGCTGATCACTGCCGAAAGCGTTACACGTGTGGAATATGTTGCCGCAGAAAATACACTGGTATACCCGGGCGATACTGTTGCATACATGTATTCCACCGGTTATTCCCAGACAGAGCTTACCAAACTTGAGACCGCCCGCGAGAATATTCAGGCATATCATAAGACCAAGCTGGAGAATATTATCGATAATGACCTTGAGAGACTGGACCTGATAGTCGACCAGCGTGCGCTGGAGTTCAAAAATCTGGTCACTCATGAAAACGGCGGCAACCTGATAATAGTAAACCGTCTGCTGGAAACAGCGATGGTGAATCGTCAGGAATACATGCGATCCAATATGCGCAATGATATGAAGCTCAACAAACTGTATTCTGAAGAGAATGCGCGTCTGAGCAGCATATCCTCCTGGCGCGTGGAATCCGTGGCGGAAGAAGAAGGCGTCGTATCCTTCTATACCGACGGCTATGAGCGATATATAAACGGCAGCAATCTGAGCGGTCTTTCGATGGAGACTGTCGATAAGGTGCTGGACGGCAAGCCTCTTGGCGATACTTCCGTGCGTGAAAAGGATGTTTACCGCATAGTTGACCAGGATAACTGGTATGTGGCGATAGTCACCGACAGTTCTGTGTGGAATCCTGTGGTTGATCAGGAATACTACCTGCAGTTCGAAGGATTTGAAGATCTTGGATTTACAGCAACAGTCAGCTCTGTTTCTCAGAGAGACAACAGGGTGCTTGCTGTATTCAGCATCGAATCCCCCATGGGCGCGCTCATTTATCAGCGCACCGGAAATGCAAAGGTAAGCATTACTCATACGGGTATATCTGTATCGGTCGATGCGATATACGAGGATAACGGCAAGACCGGAGTATGGCTGTACGATGTGCCCGGCGGTACATTCGTGCCCGTTACGGTGCTGCTGACAGACGGCGATACGGCACTTATACAGCCTGAAGTTGACGGCGCGCTTTCCGCAGGTCAGCGCGTGCTGATAAAGTGAGGCAGAATATGACCCGTTATGAAGAGATTGCGAGAAACATCGCAGAGCTCAAGGCAAAGCTTGGCGGAGTCGGACTCTGCGCAGTTTCCAAAACAATGCCTGTTGAGGATATAAACGCAGCTATTGCAGCGGGCGTAACGGAGATAGGCGAGAACCGTGTGCAGGAACTGATGGGCAAGATTGATGCCATAAATCCCGGCGCGCGCATAAGCCTGATAGGCAGGCTGCAGACCAATAAGGTCAAGTATGTGATAGGCAGGGTAGGGCTCATTCAGTCGCTGGACAGAGATGAGCTTGCCTGTGAGATATCAAAAAGATCCGTGAACGCAGGTGTTGTGACCGAGGCGCTCATAGAGGTCAATATAGCCGGTGAAGAACAGAAGGGCGGAATCCCCGCCGATGAGCTTATGGATTTTGCCGGCAGGGTAAAAGATATGCCCGGTATCAAGGTGAAAGGGCTCATGACCGTGATGCCCATCGCCGAAGATGCAGAAACGCTCAGACCGTATTTCCGCCGCATGCGCCGCATGTTTGAGGAATTGGGAAGGGCCGGTATGGACATGGAGATACTTTCCATGGGAATGTCGGGCGATTGTCTCATAGCCGCAGAGGAAGGCTCCACCATGGTGCGTGTGGGCCGCGGCATTTTCGGTTCAAGAAATTACTGATGTAGGCCTGACGGTATATGGCGTCAGGGATTTGGAGGTTATACAATGGCACGGAACGGTTCCGGCTTTTTCAATAAGCTGCTCAATGCAGTAGGCATCGTGGATGAGCCTCAGCAGCAGGATCAGTTCGAAAATCGCTATGCGTCCGGACGCAGCGCGGGAATTTCTTCCGGCGGCAGGCCCTCAACTTATGTGCCCCGTCAGCAGAATCCACGCAATGTGGATACCCGTACTGTGGATACCCGCAGGCGCAGTGCGATGCAGGACGAGCGCGCTGAGAACAGCAGATACGGTGCACAGCCCCGCAATACCTATAACAACATAAGCGAAGGCTACACCGTGCGCCGCGCAAATGCCGAGGTGGAGGACGAGTTCGAAGCCGCCGCCGCAAGCCGCCGTGTTGCAGCTCCCCGCCGTGCACCCGAACCTGCTCCCCGCACTCCCGCTCCCCGCGGCGGAGCGAATCTGCCCGCAGCTGCAGGCAAGTCCGCCGCTACGGTAATGTTCAACCTGAACAGCCTTGGCGAGTGCAGCAATGTTGTGGATGCACTCATTTCCGGAAACATTGTTATCGCAGTGCTTGAACAGCTGGACGACGCCATGATACAGCGCGTAGTTGACACTCTTTCCGGCGCAGCATTTGCACTGCATACCACCGTGCGCAAGGTTTCTGCAAAGACCTATCTTATTGCGCCCCATTCTGTTGTGGTCAACGACCCCGGCAACTACGGCCGCAGAGGTATGTAAGATGATCTATATCATATTCAAGACTCTGTTTACCATGCTGGATATACTGAGAATACTTACACTCGCAAGTATATTCATGAGTTGGATAATGCCCCGCTCCGGAGTGCTCATGAAGCTGGATTGGTTTCTTTCGCCCTTCGTTGCGCCTTTCAGATGGCTGAATATGAAGATAACCGCCCGCAGCCGACTGCCGCTGGACTTCAGCTATATGTTCCTGCTTATCGGAATCAGCGTTGTCCGCAGCCTGCTGTATGAGCTTATGTTTTTTCTGATTTACTGATATGACTGAGGAAAAGCGGTTTACAGAGCTGGCCCGTCGTGCCGCATTGGCAGGACGCAGCGGATACAGCAGATTTATAGAGCCTTCGCTCATCCCCGTTGCCAGAAAGTGTGCCTGTGACGCAGGTGCGCAGGTCGAATTCTTTGGCGGATTTGACGGCGCCGAACGTGTTGTGGCAGCATTTCTGGCCGATGAAGACGAGGCGGAATATCCCATCGAATGCCTTGACCTTGCGTGGAATACGAAGTTTGCATCTGCCGGTCACAGAGACCTGCTGGGTGCGGTAATGGGTCTGAGCATCGAAAGGGAAATGACGGGCGATATCGTGCTGGCGGGCGAAGGAAAGGCTTATCTTTTTGTGATAAGCGATATGGCGGATTACATAATTGCCAACCTTGAATCCGCGGGCAGGGCAACGCTTAAGATAACCAGACACGAGGGCGATATAGAATGCCCCGAGCCTGACGGAGTGAGGACGCGGATAACGCTTGCTTCACCCAGACTGGATGCATTTGTTTCGTCCGGTTATAATCTTTCCCGCAGCGAAAGTCAGAAGCTTATCAATGCAGGATTGGTGAAACTCAATCACGTGCCGGAGATGCGCACCGATGCGGGCGTAAACGAAGGCGACCTCATCTCCGTACGCGGTCACGGAAGAATGAAGGTAGAGGAAATGCTGGGTCAGACCAAGCGCGGCAGACTTGCAGCGCAGGTTTTCAGATACGGCGGCTGACCGCATATGAACGATACGGAAATAAGCCAAGCGGCTGTTTTCATATATAATATTACTGATCTATATGCGAAAGGAAGATGTACAAATGGCGATCAGTGTGAAGGATATCAAGGAGAAGGATTTCAGCTCTCAGAAGCATGGTTACAGCATTGACGAGGTAGACGATTTCCTCGATGAAATCGCTGACCAGGTTAGTGAGCTTATCCGTGAGAACATGGCCCTGAAGGCCGAGCTTAAGGCTGCACAGGAAGCCCCCGCACCCGAAGCTGTCGTCATCGAGAAGGAGAGCGCACAGCCCGAGTTCGACGATCAGGCTTACTTCAAGGATCTGCAGAACGCTATGCGTGAATCTCTCATCAATGCCAACCGCATCGCTGAAGAGACCCGCAAGGCTGCCGAGCAGGAAGCTGCCAACAAGGTAAGCGCCGCCAACAATCAGGCTGCTGCTATCGTTGCCGATGCACGCGCAGAGGTCGAGGCAAGCAAGGTTGAGCTGCAGGGTCTGCGTGAGGCAGTTGCCAAGTATCGCGCCGACTTCCGCAAGCTGGTTGAGGATCAGGTCGCTGCTCTGAAGAACAACGACTCTCTGTTCAACTGATAGTTCCCTGATATATCGATCAAAACAAGGCCAGTTCATATTCCGGGACTGGCCTTGTTGGATTACATTCATTGCCTGCGGTGTGGGTATACTCATACCGGAGGTGATATCGTGCGCGCAAAACTGGAAGAACGCATAGACAGATTGGCAGGCACGCTGGAACGCATGCGCCTTGAAGAATATATGGAGCATGTGGCCAACAGAAAGAAGCTCGTTTGGGAGAGCATACTTTACGGCATGGCGAGAGGCTTTGGCTTTATGCTGGGCTTTTCCATTCTGGGCGCGGCGGTGCTGGCGATACTTGGCAGACTGGCGCTGCAGAATGTGCCGTTGATAGGTGATTTTCTTGCGGAGGTGCTTGCGAAGGCAAGGGCCATGCGCTGAACCGGCGGAGGATGACGGATGCTGAAAAAGATGCTTAGGGGCGCATGTATCGTTGCGCCTGCACTTGTTGCGGATAGAATTACCAAAGTCTGGGCGATGGGCGGCATGGAGACAGGCAGCGTGATTCCCGGCATAGTTGGTTTCAGATATGCCGAAAATACCGGCGTTGCTTTTTCGTTTATGAGCGGTATGCCATGGCTTGTGAATGTGCTTTCCGTCTCACTGGTTATCGCGCTGACGATCCTTCTCATTGCGGACAAGGGATTCAGCAGAGCAGCGAGATTCGGCATGTGGCTTATAGTTGTCGGCGGTCTGGGAAATCTTTACGACAGGCTGGCTTACGGCTATGTAGTAGATTTTATTGAACTGCTGTTTATGAACTTTGCCATATTCAATGTGGCGGATATATGCGTGTGCTGCGGTGCGGTGATCGCGGGTATTGCGCTGGTGTTTTTTGATATGAAGGATAATAAGACCACGGAGGATGCCTGAAGTGGCTGAACAGATAAAAATTACGGCTGATACCGCCGACAGACTGGATGTTATTGTAGCGGCAGCAGCTGATGTGACACGTTCCCGCGCTGCTGCGCTTATCAAGGATGGACGTGTACTGGCTGACGGTGTTGCGCGTCAGAAGGCGGGCTTCGATGTCAAGCCCGGTATGGAGATTGAGATAAATGTTCCCGACGCCGCGCCTGCGAAGGCCGTGGCTCAGGATATCGATATAGAAGTTATATATCAGGACAGCGACCTTGCGGTGGTCTTCAAGCCCTCCGGCATGGTGGCCCATCCTGCTGCGGGCAATCCCGACGGCACGCTGGTTAATGCGCTGCTCAACAAGCTGGACAGTCTTTCCGGCATCGGCGGAGAGATGCGTCCGGGACTTGTGCACCGCATAGACAAGGATACTTCGGGTCTTCTGCTTATTGCCAAAAATGACAAGGCGCATCTGTATCTTTCCGAGCAGATAGCCGCACATACCGTTGAACGGGCTTACCTTGCCATACTGGAAGGCAGACTGAAGACAGATACCGGTTTTGTGGATGCGCCCATAGGCAGGCACCCTTCCGACAGGAAGAAGATGGCTATCGTGCCCGGCGGCAGGGAAGCGCGTACCAACTGGCACGTTATTGAAGAACTGAAGTCCGCTTCTCTGGTGGAATGTGTGCTGACTACAGGACGCACCCATCAGATACGCGTACATATGTCCTCCAAGGGCCATGCTGTTTTGGGAGACCCCGTTTATGCCCATAAGGGAATGAGCGACAAGGTGTCCGGCGGACAGCTGCTGCATGCCTATAAGATAGGCTTTACCCATCCTACCACAGGCGAGCGCATGCTTTTCACTGCGCCGCCGGAGGAACGCTTTGTTGCATGGTATAAGAAGCTGGGCGGCACAAACACCGAGCTTTTCGAAGTGCTGAAAAAATAATATCTTAATATATGCCGGAGTACGGACGTTCTTTGAAAGGAATTGCACGCACTCCGGCGAATTTTAATATATGGAAAAGGCGCGGTTTTGAGAAAAAACTGTGCCGTGCGTCGGACGGAATTCCACCGGCAGCAGTATTGAAACATCGATAATTATTGATAGGGGAGGACAAAAATATGAGGATCTCTCTTAACGGCGAATGGAAACTCAGATATCATCTGGAAGAAAAGAACATGCCTCAGGTGTGCGAATGGCCGGAGATAGCGGCGCAGGTGCCCGGAAATGTGGAGCTTGACCTGTGGCGCGCAGGCGTGGAAAAGGACCCCTTCTGGGATGAAAACATATATGATTACCGCAAGTATGAATTCTATCGCTGGCAGTTCGAGCGCAGCTTTGATGTGCCTTCCGTTGAGACAGACGGCAAGTTCATCATCGTGTTCGAGGGCCTGAATACCTATGCGGATGTATTCGTGAACGATATCAAGGTCGGCTATGCGGACAATATGTTCGTTACCCATAAATTTGATATCACCGGCGCTGTGAAGCAGGGCGAAAACAACGTAAAGGTAATTATTTATTCCGGAATGAATATTGCCCGTGAACTGGACTATCCCGTAAGCGTGCACGGCGGCGAGGGCAGCGATGAATACGTTTTCCAGCGCAGGCCTCCGTCCAGTTTTGGTTGGGATATCATGGGCCGATTCCCCTCTGCGGGCATGTGGCGCGATGTTTATGTGGCCGAAGAGAAGCCTACCCGCATTGATCAGGTATATTATGCGACCCGTTCCTGCAATGCGAAGAGGGCGTATATCTTCTGCAAATACCGCTTCAAGACGGATGATCCCATGATCGAGGGCTTCTCCGTGCGCATGACCGTGGGCGACGCCGTTGTCGAGCAGAATGCGTATTTTGTTTCCGGACAGCTTGGTATAAGCATCGAAAATCCCCGCCTGTGGTGGCCCCGCGGCTACGGTGAGGCGGCGCTGTATGATGCAAAGTTTGAAATTCTGAAGGACGGCATCGTGGTGGACAGCCGTACCGAGCGCATCGGTATCCGTGTACTGGAGATCGACCACAAGATGCTGCCCGATGATGAGGGCGAGTTCCTCATTAAGTGCAATGGAGTGCCGATCCTTGCAAAGGGTTCCAACTGGGTACCGCTGGATGCACTGCACAGCCGCGATGCGGAGCGTTACGAGAAGGCACTGGCGCTGTTTGATGAGGCTAACTGCAACATCGTGCGCTGCTGGGGCGGCAATGTATACGAGGACCACAAGTTCTTCGATCTGTGCGATGAATACGGCATCATGGTATGGCAGGATTTCGCCATGGCATGCGCTATGTATTCTCAGGACAAGCCGTTCCTCGATGTTATCGAGCGAGAGGCTACACAGATCGTGCGTAAGCTGCGCAACCATCCTTCCATACTGCTGTGGGCGGGTGACAACGAGGTTGACGAAGGTCTTGACGGATTGGGATTCAGGCCCGACAGCAACAAGTACAATGCCGTTACCCGAGAAGCGCTGCCCCGTGTCGTACGTCAGAACGACCCCTACCGCATGTATCTGCCTTCCTCTCCCTATATGGATTTCGGCGTTGGACACTACGAAGTGCCCGAGCAGCACAACTGGGGCGCACGTGCATATTTCAAGGATGATTTCTACAAGCATTCCACTGCCCACTTTATTTCCGAGTGCGGCTATCACGGCTGCCCCGCGCCCGAATCGCTGGCGAAGTATATTCCCGCGGATAAGCTGTGGCCCTATACCAATTCTTCCTGGAACACTCACAATACCGATTACCTGCCCAAGGGTGAGCGTGGTTACAACCGCAATCAGCTGATGGCGGATCAGGTGAACATCATGTTCGGCTATGTGCCGGATGATCTGGAGACCTTCTCCCGTCTGTCTCAGGTGGTACAGGCTGAGGCGAAGAAGTTCTTCGTTGAGCGCACCCGCATCAAGAAGTGGCGCAGGACGGGCATTATCTGGTGGAACATGCTGGACGGCTGGCCTCAGATATCCGACGCCATCGTGGACTATTATTTCGTGAAGAAGCGTGCCTTCGATTACATCAAGCGCGTGCAGAAGAAGACCTGCATTATGCTGGACGAACTGCGCGACTGGGGTCATGAGGTAATTCTGGGCAACGACAGCCGCGAGGCATTTGAAGTGAAGTACCGCATTTGGGACGGCGATACCGGCGAGGTATATCTCGAGGGCTGCGACTATTCTCCCGCAAACGAGAACGTACATCTGGGCCACATCCGTGTGCTGGCAGGTCAGCAGAAGCTGATACTCATCGAATGGGAGATTGGCGGCGTGAAGCATTACAACCACTACATTACCGGTTATCCCCACTATGATGCACAGAAGATGCTGAAGTGGATCGAGAAGATCGACGCTTTGGATAGGTGACGCGCAGGAGCTCTGCCCCTGCCCCCCGCCAAAGGACGCTGTCCTTTGGAATCCTGCTTAGGGAC
>JAZRPZ010000003.1:0-5914 GCA_045649485.1 Clostridia bacterium
GCCTCTTCGTAGGCAGCCTTTTCCCAGTACAGACCGATCTCGGGATAGCCTTCGCGGTGTGCAACGCGGGCCATTGCCAGATACATGCCTACTTCGGAGCACTCGCCTTCGAAATTGGCGCGGAGACCTTCGATGATGCGCTCGTCTGCACCCTGTGCAACACCTACAACGTGCTCGGCAGCCCATACCTTCTCAGCGGCCTGCTCCTTGAACTTCTCGGCGGGAACCTTGCAAACGGGGCACTTTTCGGGGGCGGAGTCGCCTTCGTGAACATAACCGCAAACGGTGCAAACAAACTTCTTCATTATCATATCCTCCAATTTATCTTATTGTTTTGTACTTGGTTTTGTGTGTCGTTCCTTATGTTTTATATATAAACAGGGGATGGGGGATTGAAACAGGTTATTCTTAAAAAATCAGATATTTTTATAGAAATCGATCAAAGCTTTTTCATCCATGGGCTTTGCGTATATGTATCCCTGAATGCGATCGATTCCTATTTCGCCAAGGACTGCTGCAACATCGCCGGACTCGACGCCTTCTGCAACGACTACCATGTCGATATCATGCAGGAACTGTGTGAGGGTGCGCACAAGACCGAGAGTCTGCTTTCCGTTATTGTTTATATCCATACGGATAAGGTTCGTATCAAGCTTTATGTTGTGGAAAGGCAGCTGCAGCATGCAGTTGAAGTTTGAAGAACCTGCGCCGAAATCGTCCAGATAGAAGCGGTAACCATCCTGTGCGCACTGTTCCATGACATGCTGCATTTGTTCGAAGTTCTCGGGAATTGCACGCTCGGTGAATTCGAGACCTATGCGGTCGTGAGCTATGCCGTAACTGTCGACAATGCTGTTTACTCTTACCATAAATCCTCTGTCGAGCAGCTGAGCCATAGGAAGGTTGATTCCGACACTGGTGTTTGCAAGTTCGGGATTATCACGAAGTATACGGCAGACATCCTCAATTACGAACCAAGTGATGGATGTGATCATGCCCGTCTGTTCAGCCACGGGGATGAATTCTGCGGGACTGATTACTGTGCCGTCCGGCTCGATAAGTCTCACAAGAGCTTCCATGGAGCAGAATTTACCGCTTTTCATGCATCTTATCGGCTGGAACCATGTTCTGAAACCATGCTCATGGTCTATATGCTGCATTCTTTCGATGAGATATCTGCGCCTGAGCATTTCGTTGCCGATATCGGGCGTGTATTTCGTATAACGATGTCCGTTCCGGTATGCCTTGGCTGCCGCGTATTCGAGCATCTCATACAATTCTGCGGCATTGCAGCTTTCGTTTTCGATGATGTATTCAACAGCGACATAATCAAGCGTTATGTGATCATTGACGCAGGATATTCCGGATTCCAGAAAATTAAGTATCATGCTGCGGTGTTTTTCGGCAGTGCTCTGGTTCAGTACAGGCAAAACAAGCGCAAATACGGTGCCGTTCATATGATAAGCTTCACTCAAAGCGATAAGCTTTTCCAAGGCAAAGGCGAACTGATAAAGCAGCTCATCGCCAAACATGTGACCGTGTTTCTGATTGATCACGCCGAAATTTTTTATATGTATCATGAAGACCTGATAGGGATTGGCCGATTTCATGCGGGTTTCAAGGTCTTCAAAAAAACGGTGCCTGTCGTTAAGACGGGTAAGTGCATGTACGCCATGACGGTGACCTTTGAAGGTAAGAAACAATACTGTCGCGACCATGGTCATAATGAAGCTGTTCAGCATTATTTCGGGATACATGCGCTGGATAATGATGCACATCACTACTACCGGGAATGTCTGTATCAGTACCCTGCGCATTGTCGCGCTGGCATTTTTTCGGTTTCGGGAATAGCATATCAGTACGAGTATCATCTGAACAACGGTAATGAAATACCCTATCGAATTCAGCGGACCGCGGCAATATTCGTTCTGCTCGTTGAAATAGAAAAGCCAGCCGGTTTTCAGATTGAGTGCCAGCATTACGACATACACGCTCAGACAGGCTGCAAGTCCTATCACCGCATTTTTCATGCAGTGCTTGTCGTGATTGTGTTCAAGTATCTTGGTGAAAAGATACATCGCTATACTTGATGTGGTAAGCAGGTTTGCTATAAAGTACAGCGTGTTAACCGCCATGTTCAAGAATAACGAAGCGTCGCCTTTTGCCATAAGCTGACCTGACATAATGTTGGTGACGGCTGTTGCGGCGGTAAAAAATAAACATGCAACAAAATATTTACTGGTCTTGTTCAGAGAATGCTTTCCGTCAAAGAAAAACATGCTGAGAACAATGACCAGTCCTATTGCAAAATAATCTCCGATAAAATTCATGAAGTGCACTTTCTTTCGAGTTAATACGATGGGTTACATTTGAAACAAAATACGTAACCGATGCGCAAATATATTATACTACTTTAGTTACCGATATTCAATTAAAAAAGGCACAGCAATATGTTCATTATTGGACATAGAATGAAAATTTACGATTATGTCAAGCAATTACTATTGGTGTGAAATAAATAGAGATATTATCGCTAAAGCATTTGCAGCATGATATAATATGAACAAAACAATCGTATACGAGGAGGAACAGCATATGAAAGCACATGAGATAATGGAAGAGTTGTTTTCCTGGGCGCCCGGAGAATACCATAAAACATGCGATACGCTTAAGGCAGGTTCGCCTGATGTTGAAGTCACCAAGATAGCCGTATGCTGTTTTAATACCCCCAAAGTTATCAGGGAGGCTTCTCAATGGGGAGCGCAGCTGCTGATCACCCATGAGCCGACATATTACGATCACTGGGATAATGAGCCGACCACTCCTGTAGGAATCGCCAAAAAGCAGCTTATCGAAAGCACGGGAATGGCTGTTTACAGATATCACGATCATCCTCATATGGCGCCGAAAGATCTGATATGCGAAGGCGAAATAAAGGCGCTTGGTCTGCCGGGACATATATCCGAGGTGAACGGATTCGGTGTTGCGCATTATCTGCTGGACGAGCCTATAACTCCCCGCGACCTTGCAGCACATATCGAGAAGAAATGGGATATAGCACATGTGCGTATCTGCGGCACTGTGGATAAACCGTGTACGAAACTTGTAATGGCATGGGGCACTCCCGGCGGAATGATGGAAGAAATGGCCGGAGAAGGCGAGATAATACTTACCGGCGAAGCCTGTGAATGGCAGCTTGCCGAATATGCCCGCGATGCGGAAGAACTGGGATTTACCAAAAGCCTTATGATACTCGGTCATTGCGGTTCGGAGAGAGACGGAATGGAATATATTGCCGGACTTATTGCACGCCGGTTCCAGCAGATCGAAGTGAGATATTTCAAAAGCGAAGAAGTATATACATACGCTGAAAGAGTGTAGAGACATAAGAACGATCAAAGGAGGCGGAGGTTATGTTCAGAAGATTTTTCATGATGGCGATGGTTTGCATGCTGGCAATGCTTCCGGCAGCCGCACTTGCCGGGGGACATGTTCATTCGGGCGAATGGATGGCCGATGCGGATTTTCATTGGATGATCTGCGAAGAATGCGATGAGATATACGATAAGAGTGCACACACTCTTGATGAATACCAGGAATGCACCGGATGCGGCGCCATAATATTCATATACGAAGAAGGAAAATCCATTTACCTGTATGATGAGAATGGAAATGCAAGAATAATGGCGGATTATGATGCCGAAGGCAATACCATTGGCGAATGGATATACGAATATGAATATGAATATGATGATAACGGCAATAAGATCAAGGCCTGTGAGTTCAATAACGGCGTACTTACAGCCGAGATAGAATATATCACTGTGGATGGCTTCAGCGTTGAGAAAAAGTATACAGATTATTTTGATGATGGATCTGTGTTTATCAATGAGTTCGATGAATATGGCAATGCCTTGTATAGTGTTTCTTATGATGCGGCAGGAAATATAGAAATGGAGTCTTTCTCAGAGTACACACTGTTAGAAGACGGATTTTGGATAGAGAGCAAGTGTATCACCGAATATGCTGATGGAAGCAGTGTCGTTTCTGAATACGGCGAATACGGCGATATCGTAAGTTTTGTGTATTGTAACACTGACGGTATCGTTGAATTTGATTACGAATGGGAATATTCTTATGATGAAGCAGGAAACGTGCTTTCCGAAAAGTTCTATGATTCCGGAATGCTTTCCGGTGAAACTTTTTACAGTACGGCAGAGGACGACGGTATTGTCTACACTTATCCCGAAACTGTGATAGAATATTATCCGGACGGTCAGAAGTTTGTTACTGTGTATGATGAAGAGTACAACATCATAAGTGAGACCTTGTATGATTCCGAAGGAAATATAATTGAATAATGAATTGGAAAAGATTCGGAGGAGATTTGTTCCTCCGAATCTTTTATTCAGTAATGCAGATATGCAGTTTTGCATGAAAAAAGGATGATCCCCGAAAGGATCATCCTTATATTTTGATTGAATTACTTACCGAAGTAGCGCTTCAGGAGGCCTTCGAAAGCCTTGCCGTGTCGCGCCTCGTCGCGGGCCATCAGCACGTATCCTAACGTAATTGGCAAATAACGTATATAGCGCCCTATCGTCGATGCTGATGATGCTGTACTCATAACGTTTGTTTATCATTTTGGACAATGTGGTTTTTCCCGCTCTGCCGGTCCCTATGATAAATATGTTCTTATACATCGCGCCACCTCTGAACATCGGTTCATTTTACCGTAAAACCATATAGGACTTCACGTATCTTCTTCGCGTGCGCCGCGTCCTTCATACGGCACATCTCCGTAAAACCGCTGCTTCAGCCTGCAGCAGGACCAATATCTTCTGAAATAATAGTAATCATCGGCATACCGGCCATAATGCCAGTCATACACCGTACGCCGTTCAAACAGCTTGAATCCGCTCTTCTCCGCCGTTCGGAAAGAAGCCGTATTGTCCGTATCCATTACGGCAATCAGATAGTCCACCTCGTTCGACCGACAAAAATCCTCCGCGAAAGCTACTGCCGCTTCCGACGCATATCCATTTCCGGCATGGCTGCTTTTCATCATCCACCCCAGTTCATATTCATGAAGCATTTCTGATTTTCCAAAGGACAGACAGCCCACAACCTCGCCAGTCTCTTTCAGTTCGATGGCATAGCAGCGCCATGTTTCCAGATTTCCTTCTTCTTCCAGCTTCCGGAAGTTCCAGATCGCCTCCGTCATCCCCTCGCTGTCCTCATCCCGATCAATAAAGTCAGGAACGAACTTCAGTACCTGCGGATCATATTTAATCTGTTCAAGTGCCTCTGTGTCTCGCCCCTCAAAACTGCGAATAATCAGTCGGACAGTCTCAATTCTCATAAGCGCACCTCATTTCCTTCGTCGTTCTTTTCAGGTTTCATCATAACATCCGCTCAACAATCATTCAAGTCCTTGGAACACGGGACACTTATCACTCTAAATGAAAAAGTCAGCCCCTTACGGGACTGACCTGTGAAATCCGGCGTTTTTTTCAGCCTGTTATGTGCGGATTACTTGCCGAAGTAGCGCTTGAGCAGGCCTTCGAAAGCCTTGCCATGCCTGGCTTCATCGCGGGCCATTTCATGGACAGTGTCATGGATGGCGTCCAGGTTCAGTTCCTTTGCCAGCTTTGCCAGCTCGAACTTGCCTGCGGTTGCGCCGTTCTCGGCGTCAACGCGGAGCTCGAGGTTCTTCTTGGTGGAAGCGGTAACTACTTCGCCCAGCAGCTCGGCGAACTTTGCGGCGTGCTCAGCCTCTTCGTAGGCAGCCTTTTCCCAGTACAGACCGATCTCGGGATAGCCTTCGCGGTGTGCAACGCGGGCCATTGCCAGATACATGCCTACTTCGGAGCACTCGCCTTCGAAATTGGCGCGGAGACCTTCGATGATGCGC
>JAZRPZ010000004.1:0-80852 GCA_045649485.1 Clostridia bacterium
AGCATGCACAGGCAGACAACGAAGTCATCCGGACGGATATGTTTCATAAGCGCCGCGGCTTCTTTTTCCATTACCTGCTTATTCAGCGCATCGGAAGGCTTATCCGGCTCACGCACGTCATCAACGGCAATTACTTCATACTTGCCGTACCTGCTCAGACGCTTCAGATATTCGTCACAACCGCCCTGCTGCCATTTTTCCTTTAGTTTGCCCACACAGAGTACAAGTGCATTCATATTCAATACCCCATAAGTGACAGAATATCTTCCATGTACAAATAACAGACAGTTACTATGCCCGAAATCAGCACAAGCTTAGCAGACAGATTCATTGATATTCTTGCAGTCGGATACAGAGTTATCCCGTTCTCCGATGCCTTTTTTGCAAAACTCTTCATAATCGCCCATATGATAAGCGCTATTATCACTGCTTCGATCAGCCACACTGTCACAAGCATCCATGAACTGAAATAATCAATCACTTCAGCGGTTTCGGCAGTTCTGTCCGCACTCATATAGGTGATTATCAGAATAAAAGCATTATATGCTGTATGGACCATCATTCCTGTGTATATGGAGCCTGTATAGCATACAAGATAACCCAGTACAATGCCTATCATAAACTGCACAGGAAATCCCTGCACAGAACCATGCAGCATTGCAAAAAGCACACCGGAGATCAATATAGCCTTGCGTGTACCGCATCTTTCATAGGCACTGAGCACAGTGCCCCTGAAAAGCAGTTCCTCGCATATACCGGGCATGACAGCCATTGCAAAAATGCATTTGATCAGGTCAGATGTGCCATTCATATCGATATCCACTGTATACAGCTGAAACCCTACAGCATCCAGCAAAGTAGACCACAGACCCGATATGGCATTCGCAAGCATAACACACAGATAGGCAAGCAGCATGCAGAGTATCATCTGACCGCCGCTCACCGGGCCGGTCTTTATCCCTTCTCCCCCGCCTTTATACATATAAATTCCCAAAGGAACCAGCAGGAATGGCAGATAATAGACTCCGTCAAGTATAAGCAGCAGTTCTGCCTGCGAAAAGCCTATGCCCGATTTGTTTATTAAGCTTATGATCAAAGGAGAGACAAAACCCAGCAGCACCAGCCCCGCGCCCGCTATAAGGAAATAAGCGTTGGCGCGGAGTATACCCGGTCTGCGTGATTGATCGATCATACGTTGAAGCGGAACAGCGTTACATCGCCGTCCTTCATGACGTATTCCTTACCTTCGCTGCGTACCAGTCCCTTTTCCTTGCAGGCAGCCATGGTGCCCTCGCGTACGAGGTCATCAAAAGCAACGATCTCTGCACGGATGAAGCCGCGTTCAAAGTCGGAATGGATCTTACCGGCAGCCTGAGGAGCCTTCATACCATCGGTGATGGTCCATGCGCGGACTTCCTGAGGACCTGCGGTCAGATAGCTGATGAGACCCAGCAGCTTATAGCCCAGGATAACAAGGCGGTCCAGACCGGACTGACCGATGCCCATGTCCTCAAGGAACATCTGCTTCTCTTCGGGATCCAGCTGAGCGATCTCCTGCTCTACCTGAGCGGAAATAACCAGCACCTCGGAATTTTCGGAAGCGGCGATCTCCTTTACCTTCTGTACATGAACGAGTTCGCTCTCGTCGGTACCCAGATCATCTTCGCCAATATTGGCGGCGTAGATTACCTTTTTCATGGTGAGCATGAACCACTCATCGGCGATGGCGCGCTGCTCATCGGTAAGGGCTGCGGTGCGTGCAGGCTTGCCGGCATCCAGATGCTCCATCAGGATATCTGCGGTCTTCAGCTCTTCTGCATACTTCTTATCGCCGGTCTTCACCATCTTCATTGCGCGTTCGCGGCGCTTGGTGATAGTCTCCATATCGGCAAGGATAAGCTCGGTGTTGATGGTATCGATATCGCGGGCAGGATCAACAGAACCATCCACATGGATAACGTTGTCATCATCGAAGCAGCGTACTACATGAACGATAGCATCTACTTCACGGATATGGGAAAGGAACTTGTTGCCCAGACCTTCGCCGCGGCTTGCGCCCTTAACGAGACCTGCGATATCAACGAATTCGATAACGGCGGGAGTATACTTCTCGGGATGATACATCTCTGCCAGTACATCCAGACGCTTATCGGGAACCGCTACCATGCCGTTATTGGGCTCGATGGTGCAGAAAGGATAGTTGGCGGCCTGTGCGCCTGCATTGGTAATTGCGTTGAACAGAGTGCTCTTGCCTACATTGGGCATTCCCACTACGCCAAGCTTCATGTGGTATTCCTCCAATTTTTATCTTTATTTCTAAACAACGGGACATTTATGCTGTCCCAGGCTGTGTTTCTCACAGCATACCCATAGGGCGGAGGCATGCTTCCGCAATCATCATCGGGAACAGGCCTCTGCCCTATAAATCGATACTATATCCTGACTACAGGGGATGTTTTGAACATCCCCTGTATATGCGAGTCAATTACATACCAAGGATAGAATCCATATCGGCAGCGTATGCTTCAAGCAGCTCCTGAGTCTTTGCGGGGCACTTGGTCACAGCATTGATATAGATCTTGATCTTGGGCTCGGTGCCGGAAGGACGTACGCATACCCATGCGCCGCCGTCCAGCTCATAATAGAGCACGTCGGACTTGGGCAGGCCGGTGGGCTTCACGCCTTCGTCGGTGGTGATGGTATCCTTCAGGTAATCACGGGTTGCCATTACCTTGGAGGGACCGATCTTCTCAAGCTTCTCGGTATGGAGCTTGTTCATGATCTCTGCCATCTTGGCGGAGCCTTCCTTGCCCGCGAAGGTGACGGACTTTACCTTATCGGCATAGTAGCCGTACTTGGCGCCCAGTTCGTCAACAGCATCGGCAAGGGTCATGCCGCGCTTCTTGTAGAAAGCAGCAGCCTCGGCGATGAGCATAACGGCATTTACGCCGTCCTTGTCGCGTACTTCGGTGCCGGAGAGGAAGCCGTAGGACTCCTCGAAGCCGAACATGAAGGTGTGCTTGCCGGTATCCTGGAACAGCTGGATCTGCTCGGCAATGAACTTGAAGCCGGTGAGAACTTCGATATGGGTTGCGCCGTAGTTCTCACAGATGGCCTTTGCCATGTCGGTGGATACGATGGAGGAAACGGCTGCTGCGTTTGCGGGCAGTTCGCCGCGCTCCTTCTTCTGAGAGAAGATGTAGTCCATCAGCAGACAGCCGATCTGATTGCCGTTGAGCATGCGCACATCGCCGGTCTCGGTAAGGCAGGCAATGCCGACGCGGTCACAGTCGGGGTCGGTACCGACGCACAGGTCGGCGCCCAGTTCCTTCTGCATCTTGATGGCAAGATCGAAAGCGGCCTTATCTTCGGGATTGGGTACCTTCACGGTGGGGAAACGTCCGTCGGGCAGTTCCTGCTCGGGCACAACATAGACGTTCTCCATGCCGATCTCCTTCAGAATACGGCGTACGGGGATATTGCCGGTGCCGTTCAGAGGAGTGTAAACTATCTTCAGGGTCTTGCCCATTTCGCGTGCCAGCTCGGGATTGACCTGCAGAGTCTTTACTTCGGCAATGTAAGCATCGTCAACTTCGGGGCCGGGGTATACCAGCAGTCCCTTTGCGATGGCTTCTTCTTCGGTGATGGGCTTTGCTTCCTCGAAGGAGGTAACTTCCATCTGAGCGGTAACTTCTGCGGCACGGGGCGGGGGCAGCTGTCCGCCGTCCTCCCAGTATACCTTGTAACCGTTATAAGCGGAAGGATTGTGGCTGGCAGTGATCTCTACACCGGCGATCGCCTTCAGATGACGTACGCTGAAAGAGAGCACGGGCACGGGACGCAGGGACTTGAACAGATAAGCCTTTACGCCAAATGCAGCCAGAGTCAGAGCGGTCTGACGGGCGAACTCATCGGACATGATTCGGGAATCGTAGCCGACTACTACGCCGCGCTCAGCGCCGCCTTCGCATGCCTTGACAAACTTTGCCAGAGCTGCGGATACGCGGCGGACATTATGTATATTCATGCGGTTGAGACCCATTCCGATCACACCGCGCATACCTGCGGTACCGAATTCCAGTTCACGATAGAACCTGTCTTCGATCTCTGCGGGGTTGTCCTTTATTTCTTCAAGTTCCTTGACAGTTGCTTCATCATCGGCAAACATTTCAAGCCACTTGCGATATTCATCCATATAAGCCATATAAATCAGCCCTCCGATATTATTTTGGCAAGTCTGAGCTGCAGAGTGCGCAGATGCGCCTTTTCCTGGAAAATGATCTCCTCAAAAATCTTTGCAGCTTCTTTATCTGATGCTCTTTCAGCGAGCTCGGAATAGAACATTACCGAGTCCTTCTCAGAGCGTATTGCTTCCATAAGTGCGCCTTCGGGAGTTTCGAAACCTGTAGTGCGCAGCGCCATAAGGCCATCGGAAAACACCACATCTGCAGCAATGGCGTTCAGATATGCATTGGTCTCCTGATCATAAGCAATCTCAGAGAGATTTGCCTTTGCGACCAGCTTTTCAAATTCGGCGCGGTGGATGGTCTCATCCGCAGCAAGCTGCTCAAAGACCCTGACGGTCTCGGGATTCCTGCTGATACGCGCAGCCTTGGTATAGAAAGCCTCTCCGCGGGTTTCCATTTCGATGGCTATGCGCAGAGCCTCTGCGTCATTGAAAGAATGTATCGTCATAATTTCCACCTTCCGTAAAAAGACATGCGGCCGACACGCACGCGCACCGGCCGCGCTAAGATTACTTCTTGGACTCGAAATATTCGTTCAGCTTGGCGATAAGAGCATCTGCGTCTGCGCCGTGTGCCATGCATGCCATTTCAACGCTTTCGGAAGTGGCGTGGGGGCAGCCCAGGCAATGCATGCCGAACTCCATGAAGATGGGGGCGGTGCCGCGATCCAGCTTCAGGATCTCACCGATGCTCATCTGCTTATTAACCATGGTCATATTCCTCCTTATAAAACTACTGTCATAATCTTACAACAAATCCGTGTTAAAAGCAAGCACGATAGGCGCTGCACAACATCTTTGTGTAAAAATGTTTGTGATATGCCCATGCATAGTATATCGTTTCAGTCCCTCGTGCATACTCTAAAATAGATGTTATTTGGAGGTAAGCCAATGGAACAGTCTATAACCCGTATCAGCCGCCGTGCCGGCTGGAGTGATTACGAAAACCGCCTGCTGTGGGAGACCGCAGACGAGGCGCAGCAGCAGGGTCTTCCCCTTAAGGCAGTATTTGAGCGCATATCCGAAAAGACCGGCAGACGCCCCAACAGCATTCGCAATTATTACTATGCGCAGGTACGTCTCAAGGAAGGCGACGGCGAACATTCCGCAAGATTCATCCCTTTCACTCAGGATGAGGTTGACGAACTTATGGAAAAGGTACTGCGTGCCCGCAGCGCCGGTCAGTCCGTACGCAGCTGCCTGCAGGATATCTCCGGCGGCGACCATTCACTGATGCTGCGCTATCAGAACAAGTACCGTTCCGTAATAAAAAACCGGCCCGATTATGTGCGTCAGCTGGTGGACAAGCTCAACGACGAAGGGCTTGAATGCGAGGCACCGCAGGTAAACCGCCGTATAAGACCCGATATACACACATCTCTTGATGCTTTGGGTTCCGAAGCCATGCTGCACGGCGACCCCGAACTCGCCCGTGCCGTTGATGTAATAACCCATCAGCTTTCCGGTCAGCGCACTTCCGAAAAATATACCGCCATGCGCGAGACCGCCGCTTCCATAATGGAACACATACGTGATTTCGTGGTAAAGCCCATGCAGGACAGGATAAATACTATGGACGAATTCTGCGCGGTGCTGACCGCAAGGATAGATGAAATGAATGCTTCCGTCTTCAATGAATGATTTTTTAAACAGAAAATGCGGACACAGCCGTTCCGGTCATGTGTCCGCATTTTTTATGTTGTTTACTGTTCAAGCATGAACCTGTCAAGTGCATCGATAACCTGCTCACAGTTCTCAAGCGTGTTGATATGATTCCGGAACTGAGATGCTCCGTGCAGCCCGTGTACATACCATGCGATATGCTTACGCATTTCAAGCAGACCCTGACGCTCTCCATGGAGCATGGTCTCGATCTCAAAATGACGCTTCGCAGTCTCTACACGCATCTGAGGCGTTATCTCAGGCACTTCCCTGCCCTCCATAACGGCTTTTATACCGGCAAACAGCCAAGGATTGCCCTGCGCACCACGGCCCGCCATAACGGCATCACAGCCCGTCTCAGCCATCATACGCTTTGCGTCTTCCGGCTTGAATATATCGCCGTTGCCGAACACAGGCACAGAGACCGCTTCTTTTACTGCCTTTATGATGCTCCAGTCTGCCGTACCGGAATAATACTGCATTCTGGTGCGTGCATGCACGGTTATTGCCCTGACGCCGTTATCCTCGCATATCTTAGCTATTTCAACAGCATTGATGGAATTTTCGTCCCAGCCGGCGCGTATCTTCGCGGTTACAGGCAACTTTGTAGCCCTGACCACCGCGTTGACGATATTGCCCAGGAGTTCAGGTTCGCGCATCAGCGCACTGCCCTCTCCCGAACCGGCTATCTTCGGCGCAGGACATCCAAAGTTGATATCAATAAATTCAAAGCCTATATCCTGCAGCTGCTCCGCCGCCGCAGCCATATATTCAGGCTCGCGGCCGAAAAGCTGCAGACCGGCAACTCCTTCGCCTGGAAGGCGCGTCAGCAGCGCAAGCGCATTTTTATTTTTTCCCTGAGAGTATATCCAGCCCTTTGCCGAAAGCATCTCACTGACAGACCAACGGGCTCCCTGCTCATGACAGAGCAGTCGCATGGCTGCATCGCTGACGCCTGCCATAGGCGCCAGTCCCGCGCAGCCGGAAAATTCTTTGAACATCATTTATTCACACGCTTTTCGTTTATCTGGGGTGCGGTATTGAACACCATTGTATACGGGGGCACGGAACGGGTGAGCCAGCAGTTGCCGCCTACCACACATCCCTTGCCAACTGTCACATCGCCGCCGAGAATGGTCGCTCCGGCATATATTACTACGTCATCTTCTATGTCAGGATGGCGTTTTACGCCCTTTACGGGGTTACCTTCGTCATCGAGCTGGAAGCTCTTTGCACCAAGCGTAACTCCCTGATACAGCTTTACATTATTGCCGATGACACAGGTCTCACCGATAACCACACCGGTACCATGATCGATAAAGAAATGAGTACCGATCGTTGCGCCGGGATGGATATCAATACCCGTCTTCGCATGGGCAGTTTCGCTCATTATGCGTGCCACCATGGGCAGCCCAAGACGATACAGTTCATGAGCGATGCGGTATGTGCTGACAGCCTCCACCGAAGGATAGCTCAGCAGTATCTCTTCAACGCTGCGCGCTGCAGGATCTCCGAGATAAGCCGCTTCAAGATCGGTCGTCAGCTTTTCGCGGATGGGCAATACCTGCTGCATGAATTCGAGAGTTATCCGTTCTGCCTTATCATATCCATCGGTCATAGGATCGATAAGATCCATCGCGATCGACAACAGCTGTTCCGAAGCGGTATACAGACGTTCCTCAGCAAGCGCAGTAAGATGAGTATGAGACACTGCGCCGGTCTCATAAAGACTGGGAAAAAGCGCAGCTTTGACAGTATCAAGCAGGGCGTTTACCCTCTGTCGCATACCGAATCCGCCGGCTGCTCCGCGAAGTACTTCGTTTGAATTGATGCTTGATAATTTCAATGCCGTTTCGCGTGCTTCATTGCGCATCCAGTCATGAAGATCATTCATTATATTTTTACTCCTCAAACAGCGCCGTTGAGAGATATCTCTCGCCGCCGTCAGGCAGCAGCGCCACAATATTTTTTCCGTCGAACCTGCCGGAATCAGCCAGCTTTTTTGCCGCACACAGCGCCGCACCGGACGTTATGCCAACAAGCACGCCATGCCGGCGCGCCATTAAGCGCGCATATTCATAGGCTTCTTCCTCGGTAATGAGCATTATTTCATCGAGTATATCCCTGTCGAGCGCATCCGGAATAAAATTGGCTCCGATTCCCATAAGACCGTGGGAAGCCACTTTTCCCTGAGAGATGAGCGGCGATTTGGCAGGCTCAACACCTACTACCATAATATCGGGATTCATCTTTTTCAGATAACGTCCGGTGCCGCTTATGGTTCCGCCGGTGCCTATTCCCGCAACAAATGCAGCAATTTCGCCGTCGGTATCCTGCCATATCTCAGGACCGGTGGTCTTTTCATGGGCAGCAGGATTGGACGGATTCTCAAACTGTCCCGCGATAATCGCGCCCGGAGTCGCTGCCTTTATCTCCTCAGCCTTTTTGATCGATGCGCTCATGCCTTCCCTGCCGGGGGTAAGAACCACCTGCGCGCCATATGCCTTGAGCAGCTTTATGCGCTCTACCGACATAGTATCCGGCAGCACGAAAACCGCCTTATAGCCTTTTGATGCGCAAAGCGCCGCAAGCGCAATGCCGGTATTTCCGGAAGTGGGCTCGATTACCGTGCCGCCTTCCTTCAGAAGACCTCTTTTTTCGTAATCGTTTATCATCTCCAGCGCGGGACGGTCCTTTGCACTGCCCGCGGGGTTCATGCATTCAAGTTTTGCCAGTATATTTGCGTGTCCGGAAAGTCCGTTTACACGCATAAGCGGTGTTTTTCCAATAATTTCGGCAACAGATTCGAAGATCCTCATATGAACACCTCCTGTTATCTTTATTCCGAAAAGGGCCCGCGACATACAAGCCGCGGGCCCTTTTTGATCAACGGTTTATTCCTCGCCGTTTTCGGGATTGTTGATCTTTTCAAGCGCTGCAGCGATATTATCACGCATGCGCTCAAGACATTCTGCCAGCATTTCGCATTCCGATTCGGTGAAGCCCTTAAGCATCTCCTTATCGGCCGCAGCAAACTGCTGACGCGCCTGTTCTGCAACGATCTTACCCTTTTCGGTAAGCCTTACGATAGACACGCGGGCATCGCGGTTATCATCGGTACGATAAATGATACCCGCCTTTTCCATGCGCTTGAGAGTGCCGGAAATCGTAGCTGCAGTGACATGAGTATGCTCGGCGAGCTCACGCTGGGTAAGTTCACCGTGGTAACTGAGCTGCGACAGAATGGGCACCTGACCGGGACCTACACCTATCTGATCAAGGAAAATCTCACTCAGCTGAAAACGACGGCGGTAAACCCTGCTCACCCAACCGCCAACCTGTTCACGCGCAGTGCGCTCGAGTTCATCGTTCATATAGAAAGCCTCCCCGGCATTGCGTTAATTGACTTATCTGATTATATAACGAAATGGGGTACTTTTTCAAGGTCATTTCAGCTTATTTATAACGTAATTTTCCCAATTCCAACAGTTTTATCAAATTTGGTCAGTTTATTCCTCGGAAATGTCCCTCAATTTACGCACAACGGCCCTTGCGCGCACCTCCACAGAGTTGAGTTCATCCTCAAGCTGCCTTGCACGCTGACCGGCTTTTGCCACCGTGTCGGCATATTTTGCGAACTCATCCTGTACCCCTCTGAGCAGCGCCATTACCTCTGCGCCGCGGCGTTCGATGGTCACGCTGCGGAATGCTATGCGCAGACTTGTAAGCAGAGCGGCGAATGTGCCGGGGCCTGCAATGAGCACCTTGTACTCATTCTGTACGCGCTCAACAAGACCGCGCCTGCGTGCCACTTCCGCATACAGACTTTCAGCAGGAAGGAACATCACGGCATAATCCACCGTATGCGGAGGTCTGATATATTTTGTGGAAATGCGCTTTGCTTCTTCAAGCACACGGCGCTCAAATGCCGTGCCGGCAGATTCATCATCAAGACGCAGATATGTTTCCACCGGGAATTTGGAATCCACAGCCATCAATACCTCTTTGCCGGAAGCATCGGGCATCACTATTGCAAATTCCACCCTCTCGGTACTGCCTGCTTCTACAGGCACATTTTCCAGATACTGACCGGGTGCAAGTACATCTTCAACAAGTCCGCGCAGCTGCACTTCTCCCCACGCGCCGCGGGCGCGTGAATTGGTCATTATCTTTGTAAGGTCGCTGACTCCGGAAGCCATAGAACGCATCTCACCAAGGCCCTTGTCCACACGGGCAAGCTGCTCATTCACCGTGCGGAAAGATTCTCCGAGCCTTGCATCGAGCCTTCCGGAAACTTCCTTCCGCAACTGCTCGAATTTCATGTCGTTGAATTCGCACAGGTCGTCCATACGCTCCTCAAGGGTGTTGCGCAGCCTTTCCTGCCTGTCTTCCATCGCCCGGGATATCTCTCCTATGCGACGGTATATCGCCTCAAGCTCGCCGCTGCGCTTTGCCGGCTTTTTTAATATAACAGCCAGTCCCAATACCAGAATGGCGAAAATTCCCAGAAGGTATATCCCGTATTCGTTCAAAAATTCAGCCATCGTATCCTCCCAAATTCAGGCGTTATTCGTCTGATTCGGTCGCAAGTGCCTCAGCGCAGCGCATTCCGTCAACTGCCGCAGAGAGTATTCCGCCGGCATAGCCTGCGCCTTCGCCGCAGGGATACAGACCCGCAAGCGAAGAAACGCATCTGGAATCGCGCTCGATGCGCACGGGAGAGGAAGAGCGGGTCTCAACGCCCGTAAGCACTGCGTCGTAACGCGCAAATCCCTTTATGCGCCTGTCAAATACAGGCAGTGCTTTGCGCATCGCGTCGGCAGCAAATGCAGGCAGGCATTTGTCGAGATTCGTCCACTCAACGCCGGGCTTGTATGTAGGCTCAACGCCGCCCACAGCTTTGGAAGCCTGCTTATTGAGGAAATCGCCCACCAGCTGTGCCGGAGCTTTATAGCACTCGCCTGCGAGTCTATAGGCTGCCTCTTCCCATTTGCGCTGGAATCTGACGCCTGCAAGCGGGTCATCTGCACCAAAATCCTCGGGACCTACGGAAACGAGCACGGCTGCGTTTGCATTCACGCCGTCACGGGCGTGATAGCTCATTCCGTTTGTAACCACTCCGCCCAATTCGGATGCAGCGGCAACAACATGTCCGCCGGGGCACATACAGAAAGTGTATACTCCCCTGCCGTCCTTCATTCGCTCGGAAAGCTTATAATCAGCAGCACCAAGCGCAGGATGTCCCGCACAAGCGCCGTACTGAGAACGGTTTATCATCTCCTGCGGATGCTCGATACGGGCACCGATGGAGAAGGGCTTCTGACTCATCTTTACGCCCATTTTGTGCAGCATCTCAAAGGTATCCCTTGCCGAATGACCGACAGCGAGTATGATATCCTCGGTGTCGATATCCATCCTGCCCTTTTCGCTTTCGCAGACAGCGCCTGCGACCGCACCTTCGTGGGTTATGATCTCGGTGAGCCTCGTGCCGAAATGCACATCGCCGCCAAGAGCTATAATATCGTTTCTGATATTTTTCACGACCTCGCGCAGCCTGTCGGTGCCGATATGAGGCTTCGCGGCGTAGAGAATCTCCTCGGGCGCACCTGCCTTATACAGCGTTTCCAGCACTTCGTTGCAGCGAGGGTCTTTGATTCCGGTGGTCAGCTTGCCATCGGAAAATGCGCCTGCGCCGCCTTCGCCAAACTGAACATTGCTCGCGGGGTCGAGAGCGCCGGTGCGCCAGAAGTTTTCAACATCTCCGGCACGTTCTTCCACAGGTCTGCCGCGTTCGATAACAACGGGACGCAGGCCGAGCTTTGCCAGCGTAAGTCCCGCAAAAAGACCTGCAGGACCAAGACCGACTACCACAGGACGCTTGCCGGGTCTGCGCAGCGGAGGCAGCACGCGGGGAGCGGGCTCTTCCAGCTGCACTGCACCCTGAGGCAGCGCGCGTATGTCGCGGGCGGTCTCTACATCAAGTGTAATGGTAAAATGCACCTTGGACTTATCGCGGGCATCAACACTGCGTTTGGTAAGCCTGACCGACAGAATCTCACTTTCGGCAAGCTTCAGAGTCTTGGCAGCATAAAATTTAAGCGGCCTTTTGGCATAGTCAAGGGGCAGCTTCAGCTGATTTATTCGTATACGCATGTCAAAAAGCCTCCGTTTGTATAATCAGATATTTTCTACGTCTATCGAAAACAGATAAAATTCGGAATCATCGCCGGGGAAGAACTCCAAAGGTTCCATGGCCAGCTGTTCATAGCCGCGCTTGCGGTAGTAATCCACATCGCTCCAGTTATCGGTAAACAGCTGCATCTTCTTTATATCCCTGTCCTGCAGCCATTTCTTGAAAGCAGTAAGCATCTGCCTGCCAATGCCCTTTTCGCGGCTCTCTTTGCGCACCACGAATAAAAGCAGTTCGCTTTCCGGCGGTGGTGCCGCTCTTCTGAGGGCATCGTCGGCTGCATCTATCAATCCTTTATTGCGCGCGTACGACCTGCCGCCTTTTGACATAGGCAGAAAAAGCCTGTGGTATGCCTTCAGCAGCGCATATACGGCATTGCCGTTTCGCTCATTGCCGCAGCCGAAAAGAAATCCTTCTATCCCCTCAGCCGAACAGGCTTTTATGGCGAAATCCGCTTCCATCAGATATCCGCAGAGATAATCATCCAGCATATGCCTTCTTGCGAATCGGCTGGATGCATAGCATTCAAGTTCAAAGGCTTCGCAGAATATATCACGCACACGCGCAACATCCGAAACCTCAAAATCAATAAGCTTTATATTATCCATTGATGATACCTTCCGCAGCCGCAAGCGCGGATGCCCACGCCCAATGAAGATTATAGCCGCCGCAATCGCCGTCCACATCGCATACTTCGCCAACGGCATACATTCCGGGCACGATGCGCGATTCGAGCGTCACCGGATCAAACTGGCTCATCTCCGCGCCGCCGGCAGTGACCTGCGCGTTGTCAAAACCGCAGACATCCTTCACCTTTACGCGGAAATCCTTGAGCCGGCGGAATATCATGCTTATCTCCTTGCGTGAAAGACTGCCAACTGTGCGTGTAAGGTCATTAATTCCCGCCGCCTTAAGTACATTCCAGCCAAGCCTGCGCTGCAGTATGCCGTTCAGCATATCTTCAAGAGGTCTGTCGGGCATATTTCGCACATGCGAAAAGAGATAGCTTTCCTGCATTCCGGGAACCATATCTATGCTTATCACCGGCTGCTTCAGACCGTGCACACGTCTTGCAAGCTGCATGATACAAATGCCGGAAAGTCCGTAATCCGCAAACAGCACCTCACCGGATTCGCTTCGGACAATGTCCTCGCCGTCCATCAGCGTTACATCGCATTTCACTCGGATTCCCTTGAGTCCCTTGATATTTGAAATATCGGTATTCACAGGAGCTATGGAAGGCAAAAGACGAGTGATATTGTGCCCCGTATCCTTCAGAATTCTGAAACCGCCGTCGGTGCCGCCGGATTTGGGCGCGGCTGAGCCGCCGCAGGCAACGATCACCCTGTCATATTTTTCGGTGCGTCCATCGGCCGAACGCAGTGAAAATCCCTTGCCCGTCTTTACCGAGACAACGTCAAAACCGGTGATCTCCCTGCCGCCTGCCTCCGCAAGCGTGAGCCTCAGTACATCCAGTACTGAAGCCGCAGCATTGCTCATGGGATATACCCTGCCCTGTTCATCGGCGACTCCGGGTACACCCATGGCTGCAAATTCGTCCATGATGCGCTCGGGAGTAAACCTTTCCAGGAATTCGGGCATATTTGAAAAGGAGCCGCAGTAATGCTCCGGCCCCATATTTATGTTTGTGAAATTACAGCGGCCGTTGCCTGTTGCCAGCAGCTTTTTGCCCACACGAGGCTGACGCTCCAGCACATCCACCTCAAAACCGCTTTTGGCAAGGGCGCAGCCGGCCATAAGACCCGCAGCGCCTCCGCCTATCACAGCACATTTCATAGTACGATACCAAGCTCCTTTATGAGCGTTTCTCCGCCCAGCAGCGCAGCGGCGTGCAGCGCGCGGGAACAGGAAGTATAGATTCTGCGGCGTTCATCATCGGTAAGTTCACAATCGGGCCATACTGCTATGACCGCATCGAATTCCATGCCCTTTACCAGATGATAGCAGCCCACAACAGTATCGCCTACCTCGTAGCCCGCATCGGCATCGCCGCCGTCAAGGCGGTATACATTTTCAAGCTTGTCTGCGATATCCACAGCCATCGCGGGAGTGCGGGTAATGACAGCGATGGTCTTATGTCCTGCTTCACGGAATGCCGCAAGGGTATTCTTTATAAGCTCATCGGAATATACTTCCACAACAGGCATCATGCCTTCGCGTCCGAAGGGAATGAGCTTCTCCTTACCGGGAAGGATGGCGTTGCACAGCCTTGCGATGGGCAGCGTGGAACGATAGCAATGGCTCAGTTCAAACACCTTTGCATCGGGCGCGCCGAAGCATTCGCCCCATCTCTGAGGCTTGCAGGCTGCCATTCCGGGGCAGGTGCGCTGCATGGGGTCGCCCAGCAGCGTGATGCGTGCTGCGGGGAAATATGCGCCCAGCAGTTTCAGCGCGGTATCGGAATAATCCTGCGCCTCGTCCACCAACAGATGATACACGCTCTTATCCGGTGCGGTGAAGCCCAGCTTCAGACGCATATACGCCTCTGCCACTGCATCTTCCCACCAGATGATGCCCGCCTGAGTATTTTCGCGGAGCGCTTCCTTGAGTTCCCTGGGAGCGACGCGCATCGCTGCGCGCATCAGCGTATCGCCCTTTACATCCAGCATATTGCGCAGATGCAGGCGCATGGGCTGCAGTCTCTGAGAAACTGCCATGCGGCACATCATCTTCAGCTCACGGCCGTTATACTTGCCGGCGTACATCTGCTCGTACTGGGCATACATGGTCTTTTCCCAGCTTTCGAAGCGGGAATCGAGGGTCGCCTTTACTCTCACAAGGCGCTGCGCGGGGGTGAGGATTTTGAACTCATCCCTGTACATGCGGCGCAGTTCTTCCTTGCGGATCATCAGCTTGCCTTCAAACCAGACGTTTGCGAAATCGGGACCGAAAGTGGTGAAGGATTCGATGTACTTATCCACCTCGGCCATGAACTTGTCGCCGGTCTTATATGCAACGGACTTGCGGCGCAGTTCGCCGCCCTCATCAAGCAGACGGTTAAGCTGCTCAAGGGGCGATTCAACCTGAGTATCCATTATTCCGCATACGATCTCGTGCATGGTACGCGCCTTTATGTTCTCCTCACCCAGTTCGGGCAGAACGGTGGAAATATACTCGGAGAACACATTGGAAGGCGAAAGTATCTGTATGCGGGATGCATCCATGATATCGCGGCGGCGGTACATGAGATATGCTGCGCGATGCATTGCTACGGAAGTTTTGCCGGAGCCTGCGGAGCCCACAACGCTCATTACCTTGCCGGAATCCTCGCGGATAGCGGCATTCTGTTCTGCCTGAATGGTGGAAACGATCTGCTTCATGTGGCGGGAAGTAGCGCCGGAAAGGATATCAAGAAGCATATCGTCATCGATATTAAGCTGGGTATCCACATAGTACACCAGCTTGCCGTTTTCCATTTTGTACTGACGCTTCAGGGTCATTTCGCCCCTGATGACTCCGGAAGGGCAATTATACTGCGCCTCGCCGGGCATGGCATCATAATACAGGCTGCAGACAGGTGCGCGCCAGTCGTGCACCATTATCTCGCCCTTTTCGTTTTTGAGGCTGTAAAGACCGATAACGATCTTCTCCAGTTCATTTTCCCCTTCTTCCACGAAATCCACGCGGGCAAAGAAGGGATTCATGAGCATGCGGCGATATCTGCCCGCAAGCTCCTGAGTGAATGTTTTGCGCACATTTATGCGCTCGATCTCCGCATTGAGCTGCTCAAGCTCCCAGGGAGAAAGCGCAGTGGGGCGTACGCGCAGGTCTTCCCATGCATCGGAAATGATAGCGCGTATAGCCTCGGAATGAGTTCCCGAAATAATATCAGACTGTTCAATAACCGCAAGAAGCAATTCCTGCACCCTGGCCGTATATTCCCTTTCGTCGTGCAGCGCCGCAAGCTGTTCCATAATTTCCAATACCTCCGGACAAATAATACCCGATGATATATTATACCACAATGAAAAAGCAAAAGAAAGCCGCGCATAACATTTGAGAGAGACTTTAACGGTCTCGCATTCAAAGTTATGCGCGGCAAGGCAGACTGTGCCGTCTTTATTCTTCGGGCCATGCCCTGTAGAATTCATCAAAGCGCATGGGCTCTATGGTGCCTTCTGAAATATCAATAAGCATTTTGGTAAGCGCCTCTTCATCGGTATCCTTTACAAGCAGAGTCAGCGTGACCACATCGGTAAACGCCTTTTCTTCAATTATCACAGGCTGGCTTGCCAGATGATATTCTATCTTCGAAAGCATATTGTAAGGCACGTCCATAAGCAGCCTGTAAGTGGGATGCATTACGCCCACGCCGCAGGCATCAAGCGCTGCAACAGCGCCCTTTGTGTATGCACGCACGAGACCGCCCGCGCCCAGCAGCACGCCGCCGAAATAGCGGGTAACCACGCAGCAGCAGTTGGTTACTCCCCTCGCCTTCAACACTTCGATTATAGGCATGCCCGCAGTACCGCCGGGCTCGCCGTCATCGGAATAGCGCATTATGCCCATGTTGGTACCGATGATATAGGCATAGCAGTTATGAGAAGCGTCCTTATATTTTTCCCGCATTTCGGCAAGGAATTTCAGTGCCTCTTCTTCTGTCTCGCAGGGGCAGCCGTGTCCTATGAAGCGGGATTTATTTATTATAAACTCATCCGAATTGCGTGTTATCAGTGTCTTGTAAGGTTTCATAATCCTATCTCCGGGATGTCAACATCTCTTCCGGGTACCATATTCCAGGTAAGTACGCTGAGGGTAGCCCAGCCCTGTGCATGCAGCACAGAATCACATTCGGGGTCTGTGTTTTCGACCATACCATCGAAAATCACCTTATATGCTTCGCTGCCGTCTTCGGTCTCCACTTTGCTGTAGAGAGTAGGACACACGAAATCTCTGGAAAGCCTTGCGGGGCGGACACCCTTTATCTCCTCATAGGGAATATCGGGAACATTGAGATTATATATCTCGCCCGTCTCAAGGGGCTTGTCCTTTATGATATCAAGCACCTTAACGGTTACCTGCGCAGCGGCTTCGAAATTGAACTGCTTTTTGTAATCGCCGATAGAAACAGCCATTGCAGGCACGCCGCCCATGGAAGCCTGAATAGCGGCATTGGCAGTGCCGGAATAGATACATGCGCCGCCCATGTTGGGACCGTGATTTATGCCGGAAATAACCATATCGACCTGATTTTCAAGCAGATACAGACCCAAAGAAGCGCAATCCGCAGGAGTGCCGCCGATGGCATAGCCCGACAGGCCGTTTTCTGCGAATCTTTTTACTTCAACGGGCTTTGAAAAAGTAAAGGAATGGCTTGCCGCGCTGCGCTCTCTGTCGGGCGCGCAGACAGTCACCTGATGTCCCGCAGCGATAAGCGCACGTCCGAGAGTCTGAATACCGACGGCATGACAACCATCATCGTTTACAAGCATTATTCTCATTGATCAATAAACCTCACAATACCGTTTCCGGCAGCCGGAAATCCCTTTCAACGGATATCTTCCATGTGACCGGTGTTATGGTGACCCAGCCGTTTTTCAGCAGCATATGGTCGCATTCCATGTCATCGCTGTCGACAAAGCCGCCGAAACGGGTCATGTATTCCACTTTTCCATCGGCGGTGATACGTTTTTCGTAAGATGCGTTGCACCTGAGTTCGCAGGTAAGCGTTGCCTTGCGGAAACCCTTTATCTCACTGCGCGGAAGATTCGGAATATTTATGTTATATACCTCGCCCCTGTCCAGCGGATTTTCAATGACCCAATCGAGCATGTCTGCCGCAACGCCTGCCGCATCTTCAAAGCAATAGCCGTTGTTATAGTCGCCGATAGATACGGCTATGGCGGGAATTCCCAGCATTGATGCTTCCATTGCTCCGCCGACCGTGCCGGAATAGATGCACGCGCCGCCCAGATTGGTGCCGTTATTTATGCCGGATATAACAAGATCGACTTTGTTTTCAAGGAGATAAAGTCCCAGCGCAGCGCAATCCGCAGGACTTCCACTTATGGCATAACCGGAAATATCGTCTTCAGCGAAAGGTTCGGCGGTAATATGCCTGCCGAACGAAAACGAATGACTTGCGCCGCTGCGTTCTTCGGCAGGTGCACAAACCGTCACTTCATGACCGCAGGCAATGAGCCTGCGCGCAAGCGTCCTGATACCGTCCGCTTTGTAACCGTCGTCGTTCACAAGCATTATGCGCATCGCATCTTACTCCTTTGAAATCAGCGGGCGACACTTCTGCCGCCCGCCGTATATCTTGTTTATCAGACCTTCAGAACGAACTTCATGTAGGTCTTCTTGCCCTTGCGAACCATTACACCGTCGCCGGAGAGCATCTCTTCGGTGAAGGAGTAGTTCACATCGGTGATCTTTTCGTCATTGACGGTGATGCCGCCCTGCTGTACAGTCTTGCGTGCTTCGCCGTTGGACTTGCACATACCTGCCTTGGCAACATATGCGATAAGACGTGCGTCTTCAGCCAGTTCCTCAGCAGTGATCTCGGTGGTGGGAACATCTGCAGGTGCGCCGCCGCCGCCGAACAGTGCCTTTGCGGCTGCCTGTGCCTTTGCGGCTTCTTCCTCGCCGTGAACCAGCTTGGTCAGTTCGAATGCCAGGATCTCCTTGGCGGTGTTCAGCTGGCTGCCTTCCCAGGAATCCATAGCGTTGATTTCTTCGATGGGCAGGAAGGTCAGCATGCGGATGCACTTGAGAACATCGGCGTCCTCAATATTGCGCCAGTACTGATAGAAATCGTAGGGAGAGGCCTTCTCGGGATCGAGCCATACTGCACCGGAAGCGGTCTTGCCCATCTTCTTGCCCTCGGAAGTGAGCAGCAGAGTGATGGTCATGGCGTGAGCACCCTTGCCCAGCTTACGGCGGATGAGTTCGGTACCGCCCAGCATGTTGCTCCACTGGTCGTTGCCGCCGAACTGCAGGTTGCAGCCCTTGTTCTGGTAGAGATAATAGAAGTCGTAGGACTGCATGATCATGTAGTTGAACTCAAGGAAGGACAGGCCCTTCTCCATGCGCTGCTTGTAGCACTCGGCGCGCAGCATGTTGTTAACGGAGAAGCAGGAACCTACCTCACGCAGTACGTCAACGTAGTTCAGGTCCATTAGCCAGTCTGCGTTGTTGACCATTTCGGCCTTGCCTTCGCCGAACTCAATGAAACGCTCCATCTGCTTCTTGAAGCAGTCGCAATTGTGCTGGATGGTCTCGCGGGTCATCATGGAACGCATATCGGTACGGCCGGAGGGGTCGCCGATCATTGCGGTGCCGCCGCCGATAAGGGCGATGGGACGGTTGCCGGCCATCTGCAGGCGCATCATCAGGCACAGAGCCATGAAATGGCCTACATGAAGGCTGTCTGCGGTGGGATCAAAGCCGATATAGAAGGTTGCCTTACCGTTATTGATAAGCTCACGGATCTCTTCTTCATTGGTGGTCTGGGCAATAAGGCCGCGGGCCTGAAGTTCCTCATAAATCTGCATGGTATTATGCCTCCTTGAATACATTGGCCAGCGCCTTCATGCCCTCTACGATCTGGGGAACTTCGGCGTTGGAGAAATTGAGTCGGATAGTGTTGAGATGTCCGCCGTCGGGATAGAAGTGGGTGCCGGGAACATATGCCACGTTCTTCTCCACAGCAGCATTCATCATTGCCTTCATATCAAAGCGCTCGGGAAGTTCTGCCCATACGAACAGACCGCCCTGGGGAGTGGTATGCACGGTGCCTTCGGGGAAATCCTTGAAGCCTTCCAGCATGGCGTCGCGCTGCTTCTTGTAGTTCACGCAGATGCGCTCGATGTGGGGAGCCAGCAGTCCGCGGCGCAGATATTCATCAACGATAGCCTGGTTCAGCAGCGGAGAATGGGTGTCCTGAGACTGCTTGCCGATCACCATCTTGCGCAGCAGGATGGGATTGGAAACGCAGGCGGAACCAACGCGCATGCCGGGGCTGATCAGCTTGGAATAGCTGGAGAGATATACGACCCAGCCATCGGTATCGAAGGTCTTGATTGCAGGCAGTGCATCTCCCTCATATCGCAGGTCGCGGTAAGGATCATCCTCTGCCAGCAGCACGCCGTACTTGTTGGCCAGTTCAGCCATCTTCGGGCGGCGCTCAAGGGAAAGGGTGATGCCGGTGGGATTCTGGAAGGTGGGAATGATGTACATCAGTTTGGGATTGTGCTTCTTGATGAGTTCCTCGGCTGCCTCGGGGATAACGCCGTTTTCATCAGTGGGGATGGAAACGATCTTGGCGCCGCGGATCTGCATGCACTGGATGGCGCCCAGGAAAGTGGGGCTTTCAACCAGCACGGTATCACCGGGATTGATAACTGCGTTCAGCAGCAGATCGAATGCCTGAGTGGAGCCCTGAGTGGGCAGGATCTCATCTGCGGTGGTCTTGATGCCGCAGGTCGCAAGGAAATCGGCGGTGCTTTCCCTGAGGGGCATGAAGCCCTCGGTGCCGCCGTACTGCAGCAGAGTGGTGCCGTACTTTCCCAGCACATGCTGAGCGACTTCTGCCACAACATCAGGCTCAAGAGCGGAATTGGAAGGATTCCCGCCGGCAAAGGAGATCATTCCGGGCTTGCCCAGCAGCTTGAATACCTCGCGGATAGCGCTGCCGGTGATGGGCTTCATATGTTCGGAAATAAAGGATTCGGTCATCTTCATGGGGTTCACCTCTGAAAAAAATAAACGCCCTCCCGTACAGGGAAGGCGATAAAATTCGCGGTACCACTTCCGTTCGCCGCAAAAAAGCGGCCTCGAACGCGCTGTATCGGGCGCTGCCGGACGGACTACTGCCATTTCACCCGTCTGCTCCGGGATGTATTCACAGACCGCGCTTCGTGCCGCTCTCACCTGCCGCGGCATCTCTGAACCGGCGCATATCCGCTACTTGTTCCCATCATCACAATATCAAACAATATAACACGAAACGCTTTCCTTGTCAAGGAAAGCGTTTCACAACTTTTTTGTTTAACACTGCATATCAGTCGTCCGTGGAATAGCAGGCAACGACTTCACCGAAATAGAGCATATGGTAATCATTCGCGGGATAGCAGCGGTCATGTACATCCTTATCCATGAATTCACCGGACAGCATCTGCTTGGATACTACCTTGCACTCGATATGCAGGCCGCACTCCTTTATGATGGGCGCGCCGACCTTCTGCGCGGGAATCGCAGTAAGACCGTGGCCCTCGAACTTGTTGTAATCCCTGCCGGACTCGGTGCCCGCAAAAGCAAGCTGCTTCTTAAGCGGGTCGGCAGTGGGGATGCTTACGGTGAATTCGCCGTACTTTTCAATAAGTTCAAAGGAATATCTCTGAGGACGGATCATTGCGATGAAAATATTCTTGCGCCAGCTGGTGCCCATGTAAGCCCAGCCGATAGTCATGGTATTGGGACACTTTTCGCCGTTTACGGTAAAGAATACGCCGCCGTTTCCCAGCTTTTCGTTGAGAACAGGCAGAATATCGTTGTAATTAAGCTCTTTCATTATGTTATCCTCCTTTACAGATACAATCCGGGATGCTCAAAATTTGCGGTGCCGCCGCCGGTATGCACGAATATTACGTCCTCATCCGCAGCTATCTCGCCTTTTCTTATCATATCGATAAGTCCCGACAGAGCCTTGCCGGCGTAGGTATGGCACATTATGAGTCCTTCCAGCTTTGCGGCGAGGCGCACGGCTTCCACGGCCTTTTCGGTCACTGCGCCATAGCCCGTGCCGACATAATCATAGTTCACATCAACATCGGCTGAAGTGAATTTCTCATCGATGCCATAGAATTCCATAGAGTCGTTGCACATTTCGGCGATCTCTTCTTCCTTCGGGCGGGTATGGAAGCTTACGGAAATTCCGTGCAGCTTTATATCGGATTTCGCCAGTCTCAGACCCAGCTGCACGCCTGCATGGGTGCCGCCGGTGCCGGTGCCCAGGAAAATATGCTTTGCGTTTATGCCCTGCTTATCTATCTGTTCCAGCAGTTCGGCAGTCATATTTATGTAGCCAAGGTTACCTACGGGAGTGGCACCACCAAGAGGCGCAAGGAAAGGCTTCTTTCCCTTTTTGCTCAATTCTTCGGCAATGGGACCTGTAATGGGAAAACGGGAAGCTATCTCTTCATCTTCCACATCCTGAGGTACATTGGGTTCATATATAAGTTCTGCGCCCATGAGCATATCCAGCATGAGATTTCCCTGAATATGGTCAGGCTTTTCACCTTCGAGCACTGCGACCGCATCCATGCCCATAGCCTTTGCGGCTGCAACGGTCTGACGGACCCAGTTTGACTGCACGCCGCCCAGAGTCACCACGGTATCGCAGCCCTTTTCGGCAGCTTCCGCCATTATAAATTCCAGCTTGCGGGTCTTGTTGCCGCCGAAAGCGAGGGAGCCGATATCGTCACGCTTTACAAATATGCGCGGACCACCAAGATATTCGGAAAGATTTTTCATATATACCAGCGGAGTCGGCAGCGGGGTCAGCTCCAGCCGGGAATATTTTTTAATAAGATCATGAATAGTCATGCTATCACCTCATAAAAATTATATCATCACACGAAAGATTTGTAAATTATCCGGAAGTTCATAAACAGTTGATATTTCCATGGTATCATCATATTACAGAAAGAGAGTGATACATCCACATGTGGCAGAAAATCAAAAACAGTTTCCGCATATTTATGACCGGCAGGTACGGCGGAGACCAGCTTTCCCGCGTTCAGGTATGGACGGGCTTTGCGGTTTATATCATTGCGGTATTCTCCGGCCTGGGAATACTCAGCTATGTCGGTCTCGCGCTGTATGTCTGGGCATTTTATCGAATCTTCTCCCGAAATATCGAGAAGCGATATGCCGAAAACCAGAAATTCCTTGCCCTTACCGGAAAATACCGCCAGAGTTTTTCTCAGGCAAAGAACCGTTTCAAAAACCGCAAGGAATACCTGTACTTCCGCTGCCCCAAATGCAAAAGCTGGCTTAAGCTTCCCCGCAACGTGGGCGAAGTGACCGTCACCTGCGGCAAGTGCAAAAATCAGTTCCGCAAAAAGGCCTGAAAAGGCTTTTTTATACCCCTCCTTTAGTCCCCGACGTGTCCCCCGTCGGGGGCGCCTTTATGAAAACAGGTTCGCCCCGCTTACATGGGCGAACCTGTTTTTATATTTATTTGAGTATTACGGATTTGAACGCCATATTCACGGCGTTTTCAAATACGATCCTGAGTTCGCGCCTGCCTGCGCCGCTGTCGGAAAGCGCAAGTTCGTTTATGCCTTCCTTTACTTCTGCGCGGCACACTTCGGCGCAGTCAAGCTGCACACTGATAAAGCCTTCGCCCGATATATCCACAACGGCTTTTTCATAGGGCTTTTCGCTTTCCACATAGCGGAAAAGCGCGGTGTCGCCGTTGTTTATTCCGGTTATCACCTCAGCTTCACCTTCCGGCATAAGTCGGCAGTTGCCGGTCATTATGCATACATTCCAGGCATTTATTGCCTCACCCGGCGCGAAGGGCTCGCCCGCACCCTGGGATGTCATGGGGGCTTCGTTTATAGTACCGTCATCGTTGAAATAAATGGGCTCTATGCACAGCCTGCGGTGGTAACGGCTGCCGCGGCTTGAACGATGATAGAACACATACCACTGACCGTTGAATTCCTCGATAGAGCCGTGGTTATTCCAGGTCTCCGGGTCGCAGCCGGTGTTATCCACAATTATTCCCTTATACTCGAAGGGACCGAGCGGAGAGCGGCTCATCGCATAACCTATGGAAGTGGGCCTGCCTCTTTCCATATTGCTGTAGACAAGATAATACCAGTCTCCCCTGCGGCGCATGCTGGAGCCCTCATGGAAGAAATGCTCTTCCTCGGTTACTATGTTATCCACAACAGTGGACTTATCCACATCCAGCATATCGGGGGTAAGCTTTGCACCCTTGGCATAGATCTGGCCCCAGTAGTAATAGGGCTGGCCGTCCTTATCCACAAATATGGCAGGGTCTATGCCGCCGATATCAAGCTGCTTTGCATTTCCGAAGGGACCCGTGGGCGAATCGGAAACGGCAACGCCTTCACTGTCATCGGACATGCAGAAATAAAGATAGAATTTTCCGTCCTTCTCGATCGCATCGGGGGCAAAGAGCATTACGGACGGCTTGTCTTCCTTTTCTGCCGGCGCATCGCTGCTTTGGGGATTTTCGATCAGCTTCTTAAGAAAAGGGCTGGGTTTTGACCAGTCAATTCCCTTTACCTTCGGCGCATTTGGATCATGGCTCCAGTAAGCCTGCTCGCCTTTGAATGCAACATCATGTATCTGCCACGTTTTCATATCGGAAGTGGAAACAACGCGCAGGATATCGGAACAATAATCGGTATTGTAAGCATCATAGCTGCCATAAATATACAGTCGACCATCAGAAAATACATGTGCCTCACTGTCCGGAAAATGATGTTCCAGCAGCAATACGGGATTTCGTGAATTTATATAAGTCTGCATACATGTGCTCCCTAAATTTTTTATCAATTATACAATACACATAATATATAGTCAAACTAATCCTTGACGCGATCGGCACATGATATTATACTTATATTGTATATACTGTTCGGGAAACCGGCTTTTCACAGAACTGAAGGGAGTATTACACAATGCTTTACCCGAAAAATCAAGACAAGAAGCTCTCCAATGAGCTTTTCAAAAATCCCACCAGCGAATATCGCGGCACGCCTTTCTGGGCATGGAACGGCAAGCTCACCAATGAAGAGCTGAAGGAACAGATCGCCATTTTCGAAAAGATGGGTCTTGGCGGCTTCCATATGCACGTACGTACCGGTATGGACAGCCCCTATCTCTCCGGCGAATTCATGGATTATATCCGCACCTGCATCGAAGAGGCCCGCGAGCGCAAGATGCTGGCATGGCTGTACGATGAGGACCGCTGGCCCTCCGGCACCGCAGGCGGACGCGTCACCCGCAATCAGCCCGAGAACGCACGCAAGTCCCTGCTGATCACCACCGAGCCCTATGCTCCCGACCGTCCCAATCTGGCCACCCGCCCCATTCCCGGCAACGGTCAGGAATGCGTACGTCAGGACAACGGCGAGCTGCTGGCAGTTTATGATATCTGCCTGAATGAGGACGGCACCCTTGCCTCCGCAAAGCGCATCGGCGAGAACGACGAAGCCACAGGCACCAAGTGGTATGCTTACATGGAGCACGCCACCGATGACCCCTGGTTCAACAACAGCCCCTATGTTGATACCCTGCGTCCCGAAGCAATTCAGGACTTCATCAAGTATACCCACGAGGAGTACTACAACGGCGTCGGCAAGGAGTTCGGCGGTCTCGTACCCGCTATCTTCACCGATGAACCTCAGTTCACTCCCAAGAATACCCTGAGCTTCGCAGACGAGCAGAAGGACGTTTTCATGCCCTGGACCGCCGCGCTGCCCGAGCTCTACAAGGCACGCTATAACGACGATATTCTGGACAGGGTTCCGGACCTGCTGTGGGAGCAGCCCGAGGGCAAGCTTTCCAACACCCGCTGGAGATTCCAGAATCTGCTGACCGACCAGTTCGTAGCTTCCTACTGCAAGCAGATCGGCGACTGGTGTGACGGTCACGGCATCGCGCTGACCGGTCACGTAATGGGCGAGCCTTCTCTGGAAAGCCAGACTCAGGCTGTAGGCGACGCAATGCGCTGCTATCAGTCCTTCGGCATCCCCGGCATCGATATGCTGTGCGATTTCCACGAGTACACCACCGCCAAGCAGACCCAGTCCATCGTCCGTCAGGCCGGCAAGGAAGGCATGCTTTCCGAGCTCTACGGCGTTACCGGCTGGGACGCTGATTTCCGTCTTTACAAGCTGCAGGGCGACTGGCAGGCCGCTCTGGGCGTAACCGTACGCGTTCCCCATCTGGCATGGATGACCATGAAGGGCGAAGCAAAGCGCGACTACCCCGCCTCCATCAGCTATCAGTCCCCCTGGTGGGATCAGTTCGCCATGATCGAGGATCATTTCTCCCGCCTGAACACCGCTCTTACCCGCGGTAAGGCAAAGGTCCGCGTGGCAGTTGTGCACCCCATCGAGAGCTACTGGCTGCACTGGGGTCCCTCCGACCAGACCGCCGCTGTCCGTTCCCAGAAGGAACAGCAGTTCAGCTCCCTGGCCGAGACCCTGCTCTTCGGCGGAATCGACTTTGACTACCTGTGCGAAGCCGAGCTGCCCTCTCTCTGCCCCACCGCAGGTAATCCCCTGAAGGTCGGCGAGATGAGCTATGATTGCGTCATCGTACCTCCCATGGATACCATCCGCGATACCACCATCGAGCGCCTCAAGGCATTCCAGAATGCAGGCGGCGCAGTGATGTTCATCGGCGAATGCCCCGCATATGTAAACGCAGAGCCTTCCGATGCCGCAAAGGATCTCTACGATGCTTCCCAGCATCTGGCAGACGCTCCTTCCAGCATCCTTGCTGCTCTTGAGCCCTACCGCTTCGTTGACATCCGCTGCATCGACGGCCGCCGCGAGGACAGGCTGATCTATCAGCTGCGCGAGGACGGCGACGGAATGTGGCTGTTCCTGTGCAACGGCAAGAACCCCACCTGCCCCGATGTTGATGACGCAGGCCGCCTGCGCTTCATCATGAAGGGTGAATATGCTCTCACCGAGTACGACACCATGACCGGCGAGATCAAGGACATCCCCGCTGCCTACCGCGGCGGCAACACCATCCTCGAGCGCGACTGGCACATCCACGACAGCCTGCTGCTGCGTCTGACTCCCGGCAAGGGCGAGACCTGCGCCGCAAAGACCTCCGCTGCCGCAGAAACTCCCGACATGGTATTCGGTCCCGTTGACGTAAAGCTGGAAGAGCCCAACATGCTGCTGCTTGATATGGCAGAATATGCATTCAACGGCGGCGAATTCTACTCCGAGGACGAACTGCTGCGCGTTGACAACGCCGTGCGCCGCATACTGGATATTCCCGTACGCCGCAAGGAAGTCTGCCAGCCCTACCTCATCGCTCCCGAAGAGGCAAAGGATCGCCTGACCCTGCGCTTCCGCATCGAAAGCGAGATCGCCGTGGGCGGCACCAAGCTGGCGCTGGAAGACGCTGAGACCACCGAGATCGTCGTAAACGGCGAAAAGGTCGAATCCGTCACCGAAGGCTGGTATGTTGACAAGGCCATCAAGACCGTTATGCTGCCCCCGCTGAAGGTCGGCGAGAACGTCATCGAGCTCACCGTACCCATCGGCAGGCGCACCAACCTTGAGTACTTCTATCTGCTGGGCGACTTCGGCGTGCGCGTAAACGGCACCAAGAAGACCATCACCGCTCCCGTGCGCAAGCTGGGCTTCGGCGATATCACTTCTCAGGGTCTGCCCTTCTACACCGGCAACATCCTGTATTCCTTCACTGTACGCTCCGAAGGCAAGTTCACCGTGCGCGTGCCCCGCTACCGCGGCGGTCTGATGAAGGTATTCGTTGACGGCATGGATATGGGCAACATCGCCTTCTCCCCCTACACCAAGGAGATCGATGTTGGCGGCGGCGAACACTACGTCACCATCCGCCTGTACGGCACCCGTCAGAACGGTTTCGCTCAGCTGCATCATACTCCCGGCATCTACTTCTACCAGAGCCCCAACTCCTGGCGCAGCGCGGACGACCTGTGGTGCTATGAATATCAGTTCAAGGCAGCAGGTATCCTCAAGACTCCTCAGGTATTCGGCGCTACTATCGTAGATGAAAACGGTGAAAGCCGCAAGAATGCCAAGCAGGCAGAGAAGATCATCGAAAGAAGCTAAAAAACAAAAACATAGGATGCTGTCACAGTTCGTGACAGCATCCTTTTTTATTTTATCGCTATTTTGATAACTCCGTCCAGCCTGTTTTCGAATATCCTGTATGCTTCTTCGATTTCGGAAAGCGGAAATGTGTGGGTAATGAGCGGAGTAGTATCGATAAGTCCCTTTTCTATAAGTTCAAGTGTCTCCGCACAGTTGCATCCGTCAACTCCGCCGGTCTTGAAGGTGAGGTTCTTTCCGTACATCTCAGGCAGCGGCAGTTTTTGTGCTTCATCATAAAGTGCGACTATGGTGACCACAGCATTCGGGCGGGCATTTTCCCATGCCATACGGAACGTGTCCTTGCCGCCCGCAACTTCCAGCACAACATCTGCGCCACCGTGCAGGCTGTTTTCCCTGACAGTTTCGGAAAGCTTATCGGGAGTGACCGTTATCACTTCGGGATAATGGGTCTTAACGAAATCAAGGCGGCTTTCATCAGCATCGCAGACTATCACCTTGCCGGGATTTTTCAGTCTGACGCACTGCAGCGTGCAGATTCCCGTGGGACCTGCGCCTATGATAAGCACCGTATCACCGGGCTTTATTTCGGAAATCTCAGCTGCCCAATATCCTGTAGCAAGCACATCGCCTACAAAAAGCGCCTGTTCATCGGTGACAGAATCGGGAATTTTGTTGAGACCCGTATCCGCATAGGGTACGCGCACATACTCCGCCTGACCGCCGTCTATCCTGCAGCCCAGCGCCCATCCGCCGTTTTCATCGGTGCAGTTATTCACCCAGCCATTTTGGCAGAAGAAGCATTCGCCGCAGAAGGTCTCCACATTAACGGTAACACGGTCACCCACCCTGATATTCGTAACCGCCGGTCCGACAGCTTCAACGACGCCCACCATCTCATGACCAACGGTTATGCCCGGCACAGCCCTCGGCACGCTGCCGTGCTTTATATGCAGATCACTTGAGCATATACTGCTCATCGTGACCTTCACAATGGCATCCCTTTCATCCCTAAGTTTTGGGCGAGGCTTCTCGATAAGGGCGAATTTCCCCTTTTCCATATAAGTACACGCAAGCATGCTATCTTCTCCGTCATTCAAGATTCGCGATTATCGCGGCAATATTTTCATCCGAATATTCGATTTCGGAAGAATACAGGCGCACGATTTCTACAATATCCTCAAAGGCAAGTTCTTCCTTCAGCGCGCACATCCTGCGTATGATAAGCCACATAGCGCAGCAGAAGGCGGCATACGCGTCAATATCGCCGAATTCCAGCGCCGCGGGAATATGCCTGTAGAGCAGATATACCATCAGCTGTTCGAATTCCGTTTCGAATTCTTCAAGGGAATATTCCTCTCCGCCGCCGGCAAGTGCGGTAAGTTCATCCGTCCAGCTTTCATCAAGCCTTTCGAGCCCCATCAGCAGACCTGCCCAATGCGCATAATCCAGCTCATATTTCATGCCGAGATCATACATGAGGGATCTTACCCTCTCTTCAACGGGCATCGACCTGTCCTGCATGGATTCGATAAGTTCTGCGCGGATATCAAGCAGCTCAAGCTCATCATCATCAGGTTCGCCCGACCTGTCTTCCGCCTCGAGAATCAATAGCTTCACAGGTTCTTTTTTTCCGAGAATAAGTCTGCCCGCAGCTTCGCAGCACAGACCGAGACCTATCTCCTCTCTGTCAGAAAAGAAATTTCTGAATCTGGGGTGGTCGTCACATATCTGACAGAGGCTATCCTCACCGAGATTGATTATCATATCGCACAGACCGCATTCATTCAGAAAAGGACACTTGCCATCGTCGGTCATTTTGAAATAAGGGCCTGCATCCGCAAGAGCTATATGGCTGCGGATGCGCTCGCCGAATTCTCCCAGCATGTTCATATAATTCAGATATGATACAGGGTCGATATCTATCTCCCAGCCCACGCAGCAGCTGTGTCTGCATGCGCCGGCTATACACTTGAAACCGTTGAAATAATCAGGTGCCACAAGCTTCATTCAATCCATCTCCATTCACTGATTATTGTATAATACTCACAGCCGGTGTGCAACATCGACAGAAATATTAATAATATTATTTACATTGATGCTATTAAAAGGTATAATCTAATTGGTTATATCTGCCATATGAATCAGGAGGCAACAATTATGTCCAACAAGCTTTTCAAAGGCATTATGCCCGCAATGATAACTCCTTTCGACGCAGAAGGCAACCTTAAGGAAGCATCTGCCCGCAAGCTGATGGAATATGAGCTTGGCTACGGCATACAGGGCTTCTATGTAAACGGCGCTACGGGCGAAGGTCTGTTCCTTTCCGAAAAGACCCGCATGCAGATGATCGAGACCGCAGTGGATGTTTGCAAGGGCAAAGCGCAGGTCATCAATCATGTAGGCGCCGTGGATGTAAATTCCGCGCTGCGTCTGGCAAAGCACGCCGGAGAGATCGGCTGCGACGCCATTTCTTCCCTCGTCCCCAATTATGTAGCAAATTACTCCACCGGGCAGGTACTGGATTATTACAAGCGCATCTCCGATGCATCCGGTCTGCCGGTGCTTGTATACTGCACCGGTCTTCTGAAGGACAGCCCCTATGACTTCATGCAGAAGGCAATAAAGACCGGCAATATCATCGGTCTTAAGTACACCATGCCCAACTACTACAACATGCAGCAGATAACCCTGCTGAACGGCGGCGACATCAACGTGATAAACGGTCCCGACGAGACCCTTGTCTGCGGTCTTACCATGGGTGCTGACGGCGGTATCGGCTCCACTTACAACCTTATGGGCGCATGGTATGTGGAACTGTTCAATGCGTTCACAGCAGGTGAATTCGAAAAGGCACGTCAGCTGCAGTTCAGGATAAACAAGGTCATCGCCGTACTGCTGAAGCACGACTGCATCCCCGCCATCAAGGAAGCACTGAATGCAATGGGCTTCGATGTAGGCAGCATCGCATACCCCGGCAAGGTATTCACCAAAGAACAGCATGACGCATTTATCAAGGATATGAACGAAGCGGGCTTTCCGCTGTAATTGACAGGAGGAAACTAAAATGATCAGAGTAACTATCTGGAACGAATTCGTACACGAAAAGACCGAGCAGCGCGTTGCCGACATCTATCCCAACGGCATCCACGGCTGCATCGCCGAATTTCTGGGCAAGGAAGAGGATTTTGAGATCCGCACCGCAACCCTCGACATGCCCGAGCACGGCCTGACTCAGGAAGTGCTGGACAATACCGATGTTCTGCTGTGGTGGGGCCACATGGCACACGACAAGGTATCCGACGAGATCGTTGAGCGCGTACACGCCCGCGTGCTGGCAGGCATGGGCCTTATCGCTCTGCATTCCGGTCATGCATCCAAGATCTTCCGCAAGCTGATGGGCACCAACACCCACCTGCTGCGCTGGCGCGAGGATGGCGAGATGGTACGCTTCTGGACCGTCGATATGGCTCATCCCATCGCACAGGGTCTGGGCGAATATTTTGAGCTGCCCGTTGAAGAGACCTACGGCGAATACTGGGATATCCCCAAGCCCGATGATCTGGTATTCATCAGCTGGATCCCCGGCGGCGAAGTATTCCGCTCCGGTTGCTGCTGGCATCGCGGTCAGGGCCGTATCTTCTACTTCCAGCCCGGTCACGAGACCTGCCCCAGCTACAAGGACGAAAACGTACAGAAGGTCATCGTAAACGCAGTTCGCTGGGCATACCGTCCCATCGCCTGGACTCCCCTGAAGGACACTCACACCACCCGTCTGCCCGACATCAGCCTCGGCAAGTAACGGAGGTAGTCCTATGAAACTCGAAGGCGCTGTCGTCAATTTTCTTGGCGATTCCATAACCGAAGGCGTGGGCGCAAGCTCTATCGAACATGTATATCCTTCCATCATAAAGGAACGCTTCGGTCTTAAAAAGGCAAACAATTACGGCATTTCCGGCACCCGCTTCGCAAGGCAGACCAAGCCTTCCGACCCCGCAAGCTTCGATCTTGATTTCTGCTCCCGCGTAGCCGAAATGGATCCTGAGGCAGACGCTGTTGTGGTCTTCGGCGGCACCAACGATTTTGGTCATGGCGACGCACCTCTCGGAAATCCCGATGACCGCACCAAGGATACCTTCTGGGGCGCATGCCATGAGCTGATGCGCAGCCTTGTTGAGAAATATCCCGGCAAGCCCGTTGTCATCTGCCTGCCCCTGCACAGGCTGAATGAGGATGTCCCCACCGGCGACAACAAGCCTGCTCCTGTGGCTGTGCTTTCCGAATACGCCGAGATAATCCGCACCGTGGCGCATTATTACGCGCTGCCCGTGCTGGACCTCGCCGCGGTTACCGGCATCCAGCCCCGTGTGCCTGCAATTCAGGAAGAGTTGTGCCCCGACGGCCTGCATCCCAACGATGCCGGTCAGGAGATTCTGGCAAAATGCGTATCCAATTTCCTGCTCTACAATGTATAACCAAATTACCGGTCTCCGCAATTTCTGCGGAGGCCGACTTTTTTATGCGAAAATAACCTTCTTTTCTGTAATACGGTAGTGCAATCTGCGCCGTTTTATGTTAAAATCTGATATACTTCTATTACCAAGGTGAATGCTAATGAACATTATAGATTTCCATGTACATATTTTCCCCGATAAAATAGCGCGCAAGGCAGCAGCAGCCGTAGGCAAATTCTACGATATCCCCATGGCCATGGACGGCAGCCTTTCCACCGTTATCCGCGAAATGGACCGCGCAGGCATCAAGCGCTTCGTTGCCCATTCCGTGGCGACCACTCCCGCACAGGTATTCAGCATCAATAAATTCATTCTGGATTCCTACGCACAGTATCCCGAGCGCATCATCCCCTTTGCGGCAATGCATCCCGATGTAGAAAACATTCCGCAGCTTGTGGATGAGATAATCGCCGCAGGCTTCAAGGGCATAAAGATTCATCCCGATATTCAGGGCTTTAAAATCGATGACCATCATGTACTTGAAATGATAGCTGCTATTGCCGGCAAAATGCCTCTGCTCATCCACACCGGCGATTACCGCTACGACAATTCCGGTCCCGCGCGAATGAATCACGTGATGGAGCTTTTCCCTAATCTTGTCGCCATCTGCGCGCACCTCGGCGGATACAGTGAATGGGAAGCCGCAGCTGCTTCCGCGCTGCCCAATAATCCCAATGTGTTCGTTGATTCCTCCAGTTCCCTTTTCGCCGTAAGCCCCGAACGTGCAGCAGAAATAATCCGCACCTACGGCGTTGAAAAGGTAATGTTCGGCACCGATTACCCAATGTGGTGCCCCTATGAGGAACTGGAACGCTTCAATGCACTGCCCCTTACCTCAGAAGAAAAAGAAATGATACTCTGCAAGAACGCAGAAAGACTGCTCGGACTCTGACAGACACGCACCTGCCATAAACAGCGGGTGCGTATTTTTTCAGCTGCAGCCTGTCATGCCGGCAATGAACATTCAAGTTGTGGCATCTTTAATAATATTGTGCTATAATAAACATACATCATAAAACACAGGAGATTTTCCCATGAAAGCATTGATTCTGGCAGCGGGCTTCGGTTCCCGTCTCGCGCCTATTACAGATAATTGCCCCAAATCCCTCGTGCCCGTAAACGGCAAGCCCATTCTCTTCAAGCAGATAGAAAACCTCATAGAAAACGGCATCACCGATATAACCGTGATCTCCGGCTATAAGGCCGAGGTGCTCGAAGCACAGGTGAAGGCTGCCTTCCCGTGCGTGAAAATCATCGAAAGCGTTGATTACGCCACCACCAACAACATGTACAGCGCCTATATTGCCAAAGATGCAATGAACGGCGAAGGTTTCCTGATGATGAATGCAGATGTATTCTTTGATGCATCCGTCATCGCTTCCCTGCTGGCCTGCGAGAGCAGCAACGCTATCGTTGTGGATATCGGCACCTATATGGAAGAATCCATGAAGGTAGTGGAAGAAAACGGCAGACTGATGCGCATCGCAAAGACCATCACTCCCGAAGAGGCATTGGGCGCTTCCATCGATGTATACAAATTCTCCGCAGAAGGCGCCGCCGCATTCTTTGCAAAGTGCGCCGACTATATCGAGATTCGCGGCGAGAAGAAGATGTGGAGCGAAGTAGCACTGAACGACATACTGCCCGAAATCGTTTTCCATGCCTGCCCCCTCAACGGCCGCTGGTTTGAGATAGACAATCACGACGACCTGCACGCTGCAGAAGCTTTGTTTGCAGAATAACTGCGGCAGGAGGTATAAAATCATGAGAAAAAATTTTGGTTCCAAGCCTTATGTATATCCCATGCCCGTTTTCATTGTAGCCGCTTATGATGAAAACGATGTACCCAATGCAATGAACGCTGCGTGGGGATGCATCTGCGATTATGACAAGGTAGCAGTATGTCTTGCGCAGGACCATAAGACCACCAAAAACATTCTGCTCAAAAAGGCTTTTACCGTAAGCATGGCAGACGCTGCAAACGTAATCGCCGCCGATTATGTGGGCGTTGTTTCCGGCAACGACGTTCCCAACAAGCTGGAAATTTGCGGATGGCACACCGTAAAGAGCGAATTTGCCGATGCGCCCGTTATCGAAGAACTTCCCATGACCCTCGAATGCACTCTGGTAAGCTTCGATACCGATACGGACATTATGATCGGCCGCATCGAAAATGTATCTGCTGACGAACGCATACTGAATGAAAAGGGAAAAATAGATCCCCTCAAGCTGAATCCCATAACATTTGATCCCATGAACAACGACTACATAACGCTCGGCGAAAAAGTCGGTAATGCATTCAAAGACGGACTTCAGTTAAAAAAATAACAGAAACCCCTCCCGAACAGCTATTCGGGAGGGGTTCTTTTTCAGAATCTGACGATCTTACCTGCCACAGCCTTCGCCATGCGATATACCGGACCCTCAAACTCTGCCTTTACTCCGGCGAGTTCTTTTCTTATCTCAATATGCTGAGGACAATGTTTTTCGCATTTTCCGCAGCCTATGCAATTTGAAGCGGGCGTGGGATTCTTTCTCAGCGCCGTGCAGATCACATAATCCATGAACGACCAGAATCTGCCCTCTGCCGCGCGTCTGTTGTACGCAGCAAATGCGCCGGGGATATCCACATTCTTCGGGCACGGCATGCAGTATCCGCAGCCGGTGCAGCCTACCTTCATGCCCGCATTGATGGCCTTTACAACTCTGCGCAGCATCTCCTGTTCTGCTTCGCCGAATTCACCTATGTGCGCGTCGCAGGCTGTTGCGATATTGTCCAAAACCATCTCACGGGAATTCATTCCGGAAAGAACGCAGGTAACGCCCGCTTGGTCCCACAGCCACCTGAGCGCCCACTGCACAGGCGTGCGCCCGGCGGGATGTTCGGCAAATATCCGCTTCGCCTCTTCGGGCAGACGGTTTACAAGTCTGCCGCCGCGCAGAGGTTCCATTATTATTACAGGGATGCCCTTGCCATGGGCATATTCCAGACCTCGCCTGCCCGCCTGAGTGTGTTCATCCAGATAGTTATACTGTATCTGCGTAAAATCCCAGTCATGGCTGTCCAGCAGCTTTATGAACATATCGGAATTACCGTGATAGGAAAATCCCGCCTGTCTTATCTCGCCGGATCGCTTCTTTTCGGCAAGCCAATCTTCAACGCCCAGCTTTTTCAGCCTTTCCCACGTTTCAACGTCGGTAAGCATGTGCATCAGATAATAATCGACATGGTCGGTTCTGAGCCGCTTCAGCTGTTCGCGGAAAAGTTTTTCAAGCCCTTCCCTGCTTTTTATGAGGTAGTGCGGCAGCTTTGTGGCTATATATACCTTGTCACGCACGGAATTCCTGTGGAGTATCTCACCCAGAGCGGATTCGCTGCCGGGATATACATAGGCAGTGTCAAAATAATTCACGCCGTTTTCGATGGCGAGCATTATTTCCCGTTCCGTCTCCTGCATATTGACTACGCCCATTTTTCCGGGGAATCTCATGCAGCCGAATCCCAGCGCCGATATATCGTTGCCATATCTGTCTTTTCTGTAATTCATAAGATCACCTATTTCACCCATTCGAATCTGGGTACGGCTTTCATTTCGCAGCCGTCAAACAGTCTTTCCGCCGCCGCTTCGTATGCTTCCAGCGAAGTGGCTTTTCTTATTGCCTTGCGCACTTTTGCGCAATCCTCAAAGCAGCAGGACATATAATGGACGATCTCATGCATGCGTCCCATTACTGCCTTTGCGGGCCAGTTTTCGGAATACGCACGGAACAGCCTGTCATGGAAAACTCGCAGTTCTTCCACGGTAAGCTTCTCGCCGCCCTTTACTTCTCTCGCCAGCGCAGGATTCGTTATCATTCCCCTGCCCAGCATAAGCGCCTTTGTACCGGGGTATCTTTCCAGCATATCAATGCAATCCTGCACGGTGAAAAGTTCGCCGTTATACACAAAAGGAAGGTTCGTCTTTTCGAACACATCCGCGCAGACCTCCGCATGAGGCACTCCCTTGTAGAGTTCATTGCGGGTACGCGCATGCACTATAAGTTCGTGTACCGGATACTGAGCATAAATATCCAGAATCGCAGGCCATTCTTCAACTGACTCATAGCCTATACGCGTTTTGATGGATACAGGGATAGGACACTTTTCGTACACTTCATCCAAAAATGCCTTCAGCCATTCAAGATCGCGCAGCATGCCCGAACCCTTGCCCTTTGCGGTAACAGTGCCGGAAGGGCAGCCCACATTCAGGTTTACCTCGGTATAGCCCATTTCAGCCATTTCGGCAGCAGCCCATATGAAATGCTCGGCATACTTTGTAAGTATCTGCGGAATAACGGGAATTCCAATGTTATTCTGCGGAAGTATGGCATTGTATTCCCGGGGCGGAAAACCCTTGTGCTGAGTAGGGCAAACAAAAGGTATGAAATACCTGTCCACTCCCGTGAAACTGTCGTGATGCACACGCCTGTATATCACATCCGTAACACCTTCAAGCGGTGCAAAATATATTTTCATTCCGTCATTCATTCTTTTGTATCCGTATTTTCCGGCACATTTCCGCCGGTAAGCCTTTCTATGAATTTACGCGCAGGCTTAGAGAACACCTGATGCTTTTTCCACACCAGCACAATTCCCACCTCAAGCTTCGGTTCAAGGGGGCGGAAACACAACGGACCGCCTTCGCAGGTACAGGAAACGCTGTCAAGGCACAGCGCACTGCCCAGACCTTCCTCCACAAACAGCGATGCATTGAACAACAGATTGTATTCACCGATTACATTCAATTTATCGTAATCTCCGCCAAGCCATCCGGAAAGCTCATTTTCCATCATGTGCTGCGCCGAAACGAACAGCGAAAGCTCGCACAGGTCTGCAGGAGTTATATATTCCTTATCCTTCATGGGATTGTCCGCACGCATCAGCACGCCCCAATGGTCCTTTACGGGCAGGCGTATAAAATCATATCCCGTAAGGTCGGTAGGCTCAACAAGCAGACCGAAATCCAGCATGCCTCTGTCCAGCTGACAGGTTATCTCCTCCGCATTGCCGCTAACGGTATGTATTCTCAGATTCGGATAATCATCATGCATGGACTTGAGCACCTTCGCGATAACGCGCATGCCTTCGGTCTCGCCGCCGATGCATATCCAGCCGCTGATCTCTTCGGAGGCTGTCATTATTTCATTTTCGGTCTTTTCCATAAGGCTCACGATTTCTTCGGCGCGGCGTCGGAGAATCCTGCCTTCTTCCGTCAGGCGCACACGTCTGCTGCCCCTTATAAGCAGCTGTTTTCCGAGTTCCTCTTCAAGGTCCCGCAGCTGTCTTGAAAGCGGTGGCTGAGACATATGCAGTTGTTCCGCGGCACGGGTTATGCTCTCCTCACGGGCTACCGCAAGAAAATATTTCAAAACACGAATATCCATATTTACATCCTCCCGAATGCATTATAGCATCCGTTTCAATACCTTTCAAGTATGCCATACGATTCAATATATGTATTTGATATCCGACAGGTCATAATCTATAATATAATCATACCAATAGATTTTCCGGAGGCACGTTTATGCAGTATAAGGAATATAAGGACGGCATCAAACTTTCTGTTCTGGGCATGGGCAATATGCGCCTGCCTGTGAACGAAGCCGCAGAGGGACGTCCCATTGATTATGATAAAGCCAAGGCGATCATTGACAAGGCAATGGCTGCCGGCATCAATTACTACGACACCGCCTATATCTATCACGGCGGCGAATCCGAAGTTTTCACCGGCAAGGCTCTGAAGGAATATCCCCGCGATTCCTACTATGTAGCCACCAAATTCAACCTCGACGCCAATCCCGATTACCGCGCTCAGTTTGCAGAACAGCTGCGCAGGCTGGATATGGATCACGTAGATTTCTATCTGCTGCACGGCATTATGGACCACAACGCCGATGCTTTCTTCGATAACGGCGCAGTGGCATATTTTGATGAAATGAAAGCTCAGGGAAAGATCCGCTACTTCGGCTTCTCCTTCCACGGCACTCCCTCCGCGCTGCGCAAGGTCGTTAAAAAGCATCAGTGGGATTTCGTTCAGATTCAGCTGAACTACTATGACTGGCTCTACGGCGATGCCAAGGAGCTCTACAAGATACTCGAAGACGCCAACATCCCCGTTATGGTAATGGAACCCGTGCGCGGCGGTCTGCTGGCGAAGATGACCGACGAAAGCGCCGCTGTGCTCAAGTGCGCAAACAGCGAAGCTTCCCTCGCATCATGGGCACTGAAGTGGGTAAAATCCCTGCCCGCAGTACAGGTAGCACTTTCCGGCATGGGCGATCTCGAACAGCTCAGCGACAACATCGCCACCATGAGCAGCGAAGAAGCCATGACCTCCACCGAGCAGATGTACATCGAAAACGCTGCTCAGAAGCTGCGCTTGAGCATCGCCGTGCCCTGCACCGCATGCCGCTACTGCACCGATGACTGCCCCATGTCCCTTGATATCCCCCGCCTGCTGGCAACCTATAATGAAGTAAAGCTCAGCGGCGCATGGAGGCTTTCCGCAATAAAGGACATTCCCGAAGACCGTCTGCCCGCCGCATGCATCGCTTGCGGAAACTGCATGAAGCATTGTCCTCAGAGCATAAAGATTCCCACTTATCTGAAGGAAATGGCAGAAATGATGGCTCCGAAGGAGTAACAGACAAATGATAGCGCCTTGGATGACGACCTGGCGTTTATCATAAAGCGCAGGGACGGATCCGGGGCTGAGGAGCAGACCGGGCAGCCCTGTGCCAATCTGTTAACAGATAGTGAAACCTATTGCATTAGACCGACTCTAATGCTGTATACTGAATATTTAGTGACCCACGGAGGTTAATATGAGAAACATTCTGGTGGCCGTCGGCAGTGGAATTGCCGGCGCAAATACCGATATGCTGGCCGATGCCTTTATCGAAGGCGCCCGCAGCGCAGGTCATATCGTAAACAAGATATTCCTCGGCGGCGAGATATACGGCTGCCGCGGCTGCGGCGCATGTCAGACCGGCAAGGGCTGCGTCATAGAAGACGATATGCAGCCCGCCTACCCGCTGTTTGACGAATGCGACCTTATGGTACTTGCCTCTCCCCTGTATTTCTGGACCCTTTCCGGACAGATAAAGGTTTTCTTCGACAGGCTCTACGCAAAGTCCACCGAAGATATCTATCCTAAAAAGGATACCTACCTGCTCATGACCGCAGGAGATAATACAGAGCATACTTTTGACCATGCATTGGAATACTACCGTTTCATCACCTCCGCACTGGGTTGGAACGACATAGGCAGCTATACTGCCGGCGGCTGCAAGGGCGGTCCCGGCAAGCATCAGATTTCCGAAGAACATCTGAAGGCTGCATACGAAGCCGGCAGGAATCTGCCCGGCTGATAAACGACCTTTGGAAGGATTGATTACCATGGAAAACAGAAAGATCATCGCAGACACCCGCTTTGGCGAGGAACGTGCACTGTACGCCGCAAACAATGTTGAAGTAAGAAACTGTGCATTCGCAGGTCAGGAAGACGGCGAAAGCGCTCTGAAGGAAGCCCGCAATCTTACCATTGCCAATTGCGATTTCCACCTGCGCTATCCCCTTTGGCACGCTGACGATGTTGAAATGTCCGACTGCCGCATGACCGAGACCTGCCGTGCCGCGCTCTGGTACAACAACCGCGTGAACATCGATTCCTGCAACATGGGCGGAATCAAGGCACTGCGTGAATGCCGCGATATCAACATCACCCGCAGCACTGCCGTTTCCACCGAATACGGCTGGTTCTGCAGAAATATCACTATCGACGATTTTGAACTCACCGGCGAGTATCCCTTCATGCATACTTTCGGCATGGTCGTCAATAATTTCCGTCTGCATGGTAAGTATTCCTTCCAGTACGTCGAAAACGTAACCATCCGCAATTCCGTGCTGAATACCAAGGATGCTTTCTGGCACAGCAAGAACGTGACCGTTTATGACAGCGTTATCAAGGGCGAATACCTGGCATGGTATTCCGAAAACCTGCGTCTGGTGCGCTGCAAGATAATCGGCACTCAGCCCCTGTGCTACTGCAAGGGTCTCATTCTCGAGGACTGCGAAATGGAAGGCTGCGACCTCTCCTTCGAAAACAGCGAAGTTGAGGCAACCGTAACCGGTCATATCGACAGCGTAAAGAATCCCGTGAAGGGCTTCATCACCGCAGATTCCATCGGCGAGACCATCATCGACGAATACCGCTGGGAGGGCGAATGCCCCATCACCCTGCGCGGATAATAAAAACAAGGTGTGATTTGATGGAATACAGGAAACTGCCCCGCGGCAGCGAAATGATAAGCGCTGTCGGTCTGGGCTTCGGAGGCATACAGAAGGCTTCCGATGCTGAAATTGAAGCTGTAGTACGCAAGGCCGTAGATAACGGTATCAATTTCTTTGATATGTGTGCCGGCGCTTCGAATGTGTACGCTCCTTTCGGACGTGCAATAAAAGACATTCGCGATAAAGTAATGTTCCAGCTGCACTTTGGCGCCATATACAACGAAAAAGGCGAATATGGCTGGACTACCGATGCCGACAGGATAAAGCAGACCTTTGAATGGGAAATGCAGACTCTGGGCACGGACTACATAGATTTCGGTTTCCTGCATTGCCTCGATCAGATAGCGGATTTTGAGAAGATGAAGGCTGACGGCGTGCTTGATCTTATCCGCGACCTGAAGAAGCAGGGCGTGGTGCGTCATATCGGCTTCTCTTCCCATACTCCCGAAGTAGCAAACCGCATCATAGATGAAGGAGACATCGACCTCATGATGTTCTCCATCAACCCTGCGTATGACTTCGAGCAGGGCGATGAGTACGGCATCGGCACCGCATCAGAGCGCGCAGAGTTGTTCCGCCGCTGTCAGGCAAACGGCGTTGCCATTTCCGTAATGAAGCCCTTCCACGGAGGCAAGCTGCTTTCCGAAGAAGCTTCTCCTTTCAAGAAGGCAATGACCCATTCTCAGCTGATCCGGTATTCGCTCGACCGCCCCGGCGTTATTACCACTCTTCCCGGCGTGCGCGGCATTGACGATCTCGACATAGTGCTGAAATACCTCAACGCAACCGAAGAAGAAACGGATTACGGATTTATCGGCGGCCTCAACGCCGAAAAGGTTCGCGGTACCTGCGTATACTGTAATCACTGCCGTCCCTGCCCCGCAGGCATCGACATAGGCCTGGTAAACAAATACTACGACCTTGCCAAAATGGGTGACGGACTTGCCATCGAACACTACAGGAAACTGGCGGTCAATGCTTCCGATTGTGTTCAGTGCGGACATTGCGACGGCCGTTGTCCGTTCAGCGTTGAACAGTCTGTACGCATGCAGGAAATAAAAGAATACTTCGATTCCCTTTGATCAATAAAACGCTTTTGAGGCTGAGTATCCTCAAAAGCGTTTTTCCTTGACACAAACCGGCAAAAATTGTATCATATGCTTGAAGTTATATATTCATAAAACTGATATGGAGTGAATAGCTGATGGAATTTCGCAATTTGACCACCTTTGTGCGTGCCGCCGAACTGCGCAGTTTCTCTCAGGCCGCAAGGCAATTAGGTTATTCTCAGTCTGCAGTATCCATGCAGATAAGTCAGCTGGAAAACGAACTCGGCACTTCTCTTTTTGACCGTGTAGGTAAAACTGTGGCATTGACTCCTCAGGGCGCGCAATTTTATGAACATGCTCAGAATATTCTCCGCATGACAGAAAACGCCAAAAAGCTCATGAACAACGTATCCTCCGTCAGCGGTCAATTGCGCATAGTAATGGCCGAATCGTTGTGCATGTCCATCTTCCCCAAAGTACTCGATCGTTTCTGCAAGCTGCATCCCGAAGTCCAGATAACCGTCCGCGGTGCAGACAGCGACGGTATGTTCAAGGCGCTTACTCAAAATGACGCAGACCTTATCTATCACCTTGATCACCTGATCTATCGCCCGGATTGTGAAACTGCGCTCTCCTCTCCTGTGCCTATCGTATTTGCGGCACCCGCATCACATCCTCTCGCCGGTAAAAAAGATATCCCAGCTTCGGAATGTACAGAATATCCCTTTATACTTACCGAAAAAGGCATGAGTTATCGCTCACAGCTGGATGTTCAGCTGGCGCGCCTCGGCCTGTCAATCGAGCCTATACTCGAGATAGGCAATACCGATGTCATCGCTTCGCTTATCGAAAACAGCAGTGACCGCATTGCATTCATTCCCGAATTCGTAATAAGCGAACAGATAAAAGCCGGCACCATAGTAAAGCTTGATATAAACGATATCCACGTAGAGCTGTACAAGCAGCTTATTTACCACAAAGGAAAATGGATAACTCCGGCAATGCAGGCCATGATAGACATGCTCTGCGATTCTGACAATATCTGACTTACCTGATGCTTATCTCGCAGTTCTTAGCGGTTCCTTAGCGGCAAACAAACCTCCTCTGCCTTGCGATGGTTGACTGAATTTGTTATGCTTATTTTAAATTCAATCAATCACCATCGATCATTTGGAAGGAGGAAACGATGTTTAACCCTACCCGCAACATAATGAGAGAAAAGCTGAGGGAATCGCTTGTGTCAGTGCTTCCTATAGCAGCGCTGGTCTTCATCATTTGCTTCCTCATCGTTCCCGTACCTAACAGTGCTCTGTTGGCGTTCATTCTTGGCGCAATGATGCTGGTAATCGGTATGGGACTGTTCACTCTCGGTACAGACATGGCCATGACTCCGATAGGTGAATATGTTGGTGCAGCACTCACCCGTTCACGCAAGATATGGCTCATAGCTCTGGTCGGTCTTATTCTCGGTATACTCATTACCGTGGCAGAACCTGATCTTCAGGTGCTTGCCGAACAGGTACCCAACGTACCAAATCTGGTCCTGATACTCGCCGTTGCCATCGGCGTTGGTCTTTTCCTGGTAATGGCGCTGCTGCGCATACTGTTCAAGGTCAAAATGAAATACATTCTGGCAACATTCTATGTTGCAGTATTCATTCTGGCGCAGTTTGTTCCCAAATCTTTCCTTGCAGTCGCTTTCGACTCCGGCGGTGTTACCACCGGTCCCATGACCGTACCTTTCATACTGGCGCTGGGCGTCGGTGTTTCCGCTATCCGTAGCGATAAGGAAGCAGAGAGCGATTCCTTCGGTCTGGTAGCACTGTGCTCCATCGGCCCCATACTGGCTGTAATGCTGCTGGGCCTCATTTATAACCCGGATAATGCCGCTTATGAACCTGAAGTACTGCATCTTACGGAAAATTCAAGAGAACTGGGCAGCCTGTTTTTCAGCGAATTTCCCTACTATATGATCGAGGTACTTGTCGCTCTTGCCCCCATAGTGGCATTCTTCCTTATTTTCCATTTTACCACGCTGCATCTTAAGCGCAATAAAATGATCCGAATCATAATCGGTATCATATATACCTATCTGGGGCTGGTTTTGTTCCTTCTGGGTGTAAACGTAGGCTTTATGCCTCTGGGAAATTATCTTGGTCTCATGCTTGGTGCGCTTGATTTCAACTGGATTCTGGTGCCCCTCGGAATGATCATCGGTTACTTCACGGTAACCGCAGAGCCCGCGGTTCATGTACTGAGCAAACAGGTATATGAGCTTACCGCAGGCGCAATCCCGAAGAAAGCACTGAGCACCTGTCTCTCCATCGGCGTTGCTGTGTCCGTTGGTCTGGCAATGCTCAGGATACTGCTCGGAATACCGATCATGTATCTGCTGATCCCCGGATATGCGATCGCGATGATACTGATGATCTTCGTCCCCGAGATATTTACTTCCATCGCATTTGACTCCGGCGGAGTTGCGTCCGGTCCCATGACCGCGACCTTCCTGCTGCCGCTGGCTATGGGCGTATGTACCGCAACGGGCGGCGACGTTTCTTCCGATGCTTTCGGCGTCGTTGCAATGGTAGCAATGACTCCCCTTATCGCAATCCAGGCACTTGGTCTGTATTTCAAGCTGAAGCACAAGAAGATCAAGACAACTCAGGAAGAAGCACTTGCTTCGCTGCCTGAGGAAGACATTATTGAAGTTTAAAAGGAGGTGGACGGGTAAATGTACGGAATCAGAATGCTCATGGTTATTACCCAGCGTGAATTCGAAGGAGATTACATCAAATTTCTCAAAAAAAATAATATCTCCGCTATATTCAGTACTCCCGCCCGTGGTACCGCAGGTCAGACCATCCTGAAGATGCTCGGCCTTGATAAATCCGAAAAAGTTATTATACTTGCTCTTACCGAAAGAAGCCATGCAAAACATGTCATGAAGGGAATGATCTCCCGACTCGGCATAAACATCGCCGGCAACGGAATCGCTATATCCATCCCTGTCGGCAGCATCGGCGGAGCAAGCTGCATGAAATATCTGCTTGAAGGGCAGGACGTTATTATTGGTGAGGTGAACGAAGTGGAACAGAAGCAGGAATTTAATTACGAGCTGTTGGTTGCTTTTATCGAAAGCGGCACTTCTGATATAGTAATGGATGCGGCACGCAAGGCTAACGCCGGCGGCGGTACTGTCATACATGCCAAGGGCCTTGGTACTGAATTTACCAGCAAGTTCTTCGGCGTTTCCATCGCAACCGAAAAAGACATCGTGCTCATCGTTGTAAGGCGCGAGGATAAGGTAAACGTTATGCGCGCCATTATGACCGACGCAGGTATTCGTTCCGATGCGCATACCGCACTCATTTCCCTGCCGGTTGAGAACGTAGCCGGTCTCGTCAGCGTCATGGCCGACGATATCGAAAACTGACCGGATGCATAAAATCAAGCCCTGCCGCTTATGTGGCAGGGCTTTTGTATTGGGTTATTATTCGTCTTCATCATTTGCTTCAGCCGGTCTGCGGACCACCTGAGCCTTGTCTACGCGATGTGAATCGATGGCCGTGACAGTTATCTCGAGATTCATATAATCGAATCTGTCGCCAGCTGCCGGTATCTTGCTCAGCTGTTCTGCGATCCATCCGCTGAAGGAAACTGCTTCGGATTCGATAGACATATCAAAGAACTGACAGAAATCCTCAAAATCAACTGCGCCGTCTACCTCATAGGTATTCCCGGAAATCTGCTTGAAGTTCTCCACGACCTCATCGTGTTCATCCCATATCTCCCCGACAAGTTCTTCCAGAATATCCTCCATTGTGACGATGCCGAGAGTTCCGCCGTAATCATCGATAACCACCGCAATATGTGATTTCTCCTTCTGAAGCAGTTTCAGAAGATCCGGTATCTTTTCAGACTTATGTATAAACGGAGGTTTGGAAATTATCTCTCCGATAGGCTTGTCAGTTATACCAGTTCCTACATAGAAATCCTTCTGGTGAATAACACCTACGATGTCATCGATGGTCTCATTGTATACCAGCAGTCTGGAATATCTGGATTCCGAGAATATAACCGCGATTTCCTCATTGGGTGTATCCACAGGCACTGCCTCAAGCTCAACACGGTGAGTGAGTATATCTTCCGCCTTAAGATCATTGAATTCGATAGCGTTTCGGATGAGATCACCCTCGTCATCATCTATTCCGCCTTCGTTACGGGCTTCATCAACGATCATGATGAGCTCTTCCTGGGACATCTTCTCCTCTTTTTTGACATTGAACAGGCGGGTCAAAAGCTGCTTCCACAGGCCGAACAGTCGGTTCAGAGGAGTAAATACGATGATAAACAGCTTGATCACAGGGGCAGAGAACATTGCGAAGCTTTCCGGCATATCCTTGGCTATACTCTTGGGTGATATTTCACCGAAAATAAGCACAAGCACAGTTACAACGATAGTGGAAACCGTAGCGCCGTAATCGCCTCCGATAAGCCTTATAAACAACAGGGTACCCATCGAGGACAACAGTATATTCACAATATTATTGCCAATCAGAATTGTTGATATAAGATCGTTATATCTCTCTGAAAGCTCGTACGCAAGTTTCGCGCGCTTGTCTCCCTTTTCTATCAACAGTTTCAGTCTTGTCTTATTGAGTGACGAAAACGCCGTCTCCGTCGCCGAAAAATAAGCTGACATCAAAAGACACACTGCCATGATTATAACACTGGTTACATTATTACTCATTTCTGTTCTCCTTATATTCAGATACAAAAAGACATACCTGCTGCTCTCATGAGCCCAGATATGTCTTTGTATAAATAGCTATTACGAAACAAACGTATCCGTTATTGTCTTCGCAACTGTCGCAATCCATAAGATTCAAGGTGCCTCCTCACAAATTTATCTAATTATAAAGCATATCGGAATTACTGTCAACACCATTTCACAGACATCATTATACCACAAATATCTGCTGTGTTCAGAACCGGATAGGTATTAAAGCTGCCCCGTCGATGTGTTGGCGGTATTCCGTACACTTCACTCAATATGCTGCGCTGCGGTAATACCGAAACATTCTGTTGCAATAAAGAAGATCGCCATACCGCGATTTATCACGGTACGGCGATCTTCATACTCAAATGTATCTGCCGGACAGTATCCCCCCGGCGATGCGTTATTTTTCAAACGCTTTAACAAGCTTCTGCAGAGTTTCGGTTATGGGAAGCTTCTGAGGGCAGTTACGTTCGCAGGCCTTGCAATCGAGGCATTCGGATGCCTTTGCGGATACCGCTGCAATGGAAGCATACATATGGTCCATCTTCCAGCCATCGGAGGGATTGCGGGCGTATTCGTTGTAAAGAGACATATAGTCCGGTATAGCTATCTTCCTGGGGCAATGGGACAAACAATATCCGCATGCAGTACATTCAACCGCAATGGAAGAGCGCAGCTTGTCGGCGGCTTCCATAAGCAAAGATACTTCCGCTTCGGTAAGCGGTTCAATTTCCTGCATATTCGAATCTATCTGTTCAACAGTATTCATACCGCTGAGCACGATTTCAACTTTTTCGAGGGACTGTGCGAATGCTACCGCCCATTCTGCAAGGGTCTTTCCGGGAAGCATAGCAGCAACATCCTCAGGCAGCTGTGCAAGACTTCCGCCCTTTACAGGCTCCATTACGATAACAGACTTGCCGTGTTTGACGACGGTATCATACAGATTCTTTGCCTGCAAAGTCGGGCTGAGCCAGTCGAGATAATTCAGCTGAATCAGCACGCAATCTACTTCGGGATGCTTTGTAAGTATTTCATCCAGAAGCTCAGGGCTGTCATGGAAGGAAAAACCTATCCTGTCAGCCTTGCCGGAAGCCTTGACGTCGTTCAGAAACCTGAATTCATCGTAGCTTTCCGCCATTGCATAGTTCTTGCTGTTGAGCCAGTGCAGCATGAAAACATCGAATTTCTCAACGCCGCAGCGTTCAAGCATCTCGGCAAACTGCTTTTCGCAGTCCTCATAGCTGCGGGCCTTATAGCCGGCAAGCTTATCGCAAATCATGAAAGAATCGCGTGGATAGCGCTTCACAAGAGTATCGCGCAGCGTCGTTTCGCTTTTGCCGCCAAGATAAGTGTAGGCAGTATCAAAATATTTGCCGCCTTTTTCCATAAATCTGTCGACAATGGCGCAGGTCGCTTCCATATCAATCCGCTTTTCTCCGTCAGTTTCGATCTGAGGTAGTCTCAGAAAACCGAATCCCATCTTGTTCACAGTTATACCTCCAATCATGCTTTTGCAATCAATTTCTTACAGTTTCTATTTTCAGTCATTTGCTGACCGATATTTTCATCTGAGCGGTAATAAATTCAATGTTTTCTTCTATGGATTTTGTACCGTCTATCCTTATCACCGGACACTGCATACCCTGAAGCCATTTTTCCACATAGTCTTCTCTTCGCGATTCTGCCATTCTGAAAAACTCTTCTTCCTGCGCATAAAGGTCTCCGCCGGGGAGCATGCGCGCACCGAATTTTCCGAATGAACGCTCTCTTATGCGCCGCATCCTGATTTCTTTCGGCACATCAATGAGCACGACATATTTATAAAGAGACACTACAGCTTCGCTATAATCGCCCTTTACCGCCGCGAAAACGAAATCGGGATGCATGGCCGCTTCTTCTGCAAGGAGCATTTCAGCTTCTAAGCGTGTCCTTGCATTCGCGTAAGGATCGCTTTCATCGCTTCGCGGAAAATACAATTCTTCAGCGTCTATAAAGCGAAAACCAAGCGTTTCGGCCAGCCGTCTGCCAAAGGTAGTCTTGCCGCATCCGTTGAGACCGCATATAAGAATACCCATAAACTCCACCATCTTTAGCAACACAGGGACGAGCGTAGCCCGTCCCCATATCACGAAATTTATTATGCTTTTCTGTCATTAAGAGGATTCCAGGTTCCTCTTATATAGGATATAAGATACAGCACAAACAGCAGCATATTGTGGGCGATCATGCAGCCCCATGCGGCTATAAGACCGTAATCCAGCAGCTTGTAGTGTCCCAGAAGCTTTATACCGACGAAGGTACCCAGAATGCGTACAGCCCACATGCCGGCAACGTTATAAACAAAGGGCTGCTTTGTTTTGCCTACGCCCAGCATCATGCCCTCGACTATGATGGAGAAACCGTACATAGGCTCAGAAACAGCTACCATTCTGAGCACGGTGGTGCCGAGAGAAACGACCTCGGGAGTCTTATTGAAAAGACCCACCAGCGCAGGAGCGGAGATGAACAGCGCCGCGCCCGAAAGCACCATCAGGCTTATTTCTATCGGGATAAACATGCTCGAAATGCGCTTCATCTTTGCCTTGTCGTTTGCGCCGTAAGCGTTGCCCGCAAGGGTGGATGCAGCAGTCTGCATGCCGTAGCCGGGGATATAGAAGGCGGATTCAACAGTATTGGCGATGGTATGTGCAGCGGTGGATATAGGACCGAGGGAATTGATCATTGCAGCAAATACCACATAGCCCATGGAAGTGCCTATGCGCTGCAGCAGATTGGGGAAAGCGATGCGTACGCAGGGCTTCAGGATATCCGGGTCGGGCTTCAGGCTGCAGCCCTTGGGAGATACCATAGGATGCCTCCACAGCACGATAAAGCTGTGGATACCGCTCCAGGTATAGGAAATGGCACTGGCAACCGCCGCGCCCACAACGCCCCAGCCGCAGCCGGGCATGGTGAACGTAAGATTAATAAGCGGTATGGTAAGCTCGCGTGTGGGATATATCATGAGGAAATTCAGCACGATATTTATCACATTGACATATATGCCGACCTTCATGGGCGTTTTGGTATCGCCCGCCGCACGCAGCACAGTACTGAACATTACGCCCGCTGTACGTGGCAGCATGGGCAGATAAAGTATCAGGAAATATTTTGCCGCAGTTTCCTGGAGCTCGGGAGCTACCTGCATCCAGACAGGAACATATTTGCTGATCATCACAGGAATGGCCGTGAAAAGAACGCCTACTACAAGAGTCACAAGCAGCGCCTGAGAAACGGCATTGCGGGCAGCTTCCCTGTCTCCCGCGCCGCATACGCGTGCGATTATGGAAAGGAAACCTACACTGCAGGCCGAGAGTGCACCGTATATAAGCCAGCCGACAGTGCTGGTCGCGCCTACGGTAGCGGTAGCCTCGGTGCCGAGCACACCAACCATGGCAGTATCGATATACTGCACGGCAGTCTGCATAACCTGCTCAAGCATGGTGGGCCATGCAAGTGCCCATATTATGGCAATGGTCGCCCACGCCTCAGTCTTTCTGAAATTTCGCATAGTTCTTGCCAACCTCGTTCAATTCATTATTCACAGGATAGCACAAAGCATGTATTTTGTAAACGTACAATAGGTTATCATCATCCATATCATTTTTATTTATCATCCATACCTTTTAAGCAGGAATCCGATAAAATTTATAGAATTGATATATATCTATGTTTATGCATTCAAGGAGGTCATTTCCATGATTCAGAACGTTATAAATACCGATCTTACCGGCAAGGTTGCCGTTGTTACCGGCGCAGGCGGCGTACTGTGCAGCAATTTCTCCAAAGTACTGGCCCGCGCAGGCGCAAAGGTCGCTCTGCTTGACCTGAACGAGCAGGCTGCCCAGAAGTATGCCGATGAGATCGTAGCCGAAGGCGGCGTTGCAAAGGCTTACGGCTGCAATGTGCTGGACCGCAAGATCTGCGAAGAGATCGCCCTCAAGGTAAAGGCCGATCTGGGCGATTGCGATATTCTCATCAACGGCGCAGGCGGCAACAATCCCCGCGCAACCACCGACAAGGAATATTTCGAGATGGGCGATATCGACGCCGAGACCAAGTCCTTCTTTGATCTGGACAGCGACGGCGTTGGCTTCGTATTCAATCTGAACTTCCTCGGCACCCTCATCCCCACTCAGGCATTTGCAAAGCAGATGGTCGGCCGCGAGGGCTGCTCCATTCTGAACATCTCCTCCATGAATGCCTACACTCCCCTCACCAAGATCCCCGCATATTCCGGCGCAAAGGCCGCCATCTCCAATTTCACCCAGTGGCTGGCAGTTCACTTCTCCCGCGTCGGCATCCGCGTAAACGCCATCGCACCCGGCTTCTTCTCCACTCAGCAGAATGCAAAGCTGCTGTGGAATGATGACGGCACCCCCACCGCCCGCACCGGCAAGATCCTTGCCGCAACCCCCATGGGACGCTTCGGCAAGACCGAAGAGCTGGAAGGCGGCCTGCTGTTCCTGCTGAACAATGAGGCAGCCGGCTTCATTACCGGCGTTGTACTGCCCATCGACGGCGGCTTCTCCGCATACTCCGGCGTCTGATAAATACAAACAAAACCTGCTGCGCAAAAACTGCGCAGCAGGTTTTTTATTTGATCAATAGTTCAGTCCGAATCCAAGTTCGTAGTAATTACCGGCAGAGTCCCTGTAGGCATATGCCTTTCCGTTTTCGTCCTTCAGGCTATCGGACATGTACTTATCCTTGTCGTAGCCGGGAACATCATTGGGGCTTGCGCACTTTCCGTTTTCGTCCACAGCAATGACTTCGTCATTTCTGGGAAGTGTAACGGGCAATTTTCCGACAGGCGCGTATTTTCCGAAAATCACTTCAAGCACAGCGGCAGGGAAGGTATCAAAACCGGCTGTGATCGCATCGCAGCAAGGCTCAACATTGCCCATTAGCCACGGCAGGGTTATATTTACATTGGCAACTACCTTGCCGCCGTTTGCATGCACCTTTTCGGCGATTTCGGCAATGCGTGCCGCACCAAATACGGTTGTCTCCTGATGGGTCTCGGATGCGGGTCTGCCTTCATCATCCACATTGCAGACCGTCTTTCCATCGCAGATATCAAGTTCAAGATATCCCCTGGTAGCGCTGAAATATTCGCCGGAAGCGGGAGTTATCATAAGCAATGCGACATCCGCCTTTGCCGGGTCATCCACAGTTTCCGCACCCGAAAGCATCTGCCTCAGAGCAGCCGAGGATTTTTCGGAAACATCCTGCTTCTTTGCAAATGCCTCGGCATATATCTTCACGCCTTTCCTGAGAGGCAGTGTGCCGTCGTTTTTCAAAAGCACCACGCTCTTGCGGTGGGCATTCATAGCATTTTCCCAATCTCTGAAATCCGCAACTGCCCAAACAGCCTGCTTCGGGTCTCTGTAGGGATTTTCAAAAATACCAAGCGCAAACATGCTTTCAAGTATACGGCTTGCAGCGCGGTCGATGGCAGCATCGTCAAGGGTTATCATTTCCTTCGTGAAGCCCTCGGGAATGTCGTGCTCATCATAATAGCCGTTGGTATTGCGTGCGTAGGCTTCCTTTGCCGCCGCAACATCCATCATGCCGCTGATAACATCAATGCCTGCATGACGCACTGCAAACGCGATGCGCTCGGAAGTATCGAGCTTTTCCACACCCCACGCCATGTTGTGGATAATTCCGGTATCCGAATTCAGATATCCCTTAAAGCCCATCTGTCCGCGCAGCAGTTCTTCCATAAATACGCGGTTGAAGGCAAATCCATAAGGCTGCATCTCAATATTGCTGCCGCATATATCCTGCTGGCTTCCGCTCTTTTCTGCGGCAGGCTTGGCATAATATGGCATTATCGATGCAACATTCTTTTCCACCGCAGCCTTAAATGGCGGCAGATGATACTGCAGAAGGCTGTTTTGAGTGGGATAAACATTCCACTGGCCCATCTTGTAATGAGGATCGAATCCGTTTTCACGGGCGCCGCCGCCTGGGAAATGCTTCACCGTCAACGCTATGCCGTCAGCCGAAACTCCATCTTCCCCGCCCTGTATACGCGGCACTATATGTCTCATAATATCCGACGTAAGATCAGGGTCCTCGCCGAAGGTGCCGTAACTGCGCTGCCAGCGTGGATCTGTCAGCAAGTCTGCCATGTACATATATCCCTTGCGTATACCGACGGCATTCCAATCCCTGCGGATCGCATCCGCCCACTGATCGGCTATCTCCATTGAATCGCCCTGCACGGCAGCGGCAATACCGAGAGTTCCCGGCCATGTAGGAAATACGCCCGAAGCATCGTTCATACCAAAAACAACTTCACCGTTTTCGTTGCGGGAGTTGGACATTATCTGCACAGGTACAAAGCGTTCGCATTCCTCAGCCACAAGCTGCAGCTGATTTATCCAGTCAGCTATCTCATCGGGCTTCGGACTTTCGCGGAATATCATATTGCGCTGAAAAAGCTTCTTTATCGAATCGGTGGTGCCGGGTGCGGTCTGCACGCCGAAAATGGTCTTCATGGTCATGACCGTCTCATCAAGTATGCCGGTCTCATCGACCTTCACATCAAATGTAGCGCCCATGCGTTCCAGCATAGGATTGGGAAGATTGGCATGCTTGCCCATTCGGCACTGAGCGGTAAACAGCAAACCTATCTTTTCTTCTGCCGTAAGCAGTTTAACATACTCTTTTGCGCGAACGGCAGGCGAATTGCGCCAGTCATTTACAACAGATATCTCTCCGGAACCATCGATATCTTTGAAATATCCGTCTTCGCATTCAATAACATTACGTCCTACAGCCGTAACCACAGGTCCGCAGCTGTTCAGATATTTCCTGATGTTTTCCGATGCTTTCATATCATACACACCCTTCAGAGCATCTTTCCCATATTATAACACACATCATCGTACAAAATTTCAAACATCACAGATTATTTTATACAGAAAACAGGCGGCAGCAATCAGTCTGTCGCCTGTTTTTATCAATCCGCAAATTGCAGTCTGGCAAACATACCATCGGAACAGATGACCGTTTCAGAAAAAATCTCTTTCAATTCTTCTTCAAACAGTTCGGGCTCCGGAGTAGCCGGACTATAATGAGTGAGCCACAGCTGCTTTGCATTTGTCTTTTTTGCTATCTCCGCAGCTTCCTGCATCATCATGTGTCCGCTTATACGGGCACGTTCCTGTTTATCGTGCTCTCCGAACATGCCTTCAAGTATAAGCAGATCCGCATCCGCTGCATATTTCTCAATGGCCGGTACAGGTCTTGTGTCAGTGGCATAAACAAGTTTCAACCCTTTCCGCGGTGCACCCAGCACGTCTTCGGGAGTGAAACCGTCTGCCGATTCACCCTTCTGCAGCCTGCCCCACAGATTAACCGGTATTCCCTTGGTCTTTGCTTTCTCAGGATCAAATCTCCCCGTTCGTTTAAGTTCGATATGATACCCCAAACAAGCCATTCCGTGATTCACCGGAAACACATCCGCGTCAAGACCCGCACATTCGAAATGAGCTTCATTTTCCATTCCGAATTCATGGTAAACTATTTCAAACGGCAGCTCCGGCACTATTACACGCAGCCCGGAGACTATCCTTTCAAGACCCAACGGTCCATACATATGAAGCGGCTCTGTACGCCCTTCGTTTCCCAAGGTAAGCAGCAAGCCGGGCAAACCGCTTATATGATCGGCATGAAAATGAGTGATCAATACCGCTTCTATGGGTTTGAACCGCTGCGCCGCCTGCCGCATGGCTATCTGCGTTCCTTCGCCGCAATCTATAAGCAGCGCTCGACTGCCGGTGCGCACATAAAGCGAGGTAAGTGCTCTTCCGGGCAAAGGCATCATTCCGCCTGTGCCCAGCAGGCAAACATCTATCATATACGTCACATCCTTTACATCGAAAACTGCCCAGTATCATCGTTAAATCATATCATTTTTATTATACCACATCGCCTGCAGGTTCGCCACTCCTTAATAAAACTCAATCAGTGCAGCATCAAAACTGATCCTATGTTCATGTGCATCTCCGTATTTCCTGCGCTGCTTTTATATTTTCTGCCGTAGTCTGCGCTTGGCACAAATGAAATCCGCTGTATTTGCGAACACTTCTTTCCGCTTATGAATAAGCCGTACAACCCACGGCGATATTTTTGCAGCGACAGGTATCGAACACACGATGTTGTTTACTGCATGATCGCGGAGATATAGTGTTTTATCCTATAAATTCACCGTACAGACAAAAACAGACTGCGTTTGGTCGGCAGTCTGTTTCGTTTGTATCTGTCAGAAAGTTCCAAAGAAATGCAGTATGTTCATATCCTCAGTCTGCTTACTGCCGTGTGAACCGCGGCCTCCCATCACAAGGTGCTGACCGTGGTCGGGAGAATAAGTCAGCAGAGTCTTATGAGGTTTTTCCCAGTCACGTATGGCATCGGCTATTTTCTGGAATCCTTCTGCCTCAAGGGAAATGGCGTTGAGACCCTGCTTGGATTCGGGACCGAAAGCATGGGCGGCGTTATCATAATCAAAGGTATGGATACTGATAACATCGTATTTGTCTTCCTTTATAAGCCTGAGCGCAGTCTCCTGTACGTCAACCGCGCTGTTTTCGCATTCGAAATAATCAAGTTCTCTGCCCTTGAATATATGCACAAACGTAGAATCCTTCTGCGCCACAATAGCAACCTTTTTGCCGAGGCGGATCAGTACGTCAAACAGTGTATCGCAGGTAAGCTGCGGGCGGTCATATGTCTTGATGCCGTGTCCCTCGGGCTCCATGCCTGTGTACATAGTGGCATGGGCAACGGGAGTAACGGATTCCACCGTGCTGATAAAAGGTATTGCCATGGAAGTATTGGCATATACGGGAGCAAACAGACTGGTGTACTGCTGCCATATGTACTGGCCTACCGCATCCGCATGATAAAGCACTGCGCGGTCAGCCGTGCCGCTCATACGCTGCTTAAGAATATATGATACCCAATCGATACCGGGAGCATAGTTATCCGGAAGTTCAATGCCCATGCAGTCCGCTACAATGCCTGCAAAATGCTTCAGGCTATAGGAATTGTAATATTCTGCCATATTATTATCCTCCTTTATTCCGCTCTTATGAGAGCCACCGCAACATCATTTACGTTTGTGCCGGTGGGCCCGGTAATAATAAGTCCATCCACTGCTTTCAGCGCATGGTAGGCATCGTTTTCTTTGAGCACATCAAATACTTCGAGTCCCTTTTCGCGCAGTTCCGAAACAGTGTATCCATCGGAATATCCGCCTGCAGCATCCGTAGGACCGTCGGTGCCGTCACTGCCCACGCTGAATACCGCTGCGTTATACATACCCACAATGCCGGCCGACGCCGCAAGTGCAAGCTCCTGATTTCTTCCGCCCTTGCCTTTGCCCGTAAGCTGTACCACCGTTTCACCGCCGGCTATGAATGCAATATTCTTTCCGGAATCGGCATGAGTTTTAATAACCGATGCAAGGAAGCTTCCTGCTTCCTTTGCCTGACAGCACAGCCTGTCGGTAAGCACAACAGGCTCATACCCCAATTCGCGGCATGCTGCGGCAGCTGCAGTACAAAGCTCACGCACGGAACCGGTTATCTGTGTTTCAACATTATCAAGGCATTTGGGCGTTTCCTTTTTCAGCAGTTCCCGCACTTCATCAGAAAGCTTAAGTGAATACTTCTCCGCTATCGTCACCGCCTGTGCGCAGGTGCTTGAATCGGGATATGCGGGACCTGATGCTATCATATCCAGCGGATCACCGATAATATCCGAAAGCACTATTGAAAACACCTTTGCCGGAGCGCATATCTGAGCAAAACGGCCGCCCTTTACCGCAGAAAGACGCTTGCGTATGGTGTTTATCTCCACGATATCTGCGCCGCATGCCAGCAGCTGAGAAGTGATATCCTGCAGCACTTCGCCTTCTACGAGCGGCTTTTCGAACAGTGCGCTGCCGCCGCCGGAAAGCAGAAAAAGCACGGTGTCATTCTCCGTAAGTCCGCTTACAAGGTCTATCGCAGCCTGTGTACCCGCATAGGAATTCTCATCCGGCACGGGATGACCCGCTTCACGGCAATCATAATTCGCAATGGGGCCCATTACGTGGTCATATTTCGTTACCACCACACCCGCATCTATACGGGCTCCGAGGCAGGAATCTGCTGCTTTCGCCATTTGCCATGCAGCCTTGCCGGCAGCCACGAGCACTACCCTTCCCGGGAACTCTTTCCCGGCAAGAGCTCTTGCCACGGCCTCATCAGGCTTCACCGCATTTATGGATCTGTTTACTATATTATCCGCATGTTCGCGCAGAAGTTTATTCATAATCCTCTTCCTTCATACAGGTAGATTTATAACACACCCAAATTATACCGCTTTCCATTAGCTCATTCAAGTATAAAAACAGACTGCCGTTAAAACGACAGCCTGCATTGTTATATGTATATCAGAAGAAGCTGGTAATGAATATCTCAAGACCGATAATGATGAGAATTGCACCGCCCAGAATTCCTGCCTTGCCTGCCAGCCTGGTGCCTGCCTTACGGCCGATCATTACGCCGCCTACGCAGATAACAAAAGTAACGGCAGCGATAACGGCAGCTGCAATGATTGCGCTGACGATATCATATTCTGCGATGGTGAAACCTACGGAAAGCGCATCAATGGAGGTGGCAATGCCCTGTACAAGCAGCGCGGTGATACCTACGCCGGGCTTCTCGCAGGGATCTTCTCCCCTGCTTTTGATGCCTTCGATGAGCATCTTACCGCCGATAAAACCAAGCAGCAGCAGAGCGATCCAAGGAATAAGCTTTTCGAAAGACTGAAAATACTGCACGATAGTGTGGATACAGATCCAGCCGATCATGGGCATAAGCGCCTGGAAGAAAGCAAACATACCCGCGATTCCGCACATCTTGCGGCTGCGCATGCAGGGCTCGTTGAGTCCGTTTGCCAGAGAAACAGAAAATGCGTCCATTGCCAGACCAACGCCAAGCAGTATGTTGGTAATAAAGAAATTCACTCCAAGAGTCATAACAAGATCCTCCGATCAGCATATTGCAGTTTCGCAGATATAAAAAAAACAGACTCCATGTATATCCATTTAAGGTTACACATGAGTCTCGCAATTTGAAGCAAGCCAGACCTTACGGTCAGTATGTTGACTTGCTACGCTAAAAGCGCTCGCTACTCCCTCAGCACGGTTATTATAGCATACCGTATACATACAGACAAGTTATGTTTATGATATACAAAAAGCCGTCCGTTTTGACAGCGGACGGCTTTTTACAGAACAAATATCAGAAGAGGATGTTCTCTCCGGTAGCTGCATCAAAGAGATACAGCTTATTGGCCTCAACCGCAACCTTTATCTCATCGCCTGCGGCAGCGCGGCAATCGGCCACAAACGCCTTCACAGTATCACCGATGCCGTTAACTTTGAGCTTAAGTACACAGCCTGCAGCGGTATTTACAACACCGGCTACTACAGCATCCAGGCAAGAACCGGGATTTTCAGCCACAAATTCAGCATCTGCGGAGATATTCACGGGACGGATGCCTACGAATACTTCCTTTCCGATATAGATATCGCTCTTCAGCTTCTTTACGGTAAGGTCGGGCACACGCAGTGCGGTTTCTCCGGAAACGACGAACATCCTGCCATCGCGGGGAGTCAGCTTAGCGCGGATGATATTCATGTTCATTGCGGCAACGGCAGCGTTTGCGGGAGAGACGCAGATATCGCCGGCAGCGCCATCCTGCAGCACTTTTCCGTTTGCCATCACGATGGTACGTGCGCCAACGGAAACAGCCTTTTCGGCATCAGCAACTGCGGCAACAACTGCAGCATTCTTCTCATTTGCGATATTGCTGATGATGCCGCAAACCTTTTCGGCGGTTTCGGCGTCAAGACCGGCAAAGGGTTCATCAAACAGATATACGCCTGCATCACATGCTGCAGCCCTGCCGATAACGGCAAGCTTCAGCTGGGCGGCGGAAATGTCACACAGTTTGCTGTTCAGTATTCCCTCAATACCCAGCTTTCCGGCAGCCTTGCGGGCACGGTCTTCAGCGTCTTTTGCACCGAGACGTTTTGCATCTGCCATCATGCACTTCAGAACGGTCATTCTGGGGCTTAGGTCAAATTCACGGGCGGTAATGACCGCGCTGCGCTTCTTTGCAGCGATCTTGGTGACATTCTGATCACCGAAATAAATTTCTCCGGAAGCGACCTTTTCGGTACCTGCAGCCGCGCGCAGCAGCGCAGACATGCCGCAATCGGCAGCGCCGGTGATTACGGTAAGTTCACCGGACGCGAATTCGATGGTAATATCCTTGAGCCATGCGGTATTTATATTTTTCACAGAAAGCTTTGCCATATAAAAACACTCCGAATGTATTTTTCCAATATTAACAGTTTAACAAAATAATCAAAGAAAATCAAGTATACAGGTTATCTTAGCCGTTCCTAACCTCAGGCGCATAACCCATAACGCTTATTCTGCGCTTCAGCCAGTTGCCGCGCAGGTAATAAATGATGAATACGCAGGAGGTTATGCTCCAGGTGATCGCATAGGAATATGCCACATAATTGATGGGCAATCCGAAATGCTTGCACAGCGGCACATAGATCATTCTGAGAAGACAGGTGCATACGGCTGTGATTATTACAGGCTTTACGGAATCGCCGGTGCCGCGGATAGTACCGGAAAGGATTTCCACGGTCACGTAAGTCACATAGAAGGGGCTTATTGCCCAGATTATCTGCTGACCGATATCAAGCACTTCTTTGTCGGTAACGAAAAGACCCATAATCTGCCTGCCGAATATGCATATCAGAATACTCAGCGTAGCAATGGTGCCTATTGCCATCATCAGGCATACGCGGCAGCTGCGGCGCATTCTGTCATAGCGCTGCGCACCGAAATTCTGACCTACGAAGGTAGTAATGGCAGTACCGAAAGCGCCCATTACCAGCCAGATAATACCGTCCATTCTGCCCATGGTAGTCCATGCGGCAACGGAAGTCTCACCGTAGGAATTTATCGCGGACTGGATTATAATGTTGGAAGATGCGTACATAACAGACTGCAGACCCGCAGGAATACCTATCTTGAGAATATCGCCGAGGATATTTTTCTCAATGCGCACTTCCTTTATTACAAGCTTACTGGAATCGATCCTGCGCATCAGGCATGCAACCACCATTACAGCACTTATTGCCTGAGAAAGCACAGTCGCGACAGCAGCACCCACAACGCCCAGTTTCCATACCGCAACAAACAGCAGATCGAGGAATATATTCACGAAGCATCCGATTATCAGGAAATACAGCGGTCTGCGTGAATCGCCCAGCGCACGGAGTATACCGGCGCCGATATTATATACCACGGAGAATACCATGCCGCTCATGAATATCCTGAGATACGCCAGTGCATCATCAAATATACTCTCGGGCACGTTTATAAGGCGCATCATCGCAGGTGCGAGAGTTGTACCCAGCGCAGTTATTGCAAGACCGCCCGCAATAGCCAGCGCAATGCCAGTATGTACGGCATCATGTATACCCTTGCGGTTCTGGGCGCCGCAATACTGCGCCAGTATTACGGTAGCACCCGAAGCAAGTCCTACAAAGAAGCCGAACAGCAGATTTACAAAGCTGGAAGTCGAACCGACCGCCGCCAGCGCGGATGTGCCGGCAAAACGACCTACGATCATTGTATCCGCAGTGTTATACATCTGCTGGAAGAACGAACCCAGCATGATGGGGAAAAAGAACAGAAGCAGCTGTTTCCAGATAACGCCCTCGGTTATAGCATTTCCTGTAACGCCCTTTGTGCGCTCAGCCATATAAGCATCTCCCTTGTAACAGTTCTTTTTTCAGTATATCATCAGATGATGAATAATTCTACAATTATATATAAAAAAACAGCGCCCACAGGCACTGTGCTTCGTATAGATTAAAAAATCCCACAGACTCCTATCCGGCAACCCCGCGACGCGCGCCAAAATCCTCTTATTGCTGCTGCCTTCCGGCCCTGACAAGGTTCGTGGCATGACGCCGTACGAGACCGAATATTCATCGCCCGTGGAACATTACTATTATAGCACAGTCGCCGTCAAAGTGCAACATGCCTTAAGGGCTTTTGAATTGTATAATATTGGTAAAGTCCCGTTTCCCTATTTACAACAACATTAGCCTGTGATATAATATATTCTGTTGTGAGGCAAGCAAAGCTTCCGAACATCTGGGGCATTAGCGCAGTTGGTAGCGCGTTTGAATGGCATTCAAAAGGTCAGGGGTTCGACTCCCCTATGCTCCACCACAAAAGGACTGAAACTTTGTATCAAAGCTTCAGTCCTTTTCTTTATGTTCTTGCAGCATCCTAATGCAAAACAGCAAATGAGCCTTGGAATATGCGGTTTTTGATTTATTCTCCTCCGCAGCCGGAAGCGATGCCGAAGTAAATTAAAATCGTCCAAATATAAAAAGCACCCACCTATGCCGGTTGGGTGCTTTTTTCATTCCCGGGAGCAATCGTTTTGATATCAGGGCTTTCGTTTAATCAATAGCCATTTCGTTATGTTGTTGGGTGTATCTGCGCTGATTAGCTAATAACTTTCTACACCTGATTGCTGTGCATGAAATTGAGAATTTCAAATTGACTTGATTATTTTGGTGACATATAATAAATCATAGTCGGCAACATACTGAACATCACACAGTAAAGGAGAATTGATTGATGACAGCTAACAAAGTATGCACAGATCTTCCCGGCATGCTCCGTCTGGTTATCAATGATCTGCACCTTGATTGGCATCTGCCCAGTTTCCCGATCGACGGACAATACGTAAAGGCAGAACGTTTTTTGTACGAAACCATATATAAAGGAAACAGAGTTCTTGAATATGCCTTGACAGAAGAAATTTCTCTTAAGATAGAACTGGCAGAATACGAGAACGCTCCTTTTTGCCGTATCCGCTATCGCCTTGAAGGCGAAGGCCATTTTACCACCACTGACAGGGATATGCCGATTCTCTACGGCGGTATTTCCTGCAATGCCGACGCCCTAACCGAGATCCAGCTTTCCAATTTTGATCGCATCAATCACACCTTTAAACCTACCGTCGAACGATATGATGATGGGCTTCAGTACAACCGTTCCTTTATTGGTCCGATTGTGATCGCCGAAAATAAGGCCCGCTGCTGCCTCGTTGCATATGAGCACGGAGCTGAAGCACCGGATCATTTTTTGCACTTCGTTTGCAGGGATAACGAACTTCAGCTTTATTCCACAAAGGGTAATTACTTTAAGGGCCAGTCCTACAATGATTATGAGTCTGCGTGGATACAGATCGGCTTCTCAGAGGACATCCGATCCCTTCAGACAGCTTATAGGAAATTCATGCTGGACGATATCTGTCCTTTATCGCCCAATCGGGAGCCTTATATCTTCTATAACACCTGGAACAATCAGGAACGCGACAAGTATTTTCACCACAAGCCCTATCTGACCGCTATGACTCAGGAACACATGCTGGCTGAAATCGACATTGCGCATGAGTTGGGCATAGAATATTTCGTTATCGATACCGGATGGTATCAGAAAACCGGTGATTGGGAGGTCAACCTCAATCGATTCCCCGATGCACTGAAGGCGATCCGGGAAAAACTGGATGCATACGGAATGAAACTCGGCTTATGGTTCAATCCTATCGTTGCTGCACAAACATCCTATCCCCGGGTCAGGCATCCCGAGTGGACGGTCGAAAAAGATGGCGTCGAATCATTTTGGGGAAAGATTTGGGAAACAGAGGAAAGCTATGCTATGTGCCTTGTTTCCGATTATGCCGATTATTTCATTGAACAATTGGTACGCCTGCATGATACCCTTGGCGTATGCTATTTCAAGTGGGATGCGATCGGGCAATACGGATGCGACTGCGCCCATCATAATCATGGAACGGACGCGAACAGTGCGGAAGAGCGTTTGGATTCCTACGCATACCAAATGGGCCTTCGCATGCTGTATATCGCTGAAGAAGTAACCCGCCGGTGCCCGGGTTCCATCATAGATTTCGACATAACCGAAGGCGGACGCTTTGTCGGATTGGGTTTTCTGTCCGTGGGAAAATATTTCCTGATCAATAACGGCCCCTATTTCAGCTCCTTCGATATTCCGAACTCCGTATCCATGGAACCAAATACCATCAATGTATTCTTTTATCCCGGCTCAGCCAGACCGCAGGTGTGTCGCAGCTTCACACAGTTTGACCCTTGGATTCCCTCGACGTTGTTCCTTACACACTTCCTTCCTGAGGGAGACGCAAAGGCACGCCGCAATTCCCAGGCATCACTTGTGCTCGGCGGCAACGGTATATGGGGTGACCTGCTCCATCTGACCGAAGAGGAAATTCTTGACTGGAAGCGTTTTCTTGTACTGTATAAGCAGGTGAGACATGATGTATCCCGCGCCAATCCAATCGTCCGCGGCTGGGCAGGTGCCAGTCCGGAATTCCACGAAAAACTTGATCCCGCATCAGGCCGCGGTGTCATCTGCTGCTTCTGTCGTACCGGCGGAACATTCCATTATATAACACGCAAATTGTGTACTGTGCCCATCTCGGTAATAGGAGCTGATGATTTCAATATCCGCAGCGACGGCAGAGTGGAGATTATTATCACACTGTCTGACAATGATGCCCAAACAATATTCTTCATCTGATTGCTCTCATCCTGAAATCCATGTGTACGATTGGGTTCCGTCGGCAGTAATCGGAAGTTCTGCATTGCAACCACCGAGTCTGTTTTACACCCGGCCCGAATCATTTGTACCCAACGTACATATTCGCAAAACGATAGCCGGGAATTGCATTGTTTTTTTGAGTCATTCTACAAATAAAGCACTCAGTTTTCACTGAGCGCTTCTCTTTTTATATCTTACCAACCGTTTCAACAAACAATTTTTGAACCGAATCTCTTCCCGTACCAATAATTCTTATATCTGCAATGTCGAAATACTATCTTTCTTCAAAACGAAGAAACGCATTGTCATTAATGATAATCTCTTTCAATTTTATGCCCGGTGAAGTATAATAGATACAATAGTATTGCATGTTTCGCCGGGCTATGGCCATGCAATAATCAAGACGGAAATGAGGAGAGATAAATAATGGATGCATTGAATCTTATCAAGACACGCCGCAGTACCCGCAAATTTCAGGACCGTCATGTAGAAAAAGAATTGCTTGAATCCATCATAGATGCAGGCCGCCACGCCCCCAGCGGCGGCAACAGCCAGACAACCCATTTCATCGCAATCACAAACAAAGCAGTGCTTGCAGAGCTTGCGGATATCGTTAAGCTGGAATTCTCGAAAATGGAAGAAACTCCAGGAATGTACCGCTCTATGGCAAAGACGATACGCGCAGCAAAGAGCAAAATGTTTGTTTTTCACTACAATGCCCCGGCATTGATAATCACCGCCAACAAAAAGGACTATACAAACAACATGGCCGACTGTGCCTGCGCGCTTGAAAACATGATGATAATGGCCAATGCGCTCGATCTGGGCAGCTGCTGGATAAACCAGCTTAAATGGCTTAATGAATTTGATTCCGTAAACGATCTTTTCCGCAAATACGGACTTGCCGAAGATGAACGCATATACGGCGCCGTCAGCATAGGATATGCAGATACTTCCGACGGACTCCCTGTGCGCAAGCCGTTAGAACGTACAGGCAATCCGGTAACATTTGTGGAATGAAATCCAATCTAACTGTTTGATAATATTTATCAAACAGTGTTGACGTCATTTGTTTTACATGCTATTCTATTTAATGAGTAATTATCATTTCTCATTATAGTTATGATCATATAGTAAGGAGGGAATTGTTTGGCGGGATCAATGCTTGAAATGCGAGGAATTCAGAAATACTTCCCCGGCGTACACGCGTTGGATGACTGTCAGTTTGAACTGCGCGCAGGCGAAGTTCATGCACTTATCGGCGAAAACGGCGCAGGCAAGTCCACCCTGATGAAAATACTGTCCGGTGTATATACCAAAGACGGCGGTACTGTCACGCTCGATGGTAAAGAGGTCAACGTACGCAACACTCTTGAAGCTCAGAATCTCGGAATAAGCATAATCCATCAGGAGATCAACCTGATGCAGGATCTTACAGTAAGCGAGAATATCTATATAGGTCGTGAACCTATGCGCGGTTTTATGCTCAACCGCAAAAAGCAGGATGAGCAGACAAATAATCTGCTTGATTCTCTGCATCTTACCGATATTCGCGCAAATACCAAGGTACGTTCGCTTACCGTTGCAAAGCAGCAGATGGTGGAAATTGCCAAGGCTCTCTCTTTCGAGAATACTCGTATTCTCATAATGGATGAACCTACCGCAGCGCTTACCGAATCCGAAATCAATGATCTTTTCAAATTCATCCGGATGTTGAAGGCCAAGGGTGTCGGCATCGTTTATATTTCCCATCGCATGGAAGAATTGATGATCATATCTGATCGTGTTACCGTTATGCGTGACGGTAAATATGTAGGCACGGAGAATATGAGCGATGTGTCCCTCGATGATATCATCAATATGATGGTAGGACGTACCATATATGAAGAACCCAAATCCAAATCAGCAGTTGCGGATGATGCACCCGTCGTTCTTGAAGTAAAAAATCTCAGATCCCCTGCTGTCAAGGACGTAAGTTTCAGCCTGCGCAAGGGTGAAATACTCGGCTTGTCCGGCCTGATGGGTGCCGGACGTACCGAAGTTGCACGTCTTATCTGTGGTGCCGACCCGCTTTCAAGTGGTGAGATATTCGTAAACGGTAAAAAGGTCCGCATAAGTAATCCCAGCGATGCAGTGCAGGCAGGTATTGGATACCTTTCTGAAGACAGAAAGCGTTTCGGTCTCTGTCTTGGACTCTCCGTAGCTGATAATGTAGCTCTGCCCAACATTGATGAATTTTCGCATGGCGGAATTATCAGCGACCGTCAAATCGACAAATGTACGCAAAAATACATCGACCTTATAAAGATCAAGACTCCCGGCGCGCGTGCATTGGCACGCGGTCTTTCCGGCGGAAACCAGCAGAAGGTAGTACTGGCCAAATGGCTTGAACGCGACTGTGACATTCTGATTTTTGACGAACCCACCCGCGGCATCGACATCGGCGCCAAGAGCGAGATTTACAAACTGATGAATGACCTGGTCCGACAGGGCAAGTCAATAATCATGATATCTTCTGAAATGCCTGAGCTGTTGCGCATGTCCGACAGGATAATAGTAATGTGCGAAGGTGTAAAGACAGGTGAGCTTTCAATCGAGGAAGCAACGCAGGAAAAGATCATGACACTGGCTACACAGCACAGGGGAGGTTAATCTGTTATGAAGTTGAACATGCAAAGGATCCTGGCGCCGGCTGCGCTTGTAATACTCTACGTTTTTTTCTCCATATTTGGCAAGAACTTTTTTGACACCTACACCCTCAAAACGATACTTGAGTCCTCTTACTATGTAGGATTCATGGCCATAGGTGTTACTTTCGTCATCATTTCCGGTGGAATCGACCTGTCCCTTGGTTCCAACATGATGTGCTCAGCACTGCTTGGCTGTTATGTTTACAAGGCATTTGGCGTTCCTCTTGAGATCGGCATTATTGTATGCCTGCTGGTCGGTACTTTCTTCGGCTTCCTTAACGGTGTAATGATCGCCAAATTCAAGTTGCCGCCCTTTATCGCTACCCTCGGTACTCAGATGGTAACTCTTGGTCTTGGTTCTATCATCACTAAAGTTCAGACCCAGCGTTATCCTACCATCGGCAGCGAAGATGAATGGTTCAAGGAAGTATTCTTCCGTTGCAACATCGGTGAAATGAAGGGCTTCCCCATCGGCGCAGTTTATCTGCTGGTGGCTTTCATACTGGCAATCTTCCTACTCAACAAAACCAAATTTGGCCGCTATGCATTGGCGATCGGATCCAATGAAGAGGCTGCACGTCTTTCCGGTGTAAAAACCGACAATTGGAAGATCCTCATCTACACCGTCTGCGGTCTGTTCTGTGCCATAGCAGGTATTTTCTACGCAGCCTGCTATACCACCATTACCCCCGGTACCGGCAATGGCCTTGAAATGAACGGAATTACTGCTGTAATTATCGGCGGTACTTCCATGGCAGGCGGCTCCGGTTCTATAGTCGGCACGATGATCGGCGTATTCATCATGTCCGTTCTCAAGACCGGTCTTCCCTCCATCGGTCTTCAGTCCCAGTGGCAGACCTTCTTTACCGGTCTGGTCGTCATTGGCGCAGTACTTCTGGATCAGGCACGTATCCGTTCTGCATCCAAGGTAAAGAAGGCAAAATAATATCGTTTGGTTTCGGGTAACAACCGATACTAATAAAAAACAAGGAGGTAACTCTCAATGAAGAAGTTTCTGTCCATCCTTCTGGTTCTCTCCATGGTAATCGTAATGTGCGCCGGCGCCCTTGCTGATGATGTCATGTACATCCCCGTAATGGCAAAGGGCTTCCAGCATCAGTACTGGCAGGCCGTATACAAAGGCGCAATGGATGCAGCCGAGTACTACGGTGTAGAGATCTACTTTGATGGCCCCGCTTCCGAGACCAACATTGACGAGCAGGTCGAAATGCTGAAGGGCGAAATGGCCAAGAACCCCAGCGCCATCGCTCTGGCCGCGCTTTCCACTGACTCTGTTGTAACCGAGCTGCAGGAGTGCGTAGATAAGGGCATCCCGGTAATCGGCTTCGACTCCGGTGTACCGAATGCTCCCGAAGGTGCAATCTATGCAACCGCCGCAACCGATAACGAAGCTGCTGCCGCTATTGCTGCAGATAAGATGTTTGAGCAGGAAGGCTTTGCAGAGCTGCTGGCTTCCGGCACTCCCGAGAATCCCGTTGTTATCGCCGTTATCTCTCAGGAAGCAGTATCCGGTTCTATCGTTGGCCGTACCACCGGTTTCGTAAATAGAATGTACGATCTGGCTTCCGAGCACAATGTAGTTGCCATCTCCGGCCACGACCTGTGGAAGAAAGATGCTGAGGGCGCCGGCGTTATCATTCATGTTCAGATCTCCGCCACCACAGAAGCTACCGACGTTGCAACCGCTTCCAATGCAGTTCTGAATATGGACGGCATTTCCGCAATCTTCCTCTCCAACGAAGGCGCTGTAACCGGTTTCCTGGCTGCTACCGCCGATGGTTCCGAACTGGCTGACGGCGGCCGCTACGAAGGTCTGATCGTTGCAGGTTTCGACGCAGGCGAAGCTCAGAAGAACGCTGTCCGCAATGGCTGGTTCATCGGCTCCGTAACTCAGGATCCTTACATGATCGGCTACTATGCAGTTGAGCTGGCTGTTAAGGCCGCCAATGGCGAAGAAGTTTCCGATATCGATACCGGTGCAAAGTGGTACGATGCATCCAATATTGATGACGAAATGATCGCTATGCTGGTATACGACTAATAGTTATTCACAGCATATTGTTGATATAACAGCTTTATCAAAGCCCACTGCTGTCGGCAACAGACAGCAGTGGGCTTTTTATTTGTATTACTCAATTCATTCAACAGCAGGCTAACCTTGCAGAAAGAACTCCACAGTCTCCTGTTTTCGATGCTGAACACTATGATTTCCGTCACCGCAAACTCCGCAAAAAGTCAGTGTATTGCGCCGATCATCAAAAATACATAAAACGCCCACGCATACAGCTTCAGAAATGCTCTGAAAACAACATGATGGGCGTTTTTTAGTTTAGGAAAACCAAACCTCTCGTTTATCCGGTGATATGTTCCGGCACAAAATGATATCAATCTTTCCAGACGAAATTATAATTGATCGCTTCACCGCCGTCTACAAGTATATTCTGTCCGGTGCAGAATCTGTTTACAACTGCGAGGAAATACGCCCACTCGGCAATTTCTTCAGTAGTCGCCCAGCGGCGCAGCGGCGTTTCATCCATTATCTGTGCCCACAATTCAGGATCGTTCATAACACATTCGTTCAGAGGAGTAAGTACTCCGCCCGGATCGAGACTGTTGCATGTCGCTCCGAAGGGGGCGATCCGCATAGCCACGTTTTTGGTATATGCAAGCACTCCGCCTTTGCTGGCACAGTATTCCGGGAATTCAGCGCCGGTATGTCCGCTTGCGGAACCTATGTTCAAAACAGAGCGGATCTTTGGCTGTATTCCGTATTTTTCGGTTATATAAATGAGTGCCTTAAGATTTATATCGATATCATCTTCATTCTGGGTACCGGCGTTGTTTACAAGTATCTCCACATCATCTATCTGCGGCAGATTCTCCCTGTCGCGTACATCGCACACAAAATGGGTATAAGCGTCATGATCTATGCTTTTCTCCATGCGGTCAATACCGAACACCTGATGACCTTCATTCAGAAATTTCTCGGCGATAGCCTTTCCGATGCCCTGCACAGTGCCTGTAATCAAAACTTTCATATGCTGCTTCCTTTCCCGATTGCTTCCAGATATTCTTTGCCAACGTTCTCGGCGCGCCACTTTTTAGTGATCCTGTATCCGATGGGAGAAAACGCTATCTCCATTATCAGTTCAGCTACAGCACCGGTCAGTGCGCACATGCAGCACTGCAGCACCGTCCAACAGAAACCATCCCAGAATATAGGTGCGAAAATTACGAATACGATAACAGAGAAGATCAGATTATCCAAAAACTGACCCACGAAAGTGGAAATATATGTTCTGGCTGCAAATGCGCGTTTGCTGTTGGGATTATGACGGAATCTCTGACCTATAAGCCAGTTAAGCATGTTATTGATAAATCCGGATGCGATAAACGCAATGGTGCTGCCCAGCAGAATGAACCATGTGCCGCCGAACACCTGATCAAATCCTCCGAAATCTCCGGCATTGGAAGGTATGGCACTGGCCACAAAAAATATCAGGCATGTGAGCAGATTGATCGCCGACGCCAGTATGGTAATGCTGTTTGAGGCTTTAGGTCCGAAGTGCTTGGTAATAATATCCATGCACATAAACGAAAGCCACGATATAAGAATACCTCCGTCAAGCGCGATCCACTCAAGCTGCAAAAGCGTTTTGTTTGCCAGAAGGTTCATGCATATTACGCTTACCACAAAGAGTGTCACAACCGTTGCCGGAATCGAACGCATAAGAATGGCGAATTCTGTACGTTCCTCCCGAAGCATGGCTTTTAATTTTTTCAGCATTTCATTTCCTCCGAAGCGACTTGATAAAAAGAAAAGACCTTGCAAAACGCAAGGCCACTCAATGAAACTATCACAAGAGTAGTCCTGGTTTTGTTTAACGACAGGATGGTACAAACGAACTGTCGGTATAAAATTATATGCTATTGCATTCGGAAATACAAGTATTGCAAGTGTAAAAAAGCCGTAGATAATCTGTACTTTCAGGCAGTATTACACGCTGATCACGCGCAGCAAAAACGGGGCTGCCCCAATAAGAGGCAGCCCCGCATTGTTCATATCCTCGAAAGTGCAAACCTCAGCACATTCTTTGCGGTGCGCTGAAGTTCCGCCCTCGTGAGTCCGCCTTCACTGCCCAGAGTTGCAAGCATCTTTTTATCGAAGGCGTATTTCTGCTTAACGGGGCTGAGACTGCCCGGCATCAGCACATCGACCTGTGCACGCACGCGGTAAGCATTATCCTTCACGCCGGGGAATTCGGGACTTTCGGCGCGTCTCATCCACCAATCGGTGAGTATATTGCCTTCATATCCCCATTCGTCGCGCAGGATAGTTGTGGCAAGTTCATAGTTATAATGACTCCACACACCGTTTATCTTGTTGTAGCTGGTCATTATGTGCTGCGGACGACTTTCCTTCACGCATATCTCAAAAGGCTTCAGATATATCTCACGCAAAGCCCTTGCAGATACGCGGCTGTCGTTGTGATTGCGGTTCACTTCCTGATTATTGCAGGCAAAGTGCTTGGGACATGCCGATGCTCCGCCTGCCTGCAAGCCCCTCACCGCTGCTGCCGCTATGCGTCCCGTAAGCAGCGGGTCTTCCGAATAATATTCGAAATTTCTGCCGCACAGGGGATTTCTGTGAATATTGAGTCCCGGAGACAGTACAACATCCACACCAAAGTGACAAGCCTCTTCCCCTTCCTTTTTGAAAAGGCGTTCCACAAGCGCAGTATCCCATGTACACGCTATCGCCGTGCCGCAGGGCATCAGCGAAGTATATTTCTTCACTCTGAGACCCGAAGGACCATCCGCAGTTATGAGAGCAGGGATTCCCCTGCTGCGCAGCTGCTCTGTTATTCCGCCGAATGCGCCTGCATTGCCTACCATGCCAAGCTTGCTGCCCATGCCGCCTTCGCCGCGGGAAAGGTCGCTCAGTTCTCTGTCGGTAAGCTGTGCAACAAACTCATCAAGCGTATTCTTACCGCCCTTTACATCTGCAAGAGTTATTCCCCTGTCACCTGTATACGGTATTTCAGCGGGCATATTGGCAAGGATACGCTTTCTCAGATCACGTTTCGATATTGCCGCATTTCCCATGCCGCTACGGCTAATCACAGGGAACGCTTCCGAAGGCATGCAGGCGTCGCTGCAGCGGCTTACTATCCTGCGTTCAGCAATATCGATCGCAAAGGCTTCCTTATCGGACATGCTGCTGTTTCCCGCAGTAAACACGTATTTGCCCGCCTCGACAACAAAGCAGTGATCGCCGTCGTCGTAGGAAGCCATAGCATCCATACCGACAGTTATCTCTACATCTTCACTTTCACCCGGTGCAACAAGTGCTGTTTTGGCAAATCCCGCAAGCACTTTGGCAGCTTTATCCAGTTTGCCTTCTGGCTGACGGCAGTAAACCTGCACCACTTCCCTGCCGGAAACACCGCCTGTATTCGTTACACGGAAGCGCAGTTTCACGCAGTCATCCGCAAACGACGCACCAACAGATTCAATCGCAAAAGTGGTATAGGAAAGACCGTAGCCGAAGGGATACATCACCGGCTTTTCGAATGTATCGAAATAACGGTAACCCACGAAAATATCTTCGGTATAATTATTGTATTCGCGGTTGCCGAAATATGCGCTGCTGGGATAATCCTCGTATTTAAGCGCAATGGTATCCGTAAGTTTACCGCTGGGATTGACCTTTCCCGTAAGCACATCCGCAATTGCATTGCCGCTCTCCTGTCCGGGCTGCCATGCATACAGCACCGCAGAAACCGGATACTCGCGTATAAACGACATATCTATGATACTGCCGCTGTTTATTACCACAGCAACCTTATCAAATTCAGCACATACCTGCGAGAGCATCTTCTTTTCGAATCGGGTGAGATAATAGCTGCCCTCATTAAGGTTATTCTCCCTGTCCTCACCTGCAGCCCTGCCTATCACCACTACAGCGACATCAGATACAGAAGCGGCAAACCTGACCTGTTCATCGGTCAGTTCCATTTCGGGATGATAATATGGCCAATGTCCCCACCAGCCATGGTCTGCTGCATTTTCCGGGTCATCGCACCAGCTGCTGTAAAGCGCAGCAAGCCGTGGTTCGTATTTTACGCCCGCATTGCGCAGACCTTCCATAAGAGAGACCCTGTACGGCGGATGCACATCACCGCCGCTGCCATAGCCCACATAGAACCAGTCGTTCTGACATCTGCCGAATACAGAAACAGTCGTATCTTTGTCTATAGGTAAAACATTGCCGTCATTTTTCAGAAGTACTGCACCGTCAGCGCCGCATTGGCGGATCAGTTCAGGAAATCCCGGAGTGATATAGCGTTCGCCCTCGGGAACATTCTCATCCTGCATAAGTCCGCTGCCGGTAAAATGGTCTACCACACGCTTTATGCCCTTGTTTATAATCCTCTGTAATTTATTCATGATACACCACCTGAAGATCAGTATACAGATTCACGGTCACTGCGCAAGGCAGTGACCGTGATTTTGGTCATTACATATCGAGCATGGTCAGATCGCTGCACAGCTTGAGGGCTGCTTCGTGACCAACGACACACACAGCGCCCTTTTCGGCAAAGGTGCGCAGAACATCCGCAAACTTACGCAGAATGTTATGGTCGGTCGCCAGCATTTCCTTCTTCATGCGTGCCCTGTCATCGGCGGTGATTCCGGTAAACCAATCGCCGTCTGCGGACAGACCCTGCTGACGGGGAGCCAGCAGCGGCTCGAACTTGGCAATAGTAGACAGGATGTACTTATCCACAGATTCGCCGGCGTCGCACAATGCGGTCAGCTTATCTGCCATCTTGCCGTATACGCCGAGGGTTGCACCGGGGGTAGGATCGCGATAAGAATATGCGTAAATGCTGCCGCTGCTCTCCACGCGCAGGCCGACACCGTAAGCGCCGCCCTGTACGCGCACCGCGTTCCACAGATAATCATAGGTCATAATGTGAGCAGCCACCTTGAAACCAGCGTTATATTCGACGCCGCATTCATCCAGAGAATAACCCTGAACGGCAAAACTGGCCTGAGCGGGGATCTGAGCGCCTACGCGCAGCGGAATATCGCATGCGTATACCACGGATTCGGGAGCCGCAGTGCCTTCGGTCAGTGCGCCGATAAACGTATCAAGAGATGCTTCCTCGGTAGAGGTCACGGAAAGCACAAGCCTTGCCTTGCAGATATTCTGCTGCTGCACGCGCTGCATGAGAGCGGAAACGCCGTCAAACATATTGTCGAAATCTGCATTGAAGGAGTGCAGCCAGTTGATGAAAGTTCTGCCGGCGGTGACTTCGGCTACCATACCGTCGGAAGAATAATGGGACAGTACGTTCATCATGCCGATCATGTTGCCGTTGGAAACGCTCATTCCGCGGCTCATGATGTCGGTCTGAGTTATGATATGACGGATCTGATCCTTCTGATCCAGCTTGGTGGTGGTGAGGATCTCAACCAGCAGTTCTTCTGCCATGGGCAGAGCGTTTTCCAGCACGGAGCAGCTCGCCATGAGACAAGGTATCGCTGCATGGTCATCGCTGCCGGTTTCAAATGCGGTGATGCTGAAGTCCATGCGGCCCACATAGCGCTTCACAAGCTGCTGCAGTTCGAGAGCATCATGCTTTGCGGTGGGCAGCTTGCCGAGCACCTTGGGCAGCACAGCAAGCTTGGTGAGCTCTTCGGCGGTGCAGTCGGTCAGCTTGAAATAAGCATTGAAATGCACGATACCGTTGCTTACAACAGGGTGATACAGAACAGTGACACCGTCTGCGGTCTTTACTTCGGTAGGAATGAGTTCGGGTTCCTCGCTAACCGCGGAAAGCTCCAGCATAGGCAGGGTTGCCAGCTGCTCGGGAGTATCATCGGTGCGCTGCCAGGTGACCAGCTTCTCATTGAGTTCTGCATTTGCGGCCCAGTCTGCCTCGGTCCAGGAAGCTTTGATGGCGCTCAGGCGCTCTTCTTCTGCCTTGCGCATCTCTTCGCCCAGAGTCTTGGAAGGCAGCGTGTGCAGCACTGCCAGACCGGTATCGTCAAGCAGCATTTCCGCCATTACCTTTTCGAAATAGCCGTTTTCAACGCCCTCACGCAGCTTGGCGAAGAGTTCGTTGTATACCATGCTCTCCATAGGATCGCCGCCGTGCAGCCAATAGGAAGCGGCATTGAAGCAGCGGAACAGCGCGGCAGGTTCGCGGACATCGCGCAGGCGGAACTCAAAGCGGTTGATGGAAGCATTCAGTTCGTTGCGGTCGATGCCATCTGCGGCGATCTGCTTTGCGGTGGTGCGGATGAGCTCCATAAGCTCGTTATCGGCGCCGTCCTTAACGTCCTTCATGGTGAGGGAGAAATAGGGCTGGGCGATGGAATCATCCATCATGAAGCTGAAGGACTTTGCCAGACCGGAAGCCAGCACAGCCTTCTTAAGGGGAGCTTCGTTGCTGCCGGCAAGAACATCGCTCAGGATATTGATGGCGGCATTCTTGAGAGGATCGTCCCAGGTGGAAATGATCTTGCCGAAGGTGAACCGACCCTTATCCTTTTCATCCTGATCGGCAGCGATCTCATAATAATTGGTCTCTTCGGAAGCCACAGGCTGCTGAGGCACTATCTCAGGAACATCGGTAAGCGCTTCATAGCCGGAGAAATAGCTGTCCAGAACCGCCAGAGTCTTCTCAAGCGGGATAGCGCCATCGAGATATACGCGGGAATTGGAAGGATGATAATAGCGGTTATAGGTGTTTACGAAATGCTCATAGGTCAGGTCGGGAATGGCGATGGGATCGCCGCCGGAATTATGACCGTAGCAGGAATCCGGGAAGAGCATGGCAGTGAGCTTTTCGTTGATAAGCTCATCTTCATTGCTCATTGCGCCCTTCATCTCATTGAATACAACGCCCTTGTAGCTCAGTTCGCCGTCATTCTGCTCGATATGCCAGCCTTCCTGATAAAGTATATTGGGGTCATCGAGGAAACGGGGAGCGAAAACAGCATCCATATAAACGCTCATCAGATTGATATAATCGTCATCATTGCGGCTTGCAATGGGATAAGCGGTCTTGTCAGGCCAGGTGATTGCGTTGAGGAATGTATTCATGGAACCCTTGAGCAGCTCAACGAAGGGTTCGCGCACAGGGTACTTGCGGGAGCCGCACAGGGTGGAATGCTCGAGGATATGGAAAATACCGGTATCGTCCTCGGGCAGAGTCTTGAAGATAACAGAGAACAGCTTGTTCTTTTCGCCGTTATCCAGCCATACAAGCTGAGCTCCGCTCTTCACATGCTTCATTTCAACGAGAGTGCCGTTCAGTTCGGCAATTTCGCGTACGCGCCATACTTTGAAGCCGTACTGCGAAGCAATATTTTCGTAATTCATGCAGGTAACCTCCGTTTGGATTTATGCTTATATCCATTATATGTTAACTTTGATGTCATGTCAATCTTGCCGGATGTATAAAAAACCTCCGTGACGGAAGGGGGAAACCGTCACGGAGATCCGTCAGTTTATATTGTTTGCCTGCGTTACAGCACCAGAGAAGGTGCGGTATAAACACGGGCTGCCATTTCGGAATCGAGCATATAGAGGGACTTGGGATCGCTGCCGTAAAGGTCGTACTTCTTCAGGAGTCCGTCGGCATTCTTCTCCTCCTCACCCTGTTCCTTTACGAACCAGTCAAGGAACTGCATGGTGCGGAAGTCGCGCACATTGTACGCAGCTTCGTATATATCATGGATAAGGGAGGTCACATAGCATTCGTGTTTGTATCCTGCAGCAAGTACTGCCCTGTTATCGGTCAGTTCCACATCGGGCTTTGCAATGGCTTCGAGGGTGATCTTTTCGCCGTTGTTCTGGAGATACTGCAGGAACAAAAGCGCATGATCGCGTTCTTCCTGTGCCTGGATCATGTACCAGTTGCCAAATCCGTTCAGTTCCTGATCATAATAGTAATTGGAAAAATCAAGGTAGAGATAAGAAGAGTAGAATTCCTTATTGATCTGCTGATTGAGCAGGCTTACGACTTTGGGATCCAACATAGTGAGCACCTCCGCTGCTGATTTATTTCCTGTAGTTTATATATACCTCATTTCAGCTTATCCGAAACAACATCCGGCAAATTTCCCGAAAGCTTTTTCAGCACCGCCTCAAAAGCCTCCTGTTCTTCGGCAGTGATATTTCCTATGAGCGCAGGCTCGTCGGTCTTTCCGTCTCTCAGAGCGCGCTTTATTCTTCCCGATGCGGACAGCAATTCATGCAGCATTCCGCTATCCGATACATACTTTTCCCACTTATGACGGTTAGTCTTCTCCTCTTTTTTCTTCTTTGCGGAAATTTCCATCTTTTCTATGTAATTGCGGCCGTATTTGCAGCGCACATTTGAAAGCGGACAATGTTTTTTGCAGCCGGGACATACAGAAACTTTTTCGTTTTTCATTTATCATGCTCCTTTTGTTTTTCATAGTTATTTATACCCCATCACGCACATTTTCAAGCGCATTTTATAAAAGCCGCATACAAAATTACCAAAGCAGCCCATGGCGCTTTTAGCCGGTAATCCATGTAATATTTATCCGCCGCCCTACGGCATAATAGTAACAGCCTTGACTTAAACCCGCTCATATGCTATAATTTTCATGATATTAGGGCTATTATGTCCGATCAAATCTTTCAGATGGGAGACAACGATCATGGAAAGAATTAAGACTCTCGATACCCGCAATCTGTGCGAATCCGCAAAGAACGGCGGCTGCGGCGAGTGCCAGACCTCTTGCCAGTCTGCCTGCAAGACCAGCTGCGGCGTGGCCAATCAGCAGTGCGAAAAGGCTGAGAAGTAAGAATCGACTCAACCTGAAAACTGCCGCCTGTTAACGGGCGGCACTTTTTATGCCACGGGCTTTCCGTGATTATGGAGGAATAAATGGTACATCAGTATAAGCTTGGCGGTTACAATATCGTACTGGACACCTGCTCCGGCGCCATTCATGTGGTAGACGAAGTGGCATACGATATTATCGCCATGTATGAAAACAGCTCTGCCGATGAGATCGTAAAGGCAATGCTGGAGAAATATTCCGGTCGCGACGATGTGACTGAAAAGGACATAATGGACTGCATCGAAGATGTAGGCACTCTGAAGTCCATGGGCAAGCTCTATTCCAAGGATACTTTCGCCGATATGGCAGGTACCTTCAAGGAGCGCAGCGGCAATGTTATCAAGGCACTGTGCCTGCACGTTGCCCATTCTTGCAACCTGAACTGCTCCTACTGCTTTGCAAGCCAGGGCAAATATCATGGCGAGAGAGCTCTCATGAGTCTTGACGTAGGCAAACGTGCACTGGATTTCCTTATCGAAAATTCCGGCACCCGCAGGAATCTTGAAGTAGACTTCTTCGGCGGCGAACCCCTTATGAACTGGGACATGATAAAGGAACTGGTCGCCTACGCACGCTCCATCGAAAAGGAAAAGGGAAAGAATTTCCGCTTCACCCTTACCACCAACGGCGTCAACATTGACGATGATGTTATCGAATTCTCCAACCGCGAGATGAGCAACGTCGTTCTCTCTCTGGACGGACGCAAGGAAGTTCATGACCGTCTGCGCGTTGACTACGCCGGCAACGGCAGCTACGACCGCATCGTGCCCAAGTTCAAGAAGTTCGTTGAGGCACGCGGCGGCAAGGGCTACTACATGCGCGGTACCTTCACTCACGCGAATCCCGATTTCACCAAGGATGTATTCCACATGGCTGATATGGGCTTCACCGAGCTGAGCATGGAGCCCGTTGTCTGCGCTCCCGGCGATTCTGCCGCCCTCACCCCCGAAGACCTCGAGATCGTAAAGAAGGAATATGAGACCCTCGCCTTTGAGATGCTGAAGCGCGAAAAGGAAGGCCGTCCCTTCACCTTCTATCATTACATGATCGACCTCACCGGCGGTCCCTGCATCTACAAGCGCATCTGCGGCTGCGGCAGCGGCACCGAATACATGGCCGTAACCCCCTGGGGCGACCTGTATCCCTGCCATCAGTTCGTTGGTGAAGAAGAATACAAGCTGGGCGATATCTGGAACGGCGTCACCAACGACGGACTCCGCGATGATTTCCGCGCCTGCAACGCTTACGCCCGCGAAGAGTGTAAGGATTGCTGGGCAAAGCTGTACTGCTCCGGCGGCTGCGCCGCAAACGCATATCATGCGTCCGGCAGCATTCGCGGTATCTATGAACCCGGATGCGAACTGTTCAAGAAGAGGATCGAATGCGCCATCATGATAAAGGTAGCGCAGGAGGACAAATGAATACTCCCATAGCGGATTTTGTGGAGGCGTATGTCGCAAGCGGCATACGCCGTCTGCACATGCCCGGACATAAAGGTCACGGGCCTATGGGCTTCGAAAGATATGACATAACCGAAATCAAGGGAGCCGACGCGCTGTATGAAGCGGAAGGCATCATCGCTCAAAGTGAAGAGAACGCATCTTCACTTTTCGGCAGCGGCCGCACGCTGTATTCAACCGAAGGCTCCAGCCAGTGCATACGCGCAATGCTGCACCTTACCATAACTCAGCGTCCGGAAGGCGCTTCCCCGGTAATAATAGCCGCACGAAACGTACACAAGGCTTTTGTTTACTCAGCAGCGCTTACCGGTTTTGATATTGATTGGTTATGGCCCGATAACGCCGGAAATTCCATATGCGCTTGTCCCATATCTGCTGCGGCGCTGGAAAAAAAGCTTTCCGAAGCCGATTATCTCCCAGCTGCCGTATATGTCACAAGCCCGGATTACCTTGGAGGAATGCAGGATATAGCTGCCATTGCAGAAGTATGTCACCGTCACGGTACTTTGCTCATAGTGGACAACGCGCACGGCGCATACCTCAGATTCTGTGAACCGTCATTGCACCCCATGGACCTGGGTGCGGACATATGCTGCGATTCTGCACACAAGACACTGCCCGTTTTGACGGGCGGCGCATATCTGCACATCTCTCGGCATCTGCCCGGGCGATATGCAGCAAACGCCAAGCAGGCAATGGTGCTTTTCGGCTCTACGAGCCCTTCCTACCTTACGCTCTGCTCGCTTGACAGGTGCAATGAATATCTTGCGGGTGAATACCGCGCAAGACTTGCTGAAACGGTTTCTCTCATCGATCAGCTCTGCGCTTCCCTTGATTGGTCCGGCTGGAAATACGATCATACAGAGCCGCTTAAGCTCACCATACACGCATCGGCCTGCGGTTTCACGGGTACAGAGCTTGCCGAAAGACTGCGTGCACACGGCTGCGAATGCGAATATGCCGACGCGGATGACATGGTACTGATGCTTACACCTGAAAACACATCCGACGACATTCATGCCGTACTTCCCGCCTTAGGCATTCCTGCGAATACTTCTGCGGAGCGGATGCCCCTTCCCCGCGCCGCCGGAAAATCAGTCATGAGTGTACGCGAGGCTTTCTTCTCCGCACATGAGACAGTATCCGCGAAAGATTCACTCGGCAGAATATGTGCTGCGCCCACTGTGGCATGTCCGCCCGCAATACCGATTGCAGTGTCAGGTGAAATAATAACGGAAGATGCAGTAAAGCTATTTGAATACTACGGCGTAGAAAGCGTTGAAGTAGTTAAAATATGATTTTCAAATAAGCACTTGCAGCATAACAATTCATAATGATATAATATATTAAAGTGGAATGTTTATGTACAAAAGGAGATCCGACCCGTATGCGAATGAGGAGAAAGGCCTGGACTGAGCCCGAGCTGGACAATTGCCCGTATCTCATAAATCTGCCTTCCACCCATCGCGGAAAGTGGCCCACTCTTTTTGAAAAAGAGCAGCCCATTTATCTCGAGATAGGCTGCGGCAAGTGCGTAGGCACCTCCAAGATGGCTCACGAAAATCAGCACATCAACCTGATCGCCATCGATGAAGTGCGCCATGTATTGGCGGTTTCCATCCGCAATGTGAACAAGGAATATGCCGGTGAGCCGGTAAAGAACCTTCTGTTTTCTGCGGTGAATGCCGAATACATTCACGATACCTTCTCAAAGGAAGACCGTATCGAACGCATATACATCAACTTCCCCAATCCCTGGGATGAGCGCAGCAAGCACCACAAGCGCAGACTGACCCATCCGAGGCAGCTTATCCAGTATCGTGATTTTCTTGCCGACGGCGGCGAGATTTGGTTCAAGACCGACAACGACGTACTCTTCGAAGCTTCGAAGGAATACTTTGCCGAGTGTGGTTTTGAGATAACCTATCTTACCGACGACCTGCACGCATCGGGCTTCACTCCCAATTACGTGACCGAGCATGAGGCGCTTTACGCTTCCCGCGGCAAGAACATACACTTCTGCATTGCAAAGATGCAGCCTGAAAACGGCTCTTTGAATACGAAAAATGTGAATGGAGGAAAACATCCAATGAGCAATTTCTTTGAGACCAACCGCGAAGTTCTCGATCAGTTCACCCGTGTTTCCGGTTCCGTTGGCGCACGCGCTGACTACGTACAGGGCGGCGGCGGCAACACCTCCGCTAAGCTGGCTGACGGCATGATGGCCATCAAGGCTTCCGGCTACTGCCTGAAGGACATCGAAGTGGACAAAATAGGAATAATGGGTTCAGCTGCTGATTTAAAATATAGTGATGATGCTTTGAATTTTGCTAGGGAATTAGGAAAGTTAATTGCAAAATCCGGTAATATA
>JAZRPZ010000005.1:0-5169 GCA_045649485.1 Clostridia bacterium
ATGTACACCGTAGCCGAACAGCTCGCGATACTTTTCGAGGGACAGAACATCGCTGTAGGGATTTACGCCCTTCTCATCCAGCATGTCCAGATCGACCAGATGGTTGCCCACTTCGTCGGAGGGATAGCTCAGCATGAGAACGATCTTCTTTGCGCCCTTGGCGATGCCGCGCAGGCAGATAGCAAAGCGGTTACGGCTGAGGATGGGGAAAATGACGCCGACGGTCTCACCGCCAAGCTTGGCGCGTACGTCTTCGGCGATATTGTCAACGCTGGCGTAGTTGCCCTGTGCACGTGCTACGATAGCTTCGGTCATAGCTACAACGTCACGGTCGCGGGGAGCCAGTCCGTCTTCCTTCATTGCGTCCAGAATGGACTGGGTTACGATTTCAACCAGATCATCGCCTTCGCGGATGATGGGGGCGCGAAGTCCCATAGAAACAGTACCGACCATTCTACTCATAGATAACCACTCCTAATCTGACTTGGTTTTGCGGTAATCACAAACAATGCCATTACTAAAATATTATACATCAAGTTTGCCCCGATGTAAAAACAAACTTTCATTAATTCTTGAAATTTCGTGTAAAGAAGACGACGTTTTATTCCTCGATTGCTGCTTTTTTCATGTTTGCGGCGCGGAAATATTCGGCAGGGAACTTGGGCTTGCGGTCATAGGTGTACAGACCGTTCTGTTCCTGCTCTACGTCGGTGAGCTGGGTATAGCAGAAGCCCATGTGCTCGGGGTTGTTCAGCAGCGCTGCGGTGAGGCGGGTATAGCGATCGATGAACTCCTCGCCGGTCTTGGGTGCGTTGCCGTAGCTCCAGCCGGTGTCTGCAACAGACCAGCCGATTCCGCCGTATTCGCTGACGAACATGGGCTTTTTGCCGTCGTAGCCAACGTGCTTGCCGGCGAACTGATCGTAGAGCTCTGCACCGGGAGCGTAGCGCTTCTCATATATCTCGGGGCTCTGCTCGTAATCGTGGGTGTCGAAAATATCGGTTTCGCCGCAGTGGAGGCCGCCGCTTACGTCGATAACGGGACGGGTGGTATCCATTGCCTTGGTGACACGATAGGTCATCTGCAGGGTCATTTCCCTGAGACCGTCGCCGGATTCGCCCCATACTTCGTTATAGGGACACCAGCCGATGATGGAGGGCGCATTGAAATCGCGCTGAACGACTTCCATCCACTCGCGCAGGAAGATGTTGCAGGAGTGGGGCTTTGCAGGGTCGATGCCCCAGTTTGCCATTTCGCCCCAGCACAGGTAGCCCAGCTTATCTGCCCAGTACAGGAAGCGCTGCTCGAATACCTTCTGATGCAGGCGTGCGCCGTTGAAGCCCATAGCCATGGAAAGCTCGATATCGCCGCGCAGTGCCTCGTCGGAGGGTGCAGTGTAGATTCCGTCGGGATAGAAGCCCTGGTCCAGCACCAGACGCTGGAATACAGGCTTGCCGTTGATGAGGCACTTCTTGCCGTCAAAGGAGATGGTGCGCAGCGCGAAGTAGCTGTAAGCGGTGTCAACGGTGTTCTCGCCGTCCATGAGCTTCAGCTCAAGGTCGTAGAGGTTGCCTTCGCCTGCGGTCCACAGATGGATGTCTTCCACCTTCATGGTAACTTTGGCGGTGTTGCCGTCAACATCTGCCCAGGCGCAGCCCTGGAAAGTATCGCCGAACATTGCGCCGGCGTGGAATCTCATGCCCTTGGCGTTTCCGTCGATGGCGGCTTCGATATATACGCTGCCGTTGGTCGCATCGGGAATCATGCGGGTGGAGCGGATGAAGGTCTGGGGTACCCACTCAAGCCATACGGTCTGCCAGATACCGGTGGTGCGGGTATAGCTGCAGCCGTGGGAATGGTATTTGGCGCTCTGCTTGCCGTAAGGCTGACGTCCGCCGCGCAGGTCGTCATCGGCGCACACTACGATGGTGTTTTCGCCTTTCTTCAGGGCAGAGGTTATCTCAAAGGAGAAGGAAACGTAGCCGCCTTCGTGGGTGCCAACGGAGATGCCGTTTACCCATGCTTCGCACTTGTAATCCACTGCGCCGAAGTGCAGGAATACGCGCTGGTCTGCAGCTTCTGTGGGCAGGGTGAAGGTGCGGCGATACCATACGGCGGCCATGAAATCCTTGTTGTTTATGCCGGAAAGCTCGCTTTCGGGGCAGAAGGGTACGGTGATGGTCTGTGCAAGGGTTTCTTTCTCTGCGAGACCGCGGGCACGTCCGGATGCGCCGTGGTCTATTTCAAACTGCCACTGACCGTTCAGATTCATCCAGGAAGGACGGGAAAACTGCGGGCGGGGATATTCGCTGCGGGGAATGGAGTTGGACATGATGAGCTCTCCTTTTATTAACGCCCGTATCTTATGAGGATACGGGCGTTTGAATATGTTTGGTTTGAATTACTTTGCGTATGCCATGAAGGAATCGGCAACCAGCTTGTCGCATTCTGCGATGAAGCCTGCCAGTTCGGCAGCGATCTTCTTGGTGCCGCCGACTTCTGCGGATTCGATGTTCAGGGGCATGAGGGGATCGTGCAGGGACAGACGCAGCAGGAACCAGCCGTTGCCGTGGTTTTCGTCCAGGTCAACGCGAACGCCTTCGTAGTTGCTGGGAGCGAGAGTCCAGCCTTCCTTTGCTTCGGCATAGGCGGTGAGCTTCTCGATTACTTCCAGACCGTAGGGCTTGAACTCGTCAAGGGCGATGTTCATGCGGAACTCAACGGACTCTGCGGGCTCCTCGAGGGACTCGATGAGGCTTTCCAGAGTGTAGCCGTTCTTCTTGGCGCGTGCCAGTTCGATCAGCAGCTTGGTTACCAGATATGCGCCGTCATCCAGGAAGTAGTTCTCCTTCAGGGCGCCGTGGCCGGAGGTTTCGATGGCCAGCTGGCTGTCCTGACCTGCATTGTTCAGGCGGATGGACTCATTGATAACGTTGCGGTAGCCTCTCTTGAAGCGATGGTGTACGCCGCCCTTTTCGGCGATGAACTTGGCCAGGCCGGTGGAGGTGATGGAGTCGGTAACGATGGTGGTGCCGGGATACTCGCGCAGCAGGATGGCGGAGAGCATGGCGATGATGCGGTTGCGGTTCAGCTCGCTGCCGTCGGAGAGAACTGCGCCTGCGCGGTCAACGTCGGTATCGAAGATGATGCCCAGATCGGCCTTGGCGGTGTTTACAGCCTCGGTGATGGCTTCCATGGCCTTCTTATCCTCGGGATTGGGGATGTGGTTGGGGAAGCTTCCGTCGGGATCCAGATAGCGGCTGCCTTCGGTGTTGGCACCCAGGGGCTTCAGTACCTTGTCTACATAGAAGCCGCCTGCGCCGTTGCCTGCGTCAACAACGATGCGGTAGCCTTCCAGGGGCTTGTCCTCGCCGGTGGCCTTGCGGATCTTGTTTGCCAGGATAGCTGCGTAGGTATCCATGAATTCGCCCTTTACCAGGGTGCCTGCGGGCAGACCGGTAACTTCGGTATCGCCGGCATAGGCCAGGATCTGCTTGATATCAGCGGATTCCAGACCGCCCTGTGCGGTGAAGAACTTGAAGCCGTTGCGGTTGAAGGGCAGATGGCTGGCGGTGATCATAACGGAACCGTCGAACTCATATCCCTCGGTAACGGTGGACATGAACATAGCGGGGGTGGAGGCCATGCCGAAATCGGTAACGTTCAGGCCTGCGGCTACCATAGCGTCGCACAGCCATGCGCCCAGCTGTTCGCCGGAGAGACGGGAATCGCGGCCGACTGCTACGCGCAGGTCGTTCTTGCCGGTCTTCTTTACGAGCCAGAGAGCGAAACCACGGGCGATATCACGGGTTGCTTCTTCGGTAAGATTGATGTGCTGACCTTCGATGCCTTCCAGAGCGACGCCGCGGATGTCACTGCCGTTCTGCAGCTTCTTGTAATCCATTTTATGTATCCTCCTTCTGAAAAGGAATGCGCCGTATGGGCATTCCATATGCATTTTATTTCATGCTACTATTTTATCACCAATCGACTTAATATTCAATATCAATATATTTTGATGGGTTGATTTATGGGAGTGCTGTGTTATAATGTTTACAAATATTAACGACCCGGAGGTTATTACTATGAGCAATAAACCCATGCGCATTCCCGAGAGAAGCGAAATAGACGTAAAGGATACCTGGGCGGTAGAAGATCTGTATGCATCCGACGAGCTTTGGTATGCGGATCTTGAAAAGCTGAAGGGCGTTGCTGTGCAGGCTGCGGCATATGCCGGCAAGCTGGGCAGCGATGCAAACACCCTGCTCAGGTTCTTCAAGGATAAGGAAGAACTCACCATCCTTGTAGGCAACATCGCCAGCTACTGCATGCGCAAGGCCGACCAGGATACCCGCGTAGGCGAATATCAGGCAATGAGCGCAAAGTTCTCCGCAGTACGCGTGCAGCTTTCCGCCGCAACTGCCTTCGAAACTCCCGAGCTTATGGCTATCCCGGATGAGACCCTTGAAAAGTTCTACGCCGAAGTGCCCGAGCTTCTGAAGTTCAAGCGCTATCTGGACAACGTACGCCGCCGCCGCGAGCACGTACTCTCTCCCGCAGAAGAGAAGCTGCTGGCCGCCGCAGGCGAAATGGCAGGCGCACCCAACAAGATCTTCGGCATGTTCAACAACGCCGATATCAAGTTCCCCGATGCTGCAGATTCCAACGGCGTTATGCATCCCGTATCTTCCGGCACCCTCATCAAGTGCCTTGAGTCTTCCGACCGCGTGCTGCGCAAAAATGCCTATGAGAGCATGTACAACACCCTCGGCAATTTCCGCAACACCACCGCAGCCATGCTGGGCTCTCAGGTAAAGCAGCTGAAGTTCTATTCCGATGCCCGCAAGTATCCCGACCCCATGACCGCGGCGCTGGATGTGACCAATGTACCCACCTCCGTATATCTGAACCTCATCGACACCGTGCATAAGAACATGGACAAGCTGCATCGCTATGTACGCCTGCGCAAGAAGCTGCTGGGCGTGGATGAGCTCCATTTCTACGATGCATATGTGCCGCTGGTGCCCGATTACGAGAAGGAGATCACTCCCGACGAGGCAAAGCAGACCATCTACGAAGGCCTTGCTCCTCTGGGCGATGAGTACCGCGCGATCCTGAAGGAAGGCTTCGACAACCGCTGGATAGATATGTATCCCAATGTCGGCAAGC
>JAZRPZ010000006.1:0-14290 GCA_045649485.1 Clostridia bacterium
AGAGATCTCTGATGAAATAAGCCAAAGCAAAAACAGCCCCTGCTCCGCGTACGCGGAGCAGGGGCTGTTTTTGCTTTGGCTTATTTCATCAGAGATCTCTGAGTTCAACAGCCTGTTCAACGGTAATAAGCGCATCTCCGGCTTCTCTGAGAGCTTCGACCTGAGACATCTTGCTTACGCCTACAATGGGGAAGATATCGAACTTGTTGCAGGTAAGATAAGCAAGGCTCAACGCGCCTACGGAATAACCGGTCTCTGCCGAAAGTTTTACCAGCTTATCGTAGATATTCATATTGTAATCGGTCAGGAAACGACGCTTTGCCTTATCGGGCATGGAATCGGGACCATTGTCATGATATTTGATAAAGAATCCCTTTGCCTGAGAAGAGAAGGGTACGCAGGGCATACCGGTCTCCGCATGGAAAGCGTACATTTCGGGATCCATCTGGCACAGCGTGGGATCTTCCACCAGATCCTGCCTTGCCAGTGAGAACTGGGGCTGGTTTGCGCTGAAGCCCACCATTCCGTGAGCCTTTGCATACTCATTTGCTTCGCGGATACGAGCGGTGGACCAGTTGGACACGCCTATGGCACGGGTAAGTCCGTCGTCTATAAACATGTTCAGCGTTTCCAGTATGTCTCCCACAGGACGGGTCACATCGTCTCTGTGCAGCCAGTATATATCCAGCTGATCGATCATCAGATCGTTCAGGCTTTCGTAGATATCGCTGGTAAGATTGTCACGGTCAAGACGGCCTACGTTCATGCTGCTGAGCAGCGGATGTCCGCCCTTTGTGCCGATCACAAGCTGATCACGGTTTCCCCTTGCCGCCATCCAGTTGCCTATAGCGCGTTCGGAAATTCCGCAAACTCCGCCGGCAAAATCGCCGTATACTCTGGCCGTGTCTATAAAGTTGCCGCCGAGCGCCACATACGCATCAAGGAATTCATTGGTCTGGCGCTGCGAAAACTCCATTCCGAGAGGAACGGAACCCATACATATGACAGAGGTCTTTCTGCCGAGGAAATCACGATATCTCATTTGTCTTCATCTCCTTTGATAACATTATACCATTAGCCGCCTAAATACACAACACGTCTGATTGTGACAATAATTTTTTCAATTGGTTCTGGAAATATGACCCATTGCATAAAATAAGTTATAAACATTGCGAATATACCTTGTATATATACATTTATTTCAAAATCAACGGCAGGATTCGGAAGTGATTTGTCGTATATTTTAAGTGCATATTCAATGTATATACATTCAGCGCATGCTGAATATACAAATCAATATACTTTGGGAGGGCAGATCTGAATGGAAAGCTTGCATGAAAAAGTAGCCGCGCTGCAGCAGCTTAATTGGCGATTAATAAGCAAAATATCGCTGGCAGTTCTTATTGTGATCCTGTTTGTATGGGCATGTATATCCACATCCAATACATCGGATATACAGCAAAAATATGCAGAATCGTGCAATGCCGTGGCACAGACTCTGTACGGCAGCGCCAATATGATGCTGCTGGAATTCGACAAGATCGATCTTGCGGGCGCCGATATCGAAGGCGAAATAATCCCCAACATGCGGCACTATTTTTCCCAGCTGCAGGTATTGAACAATGCCATGGCCACCGCCTTCGGCGAAGAATTTGCTATTTTCGATGCAGCGCTCATCAAGGACATCGAACTGGCCCTTGAAGAATATGAAGCCGCATTTTCTACCGGTCATTCTACCGCGGATGCTCACGAGCGCATGAGCAGTGCAATGACAAAGGTCCGCAATGTACTGAACGACCGCTTCGATGAAGACATCAATCTGAAATAAACATAAATGATACGCAGCCGGGCACCGACCCGGCTGCGTTTTCTCGTAAAATTTTGAAATATGCTTACCCCATAACCATGCGTAATGTATAATTGTTATCATGAGCATTATTACACTTACACTGAACCCCTGCATCGACCGGACTCTTTGGGTGGAAGAGCATGGCAGCACGCCTTATCTCACCGAACAGCAGACCGGCGGCAAGGGAATAAACGTTGCCCGCGTGCTGGGCAATCTTGGCGCTTCGGCCATCGCCGTATGCCCTTTGGGCGGCGAGACCGGGCAGCTTTTCCGTGCCCTCGCCGCAGACGAAGGCATAACTCTCGCTGCAGTTGAGACATCCGTTCCTACCCGTGTGATAGATACCTTCGTGCGCAGACATGATCACGAGCAGAAAGTGGATTACGTACGCGGCGGAGAATATTCCGAAGCGGAACTTGACGCACTTGAGAATGCGCTGTTTGCGCATCTGCCCGGTGCTGAACTGCTGGCAATATGCGGTTCCGCAAGCTGCGAAGCAGCCGCGGCACGCGTACCCGGAATCATTGAACGCGCACACGGAATGGGCGTAAAGGTACTGCTGGATTCCAACGGTCCCGCACTTATCAAAGGCGCGGCCGCGTGTCCCGACCTTATCAAGCCCAATGAAGATGAACTTTTTTCCCTCACCGGCATCAAGGACGATCCTTCGCTTGCAGCGGGTACACTGATGCAGCAGGGCGTGGGCGGAGTACTGGCTTCCATGGGCAAAGCAGGCTGCATGTGGGCCGGACAGAATTTTGAGGAATACTGCCCCTCTCCCCGCGTGGCGACCATAAATCCCGTAGGCTCCGGCGACAGCTTCGTTGCAGGATTCATCTATGCCGCCATGCGCGGCTGCCCGCCTCAGACGGCGCTCTCCATCGCCTGCGCCGCAGGCGCTGCAAACGCCGCCATGTTCCCCGCCGCCCGAATAACCCGCGAGGATGTGGAACATCTGCTGGGCTGGCCTCTTATCTGATATCATACCGGGAAGGTAGTTTATGGATAGATTTGATGTTGTAGTTATCGGCGCAGGCCATGCCGGCTGCGAGGCTGCACTTGCGTGCGCCCGCATGGGCTGGAAAACACTGCTGCTTACTCTTAATCTGGATTCGCTGGCAATGATGCCCTGCAATCCCTCCATCGGCGGCACCGCAAAGGGACACCTTGTGCGCGAAGTAGACGCCCTCGGCGGCGAAATGGGTCTTGCCGCAGATGAAGTTTTCCTTCAGTCCCGCATGCTGAATACCGCCAAAGGCCCCGCAGTGCATTCGCTGCGCGTGCAGGCTGATAAAAAAGCCTATCAGCTGCGCATGCGCAAAGCTGTGGACGAATGCGAAAATCTGTATCTCCGTCAGGCCGAAGCCCGCGAGATACTCACCCGCAACGGACAGGTATACGGTGTAAAGACCACCACCGGTGCGCACATCGAATGCCGCGCCGCAATCGTCTGTTCCGGCGTATATCTGAACAGCCGCATTATAATCGGCGAATGCTCCTGGAACGGCGGTCCTCAGGGACTCATGGCCGCAAACGCGCTTACTCAGAATCTGATGGATCTGGGTTTTGATCTGCGCCGCTTCAAGACCGGCACTCCTGCCCGTCTCGACGGACGCACCATCGATTTTTCCAAGATGAGCGTGCAGTACGGCGACGACCCCATCACCCCCATGAGCTTCATGACCGATCCTTCCACCCTCAAAAACACCTCCGTTTGCTATCTCACCTATACCACCCCCGAGACCCACAAGATAATCCTCGACAATATCCACCGCGCGCCCATGTATTCCGGCAACATCAACGGCACCGGCGCGCGCTACTGTCCCTCCATCGAGGATAAGGTGGTACGCTTCAAGGACAAGGATCGTCACCCCATATTTATGGAGCCCGAAGGTCTCTACACCGTGGAATGGTACGCTCAGGGCGTTTCCACTTCCATGCCCGAAGATGTGCAGCGCGAGATTTATGCATCCATACCCGGCCTTGAAAATGCCGAGCTGCTGCGCCTTGCCTACGCCATCGAATATGACTGCATCGACCCCACCGGTCTTACCAATACCCTCGGTTCCAGAAAGGTGCAGGGCCTGTACATGGCAGGTCAGATAAACGGCACCTCCGGATACGAGGAAGCCGCCGCACAGGGCATCTACGCAGGCATCAACGCCGCGCTTTATCTTAAGAACGAAGCACCCATGACCATCGGCCGCAGCGAAGGCTACATCGGCGTGCTTGTGGACGATCTTGTCACCAAGGGCACCGACGAGCCCTACCGCATGATGACCTCCCGCGCCGAATACCGTCTGCTGCTCAGGCAGGACAACGCTGATTTCCGCCTTACCGAGCGCGCATTCAACGCAGGTCTTGCCACTCAGGAGCGCTATGACTCCACCCGCAGACGCAGGGACGATACCGACGCAGCCATCGCCACCGTGGCAAAGCACAAGCTCACCGAAAAGCTGCGCCGCCCGGAGATATCCTACGAAGATCTCCGCGAAAGCGATCCTACCCTGCCGGAGCTTTCCCACATGCTGCGCGCACAGGTGGAGACTGAGGTCAAATACGAAGGTTACATCCACCGCCAGCAGTCCGAAGAAAAGAAATTCCGCCGCATGGAGGAAATGCTGCTGCCTCAGGGCATGGACTACAACGAGCTTTCCGGTCTGCGCATCGAGGCGCGTCAGAAGCTCACCCGTCAGCAGCCCGTTTCTCTCGGTCAGGCAGCGCGTATCCCCGGCGTATCCCCCGGCGACATCAGCGTAATGATGATATGGCTGGAAAAACTGCGCCGCGAACAGGAATCAAAATAACGGAGGCAACATGCGCGATATTCTTATAAAAAACGCAGGTCTCATGGGCATTGAAATGAGCGCCGAACAGGCTGAAAAATTCTGCGAATACCACAGGATGCTCACCGAAGTCAACAAGACCATGAACCTTACCCGTGTGCCCGACGACATTGAAGAAGCCGTGGCCCGCAATTATCTGGACTCCATCACGCCCCTCATATACGGACTGCCAGCCGGCACTCAGACCCTTGCCGACGTAGGCAGCGGCGCAGGCTTCCCCGGCATCCCGCTGGCAATAATGCTGCCCGATGTCCGTATTACCCTCATTGACGCACTGGACAAGCGCGTCAAGTTCCTGAATGACGTTATCAAGGCCCTCGGTCTCAACGCCCATGCGGTGCATTTCCGCTGCGAAGATGCAGGCAAAAAGCCCGAGCTCCGTGAAAGCTTCGATATCGTTACCTCCCGCGCCGTTGCCGCACTTAATATACTGGCCGAGCTTTCCCTGCCCCTTGTGCGCGTAGGCGGACAGATGATAGCATACAAGGGCCCCATCTGGCAGGAAGAGGCTGCGCAGGCAGCAAATGCCTTTGAGAAGCTGGGCGGCGCAGTACGCGAAGCAAAAAGCGCCGATATCCCCGGCAGAGACTGGAATCATATGCTGGTCTACATCGACAAGGTGGCCGAAACTCCCGCTCAGTATCCCCGCAGAGCCGGAATGCCCGAAAAGAAACCGCTGTGATGCTTAGCATAAATTTTCCGTTTGTCATTTGAATCCATGGTAATAATTGTCCCGGGTTACGGATATACTATCTCATGTCATTAAGGGCACAGCCCACAGGAGGTAGTTGTAATGAAGAAGTCTCTTATTTTCATCCTCTCCCTGGTCATGGTATCTGTTTTCGCTATCGGCTGCTCCGGCGACAATGAAGTCGTAACCGAAACACCCACCATGGCTCCCGCCACTGCCGAGGCTACCGTTGAGGCCACTATGGAAGCCGATCCCACCATGGAAGCACCTGTTGATGCAGAAGCTGCCGACGATTCCACAGTGACCGAAGAAGCCACCGCAGAGACCACTCCCGACGAGACCGAAAACGCCGGTGACGCAAACTAAAAAACAAAAAAACAACTCCGCTCTCACTTGAGAATGCGGAGTTGTTTTTTGCTGGTCATCAGCCTCTTACGTTGTAGTCAGCAGACAGCAGGTTCATGGACTTGCACAGCTTGTGCATGAAAATGAAGGGACCTACAAAGATCATGCTGCCCAGAACGAACCAGCCCCAGAAGGAACCGGCGCCAAAGGAATAGCCGATGCCGCGGCGGTTGAGTTCTGCACCGATACGTGCACAGATCCTGTGGAACCAGACGATCGCGCCGATACCCAGAGTGATGGGAGCGATGATGAAGAACAGCAGGCAGTAGTGCATGGTCTTCTTGCCATCATAACGGCTTGCGATGGTGTTGATGTCGGTGGAGATGTTGGAATAGAATACCAGACCATAGATACCCAAAGTGATCAGGTTCAGAAGAATAAACTTGATAAGTCCCCTGTTGGTCTTGAGCTGAGCAATATACTGCATGTAATCGTCCCCCTGAATAATTGTGGGTCTTGACCCTTGGGCAAAATAATAGCACCATAATGTACATTTGTCAATCAAACTGTAATTTTAAATGACAAACTATACATCACGGTGCAATTATATCATTCAGCTCAGCCTGAGATGCCAAATGCCCTCAGCGCATTGTTTGTGGTTATCTCGGCAAGTTCCTCCGGATCCATACCGCGTATCTCCGCGATCTTGTTCACGGTATAAACAGTATATGCGGGCTCATTGCGCTTGCCGCGCAGAGGCACAGGAGTCATGAACGGACAGTCGGTCTCCACAAGCAGCCTGTCGATGGGCATGTTCTGCGCCACTTCAGTCAGTTTGGGGGCGTTTTTGAACGTTACTGCGCCGGAAAGAGATACGTACAGTCCCAGATCAAGATATACCTTCGCGCACTCCCAGCTGCCGGTAAAGCAGTGCATTATGCCGCCGGGCATGCGTCCGCGCGCAGCGCGTTCCCTGAGCATATCCATGCATTCGCCGTGCGCATCGCGTATGTGAAGCTGCACAGGCTTGCCCAGATCGCATGCAAGATCGAGCTGACGTTCAAACACCTCGCGCTGAGTCTCGCGGGGAGAAAGATCATAATGATAATCCAGACCGATCTCGCCCACACAGCAGAATTTGGGATGCTTTGCCGCTTCGATGGTTATCTTCTCCGCCTCATCCGTATATTTGATGGCGTTATGAGGATGCACTCCCGCCACAAAATAAAGGAAGTCGTGCTTTTCGCAAAGTTCAATGGCAAAGGGCACATCTTCTGTGGAATCCACGGCAATCGTTGCGCGCATTACGCCCGCCTCGCGCATGCGGGCGATGACTTCGGCGCGATCCTCTTCAAAATGATGCAGCGAAATATGGCAATGGGTATCAAATACGTTCATAAATAAAAACCCCCTGTGCCGCCGGTCGGGCAGCCGCAGGGGGCATTTTCCCGCCGTACAGCGGTTTAAAATTTTTCATTCCAGAGAATTGATTATATCATCCATAGTCATTCCCTTGGACCTGAGCAGTGCCTTCAGCTGATCCAGCTGGGCTTTTTCGGCAGCCTTGAGTTTGCGTGCTGCTTCGGTTCCGGCTTCGGGACGCTCTTTTGCAGCCAGCAGCTTTGCGCGGCGGCTGTATACCTTTTTGAGCATCTCCTCGCTCTTGGCAAGGGCTGCCTTACGCTCATTCAGCTTGGCTTCGGTTTTTTCTATAAGCTCACGGCGTTCGGCGTTCAGTTTTTCAAGCTGTTCAATTTTTGCATCCGCCATGGCAATACGTTCGTCACGGTCCGGATACTGTTTGCGCTGCTTTTTCTCTGCTTTGGACATACAGTTATACCTCCTTGCAAATTACAATAAAGATTATAACCATTTTTACTTCACATTGCAATACTCTGTCACAAAAGACAAATCAATTTACAGACGGTCACCCTGCATGCTGACATGCATCTTTCATGACCACAGATATATATATGCCCATACAATACAAAAGAACCCCGGAATGTACGATTCCGGGGTTCTTTTGTATATATCAGCTCAGCAGGATGCCGCCGTTGAGGCGCAGCCAGTCGCCAAGGAATACATAATTTACGAGTTCGAAAGCACCGAAGATAGCCAGCGCAATAACGATGGCGGTAACACCGTACTTGATGCGGGTAGCCATAGAGGGCTTTCTTTCGATCTTGTGCCACACAACCATGAAAGCAATGAGCCAGCCAAGGCACATGGTGGTCAGAGAAGTGATCTGGGTAACACGCTTGAAGCCAACATACTGCGCAGCCTCAAGATTGCTGGAGTAGATAAGCTGAAGCGCAAAATTAAGAAGCGTCTCGGAATATGCAATAGCGGCCAAGCCTGCGGAAACGGCAAACATCATTGCCAGCAGGAAAGATACAACTATATTCTTCGGAGATTCTTTTTCGAGCAGGTCACGGACTTCCTGGTTAGTATGCTTATTCATTGGCCGTCACTCCTGTTTTCTTTCTGTCAGTAAACAAATTATATCAAAATGTCTGCTGCCATAAGTTAAGAAAGTGTGGCAAAATAGGAAAGTTAGTGTGGTGACGCAAAATTGCCTCAAATTTCATCAAATTCCTTGATGCGTGCTTCCAGAACGGAGATGGACTTGCGCCAGAAATTGACGTCTGCAACGTCGATACCGACGCTTGCGGCGACATCGCGGACATCGCCCAAGCTGGTGTTCTTCAGCAGTTCATCGTACATGGGGATGAACTCCTCGCCCTTTTCCAGATACAGAGCATATACGCCCAGACCGAACAGCAGACCGAATGCATAGGGGAAGTTGTAGAAGTGCCTGCCGGTGGAATAGTAGTGGCTCTTGCATGCCCACATGTACTTGTGCATGTATTCGGGATCAAGGCCGTCGCCGTAGGTCTTCTTCTGTGCATCCAGCATGATCTCGCACATTTCGGCGGGAGTCAGAGCATGATCCGCACGGCGGTCAACAACTTCGGATTCGAAGATGAAGCGGCTCAGGATATCAACGATGACCTGTGCAGCGTCGGTGATCTGCTGGTCCAGCAGGGTAACGCGGGTCTCGGCATCAGCGGTCTTCAAAAGAGTGTTGGTCATCATGGTCTCATTGAAGATGGAAGCGGTCTCAGCCAGAGGCATGGGATAGCCGCGCATCATGGTGGGGTTGGACTTGGTGCAGTCGTTGTGATATGCATGGCCCAGTTCGTGAGCCAGAGTGCCTACCGCAGCCAGAGAACCGTCGAAGTTGGTCAGCACATAGCTGATGCCCTTGGAATTGCCGCCGGAGCAGAATGCACCGCCGACCTTGCCTGCGCGGGGATATACATCGATCCACTTGTCTTCGAAAGCGTTGTCGATGAACTTGGCCATCTTGTCGCTGTACTTGGAGAATACTTCTACCAGCAGAGCGCGGGCTTCCTCGATGGTATACTCGCGTACGGAGGAACCAACGGGAGCAAAGATATCATAGAACTTCAGGCCGCCTTCGTAGCCCAGCTTCTTTGCCTTGGCGCGGAAGAACTTGCGGAATACGGGCAGGGACTCATACATTGCCTGAATGAGAGCGTCCAGGGTTTCCTTATCCATACGGGCGCCGTCAATGGCGGTATCCAGTACGGAATCAAAGTTCTTCAGCTTGATCATGGTCAGAGCCTCGCCCTTGATGGAGTTCAGGCAGGCTGCCATGGGAGTTTCGATGCGGGGATATGCGGCTATCTCAGCCTCATATGCACGGCGGCGGATGTCGGCGTCGGCAGAATTTGCCAGGCCGCGGATCGCGGACAGGGGCTTCTGTTCGCCGTCGAATTCGATCAGCAGACCTGCGTCAAGCTGGTCGCGCAGGGTGGAGAATGCACGGCCGCCGGTCATCTGCAGGCGCATTACGGTCTCTTCCAGTTCGGGAGCAACAACGTGAGAAGCATCCCTCTTCATGCGGGTCAGCAGATACTTGTGAGCTGCCAGCACCTCATCGGCTGCGGCGTACTCTTCAACATCCTTATCGGCCATGAAGCGGCTGATGCGGCTCATCATCTTGCTGGGGCCCATGCCGATCACCATCAGCTTATCGCGCAGCTTGTTGGCGTTTTCGTCATATACGTTTGCAGAGCTGGTCAGGCTGACGAGCTGCATGATATCGCCGAAGATCTTCTGTGCTTCGGTAGCATCGGTAATGAGGGCTGCAAGGTCTGCGGGACCGGTGAGCTCACCTGCGCGCTTTACGAGACCGGCATAGATGCCCTCGATGGAATTAAGGTCAGAAATAAACTTTTCGTCTTCAAAGCCGTTCTTGTACAGCTTGGAAAGATCCCAATTCATAAAAGAAAACCTCCACTTTAGTGTATTAGTTGACTACATTATAGCACCCATCCCCCATAATGTAAACAAAAAATACCCGATATCTCACGGATATCGGGTATTTTTGCATCATGCGGTCATTTCGGATTCATAAAGATTCCTGTAGGCTTCGCAGCGTTCGATCAGCTCATTATGGCTGCCGCAGTCTGCAACGCGGCCTTCATCGATGAAGTAGATACGGTCGCAGCCGATAACGGTGGAGAGCCTGTGGGCTATCATGAGAATGGTGCTGTCCTTCTTCAGGTTATCGATAGCCTGCTGGATCTTGCTCTGGGTATCGTTATCGAGTGCGCTGGTGGCCTCGTCAAAGAGGATTATCTCGCTCTTGCGGATGAAAGCGCGGGCAATTGCCAGCCTCTGACGCTGACCGCCGGAGAGAGTATATCCGCCTTCGCCTACAACGGTATCATAGCCCTCGGGCAGGGACATGATATAATCGTCGATGCAGGCCAGCCTGCAGGCATTGCGCATTTCTTCCTCGGTAAGGTCATCCTTCACAAGGCAGAGATTCTCGCGGATGCTCATATGGAATATATAGGGATTCTGGGAAATGGTGGTCACATGGCTGCGCACGGATTCCTCATCCAGTTCGCGTACATCCACGCCGTCGATCATAATGGAGCCGTTCTTTACGTCATACAGTCTGCTCAGCAGGTTGAACAGAGTGGTCTTGCCCACACCGCTCTTGCCGACAAAGGCGACGTTTTCGTTGGGCTCTACCTTGAAGGAGATACCGTCCAGCACCTTCTTCTCTTCGGAGTAACCAAATTCAACATCCTTGAATTCGAATGCGCCGGATACCTCGTTCAGGTGCTTATCGCCGAACTTCTCCTTGATGAACTCATCATCTTCCAGGAGAGAATAAACGCGGCTTGCAGCAAGGTTGAAGCTCTTCAGCAGAGCAACGAAGCTGCCCACCTTCTCGATGAAGTTGGTCATTACCTTGGTCTTATAGGAGAAAAGCACGACTGCAACTCCAACGCTCACAGTGCCGGTGGTAAACAGCCAGATAAGCAGGCAGATGAGTGCAAGCTCAACCGCAGCGGTAACACAGCCGATGATGAGATCGAACTTCATCTCTTCGCCGCGCATATCGTAAATGCGCTCGGTAACCTTTGCGATGCTCTTCTCGATGGCTTTGACGAAGGGCTTTGCCGCGTACAGCATCTTGATATCGCGCACGCCGCGCACCAGTTCGCTTACCAGACCGGTGTTGTTTTCCTGGCTCTTGCGCACCAGCTTATCCTTGCCGGTAACCTTCTTGGCGCGCCTGAGGTGCAGCATGGTGATGAGGGTGGAAGCGGCGGCATAGAAGATGAAGGTCTGCCAGTTGGTAACAAGCACCGCAACAAACACACCAAGGCTGGAAACGATGCCGGTCAGGTTGCCTGTACCAACGGTAAACACATGGGCCATTTCAGCGCAGTCGTTGTTTATGCGCTGGATGAACACACCGGAAGTGTTATCGTCAAAATCCTTTATCCTGATACCAAGTATCCTGCGGGCACAGGTAAGCTGCAGGGTCTTGAACGTGCCGCGGAAATATACCTGCGTATTATGGCGGATAATGAACATTCGCAGTGCGCCAAGCATATCAAAGCCGCAGATAACGAGGGAGGCAAAAAACAGCTGCTTCGCAATACCGCCGGTAAGTGCGGTCATCTGTCTGGCAGTGAACACCGGGTAGACGATGTGTACCACAACAAATGCAAACGAGAAGAAGCAGGAAAGAAACAGCGCTTTATTCCATTCCTTACCGAATTGATATACTCTTTTGAGGTTTGCCAATGTTTCCTTCATAAAGAACCTCCGCTTATGTACTATTGTTTATGGCATTATAGCATATAAACATCGGTTTTCCTATTTACTGTCGGTAAAACTTTCACATCAGTCACGATGCGCTTGACAAACGCCTCGCGGCGGTCTTATAATATCAATCAAAGCGATGATGGAGAGAGTACCCTACCGCAGCACGTCCAAAGAGAGCCGGGGCAGCTGAAAACCGGCGGCGGGCAGGCAGGTGAAAATGGCTCCGGAGCTCCGATGGCGAACGCTTGCGCAAGCCACCGGCGGCAGGCACCGTTACACGCGCAGCCGATCGACATGTCCGTCGGCGAAGGCCCGTTCATCGGGTGAAAAAGGGTGGTACCGCGCAGAATATTATGCGCCCCTCGTTAGATACGAGGGGTGTTTTTTATCCAAGGAGGACTCACTGTCATGTCTGAAAAGCAGAAGTATTACATTACTACTCCCATCTACTATCCCTCGGGCAACATGCACATCGGCCACACCTACACCACCGTAGCCGCCGACACCATGACCCGTTTCAAGAAGATGATGGGCTTCGACGCCTATTTCCTCACCGGCACCGACGAGCACGGTCAGAAGATCGAAAACAAGGCTGCCGAAGCCGGCGTAACTCCCAAGGAGTACGTTGACAAGATCGTTGCCCAGACCAAGGAACTGTGGAAGCTGATGAACATCGAATACGATGATTTCATCCGTACCACCGATGAGCGCCACGAGAAGATCGTTCAGAAGATCTTCAAGAAGTTCTACGAGCAGGGCGACATCTACAAGAGCGAATATGAGGGCATGTACTGCACTCCCTGCGAGTCCTTCTGGACCGCTTCCCAGCTGGTGGAAAAGGACGGCGTAAAGGTATGCCCCGACTGCGGACGTCCCGTTGAGATCGCCCATGAGGAGAGCTACTTCTTCCGCATGAGCAAGTATGCCGACTGGCTCATCGACTACATCGAGACCCATCCCGATTTCATTCAGCCCGCTTCCCGCGCAAACCAGATGCTGAACAACTTCCTGCGTCCCGGTCTGCAGGATCTGTGCGTTTCCCGTACCACCTTCAAGTGGGGCGTGCCCGTAGATTTCGATCCCAAGCACGTTGTATACGTATGGCTGGACGCACTCACCAACTACATCACCGCCATGGGCTACATGTCCGATGACGAGAGCCTGTTCAACAAGTACTGGCCCGCAGACGTACACCTCGGAGGCAAGGAGATCGTACGTTTCCACACCATCTACTGGCCCATCTTCCTGCACGCTCTGGGTCTGGAGCTGCCCAAGCAGGTATTCGGTCACGGCTGGCTGCTGTTCGGCGGCGACAAGATGTCCAAGTCCAAGGGCAATATCGAATATGCAGAGCCCATCGTAGCCCGCTACGGCGTTGACGCACTGCGCTATTATCTGATGCGCGAGATGCCCTTCGGCGCTGACGGCAACTACACCAACGAGGCCATGCTCACCCGCATGAATGCCGACCTGGTAAACGACCTGGGCAACCTGGTATCCCGTACCGTTGCCATGATCGAGAAGTACTTCGGCGGCGAGGTGCCCGCACCCAACGCAGAAGAAGAGCCCGATACCAACCTGCGCAAGCGCTTCGAAGAGCTGCCCGCCATCGTTGAAAAGGAAATGAACGAGCTGCAGTTCTCCACCGCCCTTGCCGAGATCTGGAAGCTGATCGGCGACTGCAACCGCTACATCGACATCACCCAGCCTTGGGTACTCTGCAAGTCTGAGGAGACCATGCCCCGTCTGCAGACCGTTATGTACTATCTGGCAGAGTGCATCCGCGCTATCGCCGTATACATCAAGCCCACCATGCCCTCCACTCCCGCAAAGATCTACGAGCAGCTGGGCGTTACCGACGAGTCTCTCATGACCTGGGAATCCGTTCAGAAGTTCGGCGGTCTGAAGGCCGGCACCAAGGTATGCAAGGGCGCCGCTCTCTTCCCCCGCGTTGATGTAAAGAAGGAGCTTGAGGCCATCGCAGCCGAGCGCGGCGAGACCGTTGAAGCTCCCGCTCCCGAAAAGAAGGAGAAGAAGCAGGAAAAGAAGGCCGAGAAGAAGGCAGCCGAGCCCGTTGAAGGCATCGCCACCTTCGACGATTTTATGAAGATCAAGCTCATCGCAGCCAAGATCATCGCCTGCGAAAAGGTCGAAAAGTCCGATAAGCTGCTGAAGGAAACCCTCGATGTCGGCAACGGCGTCACCAAGACCGTCTGCTCCGGCATCGCCAAGTACTACAAGCCCGAAGAGCTCGTTGGCAAGACCGTCGTTATGGTCAACAACTTCGCCCCCCGCAAGATGGCCGGCCAGCTCTCTGAAGGCATGCTGCTGTGCGCAGAGGACGAAAACGGCGTCAAGCTCCTGACCGTTGACGGCGACGTCGCTCCCGGGTCCGAAATC
>JAZRPZ010000007.1:0-27795 GCA_045649485.1 Clostridia bacterium
ATGCTGAGCTATCCCTCCGACGAAGTGGGCAACCATCTGGTCGATCTGGACATGCTGGATGAGAAGGGCGTAAATCCCTACAGCGATGTTCTGTCCCTCGAAAAGTATCGCGAGCTGTTCGGCTACGGTGTACATCCCTTCACCGGCGTTGATTACGTTGAGTACTATTCCAACCTCATCCGCGAAATGGGCGCTGAGGTAGAGGTCATCTTCGCCAACGACTGCCGCAAGATCCTGAACTACACCAAGAATGTGCTGTGCTGCGATATCCACACCCGCGCCCGCACCAAGCGCCTGCTGAAGGCTGCCGGCGCAGAGCGCGTATGCGGTCTGGATGATATTCTGAACGCTCCCGTAAACGGCAGCGGCTGCAACGAGAAGTACGGTCTGCTGGGCTCCAACAAGTCCACTGAGGATAAGGTAAAGCTCTTCCCCCGCGAGTGTCAGGATCTGGTCGAAAACATTCAGGCAAACCTCCTGAAGAAGACCGGCAAGTGCATCGAAGTTATGGTCTACGGCGACGGCGCATTCAAGGATCCCGTCGGCAAGATCTGGGAACTGGCTGACCCGGTAGTTTCCCCCGCCTACACCGCAGGTCTGGAGGGCACTCCCAACGAACTGAAGCTGAAGTACCTGGCCGATAACGATTTCGCCAACCTCTCCGGCGAAGCACTGCGCGACGCCATCAAGGGCGCCATCCAGCAGAAGGACGGCTCCAGCCTGGTTGGCAACATGGCTTCTCAGGGCACCACTCCCCGCCGCCTGACCGACCTGATCGGTTCTCTGTGCGATCTGACCTCCGGCTCCGGCGATAAGGGTACCCCCATCGTATACATCCAGGGCTATTTCGACAACTACACCGCAGAGTAATCTGCACTTATATCTCTCGTGCCGAAAAAACACCGGCACGGGAGATTTTTTATGTAACCGATCGATACACCTCCGTGTCTAACAGGTGATGCATCAAAAACATGAAAGGAGTGGGCATATGACAGGTACCGAATTTGCGCGCAGGGTTACCGAACTGACTCCCATGCTGTACCGCATATGCTGCATGCAGCTTGCTTCACCTGCTGACAGGGAAGAGGCGGTACAGGAAGCCATATTCCGCGCGTGGAGAAAACTCAGCACACTGCGCCATGAGGAATATTTCAGCACATGGCTGGTGCGCATACTCATAAATGTATGCCGCGATGTTCAGAAAAGGAGCAAGCGAACCGTCAGTATTGACATTATTCCCGAACCTTCTTTTCAAAACTCAAGCCGTGATGAAGAGCTAAAATACGCACTGCAGGCATTGGATGACAAGCAGCGCATCACCGTCATGCTGCACTACATAGAAGGCTACAGCGTGCGCGAGGTCGCCGATATACTTGGCATCGGCATAAGCGCCGTGAAGCTCAGACTCATGCGCGGAAGAAAACGACTGAAAGAACTGCTTTCAGAGGAGGTGTTTTAATGCTCAACAAAAATGATTTCAGGAAGGCCATCGGTCAGCCCGATAAGTCTTTTGAAAACAGCGTGCAGCAGGCGCTGAACGATATCATCGCCGCAGAAAAGCGCCGGCCCGCCGTCAGAAGACCGCTGAGATACATATTGCCCTTCGCGGTGATAGCCGCTGCCGCAGCATGTTCGCTGTTATTTATCAGCACAGTCTTTGCTCCCACACCCGATAATGTAACAATGCCACAGGTGATGTCTCAGCCAACCGTAAACACAACGCCCACATCCGAAAATACAGAAACAGATACTACTCCAGCCCCCGTGAATATGCAGGCAACGTCCGAGGAATATACCGAGATGCTGCCGGAATCAACCACCCCGCCCATCGCGCAAGGTTCGCTGCCGGAAGACCACTGGATGCTTGAAGATACATTCCACATAGGCATAAACGACCTGTATCCCGGCTGCACTTACGTAAATGAGCTCAACGATGACGACGGAAACACTTTTTGGGTAGTATCAAACGGACGCGACAATTACGCTGCCTGCCGCGTTTACTACGGCGCCATAACCAAACACGAAGAAGGCACGGAGCCTTTTGAGATGCCTACCCTGACCGTATACATGGCGACCATAGTAAATAAAGACGAACATGTGCAGACCCTGATTGAAGCTACAGAACCGTGGCTGAAAGAACTGTATAATACAGGCATCGCAGCCGCAGCCGAATACTCTTCTGACACAGGCATCAGCATAATTCAGATAACATTTGATGAAAACAACGAGCCCGCCTTCTGTGAAATGTACTTCGGCTACAACAGCGAGATATACATTGCATGGAAACGCGACGATGACGGCAGGTTCAGCCTCATAAAGGTCTATTCTGAACCCGAGTATGTGATTTTAGATTACGACGACCCGGCAGACTACGACACCATGGAGGTCACCATCCCCGACGCAGTACTTGAAGCCGCCATCCGTGCCGAGCTGAACTGGCAGGGCAAGCTCACGCCCGCAAAGCTTGCCGAGCTTACCGAGCTCACCATAAAAAACGGCGGTCACATCGAGACGCTGGAAGGATTGCAGTACTGCACCAATCTGGAGAATCTGATGCTTCCCGAATGCGGACTTGATGACGATGACATGAAGTACATCGGCTCGATGCCATCGCTTTTCACACTTGATCTTTCAGGCAACAATATAACTGATATTTCCCCCCTCGCAGGTCTGGATCTTGGATGCCTATTCATATCCAACAACAGCATTAGCAATCTCTGGCCACTCTCCGGAATGACAAATCTCTATATGCTGATTCTGGAGGGCAATCCTCTCTCCGGAACAGGTGCTCTTAAACCACTGGCCGGGCTTACCGGAATGCGCCTGCTCTATTTGTCCGAATGCGAAATAACAGATGTAGCGCCACTTGCCGAGCTATATGAGAATGCACCGCTGCTGGACACGATTATTCTGGACCGCAATCCAGTAGAGGACTATGATCCCATAAGACACATTGACATACATAATCTCTACTGGGGATACTGACAAAGAGCCCCTGTCTGCCGTAATCGACGGCAGGCAGGGGCTCTCTATATTAAATATTATCCAATAACCTTATCTCCGCGTATGTCGCGCACGGCTTCTATCATGGCAATGTAGCCTTCGGTGGGTACATAATCCGGAATGGAGTTTCCCGAACCGAACGCTATACCGCCATGACCTTCGCATCTTTCGATGGAATCGCGCACGTATTCGCGTATGAATTCGGGAGTGTGTCTGCAGAGCACATCGGTATCTATTCCGCCGAAGTTTCCTATGCGGTCACCGTATTTTTCCGCCCAAACGGAGAAATGAGCGATAATATCCTCGTTGGAATGCTTGGCGTCGATATTACCCTTCTCGATAATATCATCGAATACGCCGAACAGGTTTCCGCAGGAATGCAGCAGGAAGGGCTTGCCGCAGGAATGCACGATATCGGTCACGCGGCGGTACTGAGGCAGTATGTGGTCGCGGATATCGTCTGCGGAAAGCAGCGTGGAGCTGTTGAAGCCCATATCATCGCCGAAACGCAGCACGCAGAACACATCCGAATAATCCCGCATGAACCGCTTCCATATCGCGGCATGCAGATCGCCCATCCTTTTGAACAGGTCGGCATAAAGGTCCGGATCGTCCTCCTTCAGGAAGCACAGCGGAATGTAGCCCACGATATCCTGCACGCATTCGAATATACCATTGCCCACGCCGCCTACTGCCTTCATTCCTTCGGGGCAGGAAGCCGCAAGCGCTTCGAAATGCGGCGCGAATCGTTTGAAGTATCTGTCCTCAAGCGAGTCCCAGGGATATTTCTCAAAGTCCTCGCGGGTCTTGATGACAGGATCAACATGATTGCCCAATGCGCCGCTGCCCGGCAGCGTGCCGCCGATGCAGCATTCGTAGGAAGCCGTATCATAACCCATGGTGCGCCAGAATCGCCAGTATTCGCTGAAGCCGGCTTCGCGTTCTGACTTGTCTTCGCTGTTCATCTTCGGATAAGGATTCTCACCCAGTATTTCGGTGAGTATGCGTCCGCCCACGAGATGCTCATACAGCGGCAGCCTTTCGGGAACGATATTCCGCGCAGCCTGCACCAAATTATTGTAATCCGGAGTGAAATCGTAGCGCTTCATGCCGGTTTCTCCTTATCAGCCGAGGTCGGGAGTATCCATGAATTCGGGATCGCCGATGCGTCCTTCCGTCTCGATGATACGCAGCGCATTCTCGCCCTTCTTCATGAGGGGTGCGGGAACATACAGCCTCTTCTGAGGTCCGATATCCCAGAAACGGCCCAGAGTAAAGCCGTTCAGATACACAACGCCCTTGCCGAAGCCGGACATATCGAGGTAAGTATCGGCAGTGTCTTCCAGATTGATGGTATAGTCGTACACGCCGCACTTGCCCTTTTCGGCGGGAGTTTCGCCTGCCAGCGCCAGCATAGCCTTTTCGTCAATGCAGGTGATATCCCAGCCGTAGCGCAGGTGGTTATTGATCACCACGGCGCCATCGATACCCTTGCGCTGCATTTCGATCTTATAGGAGTAATTTACGCGGCCCATGTTCTCAACCAGTATATCAAGGCTTGCGCCGGGACGTACGGGCACGGGAGTTTCGAATTCGTATGCCTTCTCAAGGTCATGATCGTACATGGTGAGTATCAGCTGACCGTCGAGATAGATATGAGCGCGGTCGTTGGCGTTCGTCAGCTGTATCTTGCGGATCTCGCATTCGTTCACGAGGTCGGTATGATAGAGTATATAGCCGTAATCCTGACCCAGACGCTCCATGGACATGGGAGTCACATTGCGCACAGAGGGCAGCTTTTTGGCAGCAGCGAGCATATCGAAATTGCCTGCAGCAGCCGCAGCACCGAATGCCTTGAAGGGAATCTCGGGAATCTCTGTCTGCGGTACGGGACCGAAGCGCTTCTCTATCTCCGCCTTCATGAGCCTGTATTTCTCGGTCAGCTTGCCTTCCTCGGAAAGGGGTGCGTCGTAATCATAGGAGGTTACGTCGGGAGTGAGGCACTCGTAGTAATTTGCACCGTTCATGAGTCCGAAGCTGGTGCCGCCGTGGAACATATAGATATTCACATTGCCGTTATCCAGCATGTATGCGAATTCCTCGGCAACCTTCTCGGGCGCAGTGGTCTTGTGACCGCCGTTGCCCCATGCATCGAACCAGCCGCACCAGAATTCCATGCACATCTTGGGAGAGATGCCGTAATCATCCAGCACCTTGAAGTTGCCCTTGGCGTTGGAACCGAAGTTTCCGGTCTGGAATACGCCGTCAACATGACCGCAGATGAGCATATCGTGCTCGGGACCGTCGGAAGTCACCAGCGGCACATCAACGCCGCGCTCGATCATGCCGTCGCGCAGGGCTGCGAGATACTGCTTGTCATCGCCGTAGGAACCGTATTCGTTCTCTACCTGCATCATGATCACGGGACCGCCCTTGGTGCACTGCAGCGCGGCAAGACGGGGAATCAGTTCATCATAATAATCCATTACGTGCTTTATGTATCTTTCGTCATAGCAGCGCAGACGGATGCCGTCTTCCTTCATAAGCCACGCGGGCAGACCGCCGAATTCCCACTCGGCACAGATATAGGGCGAGGGACGCAGGATGACATAAAGACCCAGTTCCTGAGCGGTACGGATGAATTTCTCCACATCGCGGATGCCGGTGAAATCGAATTCACCCTTCTTAGGCTCGTGAAGATTCCACGGGATATAGGTCTCAACGGTGTTGCAGCCCATATTCTTCAGCTTTATGAGCCTGTCGCGCCAGTATTCGGGCACTACGCGGAAATAGTGAATGGAACCGGAAATCACCTGAAAGGGCTTTCCGTCCAGATAGAAATTATCCTTTATCTCAAAAACAGACATATCAAATACCTCCGTATCAGATTCCCTGAATTTCTTTTCTCAGTTTCAGCGCAAGCACAGGCTTGCGGGTGGTTATGTTGCTGATTCCCATTTCAAGGAAACGGCGCAGATTTTCCTCGGTGTCAACAGTCCATGCGGAGAAGCCCTTGCCCGCTTTGCGCAGTTCGGCATCATACTCATCGGTTATCATTCCGAAATATACGTTCAGATACGGGCTGCCATCCTTCTTTATAATCTCAATGGCTTCCGGTACTTCTTCTCCGGTATTGGGCCACATGCTGCGCCACATTTCCGCGCCGTAGGAATTTGCCTTTGCGCGGTCGTCATTGCAGGCTCCGGTAAAAGTTATACGGCTGCAGAGACCGAATTCCTTTGCAAGAGCCATAACGGGATCAATAAGTCCCTCGGTCTTCACATCCAGATTCATCTCCAGATTTTCCTCGGGCGCAACAAGTTCAAACATCTCGCGCAGAGTGAAACATGCGCCGACATCCTCGGGCACATCGTGGGAAAGATACAACAAATCGCCGGCAAGACGCACATCTACTTCAATCATTTCGGAACAGGAAGCAATTGCTGCCAGCACATGTTCACGGCTGTTGGGCGCAGTACCTTCGCAGGCGGAATGTGCGGTGATCACTGTTTTTCCATTGGCAAATATTTCTTTGGGTGCATATCTTTTCATAATATTCCCTCCAAACATAAACATTCAGTGCATTTGTTAACAACATTATAAGTATCATGACAGCGCCTGTCAATGCTCAATATCACCTGTGCCGGAAGCATAATTTTTCAGATGCCGCACTGCCCGCTCAATGAGCAGCAGCTGGTCTGCAGCGCCGTAAGCTGCCGTAAACATCAGCGGCCAGCATACAAACATAGATACCGCCGCAGCAGCGGCTTTGTCTTTCCACATGCCGTTTCCTGCGCTGATTTTCACAACAGTGTCCGATATCCCTGTTATACTTACACACAGTGTTTTGTCCATTCCGAGCAACATGGCTGCATCGCCCTTGCGCCTGCGCGCCTGAATGACGTAATTCCCATCAGGATGTCTGAACACTTGCGTCTCCATTCCACGCTTCTTCAGCCATCTTTCAAGTGAATGGGCCATACCGGAGATACTTACCCCTTTCCTGATACAGATATAATGATCCTTCATAAAAATATCCTCCCCATATTATCTATGGGAAGGATATCACGGATCCGTGCTGCGAAAGTCTACAATGAATAAACCATTACAGCTTACCTACCAGCGGTGCAAGACCGCGTTCTTCCAGCACTTCATCCATCTCATCAAGAGAGAGTTTATTCATAATGCCATAAAGAATTGCGACATCTCTGATGTTGCTGCCGGAAAGCGTCGCCCTGTGTCCGCTTTTCAGCAGCGCCTGAGTTTCATCCACGGAAAGTTCCAGCACAAAAGCCAGCTTTATCAGCGAATCCGCCTCGGGACGCATCTTGCCGTTCAATATCTTGTAACCCGTTGCACGGCTGAGTCCTGCAAATTCCGCCATGCGCTCGGTAGACATACCCTTTCTTCCGGTAAACCTGAGCAGCATGGAGGGCAGCGATTCCGCAGGCTTCACATCCTCCATTATCTCCTCAAAACTCATTCCCTGACTGAGCCTGTCGATAAGATATCTGGTATGATTCATGCGCTCTTCCCTGTTTTCATTGTTCACGGGGCACATATCGGAATCCCTCCTTCTGTATATGCAAAGTCTGATTATCTGAGAAATCTGTCCAGCGGTTCTTCCTGTATGGGTTCGAATCTCAGGCCATGTTCTGCCGCATATGCTTCGGCAGTTGAACCGGGATATGCGTGTATAGTCACATCCGGACAATCGCCGAACACCGTCATGTCGTCATCAGCCAATGTCTCTATGGTATAAGGTTCATATACAAGTTCATGATCCTCTATATATACCCCTGTGACATACGCCTCGGTCCTGACATCAAACTCCAGATCCATGCTGTAAATCCAGACATCCTTAAGCCTCGTGCATTTGCCAAAGGTTGACCTGCTGATCATTTTCAGAGATTCCGGCAGAACCACTTTTTCCAGCTTGCCGCATCCGTAAAAGCTGCCGTACATTATCGACATGCCGTCAGATACATCAACACTTACCAGTTCACTGCAATTATAGAAAGCTGCACCGCAGGAATTCACGTTTCCAGGTATTGTCAGTTCGGTAATGCCTGTTCCCGCGAATACACCGCTCTTCAACGTTGATACCGACGCGGGGATCAATATCCCGGTAACGCCGCTGCAATTTATAAAAGCGCTTTCTCCAATCTCTTTCACGGAATCCGGCAGCATGAGTTCAGTAAGCCCTGTGCAATCAGCAAAGGCAAACCTTCCAATCATGGTAAGCCCTTCCGCGAAATCAAATTCGGAAAGGTTATACAGGCTTACGAACGCCATTTCGTCGATCGCTTCAATTTCATTTATTACGATTTTTTCCACCGTATCGGAAAAAACAAACGCCATCCTGTCAATATACCTGAGATACTTGGGCAGTACAACGGTATCATATCCTATACAGTGAAAACCTGCTATGCCTTCTACCAATACGGCATTGCCTTCAGCATCCTCCATTATCGAGGGAAATACAAATGTTCCCCGGCCGTTTATATCACTGAACCCCTCGATCAGGCCGTTTGCATCCACATTCAGTCCGCTGATATGCTCTGTTACTTCAAACTCATAGCCCATATCCATGGCAAACATTTCGCCATATGTATCTTTGTAACCGACTATCAGGATGTCGTTGGGACATCCTGTCAGCATCACCCCGTCAAGCTGTTCAACGCCTGCCGGTATCCTGAGAAGTTTGAGATTGCTGCAGTCACTGAATGCCTGCTGCCCGACAAACCTAACCGAATCGGGCAGGTATATATATTCAAGCGACGAACAGTTGGCAAACGCTTCTGCTTCCAGAGTATGAATACCCTCGGGAATAACAAGTTCGGCGAGGTTATAGCAGTCGTAAAAAATATACGACGGGATAACAGTCATATTGGATGAAAGGACCGCACTTTTCAGATTGCCGCAATAAGAAAATGCCCATTTACCCACAACCGCAACGCTGTCGGGTATCACAATTTCAGACAGTGCCGTTCCCTGAAATGCATCTTCTCCTATAATCTCAAGCCCGTCAGGAAATTCAACATCACTTACCTCAGACCACGCAAATGCCCTTGCGCCTATCTCCTTCAGGCAATAAGGCAATTCTATCTCTGTAAACGCCGTATAGGCAAGTGCATCGTCTTCTATCACCTCAAGAGAGAAGCCGGGAAAAACATGCATAAGTTTTTCTTTGTTGCTCAGCAGTCCGGAAGGCAATACCCGCAAGCCGTACGGCAGAAAAATACTCTCGATGTCATCAGGGAACATCCGGCCCATCTCTTCTCCCGCAAACGCGGTGACAGGCATGCCGTCAATATAGCTGGGCACAGTAATGGCTGCATCATTGCCGTTATAGCCTGTTATGGTAATGCTTCCGTTATCCGCTATATACTCATATTCACCCGCTGCAGCACGGCAAATCCCGTTTTCCACAGCAAAATCATGGGCATAGGTATCTGCGGCGCTCCATATGCAGAATTCATAACCCGCGCCGCCGAAAGCGCTTTTGTCTATAAAGCGCAGCGAATCAGGCAGCTGTGCGGTGTGCAGCTGTCCGCATTCCGCAAAGGCATATGCTGCTATTTCTTCTACGCCGTGTTCGATATATATCGTTTCCAGACCGTCACAGTCGTAAAAAGTCATTTCTCCGACTGTACGTACGGATTCCGAAACGATCACATTCCGGATAGTATCGTTATCCGAAAAAACATCCTTATCGATAACGGTTACCGGCAGACCCAGCCGTCTGCCGGGCACTTGCACATCCTCCGCATTTCCGCACATACCGGTCACATGGAATCCATCCGCGCGCAGCGAATAAATAAGCCCCCTGCCCAGCGGCAGTCCAACGGTAAAATTGATCAGCAGCACAGCTACGATGAATACCGCAGCGGCAGCGACCGTATAAACCCGCTTCATAAGCCTCCTATGGCGCTGAATCTCCTCCGGAAGCGGCAGGTCATAAAGTACAGAACGGAACTCCTCCATACTGCGGATGCGCTTTTCCGGCTGCACCGCAAGTCCGCCCATTATGGCACGGGTCTGATGTTTCTTCAGTTTAACGCCTGCCTTGTTGATGGGGACTATTTCATCTATCATCACGCGCTGCACGGATGCGGGCGGGTTTTCTCCTGCAAGCACCGTGTACAAAGTAGCGCAAAGACCGTAAACATCGGTCCACGGGCCCTGACTCATTCCCGATTCATACTGCTCAACAGCAGCATACTTTTCCGTAAGGATTATTGACTTGTCCTTGCCCTCCTGCTGCCTTAAGACCTGTGCCGCTGCACCGAAGTCGATGAGCCTTACCTCTCCGTCATCCTGTACAAGTATATTTCCGGGAGTTATGTCCCTGTGCAGCACACCCTGCCTGTGCGCCGCCATCAGCGCTTCCACGGGCTGACGCATCAGCTCGATTATCTGCTGCGAAGAAAGTTTTTTCTCCTTCACGTAACGGTCTATTTCAACGCCGTGGATATACTCCATGGCAATATAATGAGTGCCGTTTTCGCCGAAGCAATCCAGTACCTTTACTATGCCGGGAATGTCATGCAGCATCGCCAGTACCTGAGATTCACGGACAAATCTTGCAAGACCAACGGCGTATTCCTTCCTGTATTCCTCAATGGGAACAACGTCATCCGTTTCATCCGTATCCCGCTGTACATATTCGCCGGGGAAATATTCCTTTATTGCAACTGGCATTCCGAGGGTCTCGTCCCATGCGGCGTAGGTTATGCCGAAGCCGCCGCGTCCTATCACCGCACCAAGCTGATATCTGCCGTTCAACAGTGTACCTTGTTCAAGGATCGTCTTTATGCGCACATCAGTATCAGGATCATATCCGCAATGCGGACATAATCCTTCTGCTTCTATCTTTCGCATACATTTTGAACAATAAACTACACCGTCTATATCCACAGCCGGCACCTCCCTTCCTTGATTTTACCACTTTATTTACTTCTTTACAATACGCAAAACAGCCCGGCACAGGCCGGGCTGTTTTGGTCAATACGGACATCAGTGTGCGGCATAGGAGATCATTTTATAGGTACTGCGGTCAGCAAGGTCTTCGGCGTAAATGACTGCTGAACCGTATCCCGTAGGTGCTCCGAATTCTGCCTCTATCTCAGCATATCCCATGCTCATAACGCTGTTTTTCCAATAATTGCCGCCTCCGAATATGCAGAATGAGACGAAATACTTATCATCACCGAGAGGACAGATGCTCACGACATGAGCAAAGCCGTCGTTTATCCAGCCGCCGGTCTCGCAGTGATAATAGTATTCCCCGTCGTAATCAAAACGGGTCTGAGAAAGGTCCAGCTGCTGCGGCACATAGTAGAAATACTTTTCCACCATGTAGAGGATCTTGTCATCAGAAACACGGCAATTGTTTTCTCCGAAATACTCGCCATACTCAAATGAATCATTGTCATTGAACCAAAGATGATCATGCGCAAAATCCACAAGTTCCATATCATCGGGATAAGCATCGATGCTGCGCACGCCTATCTCAGTAAAATTTGAAAGAAACAGATTTGCTGCCGCTGCCTGCGCGTCCGAAAAATGCATAGGCGCATAGGCGGAAGCAAACGCCGCAGCAGGCATACACATGATAAGCACTGCAATAATCATGGCAAATACTTTTTTCATCTCGACTCATCCTCCGTATATCTTGTATATATTAGGCGGCCAAAACAGGAATATTGTTCCTGCAATACAAAAATATTCCGTATAAATACATATCCAAACTCGCCTAAGAGTTTATTGAACCCTATCCCTCGGGACTGTATAATAGAAACATAAGGAGGCAGACTGTCATGAACAATACCGATACCGGAAAATTGATATATGAACTCAGAAAAGAACGGGGAATGACACAGCTGCAGCTGGCTGAACTGATGAACATAAGCGACAAGACCGTTTCAAAATGGGAACGCGGGCTTGGTTGTCCCGACGTTTCATTGCTGCACGCACTGTCCGAAATATTCAATGTGGATCTTTCCGCCCTGATAAGCGGCCGCATCACACCAAACAACACTCTGAACGGCAGCATCAAAAATCTGAAGATATATATCTGCCCCAACTGCGGCAACATACTTACCTCTCTTGCCGAAACATCCATATTCTGCTGCGGAAAGAAACTGTCCCCGTCTGAAATGGTAAAGGCCGAACCCACAGAAAGGCTGAATACAGAAAGAATAGAGAACGACTACTATATATCCTCCGATCATGAAATGACAAAGGAGCACTACATATCATTCGTAGCACTGCTGTCGGGAGATTCTTTCATGATACGCAAACAGTATCCCGAATGGAATCTGCAGCTGCGCATACCTGCTTTCGCCCGCGGGAAACTGATATGGTATTGTACGCAGCACGGCCTTTTCTATCAATATATATAAACATATATAAACATAAATCCCCGGGATCAAATCGATCCCGGGGATTTATATCTGGCGTACCCGAAAGGATTCGAACCTTCGGCCTACAGAGTCGGAGTCTGTCACTCTATCCAACTGAGCTACGGGTACACATGCACAGCTATTATATTATAATCTAACGGCGCAAAAAAGGCAAGGGGCTTTTTATGACGTAAAAAGTCGCCTGTCCGGGCATATTGTCGGACAGGCGACTGATCCTGTTATTCGATGATTATGTTCTCATCAGCCCAGCGCACAGTTATTGCACCGGTCTCATCTGCATATAGGCACAGCGTATATACAATGCCCGCGCTGTTCTCCAATGTAAGTTCGGTGCTGCCGGGAGATTCTGCCGACCCGAAGAACCGTGTTACGAACACATCGTCTTCCTCACTGAAGTTCCCGGCCTCAATATGGCCGGGCTCACTCATATACACAGTCCACTGATATCCTTCATTGGGAAGGCTTATCTCTATGCAGCCCGCTTCTTCATCATATACAGCGTTCAAAGATCTGCGTTCACACATTCTTACGGATTCCACGCTGAGAATTCCGCCTTCAACGTTCAGGCGTATTACATTCGCCCGAAGCGGTACGTACTCACCTTCAGCCGCGTATGCGAAAGTGACGGTAACATCAGCAGTGCCCCCCGAGAAGTTCGCGAAGCTTGCGGCATATACGGGCCTTTCTTCTTCGGTCACTTCGTGAGTAAGCAATTCAATATGTTCAGGATCGGATATGCTGAATTCCCACTTCCTGCCGTCATCCGTATCAACCGGAAGCCATACTGTAAGCACACTGTTTTCCGCAGAAAGCTCGTACCACTCTGCTTCCTGTGCAAAGACTGCATTGATAAGGCAAATGATCACCACCAGTATTGCAGCAGCAGTTTTCTTCATTGCCATATCACATCCAGATAGAGAAGAATGCCGGATCTTCAAGGATATTATCCGCGCAGGATGCATAATCGCACAGCAGCGCCTTCTGCCTGCCGTCGGGAGTGGTTATCTCTGCTTCCCATGCGGTCCACACTCGGTCATTATCGAAAGCCTTGAGGGTTATGGCAGAATCCGCTGCCTTCACGGGCTTTCCTCCGAACATTGTCTCCTCGGTCTCCCCCACTCTCTTGCTGCGGGCGAGCATCAGCGGTCCCTTCATTACGAAGCAGCGCTTTTCCCAGGTCATATATTCCTCAGGTACCGCGCCCAGCGCACCGAAGGGGTCGGTAGTATGGTTGCACCAGCGGCGGACACGCCAGTCGTCCTCGGGCAGCTTTTCCACATCGCCGTGATATTCCACCAGATATGCCCCTGCATCAAAGTTCAGTTCAACTTCGCCGTTCTTCAGCGGCAGTTCGAGATAAGTGCCTGCTTCGGCGGTATATTCCTCACCGTATGCCTTCACGCTGTTCTTTGCGCTCCAGCCGGGAATGCGCACGCGCAGCACATAGCCTTCCCCGGCAACTCCCTCTATGGCAATAACTGCCGCGCTTTCGCGGGCGTAATCTCCGCGGATGGTCAGCTGCACACTGCTGCCGTCGGAAAGCACCACGGATGCATCATGCTCGGTAAACAGGTTAACGTAAATACCGCCTTCGAAAGACATGACGGCAGCCTCGGCGGCATTCATGTATCCGCGGGGCATATTGTCAACACAGCAATGGTTGTGCTCGTAGGTGCACTGACGGGCGATCATCTGCCTGCCGGAAGTGCGTACGCAGCGGGCGCCCCATTCGCCGTCACGGAAAGATGCAGCAAGGAAGGGATTCAGATATGCCCGTTCAAAATGATCCATGTACTTTACATCGCCGGAAAGCTTGAACAGTTCGTAATTGACGCGCATCCAGTGGATAACATCGCAGGGTTCGGTTATTGCGTTCTGTTCGGCAGATGCATGGGCGAATATATCGTTATAACCCACGCTGAAAACGGTGTTCAGTTCGTTTTCTTCGAGCAGCTTCTGGATCTGCACTACCGCATCAAGATATTTCTGCGTGCCGATCACTCTGTAAAGCTCCACAAGACCGTCAAGGCAGGACATCATCTCGTATGCCTTTGCCCACAGTTCGGAATTGGGATACCATTCGTGGATAGGCTTGCCGGTGCGGGCGTTTCCGATAAGGTTGGGTATGGCATTATCTTCCCTGTCCCAGTTTTCGGCGATATTTATGCAAAAATCGAGATATTTCTCGTCTTCGGTATGTCGGTACAGCACCAGCATGGGCTTCATGATAGAACCGCTGGGCAGTCCGTTGAATGTACCTGTCTCGCGCAGTTCAAGACCCAGCCTGTCCAGCTGGCCCATGATATGATCTGCCATCCTGCGGGCAGAATCGAGGATCTCCGCATCGCCCAGCAGTTCGTAGCACTCCAGAAGTCCCCAAAGGGTATACTTGCGGCACCAGATATTCCAGCACCAGTTGCACTTCCAGCCAACCAGCTTTTCGGTTTCGTTCACATCGGGGGAAAGCACGAAGTCGGCATTCCTGTAAGTGCCGATATATCCGTCCTCATCCTGAGAGGCCATTACCTTGCGGGCGCTTTCGCGGATAAATTCCTTCAGTTCGTCGTCGCCCAGATAACGGCATACGCGCACCGCGGATATCGCCAGCTTGCCCCAGAATTCGCCGCGCCAGTAGCCAACGCCGGTCATATCGTCTATGCGCTCGTAAAATGCCTTTTCCGCTTCGCCGAACACTTCTTTGCGTCCGTATTCGGAGAGTATTCGCCTGTCAAAGAATTCCTTTGCCTTAAGAGCGGGATATCCGCCCATTTTCACATCTTCAAGCTTTGCGGGATTTATAATGTCGTTTACTGCATAGGGGATCATATGTTTTCCTCCGGGCATTTATTTTTGGATATACAAAATGTCCGTCCTCACAGACATGAGGACGGACATAAATCACCAGCCGAAGCCCGCAGAACGGTCATAGACCGCCTTCAGGGCAGGATAAATCTCGCCATACACGGAGTAGGCGTTTCGGTAAGCTTCCTGGTTTTCCTTGTTGGGCAGGGTCTCGGTCTCCTCGGCAAGGATGGTGATAGCCTCGGTGAGATTCTTCCATACGCCTGCGCCAACACCTGCTACCATAACAGCACCGTATGCGCCGCCTTCGCTGGCAGCGGACATGGTGTATACGGGCAGATCGAAGATATCGGCATACATCTGCCTCCACAGCTTGGAAGTAGAACCGCCGCCGGAGATGAATACCTTCTTGCATGCACTGAAATCACCGATGATATCGGCAACCTGCTTCATGGAGTAGGTAACGCCCTCCATAACGGAACGGGTCATGTCGCCGCGGGTGGTACCCAGGCTCATGCCATAGAACACGGCACGGGCGTTGGGATCCGGATAGGGGCAGCGCTCGCCGGTGAGATAGGGAGCAAACAGCACGCCGTTTGCGCCGGGAGCGGACTTTTCAGCGTCTTCGCCCATGATATCATATACGTTCCTGCCGGTCTCCTTTGCTATGCGGACGGCATCCTCGCACAGGGTATTGCGATACCACTGATATGCGCCGCCTGCGGTAAGGGTGCAGCCGAAGGTCATGTAAGCGCCGGGCTCGTTGGAGCAGAACATCTGCAGCGCGCCCTTGGGATTGTCATAATAGCGGTCCAGGCCCATGGATACGTTACCGGAAGTTCCCACAACAACGCCCAGAGTGCCGGGCACTACCAGACCGGAGCCTACAGCCTGAATGACAGCATCGCCGCCGCCGTAGTATACGTTCAGACCCTCGGGCAGACCGGTGAGCTCGGCAGCTTCTTTGGTTACATGACCTGCCAGCTCGATGGACTCATGTGCCTCGGGGAAGATGGAGAAATCAAGACCTGCGATATCGATAAGTTCCCTGTTCCACACGCGCTCCTTGGTATTGAAAAAGCCGGTGCCGGAAGCTTCGGAAACGTCGGTATCGGCAACGCCGCACACCTTGAAGCGGACATAGTCCTTGGGGCATACGAAGCGCACCATGCGTGCGAAATTCTCGGGCTCTTCTTCCTTCAGCCAGAGTATCTTGCCGCCGGTATAGCCGGTGAGCATCTGATTATTGGTGTAAGTAAGCAGCTTTTCCAGACCGCCCACCTTTTCGGTGAGCTCGTCGCACTGCTTCTGGGTGCGCTGGTCACACCACAGCATGGAAGGACGGATGACCTGCATGTCCTTATCCAGCGCTACAAGACCGTGCATCTGACCGGAGAAGCTCACGCCCAGCAGCCTGGACTTATCCACCTTGGGCAGAATCTCGTTCAGGCTGTCTACAACAGCCTGCCACCAGTCTGCGGGGTCCTGCTCCGCCCAGCCGGGACGGGGAGTGTACAGAGGATAGGTCTTGGTGGCGGAAGCCAGGACCTTACCGGTCTCATCCGCAACAATGGCCTTGGTGCCGGAGGTGCCTACGTCGATACCTACGAGATAACCCTTTACCATATCGTTCCCTCCCGGAAGTGCATTACTTCTTCTTTTTCTTGGATATTTCGTTTATCTTCTTGAAGTCCAGACGGTTTTCGTTCTTATTGATAAGACGCACGATGTTGCTGCGGTGGGCAAAAAGCGCCAGCGCGCCCATCAGGCATGCGCACACCACGTTCAGCTTGTTATCCCAGTTGAATATCATGGTGAACACCGGATACATGACGCAGGACAGTATGGACGCCAGCGACATATAACGGGTAAACGCGATAACGGCTATCTGCTCAACGAAAAGCAGCAGCGCGGTAAGCGGGTCGGTGAATATGATGAAGCCGAAAGCCGCAGCAATTCCTTTGCCGCCCTTGAAATTGTATATGACAGGCCAGATGTGACCCACCATTACCGCAACGCCGCAGATATACATTCCGTTTTCTCCGGCGATAGCCTTGCCGATTATCGCGGCAGCCAGCGCCTTTACCACATCGCCCACCAGAGTGAGCACGGAAGGTATCCATCCCAGCGTGCGCAGTACATTGGTGGTACCGGCGTTGCCGGAACCTACCTTGCTGATATCAACATGACCGACATACTTGGCTACAATCTTACCTGCGGAGATATTACCCAGCAGATAGGCGACCGCCACTACTATGACGTACCTGAGCCACATTTATATCACCTCAGTCTTCCTGCTTTTTACGTTCGCGGAGTATGAAGCGGATGGGAGTGCCTTCAAAGCCGAATGCCTTGCGGAACTGATTTTCAAGATAGCGCTGGTAGCCGAACTGCATGAGGTCTTCGTCGTTGATGAAGATGACGAAGGTGGGCGGGCATACAGCCTGCTGGGTGGCATAGTAGATCTTCAGCCTGCGGCCGGAAGTGGACGGGGGCTGGAGGTATGCCTGAGCATCTGCCAGCACGTCGTTGAGAACGCCGGTGGTTACGCGCTTGCAGGCTTCTGCGTATGCGCTGCGCACCGCATCCAGCACCTTGTCGGCACGCTTGCCGGTGAGTGCGGAGATGAACAGCACGGGAGCATATGCCATGAACTTCAGATCCTCGCGTACCTGCTTGACATACTTTTCAAGGGTACCGGTCTCTTTTTCCACGATATCCCACTTATTGATGCAGATGATGGCCGCCTTGCCCTGTTCGTCGATATAGCCGGCGATCTTGGTATCCTGCTCGGTAACGCCCTGAGTAGCGTCGATCATCAGGATGGCAACATCGCAGCGGTCGATTGCAGAGAATGCACGTACAACGGAGTAACGCTCCAGAGTGCCCTGCTCGATAGCGCGCTTGCGGCGGATACCTGCGGTATCGATGATGACAAAGTCTTCGCCGTTGTCGGTAAAGCGGGTATCGATGGCGTCGCGGGTGGTGCCGGCAATATCGGATACCATTACGCGCTCCTCACCCAGAATACGGTTTACCAGAGAGGACTTGCCTGCGTTGGGCTTGCCGACTACAGCGATCTGTACGGCAGTCTTCTCTTCCTCATCCTCATCGGGATCGGGGAAGAACTTGCAGACCTCTTCCAGCATATCGCCCAGGTTCAGCAGGTTTACGGAGGAGATGCCGATGGGATCGCCCATACCCAGCTGATAGAAATCGTAGATGTTGTCCATCATGCGGACATTATCGATCTTATTGACGACCAGCAGCACGGGCTTGCCTGCCTTGCGCAGCAGATCGGCGACATCCTGATCATCGGAAGTAACGCCCTGCTTGCCGTCGGTGAAGAACAGGATTACATCGCAGGTCTCGATGGCGATCTCGGCCTGACGGCGCATCTGCTTGAGCAGCGGATCATCGCTGTTGGGGTCGATACCGCCGGTATCGATGAGGGTGAACTTATACTTCTGCCATTCGCAATCCACGTAAACGCGGTCGCGGGTTACGCCGGGGGTATCCTCAACGATGGCGATGCGTCTGCCTGCCATCTGGTTGAAGAAAGTGGATTTGCCCACGTTGGGGCGGCCTACTATGGCCACAAGAGGTTTAGCCATTGTTATCCTCCAATATATCTGTTATAGCATAGAGAAGATCCTGACCCTGACGGTCTACAGGTATCACAGGCTTGCCTATAAGGGCGGAAGCCTCATCAAGGGTCATATCATCAAGGAAAACATTGTCATCTGCCCTGAGCATACAGGTGGTGATGAGCACATGGGTGCAGTCCGTATCCTTCACCTGACTGACGAGGTCCTGTCCGGTTATCAGGCCGGAAACCGTGACCTCTTCGCCGAAGAAACGGTTCTTTATGCCCTGCACGCGTACTTCAGCGCCGGGAATGGGGCATTCGGACATCAGCTTAGCGAAGAAATCCGCGGCCGAAACACCGCAGGCAATGAGCGGCTTTGCGGTATTCGCAGGTTCGCTCATATCCATCTCTTCATAGGCTTCCTTGAATTCGGTTTCAAATATCCTCAGCATTCCCACGCCGTCGTCTATCTGGGAATAGTCCTCATATGCCTCATCGTCGGGAAGTTCCATTCCTGCCGCAAGGTAGAATTCGTCCGAGGGGAACACGAAGCGGGTATCAAACTTTTCAAGGCATATGCCGCGCCACTTTTCGGCGATCTCGATAACCGCCCTTGCTTCTTCGCGGGTGTACTTGCGAAGGGGAGCAAGGCCTTCCCTGTGACCGGTAAGTCCAACAGGCACCAGCGCCAGCGACTGCGCCGCCGGATAAAGCTTCATGAGCTCGCTTATGGTATTTTCAAGCGCTTCGCCGTCGTTGAGACCGGGACAGAGCACCGCCTGACAATGGAACTTTATGCCGCCGTCAGCCAGCTTTCTGAGCTGCTCGGGCAGTTTTGCCGCACGGGGAGTTCCCATTATGTGGGCGCGCATCTCCGGGTCGTACACATGCACAGAGATGTACAGCGGGGAAACATGACGCTTTATTATGCGCTCAAGTTCCCTGTCGGAAACATTTGTGAGCGTGACGTAATTGCCCATCATCAGCGACATACGCCAGTCGTCATCCTTCACCCTGAGGCTTTCGCGCGCATAAGCAGGGAGCTGATCAACAAAACAGAACAGACATTTGTTGCAGCACATGCGCACGCCGGACATCATGGGCTTTTCAAAACTGAAGCCTATATCCGCGTATTCATCCTTGCGCAGCTTATATTCTCCGCTGCGCATGGTCAGGGTGATGTTCCTGCCGACAGACAGCGCCTGATAATCAATAAAATCATAAACCGTTTCGCCGTTTATGCGCAGCAGTTCGTCTCCTGCGCGAATGCCCGCCTTGTATGCAGCCGAGCCCGGCTCTACCGCCGTAATCTTGTGTGCCATTGTTCCTCCGAGGGACATATTTTTACATTATTATTATCGCTCAATTTTCCCTTTTCGTCAATAGAATATCGGTAAAGACATATCGCAGTATTTAATTGAACAACACGTCGTGCATTTTACCGCAGCTTTATATTGTTTACTTGCTCCGCTATAGTTTGTTGCTTAACTTATTGCAGCGGCGTAATGTTAAGGTTATACTAATATCAAAATACAAAAGAGAGCGGTGACCTTATGCAGAATGTCGAGCTGTATCCTAAAAACAGATATCTTATGGGCGTGCTCAATACGCTTTGCTGCTGCATCACCCATATGCTGAACCTGATAATAACCCCCCTTATAATCTATATCGCAAAAGATTTCGGTATCGATAACGCGACCGCCGGCTCTGCCGCAACGCTGCACGTCATGGCTCAGGGTATTTTCATACTCATAAGCCCCATAATGATAGGCTGGATAGACAACAAGAAGACCCAGCTCATCGGCTGCACCATAATGGTCTTCGGCGCGCTGCTGGGTTTCTTTGCGCCCTCCTTCCCCGTGCTGCTGGCGGCAAGACTTATCTCCGGCACCGGTCACGGCATCTGCAGCGGCTGCAGCAATGCCGTTATCGCCGCATGGCTGCCTCCCAAAGAGAAATCCGTTTTCATCACCGCAAACAATCTGGCCGTTGCGGGTATAGCAACCATTTCCTACACCTGCACCGTGCCCCTCTACAATCTCTTCGGCGAATCCTGGCGCGCGCTGCTGCTCATGATGGCCATTATCCTCGCCGTGCTCAACATAGTATGGTTCATCTTCTACAAGGATAACAACGTGCTCAATGAGTATATTGCAAAAGAAAATGCCGCCGCAGGCAAAAAGACCAACGCATTCTCCGGCATGAAGGAAGCCCTCTCCCGCAGGGATGTATGGATCTACTGGCTGTTTATGGGCGCAATGACTATCGGCACCAACGGCATAACCACCTATCTGCCCCAGTTCCTGCAGAGCGTGCGCGGTTTCAGCGACGCCGCATCCTCTTCCATTCTTGGCGTCGCCAGCGCAGTCAGCGCAGGCGCTACCCTTATCGGCGGAGTTGTGACCACGTTCTTCGGCAAGCGCAAGCCCATCATTGTGCTGAGCATGATATGCGGCATAACCTTCCTCACCGTTTCCCTCCTGATGGGCAGCCCGCTGGCTATCTGCGCACTGTATATCCTCTATACTCTCGCCACCAATTTCCGCAGTCCTGCGCAGGGTACCTTTACCACAGAACTCAAGGGCGTAACCCCTGCCCTCACTTCCAGCACCGCAGCGGTATCCTTCGGCATCGGATTCATCGGTACTTCCCTCACCTCCCCCATGCTGAAGGCTTCCACCAATCTTGTAGGCGAAGAATACTCCATGCTGGTATTCATACCGCTTATGATAATCTCCTTCATATTTGCGCTCATGCTGCCTGAGACCGGCCCCGGACGCGTAAAAAAGGATAAGCAGACGATTTGACCTGCAAGTAATGTTTTTTACTATTTTCGGCATCCCGGTCGCTGTCCTTATTGCCATTTCATTTACAAAAGGTTATAATCTTAACATTACATAACAGGCGGTGAAACTATGCAGAATGCCGAACTTTATCCGCGATACCGTTACGTCATGGGTGTGCTGGACATACTATGTTCCAACCTGACCCATATGGTATGCCTTGCCGTTGCCCCCATGCTGGTTTACCTGGCGGCTGATTTCAACATCGATACTGCCACGGCCGGCTACGCCACTACGCTGCACATACTGGCCCAGGGTCTGTTCATGCTGATAGGCCCCATAATCATCGGCTATGTTGACCACAAAAAGACTCAGTTCGCCGGCGTAAGTATAATGGTGCTGGGCTGCATTCTTATATACTTTGCCCCCAACTTCCCCATGCTGCTGCTGGCGCGCTTTATGACCGGCGCAGGTCACGGCATATCCAGCGCATGTACCCATTCCATCATCGCCGCATGGTTCCCGCCCAAGCAGAAATCCGCAATGGTTACTGCCAACACTCTGGGCATCGTGCTCATCACATTCCTTACCTACACCTTCACCGTGCCCGTCTACAAGGCCATCGGCAATTCCTGGCGGCTGGTGCTGCTCTGCATGGGCGGCATACTGCTGCTGCTGGATATATGCTGGATGCTGTTTGCCCGTGACAACCATGTGCTCAACGAGTACATCAAGCGCGAAAACGCACTGCAGGGCAAGAAGGTCAACGCCTTCACCGGCATGAAGGAAGCCATCTCCCGCAAGGACGTACTGCTGCTGGGCGTCTTCATGGGCTTCTCCACCATCGCCGCCAACGGCATCAGCACCTACATGCCCCAGTTCCTCAATACCGTGCGCGGCTTCACCGAGGAAGCTGCCTCCTCCATCGTGGGCGTTGCCAGCGGCATAAGCGCCGTAGCCACCTTCCTGGGCGGCTTTGCCACCACCGCGCTGGGCAAGCGCAAGATAATCATCGTGCCCTCCTACATACTCTCCATGAGCTTCCTGGTGCTGGCGCTGTCCTTCAGCGGTGCAGGCGCGATATCCGGCATGTTCATCGCCTACACCATCTTCAGCAATATGCGCAATCCCGCTTCTCAGACGATATCCACTGAGCTGAAGAACGTAACTCCCCAGCTCACCTCCAGCGCTGCGGCCATCGCCTTCGGCATCGGCTTCATCGGCACCTTCTTCACCTCGCCCCTGCTGAAGCTCTCCATAGCTCTCTTTGGCGAAGCGAACCAGATGCTCATCTACATCCCCCTGTTCGTTATCTCCTTCATCGCAATTCTGATCATGCCCGAAACCGGCCCCGGCAGGAAAGCAAAAGCATGATCCAAATAAACAACCCCCGCCTTAGTATCAAGCGGGGGTTGTTTGTTATTTGCGGTCAATAGATATTTCTCTGAAATCGGCTATCCTTATCACATCGGTCTTGCTGTCCGTTTCATATACCTTGCCATCGGCAATAATGCGCTGGCCGGGCGTGTTGCGCATCTGCAGCGCCACACATTCTTCACCTTCCGTTTCCTGTGAAAAGCTGAATCCGGAAATACGGAAGTTGTTTATCCTCGTCTCCAGCATGAGACCCACGCTGCAGTTGCCCTTTGTTCCTTCCCATGAAGACGGCGGCTGCTTTACGGGATAGCACCTGAAATTCTCTATTTCGATATTTTCAATGCAGCCCGCGCCATCGGGGAATTCTTCTTCCTTGAAAAGCGGAGTACGGCAGTATCGCGCACCATCGCCGTTGATGGCATAATTCCTGTAACCGCCGAAGACATTCTTAAAGCGGATATTGCGTATGGGCGCAGTGACGCTGAGCATGCGTATGATGCAGTGGCAGCTTTCGCAATAGATATTCTCGAAAACGATGTCCTCGATAATATCGCGGCATCCGTCCATGTTTTCGATGCGTTCAACAGAATCATCTGCGTTGAGGGCGATCATATCATCGTTGGTCTGTCCGTATGAAAGGGCGCGGATGTCCTTCACCCTGCCGTGACGGACTCTGCCGCCGAAGTGCAGACCATCCTGATTCCAGCCGATGCGGTCGGAAACAAAACTGATGTCCTCTATATCGAAATTCTCCAGCCTGTACATGCGCACATAATAAGTGGTAGAATTCGCTATCACCATATGCCTGAGCGCCAGCCCGTCAACGCCCGCAAAGTTCAGCACAGTGCCGGAATAACCGTTCTTGTCAAACAGATCATCAGGCTTTTTGTTCTGCTCGGAACGGTTGTTGCCGTCCCATATACCGCCGGTGATGCCGATATTCACATTGCCGTTTACGGTATCCGCATTGGTGAGCAGAAAATCATTCCTGTGGCGGCGCTCGCTGCTCTTCATAACGAGCTTCGCGCCGTGGTCGGCATAGATATGGGTATTCGAATGTATTTTCAGGGTTCCCGATACGCAGTATATTCCCTGAGGTATCTCTATCTCCGCCGCGCCTGAATCAAGCGCGCGCTGCAGCGCTTCATAATCATCGTGCATGCCGTCGCCGAAAGCGCCGAAGTCACGCACAGAAACTCTTTTCATCATCGTACCGGCCTCCCATACATCATCAGCATTCTTTTCTGTATACAAGCATCCCGTTTCCGTACGGGTCATCTTCCGCGTCAGATTCCTCGGTGATAAATTCGTATCCGTTCTTCTCAAGAACTCTCACAGAAGCATCATTCCCGTGCAGGACGCGTCCGTACAGCCTCTTAACGCCGAATTTGGCGGCAGTGAATTCCGTCATTGCCTTCACAAGCTCGGTGGCATAGCCTTTTCCCATGTGTTCACGGCAGATGACGTAGCCTATTTCCACCTCGTCGGCTGCACCTTCCACCTCGTTCACACCGGCATCACCTATCAGTTCACCGGTCGCCTTCAGTTCAACCGCAAGCACGTAGGGCAGCCTGTCCTTGTCAACACAGCCGGTGAAGAACCCGATGGCTCCGCTTGCCTCTTCGATGTCTTCATAGCATTCGTTGGGTATCCATTTCTTCACCGCTTCGTCGCAGTGTATCTCATACAGCCGCGCGGCATCCTCTGCAGCGAATCTCCTAACGATCAACCTTTTCGTCTCAAACATATCAGTAATTCTCAATAAGACTGTAGTCCCCGCTGCGCAGCACGGCAACAAGGTCCTCAGGAGTCTTTATTTCCCTTTCGGTCATTATGCCGCCCTTCGCAAGGCGGGTCATATCGTGAATATCCGAACCGGAAGTCATGGGCTTTGCATAATGCTCCGCAAACTGCCTCGCCATGCCGTTGCGGAATTTTTCGGTACCGCCGTTGAAAACTTCAAGACCGAAAAGTCCCTCTGCCGGCTTGAGCACCACCATATCATCCCGGAAGGGATGGGCCTGCACGACGCACACATTTTCGGGCATCATATCCAGCAGTTCCTGTACGTTTTTCAGTTCGTTCAGCCTCGGCACGGTGTAGAAGAAATCCTCATGCAGACCATAAAGAAGGTAGTCATTGGGAAACCCGTCAAAGCGTACCTCCGCGCCGGGCAGCACGGTAAAGCCTATCTTCTCGCCTTCCTCCCGGGCGGTGCGGAATCCCCTGAGCCAGCGGTGCACCTGCTGTTCATGGGTAAGCCCTTTTACATCCTCGGGAAACCAGAGTGTGTAAAAGCGTTCGATATAATGGTCTGTCACCACCATGCCCGAATAGCCCGCTTCCTTGTAAAGATGCACCAGCTGCTTTGCGCTGAGATGAGCATCGCGGTCGCATTCGGAAGTATGGGTATGCAGTTCAAACTTTATCATGAAACATCCGCCTCCGGAGCTTTTGTATTGTAAATACTATACCATGCAAAAGCCTGCTTAGTAAATAAAAAGGTTGTAATTTGTTGATTTTAGGGGTATACTATTAACATTAAGAAAACGGTGGTGTAACAATGAACGATGCCTCTCTTTACCCGAAATATCGTTATGTGATGGCGGTGCTGATCAATCTTGCCGCTCAGCTTACCCATGTCATCAGCATAATGCTCACCCCCCTTCTGATATACATAGCCGAAGAATTCGGCATCTCAGAAGCCACCGCAGGCTATGTAACCACGGTGCATGTGCTCATGATGGGCACCTTCATGTTCGTGGGCACCGTTATGATAGGCTGGATAGACAACAAGCGCACTCAGATAATCGGCATAGCCGTTGAGGTGCTTGGCGTTCTGTTAGCATATTTCTCAAAATCCTTCCCTATGCTCATCGTTGCCCGTGTATTCACCGGCATGGGCCACGGCATCAGCGGCGCGTGCACCCATTCCGTAATCGCCGCATGGTTCCCCGATAAGGAAAAGCCCGTGCTCATCACCGCAGATACCCTCGGCTACCTCGCCATCACCATGCTCACCTACACCTGCACCATTCCCGTATTCCACGCCTTCGGAGATTCCTGGCGTCTTACCATGCTGGCAATGGGCGGCGTGCTTGTAGTGCTGGATCTTGTGTGGCTGTTCCTCGGCAGGGATAATCACGCGCTGAATGCCTACATCAGACAGCGCAGCGCACAGGAAGGCAAGAAGATAACCGCATTCTCCGGCATGAGCGAAGCCCTGAGGCGCAAGGATGTATGGATCTACTGCCTCAGCTGCGCAGTTTACACCATCGCATCCACCGGTATATCCACCTACCTGCCCCAGTTCCTGCAGAATTTCCGCAATTTCGGCGAACAGCTGTCCTCTTCCATCATCGGCATCGGCAGCGCAGTCGGCATCGGTGCAACCACATTGGGCGGAATTTTCGCCACATGGCTGGGCAAGCGCAAGCTCATAGTGCTGCCCTGCATAATGCTGTGTGCACTTACTCTCACCGCAGCGCTTACCCTCAACAGCACCTATCTCATCATCGGTGCATATATCCTGTTCACCGCCGCGGGCAGCTTCCGTTATCCCGCCATCGGCACCATTCCCACCGAGCTCAAGAACGGCTCCCCCGCGCTTACCTCCAGTACCGCTTCCATCAGCTACGGACTGGGCTACATGGGCTCCTTCCTGGCTTCCCCCATACTGGCTCTCTCCACTATGGCGGTAGGCAGCGAACGATCCATGCTGGTATTCGTGCTTATGCTCCTTATGGCATTCGGTTTTGCGCTGTTCCTGCCCGAGACCGGTCCCGGCAGAAAAAAAGCGAAGGCATGACCGTATTTTTGCAGGGAAAACTGCGAAATTTCAATAATTATTATAAAATACTCACAAATATTTCCGATTTTTACTACTCTATACTTGCAATGCTGCAGGTAGAGGGTGTAAAATATATGTCTGAGATTTAGACACACATATAATCAGTTTGGAGGAGATTGCAATGCAGCAGAAGTATGTTTATCTGTTCAGCGAAGGCAACGCTAGCATGAGGAACACTCTTGGCGGCAAGGGCGCCAATCTGGCTGAGATGACTGCGATGGGTCTGCCCGTACCTCAGGGTTTCACCATCACTACCGAAGCCTGCACCAAGTATTATGAAGACGGCCGCAAGATCAACGACGAGATCACCGGCCAGATCATGGAATATATCGAGAAGATGGAAGACATCACCGGCAAGAAGTTCGGCGATCTGGAAAACCCCCTGCTGGTTTCCGTTCGTTCCGGCGCACGTGCCTCCATGCCCGGCATGATGGACACCATCCTGAACCTGGGTCTGAACGAAGACGTTGTTGAAGTTCTGGCAAAGAAGTCCGGCAACCCCCGTTGGGCTTGGGACTGCTATCGCCGTTTCATCCAGATGTACTCCGACGTCGTTATGGAAGTCGGCAAGAAGTACTTCGAGATCCTCATCGACGAGATGAAGGAAAAGAAGGGCGTTAAGCTGGACGTTGAACTGACTGCTGAAGATCTGAAGGAACTGGCCGGCCAGTTCAAGGCCGAGTACAAGGCCAAGATCGGCGCAGATTTCCCCACTGACGCCAAGGAACAGCTGATGGGCGCCGTTAAGGCCGTATTCCGCAGCTGGGACAACCCCCGTGCAAACGTATATCGCCGCGACAACGACATCCCCTACTCCTGGGGCACTGCCGTTAACGTACAGGCTATGGCATTCGGCAACATGGGCGATGACTGCGGCACCGGCGTTGCATTCACCCGTGACCCCGCCACCGGCGAAAAGAAGATGATGGGCGAATTCCTGACCAACGCTCAGGGCGAAGACGT
>JAZRPZ010000008.1:0-24709 GCA_045649485.1 Clostridia bacterium
AAAAAAATTGTACAGCAAACAAACCATTTTTAAGAGAAAAATCAAAAATGGCTTTACAAAAACGGTATTTTAGGCTATAATTTAAGTAGCGCAGGGTGCTTTTCGCGGTTGGCTGCGAAGAACTTGAAGGGTGCACCATCCAGCTCAACCAGAGCCTTGCGGATAACGGGCTTGTCAGCACCATGACGGCGCTCAATGTTCATCATCTTGGTGATGGGCATACCGCCGGCAACCCACTCTTCGGCAGGAGCCTGCAGGTTGGAAACCTTGGACAGGTAACCGGTGTAACCGTACTGGATCAGCATGAAAGCGTTGTAGCCCAGGGAGTAGCAGTAGTCTGCATCGAAGTTGGAGGGGAAAGCGCAGCGGCCTTCGTAGCCCAGGAAGTGATGCAGGGGGGAGAACTTGCCCTTGTAGGTGCCTGCGGCCTTGCGGGCAGCCAGGTTGCTCTTAACCATTTCGGAGAACAGCTTCTCGGACTCGATCAGGGAAACCTGAACGTTGCCGTGAGGATCGCGCTCCAGGAACAGCTGCTGCTGAATGTTCTCGGGCAGGATAGCGAAGACAGCAAAGGACTCAGCGGTCAGGCCGTTCTTGATGAAAGCGTACTTGTCAGCCCAGGTAGGCAGGGCATTGAAAGCGTCAGCCTTCTCGCCGGCCAGCAGCTCGTTGATCTCAGCGATCAGCACGGAGAACTCGGGAACGAACTCGACGATGCCCTCGGGAATGATGGCAACACCGAAGTTCCAGCCCTTGGCAGCACGGGCAGCAACGGAGTCAGCAATGTAGTCAGCCAGCTGAGCCAGAGACAGCTTCTTCTCAGCAACTTCTTCGCCGATCAGGCAGATGTTGGGCTGAGTCTCCAGAGCGGTCTCCAGAGCAACGTGAGAAGCGCTGCGGCCCATGACCTTAACGAAATGCCAGTACTTCTTTGCAGAGTTGGCGTCGCGGCAGATGTTGCCAACGATTTCGGAATAGGTCTTGGTAGCGGTATCGAAGCCGAAGGAGCACTCGATGTCCTCGTTCTTCAGGTCGCCGTCGATGGTCTTGGGGCAGCCGATAACCTGAATGCCGGAGTTGTTGGCAGCAAAGTACTCAGCCAGAACAGCAGCATTGGTGTTGGAGTCGTCGCCGCCGATGATGACCAGAGCGGTGATGCCGTGCTTCTTGCAGTTTTCTGCAACGATTGCGAACTGCTCTTCGGTCTCCAGCTTGGTACGGCCGGAACCAATGATGTCGAAGCCGCCGGTGTTGCGATACTGGTTGATATATTCGTCATCGAAGATGAGGTAGTCGTCATCGATCAGACCGCTGGGGCCGCCCTTGAAGCCGTACAGCTCGTTTTCCTTGCCGCTGGCCTTCAGAGCATCGTACAGACCGCAGATAACGTTGTGGCCGCCGGGAGCCTGGCCGCCGGACAGGATAACGCCAACGATCTGCTTCTTGGACTCAGAGGTGTTCTGGCCCTTCTGGAAGGTGATCTCGTTCTTGCCGTAGGTGTTGGGGAACAGAGCCTTGATCTTCTCCTGATCAGCAACGCTCTCGGTAGCGCCGCCGTTCTTTACGCAAATCTCGGAGATGCCGTTGCGCAGCATGCCCGGGAGCTTGGGGTTGTACTGATATCTAGCCACCTGAAGGGGAGACAGTTTCATCGGTAAACACTCCTTACAGTTGTAGTTATTTTGTGCAGATTAAACCTTATATATTATAGACGATTTTTGGCAACGCGTAAATATACATTATCAATATTTTACTTTAATTAAGAGAAAACTCAGTGCGCTAACGATAACAGGCGGCAGATGAAATCATTTTTTGCGGGCACGTACGAGCAGCATCATTGGACGACGCATTTCTTCAGGCATAATTTCACGCCATTCTTCCGGCGGCATTGCTTCTTCTATAATTTCTATAGTCATACCGGAATTGATGATGCCCATAAGTATCTGCGTTAGGGTGTGGTGCTGTTTTGTTACCGGGTGACCGAGAAATACAGTACTGCGCTCACCGGGATAATAGTAGTTATCTACAGGCCATGTGCCGTCTGCGGAAAACTGCTGATCTACGCCTGCGGTGAATGTAGGATGCTCTATATTCATTACGAATATTCCGCCGTGACGAAGTGTTTTATGCACGTTGGCAAAAACAGTGTCCAAATCGGCGATATAGTGGAGCGCAAGGTTGGAAACCACCAGATCGTATTTTTCAGCGGGATAGTCGTAATCTTCAATACCGCATACGCGATAGTCAATATTCTCCGCGGAATTCCTGCGCTCAGCCTCTTCGATCATAAGCGTGCTTGTGTCTATGCCGAAGATACTCCGTGCGCCGTTTTCGGACGCGTAGCGGCAATGCCAGCCGTATCCGCAGCCCAGGTCGAGCACATCAGCACCATTCATATCAGGAAAAAGCTTTTTCAACTGATGCCATTCGCCTGCGCCTTCAAGGCCGTAAATGCTGCGGCTCATCTTAGAGTAAGCTTCAAAGAATGAGGGATCGTCGTATTGTTTCATGGAACACCTCTGATCATCAAGGTTATCCTTGGTGGAAAAAAGGAGCCCATCCTTTCGGACAGACTCCTTGATTTATGGCGTTATTACTTCTGAGCTTCTTCAACTGCAACAGCAACAGCAACGGTAGCGCCAACCATGGGGTTGTTGCCCATGCCGATCAGGCCCATCATTTCAACGTGGGCGGCTGTTAATGAGGAGAAAACACAGTGATATCAGTGAATAGACACATCATTATATCATATTCCCAGACACATCAATAATATATTATAAATCGCAAGAAGTCAAGGAAAACATTCGAAAGTTACATATATAATGTACTTGATATTATTTCAAAAACCATAACGGTGGCAGAATTATAATTAACGGCAGCCAAAGTACTCGCTATACAATAAATATATAATAGAAAATGTCAGGTTGCATTAGTAACTGCAAAGGGGAGAGAAATGATAATGTGTTTATATATTGTACATTTTTATCCACAGGAAGCTGACTTATCGCATAGTGCCTACTCGCTGGTCAGTATGCGGACAGATTACCTTATAGCAGATATGAAGAATTTATTTCGGCTGTAGTTTTATGCGTCCTGGTTATCAATGTCGCTGCACTTCCATTCCTCTTCGGACATGCAAAGTGATTCACGTAGGAAGTTATTTATGAGGCCGTTTATGGATTCACCTTTGCTTCGTGCATATTCATCAACGGCTGCTTTTCGTGCTTTCGGTATTGTAATAGCAAGGCGTGCATAAGCTCGCTCGTTATATGCCTGCTTGTATGCGGTTTGCTTATTCCTCTTGTCCATGTATATTCCTCCTATCTGTAATGATTCTATCATAGTATGGGCAAAAAAACTAGTGCTAGACATAAAAATGTAATACTAGTGCTAGATAAAGTTAATATCTAACGCTAGATATCTAGTGTTAGATATTATATAATATATACATCAAAAGGAACAAACAAGGAGGCAATCACAATGAGCAATCCCGGTATGGAAGCACGCATCAAGGAACTGATGGAGCTTAAAAGGTTGAAGGAGGAATTGGAAGCAGAGATAATTTCGGTTGAAGATGAGATCAAGGCAGTGATGGGGGAGGAGGAGACACTGATTGCAGGCGCGTACAAAGTGTCGTGGAAAACATTTACCAGCTGCCGCCTTGATAGTACCGCCCTGAAGAAGGCGCTGCCGCAGATCGCAGCACAGTTCACCAAGCAGACCATAGCACGACGTTTCAGCATAAATTAAAAGCCGGACACCTACCACAGCATCCGGCCAGACTCACACCGACACACGCTAATGAACCGGGGAGCAAGTTATTCTACCACATTTAGCTTGCTTCCCACAATAGGAAGGAGCAGAAAAATGGATATTTTCAAGGAAGTTACCGATCGTATCATAGCACAGATGGAAGCGGGGGAGATACCGTGGTACAAGCCGTGGATATCTGCAGGACAATGTATTAGCCACTCCACCGGCAAGCCTTACAGTCTTTTGAACCAGATGTTGCTTGGTCGTCCCGGTGAATATGTCACCTTCAAACAATGTCAGCAGGAAGGCGGAAAGGTTCGCAAGGGCGAGAAGTCGAGCATCGTGGTATTCTGGAAATTCATTAAGGTCGAAGACGATGAAAACCATGAGGAGAAAGAAGTGCCCGTGCTGCGATATTATAACGTCTTTAATATAGATCAATGTGAGGGTATAACGGCAAAATACCAACAGCCGCTTCCGGATAATGTACAGCCTGACAATGCAGCCGATGAAATAATCTCCGGATACATAAACCGCAGCGGAGTGAAGGTCAGACACGTAGAAGGAGACAGAGCGTATTATAGCCCGGCTTCAGACACAATTACATTACCCATGATAGAGCAATTCATGAGCACTGCTGAGTATTACGGCACATTTTATCATGAGGCAGCACATTCTAGTGGCCATCATACCCGGCTTAACCGCCTTGACAAGACTGCATTCTTCGGCACTGAGCAGTACAGCAAAGAAGAGTTAACGGCTGAAATCGCATCAGCTGCCCTGATAAATCACTGCGGGCTGGAGACATCACGCAGCTTCCGCAACAATGCGGCGTATATTCAGAGCTGGCTACGGGTATTGAAGGGCGACAAGCGCTTCATCGTCAGTGCCTCGGCGAAGGCTGAAAAGGCAGTGAACTTTATCCTCGGGAGGGCGGTCTGATCGCCTTCCCTTACAGGAGGAAAACACATGGAAGAACAGTATATGGACGTTGCTGCGAATCTGTTGCTTGATATGCGGCTGAAGATAGAAGGCGTAGTAGATATCTATGAATGTGATGGCCTGCCGTTGCGCAGTCTGGCAATTGAGAACGATATGCCGATACCTGCAAGCGCTTACGACACCATTGGCTCCGCACTGTATGACCTGCGCGAACATATCCGAGACCTGCAAGAGGCCCATATGAAGGAGCTTGTGAGACAGGTATGGGAGCGGCATGTTCAATAACTATTGATACACATAGAAGAATCGGGGCTGAAATCGTTTGTAAACGAAAAGGTGACCAGAGATACCTTTACGAAAACGGGCGATTTTAGCTCTGAAAACATAGAGTATTGCAATAGGAATTTGTGTAAGCGCTAACAAGTGTTTGAATTTACAGGAGGAACGGCTATGATATACGGATATGCCCGGTGTTCAACTTCAGAGGACAAGCAGGACATACAGCGTCAGATCCGGGAACTAAAAGCAGCTGGGGCAGATGAAGTGATATTCGAATATGAACACGGCGACAGCAAGGTGAAGCAGAACTTGCAGATGCTGCTGGAGACGGCGAAAGAACAGGATACCATAATAACGATGGAAGTGAGTAGACTGTCGCGCAGTACCCATCAGCTGTGCGAGATTATCAACATTATCAAGCAGAAGCGTCTGCGCCTGATGATCCTCGGCAGTATAACGGTGGATTGTCGATCCGGCAGCATAGACCCCATGTCACAGGCCTTCGTGCAGATGAGCGCAGTGTTCGCAGAACTGGAACTCTCCATCATCCGCGCAAGAGTGAAATCCGGCATGGCTAACGCGAAGGCAAAGGGCAAGCAGATAGGCAGACCGCAGACGACAAAGGACGATATACCCTCGGTGTTCTTCAAGCATTACCCTGCATATGCTACCGGGAAGATGAACATTAGCGAATTTGCTAGGGGGTGCAGGCTGAGCAGACCAACGGTGTATAAGTATCTGAGGCTGATATGAAAAATTGACATTCTGTTGCCAGAGTTTTTTTCTTCTTGCTTCCTTATGATTGTTTTCAGGATTGACGTTTATGCCGTTTGTGGAATATAATATTCATGAACTAAATATCTGCTTTTTCAGTGCCTCGTAAGTTCAATGCTGTTTGGGCAACTATACGAGGGTAAAAGGGAATCAGGTGCGAGTCCTGAACGATCCGGTCACTGTAAGCGGGGAGAAAGGCTGCTTATGCCATTGTGCCGTACAGCACGAGAAGGCGCAGCCGGACTGTGATCCGCAAGTCAGGAAACCTGCTGGAGAAGATGGTTATATGATCTCCGAAGAAGGTCAGATGCCACGCAAGCCCGGAGGGTTTATTTCCTGTTGCAATAAATGGGCTTGCTGTGCGTCTGCTTTTTTGAATGGCAGGCGTTTTTTATATGTATTTTATTCGTAGAAGCGTAAAAGGGGGTATAAAGAATGTGGTTTTTTGAAATGAATATCGCTGCGCTGCTGGTGGGGTTTGTGCTGGATCTTATCATAGGTGATCCAGAGGGCTGGACGCATCCGGTGATATGGATAGGAAAATGGATATCGTTTACCGAAAAGAAGCTGCGCGCAAGGGGTGGAAATCTGCGCAGATCTGCCGTTGTTCTTACGGCATCCACAGTGCTGATAAGCATGACGGTCACCGCTGCAGCTTTGATATTGCTTGCATTTATACATAAGCTGGTGTTGTTTGCAGGCATGTGCGTGATTTCATGGTGGTGTCTCTCTGCAAAATGCCTTGCAGTAGAAGCAAACGAGGTATATCGTGCGCTGGGAATTTCGGTAGAAAAAGGACGTGCGCAGGTGGCGCGGATAGTCGGAAGGGACACCACGGAGCTCACAGAAGATGAGATAATCCGAGCAACGATTGAAACGGTTGCCGAAAATACCACTGACGGGATCATTTCGCCCATGATCTGTCTCGCATTGGGCGGGCCTATACTTGCAATGGGTTTCAAGGCAGCAAGTACGCTTGATTCCATGGTGGGTTATATGAATGAAAAATACCGTGATATTGGCTGGTCGAGTGCGCGGCTTGACGATCATCTCAATTACATTCCTGCGCGTATATGTGGAATCCTGATGTGTCTTGGCGCATTTTTCTGCGGTATGGACGGAAGAAACGCATGGCGGATAATGCTGCGTGATCATGCAAACCACCTGAGTCCCAATTGTGCATGGAGCGAATCTGCAGCAGCAGGCGCGATGCATGTTCAGCTGGGCGGTACGCACACATATTTCGGCAAGGTGGTCGAAAAGCCTGCTATCGGCGATAATAACAGACAGGTGGAAAAGAAGGATATCATAAGGTCAAATAGGCTTATGTACATGGCATCTGTCATGATGGCTGCAATTGCAGCTGGCATAGGTGTGCTGATATGGCTTGTGTGAAAGGGGATATATCTGTGATTCACGGCGGCAACGTATGGCAGGGTGTTTCGCCTGTCCAATGGCTGGATTATTCTGCGAATATACGTCCCGAGGGTGCGCCTGATTGGGTGAAAGAAGCCATACTGAGCGCGATGGATAAAGTGGCGTATTATCCCGAACCATCAATGAAAAAGGCAAAGCAGGCGCTGTCTGAATATCTTGAAATTCCAGAGGACTTTGTAATTCCGACTGCGGGAGGAATTTCTGCAATAGATATGGCGACGCATCTTGAAAGTTCGGGAATGATTCAGTTTACACCATGCTTTGTGGAATACTCCATGCTGAGTGCAAACCGTGGGAAACTGGTCGAAAATGTTTCGCTTTTGCAGGAATGGCATGTTATCGCCGATCCTGCAACGCAGATAAAGGACAGACTCTACGAAGGCTGCACTGTGTGGTTGTGCAATCCTCTTAATCCTGTGGGCTGTGCGTTCAAGCTTGAACAGATAAAGAGACTTCTCGGACTTATCGAAGAAAAGCACGGCTGGCTGGTGGTGGACGAAGCGTTTATCGAATACTGCCCCGAATCTACCGTGGTAGAAATGATAAAAGAACACGAAAGGCTCGTAGTTACCGGATCTATGACCAAAATACTCGGCATTCCCGGCGTGAGACTGGGGTATATCTGCGCACAGCCAAAAGTACTTGAAAAAATCAATAAGTATCAGCTTACGTGGGAATTGAGCTGCTTTGCCGAGGCGGTGCTTTGCGCGCTGCCTGACCATAAAGCAGATGTTCAGACAGACGGTGAAATCAATTCCCTACGCCGTACGCATCTGATGAAAGGCCTTGAAGAACTGGGCGTCTATGTATATCCATCTGAAGCAGCGTTTGTGCTGGCTGATTTCGGAAAACCGGTAGAAGGACTGATCGAAAAGCTGAAAGCAAAAGGCATTCTCGTCAGGCAGTGCATGAATTTTGAAGGCGTGAATGACGGAAATCATCTGCGCCTTGCGGTGAAGGACGAGGAATCCAACAACAAACTGATCGAAGCGATACGGGAGGAATTGACATGCGCGGTAAATCATTGATGTTTATGGGAACGGCATCCTCTGTGGGCAAATCCATGCTGTGTGCAGCGGTGCTGCGTATTATGAAGCAGGACGGCTATTCCGTCGCTCCGTTCAAGTCTCAGAACATGGCGCTCAACTCCTTTGCGACCAAAGAAGGACTTGAGATGGGCAGAGCGCAGGTTACGCAGGCGGAGGCAGCGGGCCTGGAGCCTTCCGTTCGCATGAACCCGGTGCTGCTCAAGCCCACCTCAGATCGCAGAAGTCAGGTCATCGTGGGCGGTAAACCCATCGGCACCATGTCAGCCATGGAATATGACAAGTTCAAGCCGCAGCTGCGCGAGATGATCAGGGAGATATATGATGATCTTGAAAAGGACGTGGATGTGGTCGTCATCGAGGGTGCGGGCAGCCCTGCTGAGATCAATCTGAAACAGGGCGATATCGTCAACATGTCCATGGCGAAGACGGCGGATGCTCCCGTCATCCTGATCGGCGATATCAATCCCGGCGGCGTATTCGCTTCGCTCTACGGCACGGTAAAGCTGCTGGATGAGGACGAGCAGAAGCGGATCAAGGGTCTGATCATCAATAAATTCCGCGGAGATGTCAAAATTCTTGAGCCGGGCCTTAAGATGATCGAAGACCTGCTGGGCATTCCGGTCATCGGCGTCGTTCCGTGGATGGAGATCGACATGGAGGACGAGGACAGCGTGACCGAGCGCTTCACGCAGCGCAGCGGCAAGGGACAGATCCGCACGGCTATTGTGCGCCTTCCGCACATCTCTAACTTCACGGATTTCAATCTGCTGGGCAATGAGGCAGATGTATCTGTGTACTATGCAACCCGTGCTTCCGAACTTCAGGACGCGGACATCATCATTTTGCCCGGCACGAAGAATACCATTGAAGATCTGAACTGGCTCAAGCAACACGGTCTGGCGGACGAAATCATCCGTCACAGCCGTAAGGGCGGCATGGTGATCGGCATCTGCGGCGGCTATCAGATGCTGGGTCAGTCCTTGCACGACCCGCTGCATACCGAATCCCGCATTCCCGAAATGGCGGGACTGGGGCTGTTGGATTTCTCCGTTACCTTTAATAAAGACAAGACCACCGTGCAGGCTAATGGCGTGATCAACTGCAAAGAAGGGTGGATGCAGGAACTGAACGGCATTCTGTTGGACGGATATGAGATCCATTCCGGTGTGAATACCTTCGGAGAGAACTGCGTACCGTTCCTCAGGCTCAATGGGCGCGAGGAGATCGACGGCATTACCAACAAGCAGGGCAATATCATCGGAAGTTATCTGCACGGCATATTCGACACCGGTTCCTTCTGGCGTGCGCTGATCAACCGCATCCGTGTGCAGAAGGGCATGGATGTAAATGATGAAGAAGTGCTGACCATTCAGCAGTTCCGCGATCGGGAATTCGACCGGCTGGCGACTATCGTGCGGCAGAATATCGATATGGATTCTGTTTATAAGATCGTGCGCGGAGAGGATGTGCCCTGTGGACGGTGGGACAATGATTAAGAAGGCAGGCAGAATACTGATTGCCGGAACGGGCAGCGGATGCGGCAAGACTACAGTGGTCTGTGCGATCCTGCAGGCACTCAAAAATCGCGAATTGGATGTCGCTTCTTTCAAATGCGGCCCAGATTACATAGATCCGATGTTTCACAGCGAGATCATAGGCACGCAGAGCACGAATCTTGATCTGTACTTCGCAGGCGAAGAACTTGCCCGAGGACTATTTCTGAAGCACTCGGCTGAACTGAATGTGATCGAGGGCGTGATGGGATATTACGACGGTCTGTCCATGCAATCGACGGAATCTTCCAGCTGGCATGTGGCGCAGGCACTTGAGGCTCCCGCTGTTCTGATCGTGAATGGAAGATGCATGGCGCTGTCAGCAGCAGCGGTGATCAGGGGATTTCAGGCCATGCGCACGCCAAACGGAATAGCCGGAGTCATCCTGAACAGGATATCGCCCATGACGTATTCTCAACTGAAAGCGATCATCGAACAGGAATGCGGGGTCCATGTTTATGGCTATATGCCTACAAACGAATCATGCAGTCTGGAAAGCAGGCATTTAGGACTTGTTACTGCCCAGGAAGTGACTGACCTCAGAGAAAAGATGCAGTTGCTGGCGGAACAGGCAGAAAAGAGCATAGAACTGGATGCGCTGATCGAACTGATGAAGGCACAGCCGGATATGGAAGCGGAGATTCCTGCCTCTGCAAGGATTGCAGATGTGCGTATCGCCGTCGCAAAGGATAAGGCATTTTGCTTCTATTATCGGGACAATCTGGAAGTCTTGGAGGAAATGGGTGCGACGATTGTTCCGTTCAGTCCGCTGGCAGATACGGTGATTCCTGAGTGCGACGGGCTGTATCTGGGCGGAGGCTATCCGGAATTGTACGCTGAAAGGCTTTCACAGAACGCTTCCATGCGCGAGTCGGTGAGAAACGCTGTGAAGGACGGGCTTCCGACCATCGCCGAGTGCGGCGGGTTCATGTATCTGACTGACCGCATCGCAGATTCAGAAATGGTTGGAGTGATCCATACTGCGTGCAGGGATATGAAAAAGCTGGTGCGGTTCGGATATGCGGGGGTTTCGGCAGAGCGGAATAGTCTGCTTTTTACCAAAGGAGATACCGTGCGCGGGCATGAGTTTCATCATTGGGATGCTGAACTGCCCGGAAGTGATCTGACAGGGAAAAAGACATCCGGCCGCAGCTGGAAGTGCGCTTATACAACTGACACCTTGTATGCAGGATATCCTCATCTTTATTTTCGGAGCAATCCGGGAATTGCAGAACGCTTTATAATGCGCTGTCAACAGAGGAGGCTTTGCTGTGAAAGCAGAAAATGAGAATCTCCACCATCAGTTTTTTCAGAACTGGGAATGCAGGTATTTCCCCTGTCACAGTGGCATTGATGAGGCGGAGTTCAATTGCCTGTTCTGCTATTGCCCCCTGTACGCGCTGGGAAAGAAGTGCGGCGGGAATTGCCGATATAACGAAAAAGGCAACAAGGTCTGCACGGACTGTACCTTTCCGCATCACAGGGAAAATTACAAAAAGGTGATTGGGCGCTATGGAGAAATCATGGATCTGGTCAGGCGGAATGACGGATCTGCCGAAAATCAATAATCCGCTGTTTGTTTTTGATCTGGATTCCACCATTACGAAGTGTGAACTTCTTCCGCTGATTGCAGAATACGTAGGTTTGGGCAGAGAAATGGCGGGATTGACAGAAGAGGCCATGCAGGGAAAAGCTCCCTTTGAACAGGATTTTTGCAACCGCGTTGAATTGTTGAAAGGAGTGCCCGTCTCACAGGCAAGCTCCATTGCGGCACGGATGCCGATGCATAGAAAAATCGTCGAGTTCATCTTGGAAAATCCGCAAAGATGCATGATCCTTACTGGCAATCTGGATGTGTGGATTGATCCTGTCATTGAAAAATTGGGGATGACTGGCCGCTGTCTGTGTTCCAAAGCAGTGGTCTCTGAAGATCGCCTGATAGGTATTGCGTCTGTTCTGGACAAGGCATCTGTTTGCAAAAAGTTACCTCACCCTTTTGTAGCTGTCGGTGATGGCAGCAATGATATCGGTATGCTGGAAGCTGCGGAGATAGGTATCGCCTTCGGTGGTGTGCATAAACCTCCCATGGAACTGGTCGCAGCGGCAGATATGATTATCTGGGATGAAAAGGAATTGGTAGAAAACCTGAAAGAGCTGTTGTGAGGAAAACATATGCTGAAAATTAAGAAAAACTTACCGAATGAAGCAGCACGAAGAGAGTCGTGGACGAAATGGAACGGCATTGCCAAGCCGCTGCATTCGTTGGGACTACTCGAAGATATGATCGTCAAGATTGCAGGGATTTATGGAACGCCGGACGTTCATATCGATAATCGGTGCGTGCTGGTATTCTGTGCCGATCACGGCGTGGTGGCGGAGGGCGTTTCTCAGTCCGGCAGCGAAGTGACGATGCTGGTAGCGCAGTCCATTTCCGAAGGGACGGCCAATGTCAATCTGATGGCCGGAGCTGCAAATACAGACGTATATGCGGTGGATATGGGGATGATGAATCCGGTTCATGGAACAATCGACCGAAGAATAGCGGCAGGAACCGGAAACATGGCAAATCAGCCCGCCATGACTTATGAACAGGCGCAGTGCGCTCTGCAGGAAGGTATCGATCTGGTGGGAGAAATGAAGGAAAAGGGCTATCAGATCATTCTGACTGGCGAGATGGGCATTGGCAACACAACGGCATCCACGGCGATGTCCTGCGCCTTGCTGGGCTTTACACCGGAGGAACTGACCGGACGCGGCGCGGGTCTTTCCGACGCGGGGCTCATCCGTAAGCGGAAAGCGATTGAACGGGCGCTCTCTGTCAATCGGCCTGATGCGAATGATCCCATTGATGTGCTGGCAAAGGTAGGCGGTATGGAAATCGCCGGCATGGCGGGCGCGTTCTTGGGTGGCATGAAGCACCGTGTGCCGGTCGTCATTGACGGCGTGATTTCTGCGGTTGCCGCGCTGATCGCCGCGCGTATCTGCCCGGAAACGAAGGATTTTATACTGCCTTCGCATATGAGCCGCGAGCCTGCTGCCATTCGTATTATGGATGAGCTGAATCTCAAGCCGATCATTCATGCCGATATGGCACTGGGCGAAGGGACGGGAGCGGTTGCGCTTCTGCCTCTTCTGGATATGGCGCTGCGTGTCTATAACGGTCCGCATACGTTTGACGATCTGGGCATGGACGCATACACGCCGCAGGAGGGAAGAGCATGATCGTACTGGTCACAGGCGGCAGCGGCTGCGGAAAATCCACGTGGGCGGAAAAACTGGTTGCGTCGCTTCCAAATGAAAAGCGCGTGTATATTGCCACTATGCAGGTGTATGATGATGAATCAGTCAAGCGCGTAGAAAGGCATCGTGCGCAGCGGGCGGATAAAGGATTCCAGACAATTGAGTGTGAAAAGGATCTGGCCTCTGCCGATATTGCTGAGGGCAGCATTGTACTGCTGGAAGATCTGGTCAACCTGATGGCGAATGAGATGTTCGACGGCGGCGACGTCAACCGGATTGTGCCCGCACTTAGTGAACTTGCAAAGAAATGCCATCATCTGATCATGGTCACAAACGAGGTCTTTTCAGACGGAATCAATTATGAAGAATCCACGCAGGAGTATATCCGGCAGCTGGCGCAGATCAACAACGCCGCCGCACAGATTGCGGATTGTGTGGTCGAGGTGATCTATTCCATTCCGGTCGCAGTGAAAGGAGAATTGCCGTGCGTGTGATTCGTTCGTTTGTTATTGCTTTTTCTACCTATTCGCGCATTCCGATGCCGCAGGTGGAATGGTCGGATGAAAACAGGAAGTATACTATGTGCTTCTTTCCGCTCATCGGCGCGGTGATTGGGCTGATTTTGTGGGGATGGCTGTGGCTCTGTGAGGCGCTGAAGATCGGCATGCTGCTGAAAGGCGTTGTCAGCGCAATTGTTCCGCTGCTGGTCACAGGAGGTATCCATATGGACGGATTTATGGATACCTCCGATGCGATGGCTTCGTGGCAGACGAAAGAGCGCAGACTGGAAATCCTCAAGGACAGCCATGTGGGCGCGTTTGCAGTGATCGGCTGCGCCGGATATTTGCTGCTTTCTGCGGCGGTGTATGGAGAAATGCCCGTGCAGAGAGCGCCGATGCTGATGGGTGTTTTCATGATTTCAAGGGCGCTCAGTGCATTAGCTCTGGCATTTTTCAAGAGTGCCCGTCCCGGAGGCATGATGGATGCCTTTGCCCGAACGGCACACAGGCGAATGGTGAGCATGACGGCTGTTGCATATACTGCGCTCTGCTTTGTACTGTGGGTTGTGTGCGGAGGGTGGATTGCTGTTGGGTGCTTTGCAGCTGCGGCGGCCTGCTTTGCGTATTACCGGAATATGGCGTACAAGAATTTCGGCGGCGTGACGGGTGATCTGGCAGGTTGGTTCGTGCAGATTACGGAGCTTGTTCTGGCAGCGATCATTGTACTGGGAGGGAAGATCGGATGAAACTGTATGCAGGCGGCGTCTGTCAGGGGCAGGAGGAACTGGCGCGTTCGGAGAACCCGGGCTGCGAAGTATTTGCCGATTTCCACGAAACGATCCGCATTGCAGTGCTTCAGGACGGGCAGGAGCCGCGCGTGTTTGCGCAGAAGTTCTGCGAGGAACATCCTGATGCGATCGTCGTGGCCAACGAAGTCGGCGCAGGCGTAGTGCCAATGACGAAAGAAGATCGTATGTTCCGGGAAGCGGTGGGACGCGCGCTTTGCGTCGTCGCGCAGAAGTCGGAAAGCGTAACCCGCTGCGTGTGCGGAATCGGGGTGCGAATTAAATGAAATGGATTCTGATCCGGCATGGGCAGACGCAGGGAAATTTGGAACACCGGTATATCGGATACCGAACGGACGAGTCGCTCTGCGCACGGGGGATCGAAAGACTGAAGGAGAAGGAATATCCGACTGTTCAGCGGGTGTTTGTCAGTCCGATGAAGCGGTGCCGGGAAACGGCAGAATTACTCTATTCTGACATTCCGGTGGAAGTGATTGATGATTTCCGCGAGTGCGATTTCGGCGAGTTTGAGAATAAGAATTATGCCGAATTGAATGGTCGCTCGGACTATCAGGCATGGATCGATTCAAACGGTGAAATGCCCTTCCCGGATGGCGAGAGCAGAGCAGAATTTGCCTCACGCTGCGTGAAGGCGTTTGATGAACTTGTGAAGCGGAATATGCAGGACGACTGTGCGATCATTGCCCATGGCGGTACGATCATGGCAATTATGGAACAGTACGCGAAACCAAAGGGCAGTTATTACGACTTTCAGGTAAAAAACGGGAACGGATATATCCTCAGAGATGACGGCATTTATGCTGAATTATGAAAAAACGACCTTGCGCTCAGATGGAACGCAGGGTCGTTTGGTTTTATTGAATGATTCCCTTCAAAGCGGCAATGTGTTCAGGCGTCGTGCCGCAGCAGCCGCCAACAAGGGATGCGCCGTTTTCGATGCACCGCCACATTATCTCTGTGAACATGGCTATATCTGTCGTGGGTATGCCGTTTATCGCTCTTCCGGTGTTTGGTTTGCATATCAATGGCAGAGAAGTGCATCGTTTCAGACGTTTTACCAGCGGTGGCAGTAGGTCATCTGCTGCAATGCAGTTCATTCCTATTGCGGTGGCTCCCATTTTTTCAATTTCAATAAATACCTGCTCTGCCTCATGGCCTGAGCGAAGTGTTCCGTCAGGCCTAAGAGCGAAGGAGATCAGGACATCAGCAACATCCGATTCTATTGCGGCGGTCAGCACAGCTTTTGCCTCAAGCGGGTGTAGCAGTGTTTCGGCGGATATCATGCTGACACCGCATTTTGTCAGAGACAGGATTTGGCGTCTGTATACGGAAAGAATAACAGGGAAGTTGCTTTCGTCCGAGGTGTCGATATATCCTCTCAGAGTTGTCACATTGCCGGTTATTATGCAATCCGGAGCGGCTTTGTGGGACAGAGCTACAAGTCGCGCGTTGATGTCTTCCGGTTCTGCTGCAATATGATGACTGCGTAGCGCAAGTTCATTTGCCTGAAATGTAGGTGCGTAGATGATCTCGCTTCCTGAAGCGGCATATTTTCGCTGCAGATCTATGAGAATCTGTGGATTGTCCAGTATCCATTTTTCTTTACAGCTCAAACGGGGCATGCCGGCTGCTATGAGTGCGGTTCCGGTGGCACCGTCAAGCAGGTGTATTCCTTTGTTTATTTCAAATTTAGTTGCAGACACAATATCAACCTCCTTCATAGAATAATTATATATCATAAATTTACTGAAACAATAGGAGAATATTGTGATATTACGCAAGATATTCCATTGACGATGGTATAATTTAGCATTATAATGTGCACGACAAATGAATAGCCGGTGTATCTGCGCAGCGATGCGCGGCGGATATTTACTGTATCCGTCATAGGAATTCGGATGTAATTTCCGGGCTATCCCAGTAACCGTGAAGCTGACGAAAGCGTGTTGGCATTTGTGCCGTAGGAGCCACTGCGAAAGCGGGAAGGTGCGCGATTAGGATGAAGCAAAGCCGGGAGACTTGTTTACACCGTGAAAATCATTCCCCTGGGGGTGGGCATGCTATTGGGCTGACAGCCTTGTTTCGTTATGCCGGGGGACGGGTCTATCCGTTCGTCGTGTGCGTTGCAATGCTGACGGTTCAGTTAGTGTTCCTCGGGGAGGGGCACTGTTTTTTTATCGAAAAGCATACGCCGCTCCCGCTGATTCATTTGATCATATCTGAGGAGGGACTTTTATGTCCAGGAAGCTTATTTCTCTGTTCCTTGTTGTGCTGACCATGCTCAGCATGACCACCTTCGCTATGGCTGAAGGCACCACCGTCACCATCACCGACATGCATGGCCGCGAGATCGTTTTCGATGAACCCGTTACCCGTGTTGTTGCCCTGAGCCCTGCAGATTGCGAGATTCTTTGCGCTATCGGCTGCGAAGATATGCTGGTTGGCCGCGGCAAGTACTGCGACTATCCCGAATCCATTCTGGCTCTGCCTGCACTGGAGACCGGTGACAATCTCAATATCGAAGAGATCATCGCCCTTGAGCCTCAGGTAGTGCTGATGAGCGATATGAACCAGACCGACGATCAGGTCAAGATGCTGGAAGACAACGGCATTAAGGTAGTTGTAAGCCAGAGCACCGATATCGAGGGCGTTTACACTGCCATCCGCATGATCAGCAAGATGGTCGGTAAGGAAGCCGAGGGCGAGGCAGTTATTGCCGAGATGCAGGCTACCTTCGATTACATTGCCTCTCTTGCCGAAGAATCCGACAAGACCGTCTATTTCGAAGTAATGCCTCTGGAGTGGGGTCTGTGGACCGCCGGCGACAATACCTTCATGCACGAACTGGCACACATCTGCGGCATGGAAAACGCTTTTGCCGATATCTCTGACTGGCAGTCCATCAGCCAGGAGCAGGTTATCGAGCGCGATCCCGATTACATCGTTCTGGTAACCGGCATGGGCGAAACTGCTGTTGATGAAGTTCTTGGCCGTGAAGGCTGGGGCGACATGAAGGCAATTCAGAATGGCGCAGTTTACAACGCCGATTCCTATGCAATGACCCGTCCCGGCCCCCGTCTGGCAGAAGCCTGCATCGGCCTGTTCGAGTTCCTCTACGGCGTGGATATCGACGAGACCGCAATTCTTACCGTTGCCGAATAATCTGACTTAGCTTTAGGGGAGCCCGCAAAAGGCTCCCCTTTTTCAAACAAACGAATGTCGAGAGGTAATATGAAAAGGATAACGGAACGTTTTTCGTGGCGTACTTACGTGATGTTTTGTGTGATACTTCTGATGACGATGCTGCTTTGTATCTGTATCGGAAGTGTGAATATCCCGCTGAAAAACACGCTTACGGTTATCTGGAAGGCGGCTTTGGGGCAGGAGATACCGACAGGTCTTTCTAAAAACATAATACTGAATGTACGGCTTCCACGTGTGATAAACGTAGCGCTTGTGGGCGCCGCGCTGTCGTTATGCGGTGCAGCGATGCAGGGACTTCTGCGCAATCCGCTGGCAGACGGTTCGACCCTGGGCGTATCTTCGGGTGCATCGCTTGGCGCGGTAATTTCGCTGGCTTTCGGTATAACCGTTCCCGGTTTCGAATATGCGGGCACTATGATAATGGCAATGCTGTTCGCATTTCTTTCGCTGCTTCTTATCCTTACACTGGCATATGTGCTTGACCGTTCCATGTCCACCAATTCTATAATTCTTATAGGTGTGATATTCTCCATGTTCACATCGAGCGCCATGAATCTGATAATTACCTTTGCGGAGGACCATGCGCGTTCCGTGATTTTCTGGACTATGGGATCTCTTTCGGGCACGGACTACGGCCATTCTGCGATTTTGGGTGCTGCGCTTGTGGGGGGCGGAGGAATCCTGCTGCGCTATACTCGTGAACTGAATGCGTTTGCCATAGGTGAGGACAACGCAAGGCATATCGGCGTAAACGTGAAAAGGGTAAAGATGATCATTCTTATTACCGTTTCTGTGATGATAGGTATCTGCGTTTCCATCAGCGGCACCATCAGCTTTGTTGGTCTTGTAATGCCGCATATGACCCGAATGATCGTAGGACCTAATCACAAAAGGCTGCTTGCGTCGTCAATGTTTTCGGGCGCGGTATTTCTCTTGCTGGCAGATCTCGTTGCGAGAACGCTGCTCAGTCCTATTGAGCTTTCCATAGGCGTAGTAACTTCGCTTGTGGGCGCTGTGGCTTTTATACTCATTTTCTACCGTACAAGGAAGGCGGGGTGAGGAATATGCTGAAAGCGGAAAAAGTAACCGTTCGCTACGGCGAGCGTACGGTCGTTGACGATGTTTCGTTTGCGCTGGAAGAAGGGCAGTGGCTCATGCTTGCGGGTCCAAACGGCGCAGGCAAAAGCACGCTTATACATGCCGTTTCTCAGGGCACTTCTTACAGCGGTAAGATCACGCTGGCAGGCATGGATATACGCAGATACAAGCCCGCTCAGCTTGCGCGCAAGATAGGCGTGCTGGCACAGAAGAACAACGTGGGTTATTCATATACCGTTGAAGAGGTCGTGGGTCTTGGAAGATATGCCCATTCCCAAGGCTTTCTGGCGGGTAAGGATGACGATGGTGACGAACGTATTGAAAATGCGCTCAGGCTTACGGGGCTTACGGAATTGCGTAAATCAAGCGTGCTGACTCTTTCGGGCGGCGAATTGCAGCGCACTTTCCTTGCACAGGTATTTGCGCAGGATCCCGAAATACTTATATTGGACGAACCTGCCAATCATCTGGATCTGGTATATCAGAAGCACATATTCTCGCTTATCAAGGAGTGGCTTGAAAAGCCGGGACGAGCAGTATTGTCGGTGGTGCATGACCTGAGTTTTGCGAAAAAATACGGTACGCATGCGGTGCTGATGAATAATGGACGCTGTGTTGCGCAGGGCGTTTCGGAAGATGTTTTCACGCCTGATAATCTGAATATCGTATACGACATGGATGTGTATTCATGGATGTACGAAATGCTGGAACAATGGAAGTGATAATATGGCAAAACATAAGATCGCATCCCGTGACGTATTGATGCGTAAGGGGGATTTCTGGCATGAGGGAAAGCCGCTTACCGAAAGCGATGAACAGCTACTGCAGATAATAAGGGACAGAGCTGAGGAACTCGGATATACGCCGATTGTTGCGGATGTACGGGAATCAGGCAGGATCAAAGGTCGTTTTCGATGCTGGAAGGACGCTATCAAAGCAGCAGGGCTGCCTTCGGAAAAGGATCCTGAACAGGTTGCTAAAAGGATGAGCGCCCGAGAAAAGAATAATCAATAGTCATGATGATATTTTGCAATGAGAGGATGTTTTGTTGTGGTGAGCCTGCTTACATTGTTGTTGTCTACGCTTCGCGGTGCAAGGGACGTCTGGATGAAATGATAGGCAGATTTCATCCATGGTGTATTTGACACTGCCCTCGGTACGTTCTTTCTGAAGGTTGCAGTACGAGGGATATTTTTCGGAGATGACAGCCAGTCTGCGCTTGTATCCAGGGTTGAAGGTGAATACGTCGTCGCCTTCGCTGGTAAGGATGATGGTTTATTTTTAGTAAGGGCTCAGTCTGAATGCCATATATGGTCTTCCTTATGTTGAATATCGGAAAATGCCAATGAAACGTTGACGATTTTGCATGGCGGGGAGCAGAGAAAATATCGAGAATACGGCATGATGTAAATGTTAAATATATATTTCGTATATGACAAATGTATTACGCTGTGATATAATGACTCATGTAAGCAACTGAATAACGCCGTTGGCCTTGAGCCACCGGCGTTTCGCACTTTTGGAGGAATTAAAAAAGAATTACAAAAAGAGGAGGAAACTTATGAAGGAAGATGGAAGGAAGGAACAGAGCATTGCAGCAGGTGCAAAGATGTCCGTAGCTGATACGATTAACTACGATATTGATGTAGCGCCGCATAGATGCATCGGGTTGTGGGCATGCGTGGGATCAGGTAAGAATTATTTCGCTGAGAGTTTTATTACCGGCAATAAAAAATATGGTATCCCTCGGCTTACAGTAATGATAATAACATCCCGTAAATCAAAGGTCATCGAAACGCTCAGCGAATTTAAAGATGAAGAAAAACTGAACTGCAGACTGACCAACGCAGCCACCGAGTATTATTTCATCGATAAGTACGGCTATGTGCCCGATGAGTGCTGGAAAACAGTACTGGCAGAAGACGGGCATACTTATGGTATATTGCAGCGCAGTGTGGCATGTACCAACGCGTATATTGAAGGCTATCATCGGCATGTGTATGATCCGTCAAATCCGGAGACGCATCTCTGGAACAGGTTTGATATTATCATATGGGATGAGGTGCACTCGCTGATTACAGACTCCTCGTATCAGTCATCACCGTTCCATGTGGCGAGACTTTTCGACGAGACCTTCCGGCGCATGGAGAACCGTGGTACTGAGAACGATGAATATTTCCCGGCAGACTGCATATCACCAAGGTGTGAAAAACTGATAATGATGAGTGGTACTCCGGAGGCTATTGCTGGCGTAGAGATAGTACCGGAGCTGCATGAACTGGATCTCAGGACGAAATGTATTAATGTGGTTCCGCGCAATATTTATTTTCTGGATACGGCATTGGCGGAGCAGAAGATACGCAGACAACTGGCTGACGGAAAGCGCATTGTGTATTTTACCAACCATATCGTTCAGCCCGATGACGTGTCGCGCAAGTATAATATTCCGGCAGAGAAGCTGGCTGTCTCCTTTTCGGAAGGCGACAGAAGAAAAAAACTGAAAGAAACAGATGAAGATGCTTTTGATCGGATGGAGAAGGTGGAAAAGTACCTCGCCGCCAATCAGAGCATACACCCTGATATACAACTGTTCTTCACCACGTCACGAAACAAGGAAGGCATCAACATCAAGGACAAAGATATAAATGAGGTCTATGTTGAAGCGCTCAGCATGACAGACATCAAGCAGATGGCAGGGCGCGTACGCCATGGCACAGAGAATCTGTATATCATTATGGATGCGAAGGGCTATGGAGATAATGAGAATCGCTGGGAGTGTGATTATGCCAAGCATGAGGCACTTGAACATGTGAAAAAAGGATATTCGCTACTCAATCTGAACCTGAAGAAGCATTGCCGCAGTCTCGGCGCAGATGACATGGTGTTCAATGAGCATTATAGACTGAATGATGAAAACAGCAAGAACAGACAGATCATCAGCTATATCGACCTTCTGAAGGCCAAATCGCCGTATTTTGAATATGATTACATATCGAATTCATTCTGCTTCAATAGCTACCGCGAGAAGAGCAGGCTGTATTACGAGCTTGAAAAAGAGGCGTTCGAAGAGGCATATTGCAGGGGAGATCTGGTGTCTATGTTCAGAAATGGATTCCCGGGCGCTGTGGTACATGAACCGGAATTTTGCGAGGATCGGGTTGATGAGATCGTTGATGAAATGAAGGCAAAATATGCTGTCGGCGAACTGACAAAGGCTGATGTGGAGGCATATGCGGTTGAACTGGACATGCTGCTGAGCGACTATAGGACGCGAAGTAGGCGTACATCTAATAAGCTCCAGATAAACAGAATATTGAGACTTGTTGGCCTGAGCTATGACAGGAAGAGTAATCATAAAGGATCGCCTAATTATGAGGTATGGGAATTGAAAACACTGGATGTCGATATTGAGGATGACATAGCGGTATAAGGAGTAGGGGGGAGAACCGTATTTTTTCTATGTAAGATACATTTCTCCCTCGCTCGGGATGTTATTCTGCTTTGCTCAGGAGAAACCTAGTCGGGCGGCGCCCTCCGAAAAATCTAGCCGACATAATTTAGCATTATGCCGTCTGAGATTTTCCTTTCGCCCAGGTTTCCCCCGAACCCCTTTCGGGGCGAGGTTTAGGTTGCAAGTAAGATAAGGACGAATATATAAATGATATTGAATTCAGAGTTTTAAGCGCTTGTTGGGAGTAAACTTATCAAGCAAATTGATTTCCTCCACTTGTTTGGAAAGGTCAGTAACCAGCAGATTTATATAGTTTTGAGTGATGGTCAGATTGCTATGTCCCAGCATCTTAGATAGTGCAACGATATTGCCACCATTCAGGATCCATTGCGTTGCAAAGGTGTGCCTGTACCTATGAATTCCAGTCCTGTCTACGCCTCTGTTTTTGTTGTAATTGTAAAGCATATGGTAGCAGGTACCTTTTACAAGCTGTTTGCCGAATACATTGCAAAATAGGTAATCTTCACTGCATTTATGCTGTCTATGACGTAGGAATTCGTTTAGCACTTGAACCATGGTAATGTTCAGAGGTATTAATAGCGTCTTGCGGTTCTTGGTGACTCTTATAGCAACAATCTGATTTTCAAGGTCCACGTCTTGGATTTTTATGTTCATTAAGCTGCGCTGTCGAACGCCCGTGCTGAATAAAAAGTTAGTCATTACCCAGCATTGATATTCAATGAAGCTGCATTTTTTGAGGTCGGGCTTTTTCAGGAGAAGGTGAAGTTCTTCAGTGGTGTATGTTTCAATGTGACTTTGATCAACCTTAATGGATTTCATTTTGAACGGCTGAACATGTCCTGCATCCATAAGAAAATGGAGTGTGGTAATAAAGTCACGTAAGTATCCGTTGATGCTGATGTCATTGGTAAGCTTCTTTTTCAAGAAAAGGACGTATTCGTTGTACGTGTGGATATTGATTTCGGTGAGCGGCATCTGAGAATCACATGCCTTAAAAAGCTGTAAATAACTCTGACGGTAATGATTGATGGTTGCTTCGCGCAGATTGCGCTGCTTACAATCATTTAAGTATAGCTGACATCCTTCTTCAAGAGTTAGAGCCGTTGTTCTGTCAATACGAAGCTTCTTCAATGCCAAGTTCCTCCTAAAATAAAATTAGACACATCATCAAGGAAAATCCTAAAATGATGTGTCTAACTTTTATCTTGAAGGTTCAGCGGTTATGTTTATCGCATAATCACTGAAATAGCTTCAAATACACAATATTATGCGTATTTCAACTATTACTTCTGAGCTTCTTCAACTGCAACAGCAACAGCAACGGTAGCGCCAACCATGGGGTTGTTGCCCATGCCGATCAGGCCCATCATTTCTACGTGGGCGGGAACGGAAGAGGAGCCGGCGAACTGTGCGTCGGAGTGCATACGGCCGAGGGTATCGGTCATGCCGTAAGAAGCGGGGCCTGCAGCCATGTTATCGGGATGCAGGGTACGGCCGGTGCCGCCGCCGGATGCTACGGAGAAGTACTTCTTGCCTGCTTCGGTCATTTCCTTCTTGTAGGTGCCTGCGGTGGGATGCTGGAAGCGGGTGGGGTTGGTGGAGTTACCGGTGATGGAAACGCCAACCTTCTCGTGCCACATGATGGCAACGCCTTCACGGACGTCGTCAGCACCGTAGCAGTTAACCTTTGCGCGCTCGCCGTCGGAATAAGCGGTCTTATTCACGATGGTCAGTGCGTGGTCTTCCTTAACATCATGGCTGAGGTAATCATACGTGGTCTCAACATAGGTGAAGCCGTTGATACGAGCGATGATCATAGCGGCGTCCTTGCCCAGACCGTTCAGGATAACACGCAGGGGGGTCTTGCGGACCTTGTTTGCGTTGCGGGCGATACCGATAGCACCTTCTGCAGCAGCGAAGGACTCGTGACCTGCCAGGAAGCAGAAGCACTCGGTCTCTTCACGCAGCAGCATTGCGCCCAGATTGCCGTGGCCCAGACCAACCTGACGCTGGTCGGCAACGGAGCCGGGGATGCAGAAGGCCTGCAGGCCCTCGCCAATGCACTCGGCGGCGTCGGCGGCGTTGGTAACGCCCTTCTTCAGAGCTATGGCAGCGCCCAGCTCGTAGGCCCACTTGGCGTTCTCAAAGGCGATGGGCTGGATGCCCTCAACGATCTTGTACGCGTCTACGCCCTTGGAGTTGTTATAAGCCTTCAGCTCATCGAAATCCTTGAAGCCGTACTTGTCCAGAACGGGCTGGAGCTGGGGCATGCGTCTTTCAAAACCTTCAAACAGAGCCATTTATGCACACCTCCTATTACTGCTTGCGCGGGTCGAACCAAGCAACGGCGCCGACTTCAGCCTTGAAACGGCCGTAGGTGCCGATGTTCTTCTCGTAGGCTTCGTTGGGGGACATGCCCTTCTTGATGGCGTCCATCATCTTGCCCAGGGAAAGGAACTTGCCTTTTCTGAGCATGTAAATCTTTCTACTATACCCTCATTTGTAAAGAGCTTAACATCAACCGCCCCCTCTTCATCGTCAGCAGGATAATATCCTACGAAGATTCCGAGTGCAAGGTCATCTGCAGCCTCAGATTCAGACC
>JAZRPZ010000009.1:0-15656 GCA_045649485.1 Clostridia bacterium
AGGAGATGGTACTGAAGCTGCGCTTCGGTCTGGAAGATGGCCGTGCACGCACTCTGGAAGAGGTTGGCCGCGAGTTCAAGGTAACCCGTGAGCGTATCCGTCAGATAGAGGCAAAGGCTCTGCGCAAGCTCAGGCATCCCAGCCGTTCCCGTAAGCTGAAGGATTCTATCGACTGATGCCGCGCGCAGCTATTTCGCTGGATCCGCGTCTGGAAAAGATCGCGGAACTGTGCGGCAAGTGTGGATCTTTTGCCGATATAGGCACTGATCACGGCAGACTCGGCGCATATATGCTGCAGAGCGGTATGTGCGAAAAGGTCCAGTTTACCGATATTTCCGAACCTTCGCTTATGAAGGCAAAGCGTCTTCTTGCCACCTTGGGTATTGCAGACAAGGCGAAGTTTCTTGTGGGCGATGGTGCAAAGGCACTTGAAGACAACGCAGATGTAGCGGTTATCGCCGGTATGGGCGGAGAAACTATTTCGGGCATCATTGCGCGCGGACGTGATAATCTTGCGGACGCGCGCCTGGTTTTGCAGCCCAACGTTGCCGCGGATGATGTTCGCAGGCAGCTTTGTGAAAGCGGCTATGCTATATGTGACGAAGCTGTTGTGCGCGACGGGCGCAGGCTGTATGTTATAATTGCAGCAGAACCGGGCGAGATGCAGCTTACCGATATGCAGCGCATCGTCGGTCCTGTGCTGATGGAGAAAAAGCCCGATACCCTTTTTGAATATGCCGATTTCAGACTGCGCGTCGTCAGAAAGGCGATAAGCGAACTGGAAAAGGGCGGTCATGACGGGACTCAGCTTAAGGCAGAGCTTTCGCTGTGGGAGGAGGTCGCTTCGTGGCGCAGGCAGGATTGATACTTGATAAGCTTTTTGAGCAGATGCCGAAGGAGCTTGCCGAGGATTATGATAATGTAGGTCTGCTTGCCGGCAGCCGCAAAAGCGATGTGCACACCGTATTATGTGCTCTTGATCTTACTGCCCGTGTGGTGGATGAAGCGGCTGCAATGGGCGCGCAGCTTATTGTGACTCATCATCCTATACTTTTCCGCGGCAGAAAGAATCTGTGCGAGGACGACCCGGAAGGAGCTATGCTGGTCAAACTCATAAGGGAAAAGCTCGCACTCATTGCCATGCATACCAATTTCGATTCCTCGGAAGACGGTGTTAATGATGCACTGGCCCAAAAACTTGGTTTGACCGAAGTTGAGGCGCTGGAAGACGGTATGCGCATCGGCAATATAGAAAATAAGACCCTTGCATCTCTTGCCGGAGATGTTGAGAATAAGCTGGGCGGCGTTGTGCGCCGCTACGGCGAACCGGAGAAGGCCGTGCGCCGCGTTGCGGTAATGGGCGGCTCCGGCGGAAGTTACGGAAATATTGCCCTTGAAAACGGAGCGGATGTTTTCGTGACCGGTGAAGTAAGTTATCATACCGCGCTTGATATGTACGACAGAGGCATGTGTGTGCTTGAAGCAGGGCATGCGGCAACCGAATTGCCCGCAGTAACTCTTATGGCAGACAAGCTGAAAAAGCTCTTTCCGGAGCTTGATATACATATCAGTGCGATCGGATCATTCCGCTGAAATGCGGACAACTACGCGGAATTTGTGATTCCGCTGTGTATCTAAATGGAGGTATTATGGTACAGCTCAAGTCTTTGTGGGATTTCATGCAGGTGGATATGGCTGCAGACAACTTCGAACAGGAGATGAGAAAGTCTCCCAATCGTCAGAAGCTGCTCAAGCGCCGCAATTTCCTGATGGAACAGCAGGCAAATATGAAGAAGATCGAGGGCGAGATCGCAGTCATGCAGGACAGGCTCGAAGCCGTTCGTGATGAGGCCGAGCGTCTCGCAGGCGTTCTCAGCACTACTCTCAAGGAGATCAATGACAATCCTCCCGCAACCCTTGAGGAGACTCAGCGCAAGCTGGATGCAGTTCAGAAGCTTTCCGATACTCTGAATCGTTACGAGCAGGAACTGAACAAGATGCGCAAGGATGCCGACAACCGCGATCGTCAGCAGAAGGATATCCGCGTACGCGCTGCAAAGGCAAAGCAGGAGTACGATCAGATAAAGGCTATTTACGATAAGGAGTTTAAGGACGACAACGCAAAGCTGGCCGATATGCGTGCCAAGAGCGATGTGCTGGCCGAGAATCAGGATCCTGAACTGCTGGCCCGTTATCGTGCAATCAAGCAGCAGTGCACTCCTCCCATGGCAAAGCTGATGAACGATCAGTGCTGCGGCTGCTTCGTACAGCTGCCCTCCGCAACCCTCAGGGCAATCAAGGAAGGCACTGCTATCGTAGAATGCGATAACTGCGGACGCATTCTCTATTGCGAAGAATAATAATTTGTGATATAATTTTCGGGTCTGAGCGTGCCGGACGGCCGCAGGCGGCTTGACCGTCTGAGGAAAGTCCGAGCTCCGTAGGGCAGGGTGCCGGTTAACTGCCGGTGGAGGCGACTCCAAGGAAAGTGCAACAGAAATAGACTGCCGCGCTTCGGTGCGGTGATGGTGGAAATGTGAGGTAAGAGCTCACAGGCGGCCTGGCGACTTGTCCGCCCTGTAAACCCCACCCGGTGCAAGATTGTATGGAAGCATATGTGGCTGCCCGTCACGCTTCTGTAATCGCTTGAGCCTGCTGGCAACCGCAGGCCTAGATAGATGGTCGTCCAAGACAGAACTCGGCTTATAGACACGTCTCAGACTCGATCGTTATAAAAACCATCGCAGCCCGTATCATAGGGGCTGCGATGTTTTTTTGCTGCAGTTATTTATTGGTATGCCAAAAATATCCGGTGAAAATATGCAAATAAAGATCCCCATGTCTGTGAATGAGTGATAAGACATGGGGATTTTTTTCAGTTGATGGTAATGCTGTTGCGTACGCGGTCTATAACAATATCGAAGTTAGGGAATTTATCTTCGGCACAGCGGAAATGGAAAACATAAACGGTGGTGTTCTTGACGCCGAGGATAACATAACCTCTGTATGCAAGACCGTCACGGGTTCCGCTGTAGGTTACCCACAACGCCTTTTTGTCTCCCATGAATTCCTGATCGGTGTAGATGTCGCTCCATTCATAGGTATCGAAATCACCCAGAATGTTGGAGAAATAACTGCGCAGCTGAGTATCGCGGGTCGAATCGTTTACTTTGCTGAGCGTCTTGCTGGTAACAACGATCCTTCCGGGAACCTGACCTTCGGCTACCGGTTCCACAAAATACACGCTGTTGCTTGCAGGACGGCGCTCCCAGTGGGAAGGTATTTCCATATAGAAGCCGGTGTTTTCAAGTGTAAACGGAACATAGGAATAAGCAGCGGGGGACACTTCGCGTATTGCGGGATTTTCATCCGCCAGAACAGGCATGCTTTCGTCGGTTTCCGCTTCTTCGGAAGGCATCTGTACAGACTGAGGTTCTTCCTGTTCGGAAGTTACGTTTATATCGTCTCCATCTCCGGAAGAACAGGCGGTAAGGGTAAGTATTATTGCGGCACACAAAAGGGAAGCCAGTATCTTCTTCATTTGTACCTCCGTATCGCTTATCCGCGCACGGTGTCGCCGTGCAGCGCGATCTGTTCGTTGAGCAGGTCGATATCGCCGCAGCCGTGGGAGATCATAATATCTCCATCGTGCCAGTGAGCGCGCAGATATGCTTCTGCGTCGTCAAAGGTGGGGGTGAGCACTGCGTCAACGCCGCGGGCACGAATGGGCTCGATAAGCATTTCACTGCGGATATCGCCGGGATCACTTTCGCGGGCAGCCATGATATCGGTAATGAGCACATGATCAACGCCGTCAAAGGTCTCTACGAATCCGTCAAAGAGATCCTTGGTGCGGGAATAAGTATGGGGCTGCCATACTGCCCACAGTTCGTTATGGGGGATGAGCTTTGCGATGCCCAGTGCGCTCTTTATTTCAGCAGGGTTGTGACCGTAATCGGTATAGAGTGCAACTCCGTCGATGGTAGCGGTATGCTCACCGCGGCGATGTGCGCCGATGAAGCTGTGCAGCGCGTCGGCGGCTGCCTGCATGTCAAGGCCGCGCACGGAAGCTACGCAAAGTGCGGCAATGGAATCCAGCATGTTTGCTTCGCCGGCAATTCCCATTTCCACATGGCACAGCATTGCGTCGCTCTTGTACAGGTCGTAATGAGCGCGTCCGCGTTCGTCATAGGAGAGGTTGCGCACTATATAATCATTGTTTTCGGAAAGACCATAGCTTACGTAAGGCTTGCCGGAGGTCTCCATTACGCGCCTTACACGGAAATCATCGCCCCAGCCTACGATGCAGCCGTTCTCGGGAACAAGCGCGGCATAGCCTGCGAATGCCTTTTCAATGTTGTCGATATTGCCAAAGAAATCAAGATGATCTTCGTCAATATTCTGAATGATCGCGATGGTGGGGTGGAATTTCAGGAAGCTGTTGTTGAATTCGCATGCTTCAAAGATGAAGTCATCGCCGTTTCCGGAACGGGTGGAACCGCCGATGAAGTCCAGCTCACCGCCGATGTGTATGGTGGGATCTGTGCCGAGTGCCATAAATGTCTGGGCAAGCATGGAGGTAGTGGTGGTCTTGCCGTGAGTGCCGGATACGCCGATGGCATAGCGGCAGTTTTCCATAAGCTGACCCAGCAGCTCGCATCTTTCAAGCTGGGGGATACCGAGCCTGAATGCCTCCGCGCGTTCACAGTTTTCGGGGGAGATGGCTGCGGAATATACGATAAGGTCGGCTCCGTGGATGTTTTCTGCGGCATGACCGATGAATATCTTTATGCCCTTTTCCTCAAGCGCCTCGGTTTTGTGGGATTTGGTGCGGTCGGTACCGGTGACGATATATCCCTGAGAAAGGAGAAGACCTGCAAGGCCGGACATGGAGCTGCCGCCTATGCCGAGAAAGTGTACTCTTTTTCCTTTATAATCAACGACGCGTGCCTGCATGGTAAGCGCCTCCTTGAAATAATGTATTATAAAATTTGGTATTATATCCTTATTATATTATAAATCAATTCCTCCATGCCTGCAAGCATCAAACCATTCTGTACTGAATTTGTGGGTTAAATGTGTGTACCGGTATGAAAAATATACAGAATAAGTACATAAAATAAACAATGTGGCTCTATAATTTGGTCAGTTAATAACGAACGTTCGGATTTTTACTGCCTACGGGAGGATATTATGGAACGTATCAAGAGAGCGGAACGTCTTGGAGTTATAACTCATATACTTACTTCATCGCCCAACAGAGTGCATGGATTCAGCGAATTCTGCGAAATGTTCGGTGCTGCCAAATCAACGATAAGCGAGGACATTGATATCATTTCGAAGTCTCTTGCGCGTTTTACCGACGGCAGGGTCGAAACGCTTGCGGGTGCTTCCGGCGGCGTGCGTTATCGTATGATTCCGGGATGTGAGCGCATTGACCGTACTCTTTCCATGCTCAGCGAACGTCTGAGCGAGCCCGGAAGAGTGCTTCCCGGCGGATTCCTGTATACTTCTGATATTACCAGCGATAACGATACCACTACCGCTATCGCCGAGATAATTGCCGGTGCATATTATGAAGCATGCCCCGACATTGTGCTGACTATGGAGACCAAGGGTATCCCGATTGCCACCACCACGGCCAATCTTCTTAATGTGCCGCTTGTTATCGCACGCCGAGACAGCCGCGCATATGAAGGTTCCGCGGTTAAGATCAATTATCTTTCGGGAAACGGCGTTGATCTTGAGACCATGGCTCTGGCACGCAGAGAGGTCAAGCCCGGCAAGAAAGCGCTTATCGTCGATGATTTCATGAAGGGCGGCGGAACTCTCAGAGGTATGGCAGACCTGATGCACGAGTTCCAGGTGGAAGTTGTAGGCAGCTGCGTGCTCATTTCTGCTTCCAATGAAAAGGCGGAAAAGAATAAAGTCAAGTCGCTGCTTACCATTGAAAACTTCGATGCTGCAGGCAACTGCGCTGTTGTTGTTCCTTCCGGAGATTTCTAAAAAGAACATGCGTTAAAGACATCTGTGCAAAACAAAGCACAGGTGTCTTTTTTATTTATGCGGAATACTGTCCGCGGCAGCTGCACATAATATCGGGAGGAGGGATGCAGAATGAATCCGTTTGATATGATGCCTAAAAAGGGTACAGAGGTTATATTGCCATGGCGAAGATTGTGGCCTGAGCCTTATGACAAGCATACTGTTGATCCTTATACCCGTACCCGCGTAATACTGATGAATGGCACGGAATTTGAGAATGTCTGGTTTTCGCATCAGTTCCACAGAAATACTGCCGATAATGATCTGCGCAGGGTGCTTGCACTTCTGCGCAGGAGTGAACAGCAGCAGCAAAAGCTCATTGCGCATCTGAAACCTGTCTGCGAAACGGCGCTTGAGCATACCATCGGTTACGAGCAGGTGGCTGTAGACCTGACTGCACACCTTGCCAAGCGTGTATGCGACCCGGGCATAAAGATGGCTCTTGATTTCGCCCTGCTTGAAGATTTCGACCATCTCTATCGCTATTCCGATCTGCTTGATATGAAGAGTGGCGTAAAGGCGGAAAATATAGTCGGGCGTTATACGGAGATAATGCCCGGCAGACCAACCGTTTCCGAGCACCGTCATCCTTATGATGATGTGCGCTATCCCGTTATTGTGCCCGACCCGCCGCTTTTTGATGTGCTTGCTTCCAACATTATAACCGCAGCAGAGCAGCAAACCATGAATTACTACATGAATACCGCTGCGCTTGCGGATGATGTACTCACACAGCAGCTTTATCAGGAGATTGGCATGATAGAGGAGCAGCATGTTACTCATTACGGCAGTCTGCTCAATCCCTGCCTGACATGGTTCGAAAATCTTGTATGGCATCAGTATACAGAGTGCTATCTGTACTGGAGCTGTCATGAGACCGAGACAGACGCGCGCATTAAGAAGATATGGGCAGAATTGTTCGAAATGGAGCTTGCACATCTGCGCATAGCCTGCGAACTTATCGAAAAATACGAAAACAAGACATGGCAGCAGGTCATTAAAGGTACCGGTGAATTCCCGTCGCCTCTTGTGCTTACTTCCAATGTGGATTATGTGCGTTGTGTGCTTGAAAATACGGTTACTCTCACATCCTGCAGAGAGAATTATGTGGACATTTCCTGTCTTGACAGGGGAGCAGACTTCTTCGAATATCAGCAGCGCGTAAACGAACCTGTGCAGGATGTAATTAGTCATGCAGTGATAGAAAAGTATATCTGCCAAAATGGTATGGATTATCGCTATCAGGTGGATGAACACCCGATACCGGAACTCAGAAACAGGAAAAAGGACAATACCACGCTTGGCAGAGTGCCGGAAACGGTGCTGCAGAAGGTATAAGCCTGATCCGCCGCAGTTGCTTGCGGCGGATATTTTTTATATATCTGTCTTACAGCAGGTGCTGATGAAGTCAAAATGAGTGCGTTATGTAAATAATCTATTGTGTTAATGTGGTGAATTGTGTATAATAAGTTATGGTTGGAAGGAAGTGACGAAATTGGCACTGGATATTTTCAAATTTATGGAGACCGCATCCCGTCTCCTGGGTGTTCCCGGATATGAGATGGAGATCGGTGCGCATTTCGCCGGACTGTTCAAAGAATATACCGACGATGTGCAGATCGATGCGCTGAACAGCGTGATCGCAAAGGTCGGAACTGCCGGCCCCAAGGTAATGATCTCTGCCCATCATGACGAAATTGGCATGATGGTGCATTCCATTGAAGACGACGGCGCCATCCGCATGCATCGCAACGGCGGCGTGGATCCCCGCATACTGCCTGCACATGAGGTAAGCATTATCGCAAAGGACGGCCCCATTTACGGCGTTGTAGGCGCAAAGCCCCCGCATCTGCTTTCCGAGGCAGACAGGAATACCGCCGTCAAGTTTGAGGATCTGTATGTGGATATCGGCTATCCCGCAGACAAGGTAAAGGAACTCGTCAGGGTCGGCGATCCCATCATTATGCTGGCCAAGCCCGTAAAGCTTGCCGGCGGACGCATGGCTTCCAAGACCATGGACGACCGCGCTTCCGTGGCTTCCATGCTCATCGCAATGGAGCTTTTCAAGAAGCTGAACACTCCCGCACAGGCATACTTCGTAGCATCCTCTCAGGAAGAAGTCGGCATGAAGGGCGCAGGCACTGCTGCTTTCGCAATTGATCCCGATTTCGCAATTGCTGTTGATGTTACCCACGCGGAAGGCCCCGGCACCGGCAGGTGGGAAGCTTTCCCCATCGAGAAGATGACCATCGTATCCGGCCCGAACCTGCATCCCATGCTCACCAAGAAGGCAGAGGAAATTGCGGATAAGTGGCGCATTCCCTATCACAGGGAGATCTGTTCCGGCGTTACCGGCACCGATGCAGGCGCAATCCAGGTAGCCCGCGGCGGCGTTCCCACTATTCTGCTGAGTGTACCGCTCAGGTACATGCACACCAGCGTTGAGACCGGCAAGATCAGCGTTATCGAAGATGTCGGCAAGCTCATGGCGCTGTTTATCGACGAGATCGCACGTGAATGGGAGGGCCTGAAATGGTATTAAAAGAGCTGTGCGCCCTCCGGGGCGTTTCCGGAAATGAAAAAGAAGTGCGCGATTACGTTATCGCACACGCAGAAAAGATCGCCGATGAAGTTAAGGTAGACCGCATGGGCAACGTGCTTGCCATCAAGAAGCCCCGCCGTGAAGGCGCGCCTACCGTTATGATAGACGCTCACATGGACGAGGTAGGTCTCATCATCGTCGGCATCAATGAAAACGGACTTCTGAGCTATGAGTGCTGCGGCAGTATCGATTCCCGCGTTATCGTATCCAAGCGCGTACTCATCGGTGATGACAAGGTACCCGGCGTAATCGGTGCAAAGGCCATCCATCTGCAGAGGGCTGCCGAGCGTACTCAGGTACTCGGTCACGACCAGCTTTACATCGATATCGGAGCTGCAGACAAGGCTTCCGCAGAGGCTCTTGTAAAGCCCGGCGACTATGTCTCCTTTGACAGCGACTGGGTGGAATTCGGCGACGGCATGGTAAAGACCCGTGCTCTCGATGACCGTGTAGGCTGCTACACCATGCTGCGCATACTCGAAAACGAATATGATTGCGGCGTTGTATGCTCCTTCTCCGTACAGGAGGAAGTGGGTCTGCGCGGTACCCGTCCCGCAAGGTTCAATGTGGATGTTGACATGGGTATCGCCCTTGAAGGCACCGCATCCAACGACCTTGGCATGGTGGACGACCACTATAAGGTAACTGTGGTAGGAAAGGGCATCGCCATTTCCTTCATGGACCGCACCTCCATCGGTAATGTGAAGATGTTTGCCGATATCCGTGATGCGGCCGAGGCAAACGGCATTCCTTACCACATCAAGAATTATCCCTCCGGCGGCAATAACGCCAGCTGCATGCAGACCGGCAAGGGGCCCATTCCCACTGCCGTACTGTCCGTGCCCTGCCGCTACATACATTCCCCGTCCAGCGTTGCAAAGTTCAGCGATATCGACTGCCAGTACAAGCTGGTGGATGCATATCTGAAGACTCTGTAACAAGACCCTGATAAATCGGAGGTAATTAAAATGAGAGATATACTTAAGAAGCTGCTGGCCGCATACGGCGCAACCGGTCGCGAGGAAAACGTTGCCGCAGTTATCGCAGAAATGATAAAGCCCTATGTTGACGAGATGCGCATCGACGCCCTCGGCAACCTTATCGCTACCCGTCACGGCGAAGGCAAGAAGCTCATGTTCGCCGCACACATGGATCATATCGGTTTCGTTGTGACCGATATCGACGAGAAGGGCTTCCTGCGCGTATTCAACGTAGGCGGCATCAACCTTGTCAATTCCGCAAACCGCCATGTTGTTTTCGCCAACGGTGTCAACGGCATCGTTTCCCATGAGCCCGATGCCATCACTTCCCGCGATATCACCAAGATGTTCATCGACATCGGCGCAAAGAGCAGGGAAGAGGCCGCCGCAAAGGTAAAGCTGGGCGATGTTGCCGTATATGCTCCCGATTTCTTTGATCTCGGCGAAGACATGATCGCAGGTCCCGCAATGGACAACCGTGTAGGCTGCGCTGTTCTGGTCGGCATGCTGATGAATCTGAAGAACCGCAATAACGAGATCGTTGCAGTATTCACCACTCAGGAAGAAGTCGGTCTGCGCGGCGCACGCGCTGCCGCTTACGATGTGGCTCCCGATTACGGCATCGCTCTGGATGTCACCCTGTGCGGCGATACTCCCAAGGGTCCCAAGATCGCCGTAAAGGCCGGCGAAGGCCCCACCGTAAAGATCATGGATTCCTCTCTGATCTGCTCTCCCGCAGTTGTAAAGATCATGGAAGCCGCTGCAGAGCGCGCCGAAGTGAAGTATCAGCGTGAAGTACTTACCGCAGGCGGCACCGATGCAGCTGCGATCCAGACCTCCCGCGGCGGCGTGCCCGCAGGCGTGCTTTCCATTGCCTGCCGTTATGTGCATTCCGCTTGCGAAGCAGTTTCCATTTCCGACGTTGAAGGCGGCGTAAAGCTGCTGACCGAAGTGGCAGACACTGCTCTGTAAAAAACATACAAAAGCCGCGATGCTAAAATCGCGGCTTTTTGTTGCGGCAAAATGTGAAATGGTGTATAATGAATCCTGATAGGACTTTACCGAATTTATTTACGGGAGGTTATACAAATGGGAAAAGTAATCGTTATTGACCATCCTATGATTCAGCATAAGCTTACCCTCATGCGTGAAAAGGATTGCGGCACCAAAGATTTCCGTCAGATGCTGGAAGAGATCTCCATGCTGATGGCTTATGAAGTCACCCGTGATCTGCCCCTTGAGGAAATCGAAATAGAGACCCCCATCTGCAAGTGCAAGAGCAAGGTCATCGCCGGCAAGAAGATCGGCATCGTACCTATCCTGCGTGCAGGTCTGGGCATGGTAGAAGGTGTTACCCGCCTTGTACCCACCGCAAAGATCGGTCATATCGGTATGTTCCGCGATCCGGATACCCATCTGCCCGTGGAATACTACTGCAAGCTGCCCCCGGATATCGAGGAGCGCGAACTGATCGTTGTCGATCCCATGCTGGCCACCGGCGGTTCTTCCGTTGCGGCAATCGATGCTCTGAAGAAGCGCGGCTGCAAGTCAATCAAGCTGATGTGTCTGGTAGGCTGCCCCGAGGGAGTAAAGGCGATCCAGGATGCACATCCCGATGTTGATCTGTACATCGCTGCTATCGACTCCTACCTGAACGAGCATAAGTACATCGTTCCCGGTCTGGGCGATGCAGGCGACCGAATCTTCGGCACCAAGTAAATATGAACAAGAGGAAGGGGATTGCCCTTCCTCTTGTTTAGTGATATAATAAATTCATAATATAAGAAGGAGGTGTGATTTGTATATGTATAAGCCCTATATCGCTTAATACCCGCTGCAGACTGAAAAAACGCAGAGCTTTGTTCAGGTCATAGATTTATCTGAGCCTTTGTTGTTGTGTCCTGAAAAGGAGAAAGTCAGCCTACAGCGGGAATTATTATGCCCAAAATCAAACTGATAAACAATGACGGAGGTATTTTGATATGTTTAAGGGACTCAGATTTTTTATACGCGAAGGCTGGAAATACGATAAAAAGTATGTGATATGGCTGGTTTTGTCCCAGCTTTTAAATTCACTTATACCTGTTGCGGCAGCACTTTTGCCTAAGCTTGTTATAGATGAACTGACCGGTGCACAGCGGGTGAACAGGCTTGTGATGTATGTGGCTATCCTGGCGGGATATCTGCTGATAGCGAACGTGCTCACATCGTATTTTACCAAGGACAGTTTTTCTCATCGTTGCCGAGTGGATGCAGCTTTTCATAACGAACTGCACAGAAGACTTACGCTGGCTGACTATGCCAATCTTGAGAGCCCGGCATTTCAGGACATGAAAGCCAAGGCACAAAAGTTCCTGACTTGTGATTTTCATGGCTTCGGGTATCTGCTGGACTGTGCGGTGAATATTCTTGGCCGGCTGGTAACTGTGATCGGTCTGATCGCAATTCTGAGCACCATGGAGATCTGGTTTATTCTGCTGTTCATGGTTCTGGCAGTGATCGCTTCGACGATCGAAAGCAGTGCACAAAAGAAGGCCATGAGTGTTTCGATGCAGATAGTTCAGAATCAGCGTCATTGGATGTATTACATAGATTTGTTTGAAAACGTGCGCTGGGCCAAAGAACTGAGGCTGAACGGCATATCTGAATGGACTTTGGGAAAAGAAAGAACATATTCGGGCAAGGCGAACGATGGCATCAAAATGCAGAATGATCTGTTCATTGCATCGGGTGTGAAACGTGCCGGCCTGACGTTTGTTCAGCAGTGTGTGGCTTACGGAATACTGATTGCAAAGGTGATTTCGGGAAGCGTGAGCATAGGCTCGTTTACTATGTGCGTCAGTGCAGTGACGTCTTTCGCAGAGGCAATGCGGCAGATTCTAGACAGCGTAAACGAGATCCGTGCATATGACATGTACTACGATAAGCTGGATGAATATCTGAACGTGCCCGCTAAACTCCGCGAAGGAAAAAGACTTCCGGTTGCCGATGGTGAACACCGCTTTGAGTTCAGAAACGTGGGCTTCAGGTACGCGGGCAGTGAGGTATGGGCGCTCAGAAATGTGAATATTACCATTGAGAGTGGACAAAAGCTCTCTCTTGTGGGAGAGAACGGTTCGGGCAAAAGTACGTTCATAAAGCTGCTCTGCAGACTTTACGACCCCACTGAAGGAACGATACTTATGGATGGCGTAGACATCCGCGATATGGATTATGAACAGTATCTTGCACGGTTTTCCACCGTATTTCAGGATTTCAGTCTGTTCGATTTTTCGCTGCGCGAGAATCTTGCATTCGACGGCAGGGTGAATGATGAGCGGATAATGGAGGTCATCCGTCAGGTGGGGCTTGAACAGCGGGTGAGTACGCTGCCAAACGGCCTTGATACCAATGTGGGCCGCACATTTGACGAGCAGGGCTTTGAGCCTTCCGGCGGCGAAGCGCAGAAGATAGCGCTTGCAAGGGCTCTTATCAAGGACGCACCGGTGGTGATACTTGACGAACCCACTGCAGCGATGGACGCCCGTGCAGAGTATGAACTGTACAGAAGCTTCAATGACCTTACCTTGGGAAAGACCGCGATATACATTTCTCACAGGATGTCGTCTTCCCGTTTCTGTGATAAGGTGGCGGTGCTGGAAAATGGGCGCTTGTCCGAATACGGTACCCACGACGAGCTGATGGCGCTGGGCGGTCAGTACGCCGAACTTTATGCCATGCAGGCACAGTATTATATTGATTGATGAAAGAGGCGGCTCGCAAAAGAGCCGCCTTGTCATTATTCTTAATGCATACTTGATGGATTTTGAATGGGTGTTTGGGGTAGAATCATTACAGTAAGCTGAATTTAAGGAGATACCGCTTTGAATATATCCAATGAACTGCGCGCAAGGGTCGCGCTTGAGAAGTACGGCTTCAGGAATACCTATTCTCTGGGTCAGAATTTTATATTTGACGAAGGTCTTTTGAACAGTCTGCTTGACCTTGCGGGTGTCGGCGGCGACAAGGTGCTTGAGATAGGTCCCGGCGCAGGCATCATGACCTCCATTCTTGCCGAACGCAGCGAAAAGGTCGTATCCATAGAGATTGACCAGAAGCTGAAGCCTGTGCTTGATGAAGTACTGGCCGATAAGGATAATTCCACCATTGTGTTTGCGGATGCAATGAAGGCTGACATCGGCTCTATCATCAAGGAGCATCTGGGCGATGGGGAGGTGCGCGTAGTTGCAAATCTGCCGTATTACATCACTACGGACGTGCTCAGCCGCCTTGTAACCGGTAATTTCGGAATTACCGATATCTGCGTAATGGTACAGAAGGAAGCTGCGGACAGACTTATGTCCAAAGTGGGGGACAAGCAGTGGTGTGCGGTTGCAGCAATGATGAGCTACTACGGAAAGGTAGAGGTCATTCAGGACGTGCCCCGCGGCTGCTTCGAGCCCGCGCCCCGAGTGGATAGTGCTTTCATGCGCATCGCCATATATGAAGAAAAGCCCGTGCAGGCAAAGAGTGACGATATGATGCGCCGCGTGATCAATTCCGCCTTCCGTATGCGCAGAAAGACTCTGGTCAATAATATGACCGGCGATTTCCATATTTCCCGAGAAGGGGCGGAGGCTATTCTTACCTCCATCGGTCTCGATACCCGCGTACGCGGCGAGGCGCTTACCCTTGAGCAGCTGGCAATGATAGCTGATGCTTTGCTGCCTAATGGTTAAATGTGACAACTTTTCTTAAATTTATCATAAAATATATTGATTAACTTGCGCGTATACTGTATTATGTTATTGCTGACACTAGGGCAGCAAGCAATGCTCGAATAAGCACCGGTTAACCCGGTCTGAATCGGCAAGCATATTATTTATGAAAGAGGTTGCATACATCATGGCTGATATCAATCTGAGCAAGTATGGCATCACCGGTACCACTGAGATCGTGCACAATCCTTCCTACGAAGCACTGTTTGTCGAGGAGACCAAGCCCGAGCTGGAAGGCTTCGAAAAGGGCCAGGTTACCGAACTGGGTGCCGTTAACGTTATGACCGGTATCTACACCGGCCGTTCCCCCAAGGATAAGTTCATCGTTATGGACGAGACCTCCAAGGACACCGTATGGTGGACTACCGACGAGTTCAAGAACGACAACAAGCCCCTGTCCGAGGAATCCTGGAAGGTTCTGAAGGATCTGGCTATCAAGCAGCTGTCCGACAAGAAGCTGTTCGTTGTTGATGCTTTCTGCGGCGCCAACGCTGACACCCGCATGAACGTTCGTTTCATCGTTGAGGTAGCATGGCAGGCCCACTTCATCAAGAACATGTTCATCATCCCCTCCGAGGAAGAGCTGGCCACCTTCGAGCCCGACTTCATCGTTTACAATGCTTCCAAGGCAAAGGTTGAGAACTTCAAGGAGCTGGGCATCAACTCCGAGACTTGCGTAGCCTTCAACCTCACTTCCCGTGAGCAGGTTATCCTGAACACCTGGTACGGCGGCGAGATGAAGAAGGGCATGTTCTCCATGATGAACTACTACCTGCCGCTGAAGGGTATTGCTTCCATGCACTGCTCTGCTAACACAGACATGAACGGCGAAAACACCGCTTTGTTCTTCGGTCTTTCTGGAACAGGTAAAACAACATTATCTACAGATCCAAAACGTCTTCTCATCGGTGATGATGAACACGGCTGGGATGACAATGGCGTATTCAACTTCGAAGGCGGTTGCTACGCAAAAGTTATCAACCTTGACAAAGAGTCTGAACCAGACATCTACAATGCTATCAAACGTAACGCTCTGTTAGAAAACGTTACATTAGATGCAGAAGGCAAAATCGACTTCCACGATGGCAGCGTAACAGAAAACACACGTGTTTCTTACCCAATCGATCATATCGACAACATCGTTCGTCCAGTATCTACAGCACCTGCAGCAAAAGATGTTATCTTCCTTTCAGCAGATGCATTTGGAGTACTTCCTCCAGTATCTATCTTGACACCAGAACAAACAAAATACTACTTCTTGTCAGGATTTAC
>JAZRPZ010000010.1:0-18541 GCA_045649485.1 Clostridia bacterium
GCTTATTTGGAGTGCATGGAGGCCTATTTGAACCACGAAACCGAATTGGGCTGGTTCCTTTGTCTGGATGGTGAGCAGATTGTTGGCGGACTGGGTGTAATTGAAAATGACTTCCACGATCGAAAGGATCTGACCCCTAATGTCTGCGCCGTCTATACTGAAGAGCATTATCGCTGCAAAGGAATTGCCGGAAATCTGCTGAACATGGCAGTTGAGGATCTGCGCGCCAAGGGTATCTCTCCTGCCTACCTGGTCACCGACCATACCAGCTTTTACGAGCGATACGGATGGGAATTTCTCTGCATGGTGCAGGGCGATGGTGAGCCTGATATGACACGCATGTATATTCACAAGTAAAGAGGGAGGCCGCACAAACCGTGTGGCCCCCCTTTATCATTTCCCTATCTTAAACATTCGTAAAAAGAATACTCTACACAGCCTTTTACATTCTCCAGCGCACCCTCTTCTAATTCCTTTACCATCAAACATTCCGGTGCAGGCAGCCCTACACTTGGCGCCGCATAAATTCCATAGTCTGCAGATGTCACAAAACCTCTCGCGTTATAATTCTGTGGATTTCCTTCCACAATCACTGCTTTATATCCCATCTCTTTTGCTTTTACAAATCCATATTCGATCAGTTCTTTTGAAATATGCTGTCTTTGTAATTCTGTTTTTACAGCAGCCGGAGTTAAGAGCAGCAGCTCATCTTCGTATTTTCCCTCAATATGAAAACGGGAGAACATGACATAACCGATCACTTCATCCTCTTCATTCACCATGAGAAGTTCCAACTCCGGTAAATAGTATTTTTTCGAACGAATTTCTTCTACAAGGCGTCTTACCAATGCTCCTTCTTCTTTATCTGCATGCTTTGTAAATGTATCTTCCACCAGTTCCAAAGAAGGGATCAGGTATTTATCTTCCATCGATTTGATAATACGTTTCATGTTCATTTCCTCCATCTCCTACTCTTCTGTTTCGATTACTGCATCGGTATATTTTCTCTGCATATCATGTCGTTTCTTTCGATTCTCCACGGACTCGAATATAATTGAAAAATCATAATCTTCCGGGTACAACTCGGTGGCAGCCACATGAAGTTTTACTCGTTTATGGTTGATCCATATCTTTTTATTGGGCATCTGTACACGAAGCACGCCTTTTTCATTCATTGGAACACATACGATACCGATCTTCTTGTCCGGATATACGATCACGCTATCCCCAATTTGATACTTCGTACTGATTTTTATATTTGACCGTACCGATTTTTCCTTAGAAATCTTATAATTATGCTGCTTTGTGATCTTACTCTCTGCTTTCTGAAACTTATATGATTTCACAGCATTTTCACCATACGCTGCGCGAATTGCCACTCGTAACATATCATTTGGCATACCAAGTCGGTCTGCAATATAAAAAGCACAGCTTTCTCCGGCTTCGCCAATGAACATTTGATACGTCGGTCTTAGTGTTTCTTTATCAAAGGCCATTCTGGCATTTAAAATGCCATCTGTCTTTGCAGCATATTCCTTTACTTCCGGATAATGGGTCGTTACCAAGAAACTGGCTCCGCTTTTTCGCAGTTCTTCCAATATCGCAATCGCGATTCCCATTCCTTCTGTAGGATCTGTTCCGGAACCAAGTTCATCCATGATCACAAAACTCTTCTCATCTGCAATACTCAAAATCTGCAGCACATTGGATATATGACAAGAAAATGTAGAGAGATTTTCTGCAATATCCTGTCCATCACCGATATCACATAAATAGGAACTGTTCATACAGATATCCGCTTGTTTACATGTCACATGCAATCCACATTGAGCCATGATGCAATTCAACATAACGGTTTTAATCGCAACTGTTTTTCCACCTGTATTGGGTCCTGTGATCACGATACCTCGCACATCGTCCCCGATCTCAAACTGCAATGGCACTGCTATTTCTTTGTCCATCAGCGGATGACGAGCATCTGTCATATGGATTCTTCTTTCCGTGTTTATCGCAGGTTCTGCTGCATCCATATCGATACTAAGTTTTCCTTTCGAAAAGATAAAATCCAGTTTCTCTACCATCTTCAAGTTCTCATATAGCACAGACGCTGATGCTAAAACCTGTGCAGTTAATGTATACAGAATACGATATACCTCATTCTCCTCGTCGATTTTAAGCAACTGCAATTTATCAAAATATTTTGCAACACCTGCCGGCTCTATAAACAGTGTACTTCCTGTTGATGATTTATCGATCACACTGCCCGGTACTTTGAACTTGTATTCCTTCTTCACCGGAACACAGATTCTTCCATTTCGCAGAGTGCAATAGTTGTCCGCCATGCTGTCTTTGTTGGAACGCAGAACCTGTTCTGCTTTTTGCTTCATCTGTTCTTCACATTCGATCATCTGTCTTCGGATTTGTTCCAAGTCTTTCGAAGCATGATCATCTACGATACTTCCGCGAATTTTGATGCGGATCTCATCGCTCAATTCCGGAATCTCATCCAAGTTTTCATCATAGTACGCCAAAGAATTCTGATACACCTTTCCTCTGGAAAGATAATCTTTCAAACGTCTGATTACAACCAGGACTTTTTCCACTCGCTCTAATTGGTACGGAGTTAAACAGCCGCCTTTCTCTGCGATCATCAAAACTTCTCTTATTTCTGTCATGTTCTGCAAAGGCGGAGTTCCCACTTTTTCAATCAATTCCCTTGCTTCCGTAGTGGCTCTGAGCTCTTTCTTTACTTCTTTTTCTGAAAAACACAATTCAATCTCTTTTATCTTTTCTTTTGCATAATCAGTGACAGCCAGCTTGTCCCAGATTTCTTTTACTTTATCAAATTCGATTTGTTTGTCTATGTTCATCTACTTATCCTCTTCTATTATATTTATTGCTTATAAACAAAAAAGACCATAGTTACCTTAACAAATTAAGATACTATGGTCATTCCATCATTTATAAAGCATATCTCGTTAAGTAATTGTAAGGTAAATGGGCAGACTTCTAGCGTGAAAACTAAAATCTCCCTGCATTATTTATTTTGCAAATTTATCCGTTACAATAACAATTAACAAACAAATGTCTCCTAAAGGCTTTTTTCTTACTATACGTCACCCTATGTGATTTGTCAAGAAAGGAAGCTCTTCTTTAGCTGTAAAATACTCTTCTCGATTTCTTTAATAATGATCTTGAATTCTTCATCCGATTTTCCGGTCGGATCTTCCAATCCCCAGTTATCATCGAATGCTCTGCCGATGAACGGACATCCCACATTGCATCCCATGGAAATTGCAATATCAGGCTCAGGAATATCTGTAATCAATTTCGAATGCTGGGTTTGCTCCATATCGATCCCATACAAATCTTTCATGATTCTGACTGCGTCCTGATTGATCTTGGGCTTTGTTTCCGTTCCCGCGGAATAGGATTCAAATACGTCCGCCGCCAGATGTTTTCCCAATGCTTCGGCAATCTGACTGCGGCACGAATTATGAACGCAGATAAAAGCCACCTTTTTCTTTGCCTTTATTTCTTCCTGAATATCTATTGGGGCGGATGATATAAATTCATCCGTTCCGCTTGTACGGCACTCTTCACAAACAAAATGTCCGTTCGCGCATCTTGTCTTAATGTTCTGTTTCTTATGACAAAGGCTGCATTCCATGATTTTATCAGAATCGTGAAACATCAATATTCCTCCGCAAACAAGGCATCTTTCATTCATTCAATTCACCTCACCGGTCATCGATTTATCCAACACATTATAACATACAATATGAAAAATGACAGGGGCAAAATGCCCCTGTCTTATGTTTATCCCGCCGCATCCGGCATGTTTTCTATAAAAATCCCATACCCCCGTGTCGGATCGTTCACAAGGACATGGGTCTCCGCACCCACCGGTTTTCATTCCTGAATAATGGGACTTCCGCTCACGAGTGATTGTCATTATAGGCAACCGTATGGCATGAAATCAAATCACCGGATGTTACGTGAATTGATATTCACCGAAAACAGTGGACACATCATTAGGAAACCATTAGAAGAACTCCTTCAGCGGAGGCGTTTCCTCTTTGGGCGTGGATCTACTCGGTTCGTGATAGAACGGTCTCTCAGCCAGTTCTCCATCTTCTACATGGCAATACCATCTCAGATACTGCAAATCCAGATCTTTCGGCTGTTTGATGAATATATACTTGCATGAACACGCCAAAGCAAACGCAATCAGTTCGTCCTCGTTCTGGAGATTGCGGTATCCGAATTCTCTGAAGGAAAACCCCTCGAACTGCGGGCGATAACTGTAGCCGTCAGAATCGTATGTAGTCGTAAAATAAGTGCCATACATTGTATAGGTACCAAACCACCATTTGTTGATTTTTATATCCCAAGACGTTTTGGTTGATGTTTTGCTGGTAATTTCATCCAACAGCGGCAATTCATAGAACATCTGCGCAGTAGAAACTGCATTTTTTATTTTGGCTTTCATTTGATCAATCAAACGATTCATACCGCATGAACGAAGTTTGCCGGTCATAGAAATCTGCCAGTAGTTTTTTTTATCGGATATTTTGAAACTTAAGCCGATCTTAGCCGCGTAAGCCGCAAACTGTGCTTTCTCGTCACCATTAAACATACCCCAAAAATTGACCGGACAATGTGTGCATCTTTTTTCTATGATGTAATCAGAATCCGGAGTAGATTCCGCATACTTGGAAATGGGCGATATCTCCACATCATGTTTTTGATACCATTCGGTATTCGGCATGGTTTCGATTATTCTATCATCAAGATGCCTATTATATTTATAGTTGTCGCATGCCCAATTCAGAAATGCATCTTCAAATTCAGAAATAATTTGGCGCATGCCTCCCTTTGGATACGGAACTCCGCTTAATTTTCTGATCATCATACAATAGCATCCCCCTTTCGTATGCCTAAAGATCAGATTATCCTAATGCAATTTTATTCTAACATTCTCAATTGCTTAATGTCAAGCAATGACAGGGGCAAACCACCCCTCCCATACATTTATCCCGTGGCATCCGGCATATTCTCAATGAAAATACCGTAACCTCCGGTCGGATCATTCACAAGGACATGGGTCACCGCACATACCGGTTTCCCGTCCCGAATAATCGGACTGCCGCTCACAAGTGATTGTCATTAGGGACAACAGTGTTCAAAATCAAATAAGCTTAGTTGCTGTCCGCTTGTCGTTTTTTCATTTTCTGCCAACTAAGATAACCGTATACATCGTTTACTAAAAATGTAACGAAGCATACAACTACTGAAATATATCTGACATCATACAAACTTGCCAATATCCACAATATAATTAAAACAATGTCGTTCGAAGCATATGCCAAAGCAAAATATGGACTCCTTCTGAATGTAAGATATACCGCAAGAAAACTCGTTGTTACAGATATTGTACTCGGCACGATATTTGCAGTATTGAAGTATTCCAGTATAAAATAGAACAGAACGGTAATTACAACTGTCATTGCCCACATTAATACAGATTCAATTTTACTGATACTGTTTACTTTTACCTCTGCCTTGTTGCCGTTATAAGGGTTTCTCATCCACGATATAAGCGCAAAAACCGCCATGGGCATTGTCATACCAAGGTAAGTAATCATTTCACCATAATAGGAAAAAGTAAACGAAATAATACCGTATAACAAACTAAAAATCACCATAAGAAATTGCCCAACGGGGTTTCCTTTAGCATTGAAAATAAGCGATGTTACTCCAATCAAAGATGCAACCAATGTAAGGTAATTTTCTCTGTCGAAAATACAAAATGACAGAACAACAAGAACCGCCGATACGCACCACAAAGCCATTTCACATTTCGAGAAATATCCTAACTTTTCTTTCAATTTCAACATATGACCTCCAAAAAAACAAGCACTCGTATGCACATCTTCTAAGACCTAACGATGTACAAACGAATGCATTTGCATTTCACTACCCGGTGGCAGCTATTCATTATTTTTTTAAATCATATCACATAAACAAGAACATTTCAAGTTCATTATGCTTTTCGGCATAAAATCGGCAGGGGCTGACTACCCCTGTCATGTTTTTATCTGACTGCGTTCAGCATGTTTTCAATAAAAATTCCATATCCCCGTGTCGGATCATTCACTAAAACATGCGTCACCGCACCCACAAGTTTTCCGTCCTGAATAATCGGACTGCCGCTCACGAGTGATTGTCATTAGGGACAACATTTTTCGTGTATATCCGTTGCGGGAGGATTACTGTATGCCCATTCCCCTTTAAAATATCATTAAAGTACACATTCCATCTGAATATCCCAGGGTTCATCATCCACACAGGATTGTATAGGATGCAGACTGACCCGAAACCCCATAGCCATATAAAAATCGATAGTTTCCTGTGCCGAGCAGGCTGATACATACAATGCGGCTGCGCCATGTTCTCTAGCTTCCGTTTTAGCCGCCTCAAACAATGCTCGACCGTAGCCTTGTCGGCGTTTATCGGCAGAAACATGGAAACTGTCAATAATCATTCTATTGCGGTCAAGCTCAGGAAGCAGCATGATTATCCCGATAACATCGCCATTTTCAAAAGCTCCATAGACAGTGTGTTTTCCGTTCAGTATTTCTTTGGCTTTCTCCCGTTTGCGTTCCAGTGACCAGTTTTCGGTAAACGGATGATGAACCAGATGTAATGTTCCGTCAATCAAGCGATATACATTTTCCACCACCTGATAACGAGAAAAAGAATCCATCGATCCATAACCAAAATTACTCTTGTCAATCAAAACGATATCCACTATTTCTCCTCCTGGTGATTGTTTATCAAGTTTATTTTAGCATTGATTGCAATAAAAAGACAGAGGCACACCGCCCCTGTCCAAATCATTTATCCCGCCGCATCCAGCATGTTTTCTATAAAAATCCCGTATCCCCGTGTCGGATCGTTCACAAGGACATGGGTCACCGCACCCACCAGTTTCCCGTCCTGAATGATGGGGCTTCCGCTCACGAGTGAATGTCATTAGGGACAACAGTTTTAATACCTAAAATCCACCGGTATTCTGATGTAACAGCGAATATGCGTATCTCTTTTTCGTTCAACAACACATGATACATTGTTGAAATTGCCTTCAGCAACCACAAGAATATCCTTTTTTACCATAATCACGATGCCCATATGATCGTGTGGTGAATCACAAAACACATGGTCGAAGATGACTATATCTCCGGATTGCGGTTCGTCATTTCCCGACACATAGGTTATACGGTGGTCTGCCTTTGCCCATTCCTCCCATGCTGGACAAGCCGCCAAGGACATGGAGCACTCTGTGGGCTTATATGGAATACACATACCTACTTTTTTGCAGCAATAAAGGACAAATGCCGCACACCACAGGGCATCGGCCTCTTCCACACTCCATTTCGGAAACGGTTTAACAATTTCATGGATATTCGATTCTGTACCCATGATTTTCCCGTGGAAGGATTTACAAGCCTCCTGCTGTGCCACTTCAGCCAATCTATTCATACGAACCCTCCACCCATTTTCCTAATTATAGCATGGTTCGCATGAAAAAGACAGAGGCATACCGCCCCTGTCTAAATCATTTATCCGGCTGCGTCCAGCATATTCTCAATAAAAATCCCGTACCCTCTCGTCGGATCATTCACCAGCACGTGGGTCACCGCACCCACCAGTTTGCCATCCTGAACAATGGGACTGCCGGACATCCCCTGCACTATCCCGCCTGTTGTTTTGATAAGTTCATCATCGGTTATCTTTATAGTGAGCGCCCTGTTTGTATCCTTCAGGCGGCGGTCTATATCTGTTATCTCACAGGTGTATTCCTGTATTCCTTTTCCTTCAACGGCACTCAGTATGACTGCCTTTCCCGTGCGTATGCTTTCGAAAGGCGCAGTCTCTATTCCTTTGGGGAAGGCATCGTTTTGCATAGGTATCTCACATTTTCCGAATACGCCGTATTTATCATTTACCGTAATCTCACCCAACACCTGTCCATCGTAAAACTGACCCAGTATCTCCCCCGCTCTGCCGCTTTTGCCCTTTTCTATCCCCACAACAGTATTTTCGTAAATCGTTCCCTCGTTTATCGGCAATACTATGCCTGTGTCCGCATCCGTGACGGGATGTCCCAGCGCACCGTAGGTTCCGTTTTCCGGGTCGTAATAGGTTATCGTGCCTATGCCCGCGGCGCTGTCGCGCACCCATGCGCCCAGTCTGTAGGCGCCCTCGGAATATACCGGCGTTACCTCGGCTTTATATTGAACGCCGTTTCTTTCGTATGTCACACGGCACTGCCCTTCGTGAAGCAAATTCCCCACATCTGTCGCCGAATCGGGCTGTATTCCGTCTATGGCAAGTATTACATCGCCGCTCTTTAATCCCGCAAGCCTTGCAGGACTGGGTACCGAGCCCACATCCGACGCACCGATGACCACGGGCCCGTTTGTACGCAGCGCAACTCCGACAGTCTGCCCGCCGGGCACCACCACCTTCGCAAAGGCAGCGCAGGTGAGCATGGCGCACACAAGCATAAATACGCAAAGCTTTCTTGCAACAACTGCCGTCACCCGAATTCCTCCCCCCTGCAACGCACTTGTGCATCGCAGGAGATAATTTCTCCGCGTCCGGCGATCGCTATGCTGGCAATCCGCGGCGGTACTGGCAGAGGTACGGACATGACAAAAAGCAGCTGTATTTTTATTTATCGATATGCAATAATTAGTTGCAAAATCCTTCAATTTCATAATAAAACAGTTGCGCCGTCAGAAAATTCCGTCTATAATATATAATACTATGGGTATGACTATCTGTTGACGGGAGGATGCTCTATGCTGAACGTGTCGCTCGAAGAAGCACGCGGTCTTTATGTGCTCGCGGCACTGTCCGGCGGCGCGGATTCGGTTGCGCTTCTTGACGTATTATGCCGCGCCCGTGACGAGGGTATGCTCACGCTGGCAGCCGCTCATTTTGAGCACGGCATCCGCGGCGAAGACAGCCTTGCAGACGCTGATTTCTGCAAAAAGCTGTGCGAAGAAAGAGATGTACTGTTCATTCCCGGCAGGGCAAATGTGCCGGAAGCGGCCCGCCGTACCGGCGAAGGAATCGAAACCTGCGCGCGCAATCTGCGTCACAGATTTCTTGATCAGACCGCCGCAATGCTGGGGTGCGATCTCATCGCACTGGCCCATCATATGGACGATCAGGTCGAGACCGTACTGATGCATATGCTCCGCGGAGCAGGCGCAGAAGGGGCTTCCGGCATGAGAAAACTCTCCGGAAAGCTTTACAGACCGCTGCTCAGCGTCCGAAAAAGTGAGATCATCGAACATCTCAACGAAATCGGCATGCCGTGGCGTGAAGACAGCACCAATCAGGTGGCGGATAATCCCCGCAACGCTCTCAGGTTGAATGTCATCCCCGCTCTCGAGGAGATATATCCCTCGGGTGTGCGCGCTATAGCAAGGTTTGCCGAAAATATTGCCGTTGAAAGTGATTTCGTCGGAAAACAGGCTCAGAAATTCCACGATGAGCGCGTCACGCAGCTGCCCCACGGCTGGCGGATAGATATATCCGGTCAGTGCGAGGAAGCGCTTCTTAGGCGCACACTCAGAAAACTTATCGGTCCCGATCTTACGCAGGCAAAACTGAACGAGCTTGTAAAGCTCGCCGGCAGCTGCGACGTGCTGGACGATCTGCGTGCTGAACGCTGCGGCAACATGCTGTATGTTACCCGCCCCTTCGTACTGCCCCACGGCGCTGCGCTGCTGAAGGCTGAATGCGTGACTGAACTTGAAAAGCTCTGCCGCATACGCTGTACCGCATCGGAACCCGTACCCGAAAGAAAACTCAAGTCCACTCAGGTACTGGCAAAAGCTGCCATGCAGGGCGCAGTACTGCGCACCCGCGCGGAGGGTGACAGAATAACCCCCCTCGGCATGACCGGCAGCAAATCGCTTTCGGATTATATGACCGATCTGAAGATAGACAGACCCATGAGGGACATGGTGCCTATCATCGCAAAAGGAAACGATGTGCTGTGGGTCGTTGGATTCGGAGTATCTCAGGCAGCTGCAATTGACGGCGGCGAAGCAATAAAACTTGAATGTGAATACATAGGCTGGGGAGGATTCAGACCATGATGAGAGACGATATCGCAAGAGTGCTGCTTTCCGAAGAGCAGATCCGTACCCGCGTTGCAGAACTGGCAGCGCAGATCACCGAAGATTATAAGGACAAGAACCCTGTTATCATATGCATTCTCAAGGGTGCGGTAATGTTCTATTCCGATCTTACCCGCCTTATCGATACTCATATCTCCATGGATTTCATGGCAGTATCCAGCTATCGCAACGGAACCCATTCCTCCGGCGAAGTTGAGATCCGCAAGGACCTGTCTCAGCCCGTTGATGGACGTCATGTCATCATCGTTGAAGATATCGTCGATACCGGTAACACCCTTACTTACCTGACCAAGGTACTGGCATCCCGCGGCTGCGCATCCGTAAAGATCGCCACTCTGCTGGACAAGCCTTCCCGCCGTGCACCCGGCGTTACCCTGCAGGCAGACTACAGCGGCTTCGTTGTAGAAAACGAATTCGTCGTAGGTTATGGTCTGGATTATGCCGAGCAGTACCGCAACCTGCCCTACATCGGCGTACTCAAGCCCGAAGTATACGAAAAATAATGCGGCACTACCGCTTTGAACCACCCGGAAAGAGAGGTATAACTTTTTGAACCCAAATAGAAGATCCCGTTTCAGGGGACCGCTGATGTACATTGCGCTGCTTGCCATCATCATTTTCATGGTACAGCTGCTCGGCGGTTCCGATGCACCCGAAACCAATATCGAACTCACTTATTCCGAAGTATTGTATTGGGTGGAAGCAGACCTTAAAAATTCCGAACACATGGAGCTGGCTGAAAACGAAACCGGAAAGACCATCGAGTCTATCACAATTTCCGGCACTCAGCTCACCGGTAAGACCGAAGGCGTAGAGACCATCAGCGCTGTTATCCCCAACGCGGAGCAGTTCTATACCGATGTTGCCTCGATATACGAAGACGTGCTCGACCGTCCCGTAAGTCCTACCGATTACCGCTTCGCCTTCTCCACCGAACTGCCTGCAGGCACTCCCTGGTGGTATGACTGGCTGCCCCTGCTCATAAGCATGCTGCTGTTCGGACTGATCATGTTCCTGATGCTCCGCCAGCAGAACGGCGGCGGCAAGAACGGCGTGATGTCCTTTGGCAAGAGCCGCGCCCGCATGTCCCAGCCCGGCGATGAAAAGATCACCTTCGAAAACGTAGCCGGCTGCGATGAAGAAAAGGACGAAATGAAGGAGATCGTAGATTTCCTGAAGGATCCCATGCGCTTCACCCGCATCGGCGCCCGCATCCCCAAGGGCGTTCTGCTGGTCGGCCCTCCCGGTACCGGTAAGACTCTGCTGGCAAAGGCAGTTTCCGGCGAAGCAGGCGTTCCCTTCTTCTCCATCTCCGGTTCCGACTTCGTGGAAATGTTTGTCGGCGTCGGCGCTTCCCGCGTACGCGATCTGTTTGATCAGGCAAAGAAGAATGCTCCCGCCATCATCTTCATTGATGAGATCGACGCCGTCGGTCGTCAGCGCGGCGCAGGTCTTGGCGGCGGCCACGACGAGCGCGAACAGACGCTGAACCAGCTGCTGGTCGAAATGGACGGTTTCACCAAGAATTCCGGCATAATCGTAATGGCAGCAACCAACCGTGCGGATATCCTTGATCCCGCGCTGCTGCGTCCCGGCCGCTTCGACAGGCGCATCACCGTCAATTATCCCGACGTAAAGGGCCGCGAAGCGATCCTCAAGGTACATGCCCGCAACAAGCCCATGGGCCCCGATGTTGATCTCGGCATCATCGCCCGCCGCACTCCCTACTTCACCGGTGCGGATCTGGAAAACGTGCTCAATGAGGCCGCGATCCTCACCGCACGCTCCGGCGGCGAACACATCCTGATGCCCACCATCGAGGAAGCCATCACCCGTGTAATGGCAGGCCCCGAGAAGAAGTCCAAGCGCGTTACTCCCAAGGATATGGATCTGGTTGCCTATCACGAGGGCGGACATGCTATCGTTTCCTACTATATTCCCGAGTGCGACAAGGTACACGAAGTCACCATCATCCCCCGCAGCGGTTCCGGCGGACATACCATGTATCTGCCCGATGAGGACTTCAGCTACACCACCGTCAGCAAGTTCAAGGGCAAGATCGCAACCTGCATGGGCGGCCGCGTAGCCGAACAGCTGGTATTCGGTGATGTGACCACCGGCGCTTCTCAGGATATCAAGCAGGCCACCGAGATCGCTCACAGTATGGTAACCGAATACGGCATGAGCGAAAAGGTCGGCACCATCTATCTTGGCAGCGAACAGGAAGTATTCCTCGGAAAGAGCTTCTCCCAGCAGAATTCCAGCTTCTCTGAGGAAATGAACACCCTCATCGATCGCGAGGTAAAGGCTCTCATCGACGCAGGCTATGGCCGCGCCCGCGAGATCCTTATGACTCACATCGATCAGCTGCACGCACTCGCTTCCATACTGAAGGAGCGTGAAAAGCTGGATTACGATGAGTTCGATCGCTTCATGAAGGGCGAGGTCCTTCCTCCTCCCCGCGATATAAACGCTGAGATGGAAGAACTGCGCAGGCAGGCCCGCAAGGCCCAGGAAGCTCAGAATGCTTCCGCAGAGGCTCCTGCAGCCGAATAAACAAACAAAAGGCCGTCCCCGGAAAATTCCGGAGACGGCCTTCTTTTTACCATTCGTATCTTTCGTTCTGAGCGCAGTCGTCACACAGACCTACATTGCGCTCGGCGCAGTCATCACACAGCAGCAGACCGCATAATCCGCACTTGCGCATGGAACGCTGATCTCCGCGCTTGCCGCACATAGAGCATTCATTCATAAAAACACCTCCTGTTGCGGTAATTATGCCGCACACGGGAGGTGTTTATTCATTATTCCATATTTTCCATGTCGTATTCTTCCATAAGTCCGCCGCGCATCAGTGAGGCCGGCATCACATCGCCGCCTCTGCGTTCATACGCTGCGCGCACATGGCGTTCACGCCGCTGGGTCAGATCATGAGTCGCACGGATCCTTCGGAAAAGTTCACCTGCGATCTGCTCGAGTTCGCTGCCTTTGCTGTAATCCGCAAGCACTGCGAAATCCGCCCTGTCCTGCAGCAGCATATCATCAGATATATCAGTACTGCCCGGCGCATGCACCGCTATGGAATAACCGCCGCGCTGACGGGTCATCTTCATGCAGGGAACGTCTGTGAGTCCGTCGCCGATATATATCATATTTGAAAACGGTATGCGGCGCTTGCTATGAGGAGTATAAGCGTTGAGATCCACATCGTTGGTCACATCAAGTATGCCCTTGTTTATACGGAAAAGATACTGGGTCTTTGCCGTATAATTGACAGCGGTAGCCGGCCACATGGGTCTGCCGTTTTCATCATAGCAGAAAGATGCCGCAAATATTGCCTTGAATCTGTCGCCTATTTTGGAGCCCTTGATTATCTCTGTAAGGCCGGAAGAAATTATATAATGCTCGACCCGAACGCCGCATTCGTCGCCGATTGCATTCACACGATCGAACCAGGTTTCCACACCGGGATAGAATTCCACATCGCGTCCCATCTCATAAAGCCTTTCGCGTGTGAAATCCACTTCACGGGCCTTGTGGATCATCATATACATATATGCAAGTATGCCGTCGGTATTATATCGGCGCTTGAAATCTGCACACATTGCCCAGAATTCATCGGGATTCGAATTCACAAAGGGCATGAAACCGTATTGCTGCATATCTCCCGGAGAAAGAGTTTTATCGAAATCATATATCAGAGCAATAACAGGAAGAGACATACTGCACCTCCATAAAACCCGAACCCATTCGCTGAGGAATGGGTTCGTAACAGATAAATATATTATTAGTTTGTGCCTTCGCCAGAAACTTCACTGGGCTGCAGCGGGGCAGTCGTAGGCTCGGGAGTGGGAGTTATCTTTGCATTTGCAGTCCAGGGAGCATCATCGGAATAGAGAACCACAAGGGTGTCATTATCCGCAATGCCGGTTACTTCGAGACCTGCTTCCTGCTGGAAGAGCTTTACGGCAGTCTGGGTGTTGTTGCCGAACTTTCCATCCGCAGTATCTTCAAGATAGCCGATGTCGTAAAGACGCTGCTGCATCTTCTTTACATCTTCGCTGTCATCGCCCTTGGACAGGGTGGTATACTGGGGTGCGGGAGTAGTGAGAGGTTCGGGAGTGGGAGTTGCAATGACAGCCTCTATACGCTCTCCGTTTACGATAGCATTCAGGCCACCGGCGCTGTTGACATTCTTGAAGCCGTTTACAGTATCGCCGATAGAATTCCAGCGCTGCTGAGATTCTTCACTGGTTACGCTGCCGTTGTTCTGCATTTCAACAGCGTCCATGGTGATCGCTCCGCCGATATCGTTCTGGATCTTAGCGATGGCATCGATAAACAGCTGATCGTTGATAGAGGGATTTTCAGGCAGCATTGCGCTGATTTCCGCCAGATCACTGTCAAGACGGGTAGTAAGTGCTACGAATCCGCCATTAAGATAGGTATTCATAACTCCGTCGCGATATTCCTGAGTCATATGCTCATCTACAAGCTTGATGCCCGCATTATACAGTTCGGGAGTAACACCCTCAATCTGCACAGTAGCTTCTTCCTTGAAGGAACTGAACAGCTTGGGCGCAATGTATACGCCGCCGACAAACAGCGCCGCAACTACAACCAGAGCAATAACGATCTTTATGATGCTGGATACATCGAACCTGCGGGGCTCGTCATCATCAAAGTACTCGTCATCTGCATCTTCGCCTTCGGGGATATTATCCTCAGGCATTTCGGCCAGATCGATCTCTTCGTCTTCCTCAGGAATATATGCGTCCTGAGACAGATGCTTGCCTCGGCGGGAAGCACGGGGCTGTTCAGCTTCTATCTTGCGCACATACTCTTCGAATTCACTGGAGTAACCTGCGGGCTTGCGGGTAACAATGGGACGCGCCTTTATCTTGGATACGTCAAAGCCTTCGATATCATTGATATCGATAGTCTCAACGAATTCGGGCTCGGATTCGGCAGCAGCTTCGGAAGCCTCTGCTTCGGCTGCTTCTTCTGCCGCTTCTTCGATATCTTCGGCTTCCTCGGTCTGATATACCGCGTCCATCATTTCGCTGCGCACATCCTCGTCGGGTGCGGAATGGAAATCATATACGGGACGATAGGAAGTTGCAACATCGACCTCGCCGTCATACTGCTCTTCGTAATCTCCGCCGGTATAGCTCGTGCGGGTATATACCCTGGCATCATAGGGCTGTGCCTCGTCACCGGGCTCAATTATAGGCTGAGCAGAAGTATAAGGCAGACCGTCGAACTGATTCGGACCCACCTTCTGATTACAATGCTGGCATACGACCCATTCGGGATTGAGGGTCTTTCCACACTTGGAACAAAACATCTATAAAAATCCTCCCGTTCGTTATCGAGGAAAAGTATTATGGAATATATATATCCACTCTCATCTTATGATAGAACGTGGACCTCAACAAGTCAACGATATCAATATGACATTATACAGACAAATTATCATAATCAACCAATAATGCCATAAAACAGCAGCGGCGCTGCTTTCGCAGCGCCACTGCTGTTCTTCGATTATACTCAATACGGTATAGGCGGGTCACAATTGGGACATGCGGCCATGCCTTCCATTATAGCCTCCTGCACGGTAAGCTCACGTCCGTTGGACTGATTGCCGCACACGGTGGAAACATGGTAGTACTTCGCGCCCCTGAATACCGAATATACGGTGGTATTCATAACCTCCTGCTGCAGCGCCATCTCCTCATCCTGAGTAAGCATCGGCGTAGCATCGGGCGATACTTCGGCATCTTCGTTTCCCATATCAAGAGCTATTACCTCATCGATATTGGAAAGAGCGTTGATGGTCTCATCATCGGGCTGGGGAGTTACCATGGCGGCGTTTCCGGGAACAGGCTCGACTGTATTGGGCATTACGCCCCAGTCGATCAGGCCGAAAAATCCCCATGAAAGCACCAGCATCATCTCAAGGCAGCAAATAAGCGAAATGATGATGCGGCCCTTCAGACGGAACACGCCATTGCGCCACATGTACAAAAGCCCTATCGGCGTTACAAGAAAGCACAGCAAAAGCGTACGCAATGCCCTGCCGGACATTCCGCCGCTCGGCTGCTGATAGGGATTTCTGTAGGTGTTCATTATTTTGCTTCGGCGGCCTTGATCTGCTCAAGTGCGCGTGCCAGCTGATCGGGGCAGGAGGTCTCGCCGCGGCACTGAATGCCCTTGCAGCGTGCGATAACATCATCGATCTTCATGCCCTGTGCCAGAGCTGCAACACCCTGAGTGTTGCCGCGGCAGCCGCTGATGAATTTTACGGACTTTACGATATCACCCTCGGTCTCGATCTCGATTGCGGAAGAGCAGGTGCCGAAGGTCTTGTAAGTAAACATAAACATATTCCTCCAAATAATCTATTCCTGATAATTATACTTACATGGCACCAAACTGTCAAGTTTTCACCTGCGCATACTTGAAAAGCAGGCCGATTGGATGTATCATATATCATAGATATAAGTGTGCGTTCAACTGCGTGGACGCACACACAGAACAATCATCAATTGAAAGGCGGTAACCTTCATGAGCATAGTTAAGAAGCCCTTTGGAAAGCTGCCCTGCGGCGCTGAGGCCGACCTGTATATACTGACCAACAATTCCGGCGCATCCGTTGAGATCACCAACTACGGCGGAATCATCAAGGCTATCAATGTGCCCGACAAGGACGGCAACATCGCCGACGTTGTACTGGGCTACAACGATGTAAACGGCTACATCCCCTGCTGCGGCTACATCGGCGCGCTCATCGGCCGCGTCGGCAACCGCATCTGCGAAGGCAAGTTCACCCTGAACGGCGTTGACTACCAGCTGGCAAAGAACGAAAACGGCACCACCCACCTGCACGGCGGCGACGTCGGCTTCGACAAAAAGCTGTGGGACGTCACCCCCATCGAGGGCATCTGCCAGGATATGCTGGTCATGAAGCTCGTTTCCGAAGACGGCGAGGAAAACTACCCCGGCAAGCTGAACGTTATGGTGACCTACACCTTCACCGATGACAACGAGCTGATGATCCGCTACGAGGCCATCTCCGATAAGGACACCCTGTGCAACCTGACCAACCACTGCTACTTCAACCTGGCAGGCGAGGCAAGCGGCAAGTCCATTCTGGATCACACCATGGAGATCAATGCCGACACCTTCACCGTTGTTGATGCACGCTGCATCCCCACCGGCGAAATGCGTGATGTTACCGGCACTCCCTTCGATCTGCGCGACGCAAAGCGCATCGGCAATGCATATCCCTGCGATTACGAGCAGATCGTTTTCGGCAAGGGCTATGACCATAACTGGAACCTGAACGACGAAGGTCTGCGCTTCGCCGCTGCCGTCACCTCTCCCGAGACCGGCCGCGTAATGAACGTATTCACCGATATGCCCGCCGTTCAGTTCTATGCAGGCAACATGCTGGAAGGCATCAATCCCGGCAAGTGCGGCGAGAAGTATTTCAAGAATCAGGGCTTCTGCCTGGAGACCCAGTACGCTCCCGATTCCATCAACCAGCCCAACTTCCCCGACAGCGTACTGTACGCCGGCGAGAAGTATGATTTCACCACCATCTTCTCCTTCGGCATCACCGAATAATCTTTCCATATAAACACCAACATCCAATATATTCAAGGAGGACACTCCAATGGAGGTTCGTACCCGATTTGCGCCCAGCCCCACCGGTTATATGCATCTGGGCAACCTGCGCACCGCGCTTTATACTTATCTTTATGCACGCCGCATGGGCGGTAAGTTCATCCTGCGTATCGAGGATACCGACCAGGAACGTGAAGTAGAAGGCGCAGTAGACGTTATCTATAATTCCCTGAAGACTGCCGGCCTTTCTCACGACGAAGGTCCCGATGTAGGCGGCGATTTCGGCCCCTATGTTCAGTCCCACCGCAAGAACATGTACCTGCCCTATGCCAAGGAACTGGTAGAAAAGGGCGGCGCTTACTACTGCTTCTGCACCAAGGAGCGTCTTGACGAAGCACGCGCCGAGGCAGAAGCCAAGGGCCAGACCTTCAAGTATGACAAGCACTGCCTGCACCTTTCCAAGGAAGAGGTCGAGGCACGCATCGCCGCCGGCGAGCCCTACGTAATCCGTCAGAACATCCCCACCGAGGGCAAAGCTTCCTTCGATGATGTTATCTACGGTCACGTTGAGGTCGACTGCGAGACCCTTGATGACAACGTACTCATCAAGGCCGACGGTCTGCCCACCTACAACTTTGCCAACGTAATCAAGTCGGAGGCCAAGCGGTCTTAGGAAGACAAGCTTTATA
>JAZRPZ010000011.1:0-5074 GCA_045649485.1 Clostridia bacterium
GGTTCCGGGAAATCCCGGAACCTTTTTATCATCAGTTGTATTACTTCTTTTCCTTATTGTCCACGACTTCCTTCAGCATTGCAGCGAAAGCGTCGAAGCTCATGGCGCCCAGATCGCCCTCGGAACGGTGACGGACGGAAACGGTCTGGCCTTCCATGTCGCGGTCGCCGACGATGAGCATGTAGGGAACCTTCTCCAGCTGACCTTCGCGGATCTTCTTGCCGATCTTGTCGTCGGCAGTGTTGGCCTCTGCGCGGAAGCCTGCGCAGCGCAGCTTTGCAGCCAGCTCGGCAGCGTAGTCATGTGCGCGCTCGGTTACGGACATTACGCGGACCTGCTCGGGGGCCATCCAGGTGGGCAGTGCACCGGCATAGGTCTCGATGAGGTATGCCAGAGTGCGCTCGTAGCAGCCCATGGAAGTACGATGGATGATGTAGGGGATCTTCTTCTGACCGTCTGCATCGATGTAGTCCATGCCGAACTTCTCGGCCAGCAGCATATCGATCTGGATGGTAACGATGGTGTCTTCCTTGCCGAATACGTTCTTGTACTGGATATCCAGCTTGGGTCCGTAGAATGCGGCTTCGTCGATACCTACTTCGTACTCAACGCCCAGGTTGTCGAGGATCTCGCCCATGATGCGCTGTGCTTCGTTCCACTGCTCAGCGGTGCCTTCGTACTTGTTCTTGGGGTTCTCGGGATCCCACTGAGAGAAGCGGAAGGTGCAGTTGTCCAGCAGACCGATGGTATCGAGGGTGTACTTGGCCAGTTCCAGACAGCCCTTGAATTCTTCTTCCAGCTGCTCGGGACGCAGTACCAGATGGCCTTCGGTGATGGTGAACTGACGTACGCGGATCAGGCCGTGCATCTCGCCGGAATCCTCATTGCGGAACAGGGTGGAGTTTTCGGCGTAGCGCAGGGGCAGGTCGCGGTAGGAACGCTGGCGGTTCAGATATGCCTGATACTGGAAGGGGCAGGTCATGGGACGCAGAGCGAAGCATTCCTTGGTCTCGTCGTGGGGATCGCCCAGAATGAACATGCCATCGAGGTAGTGATCCCAGTGACCGGAGATCTTGTACAGCTCACGCTTGGCCATCATGGGAGTACGGGTGAGCACGTAGCCGCGCTTCTGTTCCTCGTCCTCGATCCAGCGCTGCAGCTGCTGCAGTACGCGTGCGCCCTTGGGCAGGATGATGGGCAGGCCCTGACCGATGGTATCAACGGTGGTGAAGTATTCCAGATCACGGCCCAGCTTGTTGTGGTCACGCCTGAGAGCTTCTTCACGGGCAGCGATATAAGCTTCCAGTTCTTCCTTGGATGCGAATGCGGTGCCGTAGATACGCTGCAGCATCTTGTTCTTTTCGCTGCCGCGCCAGTATGCGCCGGTGATGGACATCAGCTTTACAGCCTTGATCTTGCCGGTGGAGGGAAGGTGTGGACCTGCGCACAGATCGGTGAAGTTATCCTGCTTGTAGAAGGAGATGGTCTCACCTTCGGGCAGGTCGTTGATCAGCTCAACCTTGTAGGGCTCGTCCTTCATCAGCTCAAGAGCCTCTGCGCGGGGCAGTTCGAAACGCTCGAGACGTGCATTCTTCTTGATGATCTTCTGCATTTCCTTTTCAACCTGAGCAAGGAAATCGGAAGTGAAGGGCTCTTCGGTATCGAAATCGTAGTAGAAGCCGTTATCGATAGCGGGACCGATTGCCAGCTTGACGTCGGGGCGCAGGTTCTTTACTGCCTGTGCCAGCACGTGGCTTGCGGTATGCCTGAGGGTCCAGCGTCCGTCTGCATCTTCAAAACCGACGATCTCCAGGTTGCCGTCTTCGTTGATTGCTTCGGGCAGAGAGATAGTCCTGCCGTTGATGCGTGCTACCAGAGCAGTCTTCTTGAGATCCTTGGAAATTTCGCCGGCGATGTCCAGAGCGTTCATGCCGTTTTCGAATTCGTAAGCCTGTCCGTTGATGGTAAGCTTCATGGAAAATGCCTCCTTACTGAAATAAAAAAAGCCCGTCCCATAACGAAGGGACGGACGTTATATGTCCGCGGTTCCACCCAACTTGAATAAACCACTTTTGCAAAGCTGTATCGCGCTTATCGCGTTCGACGGTCGGTGGTGGTAGCCTTTTTGCGGTTGCGGGGCGCGCTTTCAGCCGGTGACGCACCTTCTCTGGCGTACTTTGCAAATAGGTCATGTCCACGTCATTCCACGAATGTATATGCCGATATTTTATGCATTATTCGCCTTCTTGTCAAGTGCAAAATTGTAAAGAGAATTATTCAAGTGATTTGTTTAGGTCGGATGCCGGAAGTATGCCGTGAACGGTGTATATCCTGTCCTTGCGGCTCATCCAGCCCATGCCGACAAATGCGCGGCGCACGGTGCAGTAATCCTCGTGTATGCGGGAAATGAGCTCATTCACCTCGGTCTCGTGATACTCCCTGCCGGTCTCAAAGAGCTTCATTATCTCCTCATATATTATAAGGCGCTTCTTTATCTGCGCGGGCATCACGCGGCAGACCCCGTCGGGCATGAAGGATTTGATCACCTTGCGGCGGTACATTTCCTCGCGAAGTGCTTCTGCGTTAGCGGTTTCTTCTGTGGGAATTATTATTTCGCGAAGAGTCATTCCGAGAACTTCAGGACGCAGGGAGAAAATAGTGTAATACTGTTCACGCCGTGAATCAACAAGCCCTGCAGAAATAAGCTTTTTCATATGGAAGGATACTGTGGCTGGCGTTAGTTTAAGGCGTTCTGCCAAAATTTCCACATACATTTCGCGTTCGCCCAAAGCTTGCAGTATTTTTATACGAGTCTCATCTGCGAGTGCTTTTAAAACTGTAACGGCTTGAGTCATTTCGTCCCTCCGAGTTCCTCTATAAGCTGTTGGACTTTTGTGATACAGCTCAGTTGGATATCTATCCTGTCGACTGCGTCTATATCATGCAATCCTTCAAGCTTTTCTTTTCTCTTTATAAGATCTTTTTTGCAGCCTTCCAAAGCATGTGGTGCTTTGTGTCCAAGAGTCTTAAGCATGGTGGAATACATACTCTTTTTCATCAGAGCGATAGAATGTCCGCGCTCGTCTCCGGCTTCCTTGGCTTTTGCTGCAGCTGTCATTTCTTCATCTGCCCAGATATCAAGGGCCTTATCGAACTTGTTCAGATCCATAAATGGTCACCTCTTAAATATAGTTAGATGTACATCTAACTATATTATATATCTGATTAGATGAATGTCAATATAAATTTGTGGTTACAAAATTATTTTTGCTATTGAAGTGCGGGCAAGGCATATTCCGTCAGCAGGACCGCCGCTGCAATAGCTTACCAGCATACAGTTATCATCGGTGAAGAATATCGCGGGATAGCAGTATCCGTGCTCTTCATTGCCTTCAATTATTTTATATTCGCTCCATGTGATGCCGTCGTCATTGCTTGAGGCATATACGATGGGAGTGCGTCCCCAGCCCGCAGGGGAAGTATATCTGCCGTTATAAATGGGAACGGGATTCCATACGGCAAAAAGTTCGCCGGTGGATTCTCTGCGCTTTATGAGCATGGGCGAAGTGGGGGAAGTGAAGCGGGAGGGCTGCGGAAGAGTCCAGTGCAGACCGCCGTCCACCGAAAAGTATTCGTACTGCGACATCTTGTCAGTGCGCGCATATGCCCATATTACGCCGTTCTGTTTTTCTACGATACCGGGCTCCTGCAGACCTGTGGTGGTATTACCGAAGGCAGGGAATACCATATCGGGGCTTTCGGTCCAGGTAAATCCATCATCATCCGAATACAGGTACAGGTTTGTGGAACGCATCTCGTAGTGTCCCTTTGTACCGTCGGCGCTGAGGGTGCTGTGATGCACGGCGAGGGGGATCAAGATGCGCCCGCTTGCAAGACGGATAACCCTGTCGTTATTGAGCACGTAATAGGCCTTACGCTCGGTCTTTGTGCATTCAGTATGACTGTAGAAGCTCTCACCGTCGTCATTGGAACGGGATATCATGATGCGGTTGAGCGCAGGAGTCTGCTTGATAATATAGAAAAGACCGAGGTCACCGTTCTGCATGCGCAGAAGTGAAACGCTCATTACGTTCTTTGTATCATACATGGATGCCTTGATAAGGGTGCGGGGTTCGCTCCATGTTTCGCCTTCGTCTGCGGAATATACCGCCACAAGGTCGGAGGGCGCGTCGTCGCCGTTGTGATTTGTAAAACGGCTGTAGGCAAACATTATTCTGCCGTCAGCAAGTCTGAGGAATGAACCTTCGCTGTGCCTCGTGAATTTCTCGTTCGGGCCGAAAGAAGCAGTAATGCGCATGGTGCTTACCTCCTGATTTTTACTGCCTAAATTATACTCCGTGTTCATGGTGAATAAAAGAGGTTTCGCAAAATTATATCCACTTAATATCTGTGTGCTGTTTACAGGTGGTCGGGCGTGGTATAATAAGCGAAGAAGCAGGATGAATGTCAAAAAATTGTCCTTTTATCCGTAATTTAACAGATGGATAATTGCGGATAATATGCTGTATATGATATAATTCTGTTTCGGAAAACGCACCTTCGCCCATCCTTGTTGATGAATCAGGCGAGGGGTGGACAAAACAAGGAGGAATACCACAATGGCAGTTATTTCCATGAAGCAGCTCCTGGAGGCCGGCGTACACTTCGGCCATCAGACCCGCCGCTGGAACCCCAAGATGGCTCAGTACATCTTCACCGAGCGTAACGGCATCTACATCATCGACCTGCAGAAGACCGTTCGCAAGATCGACGAAGCTTACATGTTCGTTCGTGACGTCGCTCTGGAAGGCAAGTCCATCCTGTTCGTCGGCACCAAGAAGCAGGCTCAGGAGTCCATCGAGTCCGAAGCAAAGCGCTGCGGCATGTATTTCGTTAACAACCGCTGGCTGGGCGGCACCCTGACCAACTTCCGCACCATCCAGACCCGTATCAAGAAGCTGAACGACATCGACGCCATGGAAAAGAATGGCCAGTTCGATGTTCTGCCCAAGAAGGAAGTCATCAAGCTGTGCGCAGAGCGCGAAAAGCTGCTGAAGAACCTGGGCGGCATCCG
>JAZRPZ010000012.1:0-14639 GCA_045649485.1 Clostridia bacterium
ATTAGTTTACGGAATTATTCGCCAACAAGCTCAAGCTCGTACAGTGCGGCAATGCCGTAACCGTCGGTGCAGTCAGCCGGAGGAATGTTGCGGCCGTCGTCACCTGCGGGGAAGTTGGTCCATACGGTTTCGTTAACGGCATGGAATACGGAAGGACGATACATCAGGGAGAAGCTGGGAACTTCGGTCAGGTAGATCCTGGTCAGTTCGGTGTACAGAGCGTTCAGTTCTACAGGATCAGAGGTGGAGGGGATCTTCTGCAGCAGAGCGTCTGCTTCGGGGTTTACATACTGGCCCCAGTTGCCGCTCCAGTTGTTCTCAACACCAACGAACTCGGAACCCATGAACTGATTTACGCGGGTCCAGGGGTTGGAGGGAGAAGCTGCATCGGGAGACCACATGAAGATCTGATATTCGGTCTGGTTGGGGTTGGTGAATACGGTCTGGTAGATGGAATACTCGGGATAGAGAGTGGTGATCTCAATGCCGATATTCTTGCCGGCTGCGGCAACAACTTCCATGGAAGCCTGCCAGTCGGACCAGCCGTTGGGGCAGCATGCGTTCAGAACGATCTTCTCACCGTTCCACTCGCGCCAGCCGTCTCCGTCGGTATCGAGGAGGCCGGCTTCATCCAGCAGAGCGTTGGCGCCTTCGATATCGTTGCCTGCCCACTGCAGATCTGCAACAGCAGACTGATCATACAGAGCCTGCTCACCGGCGGTGGGGTTCATGAGAGAGCGGGGAACTGCTGCGAAGGAGGGGGACTGGTTGGTCATTGCGTTGGCGATGATGGTATCGTAGTCAACTGCCATTGCAATTGCCTTGCGCAGTGCGGGGTTCTCAGCCAGTACGGGTACGTTCATGTTGTACCATGCGGTGGGCATGGTCAGACATACGCCGTAGGGAGCTTCTTCATAGTAGGTGGAGATGGGCAGACCGTCTTCCAGCCACAGATCCTGAACATTACCGATGAACTGCTGGCAAACGTCAACTTCGCCGGCCTTCAGGGCAACTTCACCTGCGGCATTGTCTGCGTACATTGCGTGGGCGATGTACTTCGGAACGGGCAGCTTGCCCCACATGGAGGCATCCTGTCCCCAGTAGTTGTCATCACGGATCAGAACGACCTTCTGATCGTCTGCATAGTACTTGGTGTAGGGGCCGGACCAGACAACGTCCTCACCGGGATCGTTCAGGATTGCAACGGGATCGCCATTGTTACGGGCATAAACGGTGTCGATCCATGCAGCCTGTGCGATGGGGGTGCCGGACAGGAAGTCAGCTACCTTCAGGGGGTTAACGGGAGTGCCGTCTTCGTTCAGAGCAGCCTTGATGATGAGGGTGGTGTCGTCAACAACAACGATCTCGGCGATGTAGGACTTGTAGCCGGTGCCGGTGCCGTTGCCGATCTCAACGCCGATATCAAAGGTACGCTTGACGTCGTTAGCGGTTACCTGAGTGCCGTCAGACCACTTTGCAGCGGGCTTCAGGGTTACGGTCAGCTCGGTCATGGCTTCGTTCCATGCGTAGGACTCACCAAGCAGACCGGTAAGAGAGCCGTCCATGAAGTTGTACATAAACAGGGTCTCGAACATCAGTGTACGGTATCCGCCAGCGCCGCCGGCGATCGCCATGGCATTGTTCTGGTTGGTGCCGATGACGTTCCAGCTGTTGACGCTGCCCCACTGCTGTCCGGCAAAGTAGAGAGTCTCGTTGCGGGGCAGTTCAGTTACAATTTCGGCAGATGCAAAGGAAATGCAGGAGAGCATCATTGCCAAAGCAAGGAGCAACACGAGTAGCTTACGGGTCTTCATGGGTTTCATCCTCTCTGAATTTATTTTCTCGGCTGTTGAGTGAATAACAGCCGGAAGAATCTTGGGTTAAGAGTTTATGACTACGGTGTTAATGTTAAGGATATTATAATGCAATATTGAGAAAGTGTCAATAAACATAAGAATGCTAAGTGTTTATTATGCGGAGATTTTTGCGGATCGATATACTATTTTATGGGGTTGAAAGACAAAAAATGATAAAAGCCTCCGCAGAAGCGGAGGCTTTTGGTTTATACATTCAGCTGACGGGAAACGATGCGTTCCTTGCTGCGGCGGTAGATGAGGCGGTATTCGCTTGCGGCGCCGTCGCCTGTCTCAAGACGCAGAGTGAACTCGGAGGCGTCAACATCGGGCAGTACCCAGTTGATGGAGGGGCCGATCTTGTTGGTGTTTTCGGAAACAACGCCGGTCTCCCAGGTGAACATGGGATATTCGACGCCGTCGATGATGATGGTGGCCTTTATTGTCTTTTCGGCGGTCTCGGGAGAATCGTTCAGCAGCCACAGCTGTGCGGTGAAGAGCTCACCGGCATTCCAGTCAAATTTGGGTATCCTTGCGCTGGCAAGTACCGGGCGCAGGGAGGACTGGATTGCATAATAGCAGGGCTTTCTGTGGGTGGGATAGGCGATAAGATTATTGCCTGCGGCGGTCATCCAGGGCTCGCAGTAATCCCAGTTGATAGCCATGGTGCAGTAGGGAGCCTGACGGCGTGCCTCTTCAAAGATGGCCTTGTAGGCTTCGCACTGCATCCAGTTGGAGAGATCGCATATCTTTTCCAGGGAATCGAGCGGTTCCTGAGTGTATGCTTCAAGGGTGCTCATGCACAGCCAGCGTTCTGCGCCCCATGCGCCGAAGGCGTGATGCAGTCTCCAGGAGCCGCCATCCTTGATGGGGAACAGCTCGTCTTCGGGGATTATCTTCTTCAGAACTTCGATTTCGGATACGGCAGAGCAGCCGAACTCGGTGTAAGCAGTGCAGGAACTGGACTGGAACAGCTGGAATACGTCCTTCTTTGCATCGGGATCGTAGAAAGTATAGCCGCCGTGACCCATGCCGAAGATGGGGGAGGTCATGATGTAGGGCTTTTCGGGGTCAAGTTCGTAGCACAGCTTGTTCAGCAGACGCAGTGCCAGATGCTGATCGGTCATGAGAGACCAGTTGTTGAAAAGCTCGTTGCCGCCGCAGTACATGACAACGGAAGGATGGCTGCGCAGATTCTTTATAATAGCGGTGCCTTCCTGCTCAAGCACTTCAAGGTAATGGGCGTCATCTTCGTAGTTATTGCATGCCAGCGGGAATTCAACCCATACCATGATGCCAAGCTTATCGCACAGTTCGTAGAACCACTTCTTGTTGATGCCCGAACCGCCCCAGCAGCGGAAGATGTTCATGTTTGCTTCCTTTGCCATGGTGATGAGGGTCTCGTAGCGCTCGTAATCGATGCGTCCGTTGTAGATGTCGGGATTTACCCAGTTGCTGCCCTTGCAGAATATCTTGCGGCCGTTGAGCTCCATCTGGATGGGCGCAACACTGCGTCCCTTGGGGAAACCTACGGGCTCTACCCAGTGGCAGGGATTCATGACGAGCTTTGCTCTGCGCAGACCGATCACACCGGAAACGGAATGGGTAGCGGTCTCTGCGGTGTAGGTGTAAAGCGCCTGCTCGCCCTGACCGTTGCACCACCACAGGCGGGGATTTTCGATGGTAAAGCTGCTGCCGGTGCCAACGAGATTTCCGTCCGGGTCGTAGAGGGAGATGGTGACGGCATCTTCGCAATCTACATCGAATTCGATATCGGCGCGGGTGAAGTCATCATTAAGGGTATAGAAGGGTTCGCAGGAATAGATATGGCCGCAATCACGGGTCTCAACATAGGTATCCTGCCATATACCGGATACCAGCATGCGGGGATGCCAGTCCCATTCGTAGCATACGGGAGGCTTTACGGAGCGGTCTGCCTGCTGCCTGTCCTCGAATTCAGCGGTAGCGCGCTTGGGATGGGGATGGATGCGTACGACGAGCTCGGAGCCGATGTTGTCGGTGAGGTCCACTTCTACCTTGGAGAACATGCCCTCGTAATTCAGCTTTTCCTCGCCGTCGATAATGATATCGAAAATGTAGTCAATGCCTTCGGATACGAAAACTGCCTTCTCGCCGGGAGCCGGTTTGTAATCGAGAGTGGTGCGGTATTCCCAGTACCAATCTTCGGTCTCACGGAATCTGGTTACGTTTTCACCGATGTTGATGTCGCCCCAGCCCATGAATACGCCGTAATCATACTGCACGTTGCCGGGTACTTCTGCGGTAAACCATTCGGAGGGGCCTTCGGGACGGATGGCTCTTGCCTGCCATTTCTGTTCAAACTTCATTGAATTACACCCTTTCAGGATTTGTGTGGGTTTCGCATTACATATTCAGCAGCACCAGCGCTGTGAGTATCATTCCGAGGGATATGAGCTTGCGGGGACTGAATTTTTCCTTGAAGAATATTATGCCTACCAGAGTTACCATTACGATGGTGCCTGCGCTGTAGGTGGGATATGCCACCACAGCGGGTACTTCCGCCAGAGACATGAGCAGGAAACGGGTGGATATGTAATTGGGTATGCCCAGCAGCAGACCGAAAAGCAATTCGGATATACCGGGCTTCTGACGGCGGATGATGCAGATTATGAGGCACAGCACCAGTGCCACTGCAAATGTATAAATGAGGAAATGATCGCCCAGCGCCTGGTCGGAGAATGTATCGAATACCTTGGACATGGAATCCGCACAGCCGCCGCCTATCAGCAGCAGTATAAGCCCCAGTATGCTGTGGGGTCTGTCGGCGCCTTTGCCCTGCATCAGTATGATAGCGGAAATGGCAACGACGATGCCGGTTATCTGCAGCACGCCGGGCTTTTCGCCGAAAGCGAATATGGCCAGTATTGTTGGTACAAGTACGCCCAGTCGCATGAATGTGGCGGGCAGTACAACGCCGTTTTTGGATACATTCCATTTGAGCAGCATAAAGCTGCCGAGGAACAGGGCGCCGTTGAATACGCCCATTCCGATAGTCAGGGGCAGTTTTTCCACGGCGGGGAAAAGCTCCATGCCTGCGGTGAAGAATATACCCATTACCGTGCAGGCGAGATAGTTCGAAGCAAGCATTGCCACTTCGGATTTTGTGTATTTTTCGCTTATGCGCATGACAACGGATATCATCATGCTGAATGTCATTGCGAGTACGAGATAAAGCATTGAGTCCACGCTCCATTATAAATCTGGATATATTATACCAAACTGCAATGCCGGAATCAATCCACATCATTTTATTATTGTTATGTGGGTATGGTATTTTCTTTTCTGCAAGTTTGTGATACAATAAATCCAACAGTTTAATTCGTTAGCACACTGACGTACTTAGGAGGATATTATGAAAAAGATAGAGATCAACAGTTTTCTGGATTTCAAATTTGTAAGCAACCCCGGTTTCTCCCCCTGCGGCAAGTATGCGGCATATATCGTTCAGACCGCAGATGTTGAGGACAACAATTACAAGGGCGATATCTACCTGCTGGATGTTGAGACCAAAAAGTCCCGCCGCCTTACCGCCGCGGGTGACGGCAAGAGCTATGTGTGGGCAAAGGACGGCAAGCTGCTTTTCCCCGCAATGCGCGATGCAAAGCTTAAGAAGAAGGCGGAAGACGGCGAACTTATCTCCGCATGGTATGAGATAGACCCCATGGGCGGTGAGGCTCAGCTGGCTTTCACCCTGCCTGTTTCCGGCGGCAGGGTAGAACCCATCGATGAAGACAGATTTGTAGTTACTGCCAAATACGACAACAACCGCCCGGATTTCGATTCCATGGAGCCTGAAGAGAAGAAGAAGGCCATGGCTAAGTACAAGAATCCCGGCTATGACGTTATCGAAGAAGCTCCCTTCTGGTTCAACGGCGGCGGCTTCACTTCCGGCAAGCGCAACCGTCTGTACATATTCACCCGTTCCACCGGCGAACTCAAAGCAGTGACCGAACCCTGGTTTGAAGCGGGCGGATATGCCATAAAGGGCGATAAGCTGCTGTACAAGGGAATCGAATGGCACGGCGTGCGCGACCAGTACAACTATGCGGGCATCTACCTCTACGATATCGCAGCCGGCGATACCCGCTGCATCGTTGAGCCCGGCACCATCCGCACCGGCACCATGGAATTCATTGACGATACCACTGTCATAATCACCGCATCCGACGGCAGGGACTATGGCAACAACCGTTACATGGATTTCTATACGCTGAATACAGTATCCGGCGAGATGACGAAAATAGCCGATTACGAGGCAAGCATCGGCGGAAGCTCTGTCGGCAGCGATGCCCGTCTCGGCGGCGGCAACGGCACCAAGCTGGTAGGCGACAAGTTCTGGTTCGTCACCACTCTGAATGACGGCGGCTACCTGCGCTGGGTCGATATGGCCGGCAATATCTCCGAACCCGTTTCTCCCGACGGCAGCTGTGATAGCTTCGATATCGCAGGTGATAATATCCTCATCTGCGGCATGTATGGCGATAAGCTTGCAGAGCTTTACCTGAACGGCGAGCAGGTGACCGATTATAACGGCGCATGGCTTGCCGAGCACAGCATCTCCACTCCCGAATATTATTCCTTTACCGCATCCGACGGATATGAGATCCACGGCTGGGCAATGAAGCCCATCGGCTACGAGGCAGGCAAGAAGTATCCCGCTATTCTGCATATCCACGGCGGTCCCCGCACCGTATTCGGCGATGTATACCATCATGAAATGCAGATGTGGGCAAATGCAGGCTACTTTGTAGTATACTGCAATCCCCGTGGCAGCGACGGACGCGGCAACGATTTCGGCGATGTCAACGGCAAGTACGGCACCATCGACTATGATAACATCATGGAGTTCGCCGATGAGATGCTGAAGAAGTATCCCGATATCGACGAGAAGAAGTTCGGCGTTACCGGCGGCAGCTACGGCGGATTCATGACCAACTGGATCATCGGCCATACGAACCGTTTCGCCTGCGCAGCTTCTCAGCGTTCTATTGCAAACTGGATCGCTTTCGAGCATACCAGCGATATCGGCATTTCCTTCACTCCCAACAATCAGGCTACCACCACCCGTCAGGATGTGGACAAGCTGTGGTGGCATTCTCCTCTGAAGTATGCAGATAACTGCGTAACTCCCACTCTGTTCATCCATTCCGACCGCGACTACCGCTGCTGGATGGTCGAAGGACTTTCTATGTTCACCGCACTCAAGATGCACGGCTGCGAATCCCGTCTGTGCCTGTTCAAGGGCGAGACCCACGAGCTTTCCCGCTCCGGCAAGCCCCAGAATCGTATCCGCCGCATGGAAGAGATACTGAACTGGATGGACAAGTATCTGAAGTAAGGAGAAGCCGCAATGAAGAATATAGTTTATAACGATCTGTATGAATTCAATTTTCTTTCGGATATAGTTGCTTCTCCCGACGGAAAGCATGCCATATTCACCCGCACCCGTGCGGATGAGAAAAAGAATGGCTATGTATCCGAAATATGGATCATGGACACCGCTACCGGCGAATATAAGAAGCTCACCAATATGGGCGAAGAGCGCGGCGGTTTCTGGCTGGATGATAATACCGTGGTTTTCACCGGCAGCCGCGAAAAGGATGCCGACCGCAAGAAGTCTTACTGGCAGAAGATAGCCATCGACGGCGGTGAGGCCGAAAAGTGGATGGAGATAGGCGAGAAGATCTCTGCTATCAAGCCCATCGGCGGCGGAAAATATGTGGTCACCGCATCTGCAAACTGCGAAGGCAAGCCTGAGGAAAAGCCAAACGAGGCGCTCGAAGGCCGCGATCTGTATGTATTCGATGAACTGCCCTTCTGGTTCAATGGCAGGGGCGTAACCAATAAGCTGCGTACCGCCCTCAAGATATATGACGAGACCACCGGCGAATTCAACGTCGTCACTCCCCAGTACATGAATGTGGGCGGCGTGCAGGTATCTCCCGATAAGAAGCTGGTGGCGTATTCCGGCACCGAGTATAAGGATGTGCTGCCCCGCGAATCCGGCCTGTATCTGTATGATATCGAAAAGGGCGAAGTAAAGACCATCGTTCCTCAGAAGGACAGGGGCGTAGGCTCCGCATTCTTCATGGGAGAGGATAAGCTGTTCTTCACTGCAACTCCATTTGATTTCTCCGGCATGAATCCCCGCTATTTCGTTTATGATATCGCTTCCGAAGAGATCACCGAGCTGCCCTTCTGCGATGCAGCACCCCATGGCGGCGCAGGCGCAGACTGCAACTTCGGCGGCGGCAGCGCCATGAAGTGGGTGGACGGCTATCTGTACTTCACTCAGTCCGAGTGGGGCAAGGGCATCATCGTCCGCATGGATGTGAACGGCAATATCGAAAAGGTATGCGATAAGGATGGCACCGTCAATTGCTTCGATTTTGCAGGCGATAAGATCATCATGTGCGCCATGCGCGATATGAATCTTGTAGAAATCTTCTCCCTCGATGTTGCCACCGGCGAAGAAAAGCAGATCACTGCCTTCAATACCGCTTATATGCAGGAGCATAACGTGGTAAAGCCCGAGTACTTCACCTTCAGGAATTCTTCCGGTTATGAACTGGAAGGCTGGGTGATCAAGCCCGCAGACTACGAACCCGGCAGGAAGTATCCCGGCGTTCTGGAGATGCACGGCGGTCCCAAGGTAATATTCGGCGGCATATTCCATCATGAGATGCAGTGCCTTGCCAATATGGGCTATTTCGTATTCTACACCAATCCACGCGGCAGCGACGGACGCGGCGAGGAGTTTGCAAACATCACCGAAAACCTTGGCTACAAGGATTTCGATGACTTTATGGAATTTACCGATGAGGTCATCCGCCGTTATCCCGACCTTGATGAGAATAAGATCGGCATCTGCGGCGGCAGCTACGGCGGCTTCATGTGCAACTGGATGATCGGTCATACCGACCGCTACGCAGCCGCAGCTTCTCAGAGATCTATTTCCAATTACTTCACCAAGTCTCTCTGCACCGATATCGGCTTCTCCCACAATATGGCACAGCTGGGTACCGACCCGTGGCACGATTTTGATACCGTTTGGGAGCATTCTCCGCTGAAGTGCGCCCCCAAGGCCAAAACGCCCACTCTGTTTATCCAGTCCGACGAAGACTACCGCTGTTGGATGAGCGATGCGATACAGATGTTCACCGCGCTGAAGATGAATGGCGTAGATGCAAAGCTTTGCCTGTTCAAGGGCGAAAACCATGAGCTTTCCCGTTCCGGCAAGCCCGAGAACCGTATATCCCGCCTTACCGAGATCGGCAACTGGTTCGAAAAGTACCTGAAGTAAGGGGTTGCGTATATGAATAAGAAGCCCTATGTCGTAGGCATTGCCGGCGGCACCTGCAGCGGCAAGAGTACCATCACTGCCAGACTCGGCGATGCGCTGAAGGAAAAGTGCAGCCTGTGCGTTATAAATATGGATCGCTATTATAAGCGCCCCGGAATCACCACCATAGCACCCATAACCCGCATAGAATACGCAGAGCACAATCATCCGGATGCGATGGATCTTGAAAAGCTGTATGCGGATTTCGAGGCGGCAATAAACGGCGGCGAATACGATGTTGTGATCATCGAAGGTCTTTTTGCGCTGCATCTGGACAGAATACGCGAGCAGCTTGATCTTAAGGTATTCATCGACCTTAAGAGTGACGAAAGGCTTTATCGCCGCATAAAGCGCTGGCTGGACAGGCAGGATATGGATACCATTTCCGCCCGTTATCTGGACACTGTGCGCTTCCGTCACGATGAACTGGTGGAGCCTACCCGCTGGCATGCGGATATGGTGATAAACGGTACTCTGGATGCCAATAAGGGCACAGAGATGCTGCTTCACTGGATAGAGGTTCATATATGAATAAATGCCCTGCGGAGAGAAAACTCTGCAGGGCAAATGCATAAGGGGAAAACGAATGATACGCGCGATTATTTTTGATATGGACGGCACGCTGCTGGATTCCGAAAAATACTGGGTCATGCTGCCGGGAATATTTCTGAGGCATCATGGTGTTGATATATCCGATGAAGAATTGAAGAATGCGCCGTGGCAGCAGGCCTCGTTCAGCGGCACTCTTGCGGGTTATTTCAAGTCGCCGGAATGTGCCGTCAGCATGAGCTATGAGGACGCGCTCAAGTGGTGCCGCGAATATATCTACAATGTAATATATCAGAGTCCCGATTATATTGATTTCAAGCCCGGCGGAAGGGCCTCCATGGACGCAGCCGCAGAATTGGGCATTCCCATGTGTCTTATTTCGGCAACTGAGGCTGTTCCTCTGGAATATACTATCGACAGGCTTGATATGAAGCGGTATTTCCAATTCTGGCAGTCCACTGCGGGCGGCATGAACAAGCACGACCCGGAGATATTCCGTATGGCGGCAGCACGCATGGGCGTAACGGCAGAAGAATGCCTTGTGGTAGAGGATTCATTGTATGCAATGAAAACAGCCCGCGAGGCGGGCTGTACTGTGTGGGCTATAGAGGACCCGAAGCACATGAGGCATGCAGATACCATCCGTGAGACGGCGCACATGTATTTCGAGACCCATGCGGAGCTTACTCAGGCTTTGAAGGCCCTTGCAAGCACTCCGTAAACCTGCTCGGCCATGCGGAAGAAGCCGAGGTCGTTGGGGTGGCAGCCGTCTACGGTGCACATCTCACGGCCGAAGGTGCCGAAAAACTGCTCGCCGTCGAGGAAATATACATTCCTGTCGCCTGCAGCAACTGCATTGGTGTAGGTACGGCGGATGACTTCTCGGCGGGCAGAGTTCGTTTCGGGGTCGGGGTCAAAATCCGGCTTGGTCATTATTACGATGGGCATGTCGGGATGCGCGGCGCGCACACGCTTGAAGAAACGCTCGTGAGTCTTTTCGAGGTGTGCCGCATCGGGCGCGTTGTGGTCATAATCATATATGAAGGCGGAGAAGTCGCGGCGGCAGATGATGTCGGCCATGGCATCTTCGCCTTTTGCGTTGCCGGAGAAGCCATAATTCACGTAATCCATGTCAAGCCAGCGGGCAACTGCGGCGGTATATGCGTTTCCGGGACGTGAGCAGCAGCCGCCTTCGGTGATGGAAGATCCGTAGAAGCACAGCTTGCCCTTGCGGGAATAGGGCAGGGGAGCGATAAGCTGCGCATCATCGTCGATGGATATCCACAGTCCGCTTATCTTCTCGTTGCGGGGCAGGTTTACGGTCACCTGCTGCACGCTGCCGTCGAGTTTAAAGGTGAGCTCGGGCTGCAGATTTTCGTAATTTCTGGGATTTATCTGCCCTATATATCTGCTGTGGATGCCTGTGCCGGTGAATACATCGCCGCCTGCAGAAGCGCACACTGCCATGCAGGGGTCAACGCCGTTGCCGACAAGTTCCATCTTTATGGTGACATTCACGGAATCCGTGCGGAAACGCACTCTGCCGCCGCAGGCGGTCTTGCTCCTTTCACGGACATAATCGCTGACGGGAGCGGTTTCTTCGTCGGGCAGCCGCCAATAGCTTTTTGTTTCCTTATCTATGACATCGAGACCGTATATTTCAACAGGGGATTCGGTGAAGCAATATGTCTTCATTTTTTTGTACGCTCCTTAGAATGTTTGTATAATATATTCTATCACTATGCATAAAAATTGTCAATTATATGCCGAATATACATAATTTACGGTTAATTAACCATAAAACGGCGAAAATCAGGGTTGACATATGCATATTTATGCATTATAATTCATTCATCAACAAAACAAACAAGGACGGTGCAACAAACCATGACTTCCAAGATCAAAGTTCTCTTCTCCCTTATGGTAGCGATTATCCTGTGCGCTACTTCCGTTTCCTCCCTGGCATGTACCGCCATCTACGTCGGTTCCGACCTGACTGCAGACGGCTCCACCATCTTCGCCCGTTCCGAAGATATCTCCAACAGCTATAACAAGGTATTCTACGTAAGCCCCGCCGGCAACCACACCGCAGGCGAAGTTTACAACGGCTGCTACGGCTTCACCTACACCTTCACCAAGGACAGCTACGAGTACACCGCTTTTGCTGATGACGTTGGCCAGGGCTACTGCCCCGACTGCGGCGGCGATCACAAGCACACCCCCTATGAGGCAGGCGGCACCAACGAGATGGGCGTTACCGTAAGCGCCACCGAGACCATCGGCTGCTCCGACGCTATGTACGCAGCAGATCCCTACGTTGACACCGGCATCGAAGAAGCTGAGATCCCCACCGTTATCCTGAGCGAAGCTGCTACCGCCAAGGAAGGCGTTGACCTCATCCTGAACATCTTCGACACCGCAGGTTCCGCAGGCGGCGCCGGCTTCTTCGTAGCCGACAACAACGAGACCTGGTACATCGAAGTTACCACCGGCCATCAGTACATTGCAATCAAGTGCTCCTCCACTCTGGTATTCTCCGAGCCCAACATGGCAATCATCGGTCTGATCGACCTGGACGATACCGATAACGTTATCGCTTCCGCAGGCATCATCGAGACCGCTAAGACCGCCGACACCTTCGTTGGTGACGAAGAAGCCAACACCATCGATTACCTGGCTTCCTACAACGGCGATCAGACTGCAAACGGCCGTATGGTCGATGCACTGAACTTCTTCAATGCAGAGTACACCTCCGAAGAGCCCGCAGCCGCAGATTACGCCATCTCCAATGTTGACGCAGAAGGCAACATCGTTCCCATGTACACCAACATCAAGCTGGATCGTGCATTCACCGTGGCTGACGTAGTTGATTACTATCACATCCCCGGCATCGGCTCCTCCAGGAACCTCGAAACTCACATCTTCCAGATCTTTGATGAAGACAGCATCACCGACACCGTTGAATGGGTATCCATGGACAACGCCGCACTGAGCGTATTCGTTCCCTACTACCCCATGCTGACCACCGATACCTACGCAGCATACAAGGTAAGCACCCCCGCTGCTGAGTTCGTTACCGAAGAGCCTGCTGAGGGCATCTACTATGCAACCACCGGCAGACAGTACATCGACGGCGAGCGCGTCACTGTAGAAGGCTTCAAGATCATCCCCGCCAACTGGGCAGACAGCTACTACTGGACATTCGATGCACTCTCCAACCTGTATGAGTTCGGCACCCTGACCGATGATCAGAAGGCCAACATCGATACCACTCTGGCAGCCGTTCAGGCAGACGTCTACGCTGACTTTGCTGAGATGCAGACTGCAGTTGCAGCCGCAGCCACTCCCGAAGAAGCAGCTCAGATCGCAACCGACATGAGCGCAGCTACCGCAGCCGAAGCACATGCAGCAGGCGTTGAACTGGTAAACTCCATAAAGTAAATAAACAAACAAAAAAATCAGCGGGCACCGGATTTCCGGTGCCCGCTTTATGTGTGCTGTAATGTTCTCAGATGACGGTGACGGTTTCGCTGATATCGCGGAAGGAATCGTGCAGAGGAGCGGGGGAGGCATCTTCTGCGGGATAGCCCATGGGCAGCAGTGCGGATACCACGAGGTTTTCGGGAAGACCCAGTGCGCTGCGTACGCTATCGGCATTGAACCAGCCGACCCAGCAGGAGCCTATGCCCAGCTCCCATGCCTGAAGCATCATGTGAGTGGTAACGATGGAAGCATCGGTCTCGCCGGACTGGTAAGGCGGCATCAGCTTGTTCTTCCAGGTCTTTTCAATATCGTAGCAGATGACCATTATGACCGGTGCGTCGAAAGTGCAGGAACATACCTCCTTCAGCTTGAGGCGTGCTTCCTCGCTCTTTGCAACGAATACGTGCTGGGGCTGATTGTTGCATGCGGTGGGCGCTATGCGGCCTGCTTCGATTATCGCGCTGAGCTTTTCTTCCTCAATGGGTGCGCTGCTGTATTTTCTTACGGAATATCTGGATCTTGCCAGTTCATAGAAATTCATAAAGACTGCCTCCTTGTTTGGATGATATCTGTATCCTATTATAACATAAACGTTCCCGGAGAGTATATGTTTTCTCCGGGAACGTCGTTATATTTTATTTTTGCGGTTTATTCCTTGCCGCTCCAGCAGTAGGTGCAGAGCTTGCACTCGGGCTTGCCGGTTGCTGCGATGATATCGTCGAGGCGCTGATACTTCAGGGTGGTGAAGTTCAGTTCCTTGCGGATCTCTTCGACCATGCGTGCATACTCGGGAGTTTCGGGATCGCAATACCTGTCAAGGTTCTCGGGATCGTGTCTGCCTTCCAGGCGGGCGATGACTCTGCGGGCCATCAGATCGGTCTGAGAGGTGGAACGGGAGAAATTGAGGTATTTGCAGTTATACAGTACGGGCGGGCAGGCGGTGCGGATGTGTACTTCCTTGGCGCCGCTGGTGTACAGGAATTCGGTGGTCTCCCTCAGCTGAGTGCCGCGTACGATGGAGTCGTCGATCATGATGAGGCTCTTGTCGCGGATGAGTTCATCTACGGGGATGAGCTTCATGCGGGCTACCAGGTTGCGGTAGCTCTGCTTCTGAGACATGAAGGAACGGGGCCAGGTGGGGGTGTACTTGATGAAGGGGCGGGAGAAGGGCACGCCGGATTCGTTGGCATAGCCGATGGCGTGGGCAATGCCGGAATCGGGTACGCCGGCGACGGTGTCGGCTTCCAGATGGTTATCGCGCTTGGCCAGCATCGCGCCGCACTGGCAGCGCATCTGCTCAACGTTCTTGCCTTCATAAGCGGAGGTGGGGTAGCCGTAGTAGACCCACAGGAAGGTGCAGATTTTCATGT
>JAZRPZ010000013.1:0-11436 GCA_045649485.1 Clostridia bacterium
GACTCCCATAAGCAGAATCCCCTTGAGCTCCTTGACGAGAACAAGCGCCATATGGTGGGCGCAGGTATCAACACCCGGGATTACGAGGCGCGGGTTCCCGCCCTGCTGGAGGCAGGCGCTGATGTGCTGTGCATCGACTCCTCCGAGGGTTACACCTGCTGGCAGGCAAACACCATCGCCTGGGTTCGTGAGAACTACGGCGACAGCGTGAAGATCGGCGCAGGCAACGTGGTTGATCGCGACGGCTTTATGTTCCTGGCAAAGGCCGGCGCTGACTTCATCAAGGTCGGCATCGGCGGCGGTTCCATCTGCATCACCCGTGAGACCAAGGGTATCGGCCGCGGTCAGGCTTCCGCAGTTATCGAGGTTGCCGCAGCCCGCGACGAGTACTTCCGCGAGACCGGCATCTATGTGCCCATCTGCTCCGACGGCGGTATCGTACACGATTATCACATGACCCTGGCTCTGGCCATGGGCGCAGACTTCATGATGCTGGGCCGCTACTTTGCCCGCTTCGACGAGTCTCCCACCAACAAGGTCATGATCAACGGCGTATACATGAAGGAATACTGGGGCGAAGGTTCCAACCGCGCACGCAACTGGCAGCGCTACGATCTGGGCGGCGCAAGCAAGCTCAGCTTCGAAGAGGGCGTTGACTCCTATGTAACCTACGCCGGTTCCCTGCATGACAACGTTGAGATCTCCCTGTACAAGGTCAAGTCCACCATGTGCAACGTGGGTGTTATCAATATTCCCGATCTGCAGAAGAATGCCCGTCTGACTCTGGTATCCTCCACCTCCATCGTTGAGGGCGGCTACCACGACGTACAGCTGCGTTCCAATTCTTCCACCACCAGGTAAAAGATAAATACAGCCCCCGAAGATATCTCTTCGGGGGCTGTTTCTTTCCTTGCAGGAATTTTTGGTGAAGTGTAGAATTTATCCATCAAAGGACAGGAGGCGTTATATATGAAGCTTACCAATCTTGGCCAGTGCGGATATGTAATCTCTGCGGGCGGTTTCAATGTTGTGACCGACCCTTATCTCAGCTACGGCGTTGATATAAACCATTATTCGGAAAAGACCCCGTGGAAGCGGCTGTATGCGCCGCCCTGCGCGCTTGCCGATGTGAATCCCGACCTCGTGCTTATTTCTCACAGTCATGATGACCATATGGATCCCATCACTCTGGGTGAGTATCGCAAGGCAGGGGGAGACTGCGCCGTTGCGGCGCCGGCTCCCGAATGCGCAAGGTTTGAGGGACTTGATTTTTCCAATATTATATATGCCCGTGCGGAGAAGGTTTTTGAAATGGGCGGATTCAAGATCACTCCCATAATCTGCGCCCACACCGAGCCCCATGTGGATGAAAAGGGACGTTTCCGCGAGCTGAGCTATATCATCGAAGCCGAAGGCAAGAAGCTGCTGTTCGGCGGCGATCTCAGTATTTATGACGGACTCGTTGAACGTGTTGCCCGCGAAAATATCGATTATGCGCTGATACCCGCAAACGGCAGGGATGATGAGCGCACCGCAAACGATATTATCGGCAATACCGATGCGGAGGAGGCTGCTTACCTTGCAAAGGCATGGGGATGCACTCTTGTTGCCACTCATTTCGATCTGTACGAGTGCAACGGCTGTCCGAAGGAAGAAGTCGTTTCCGCTGCCGAAAAGGCGGGAGTGAAGCTGCTGCTTCCGGCGGTAGGGGAGACCGTTGAGATTTAATGGAACATGCCTGTACTGCGCGCCTTGACAAGCAATTTGTCCCGTGATATGATTATTCCGTGAGCAGATCTCACTGCCCGGATAATCAATTCACGGAATGGGCGCGCATGGCGCGGGTGCTAAGATAATAATGATCATCATTCGTTGACCGCAGAAAAGGATGCATTTGTGGGTATGCTATCGGTATGCCCTTAGGTGAAATGCGCCCTGCTGCGGGATTTTTATGCCCGAAAACATTGTTCGGGTGTGAATAACGATCTGCCGCAGGAAGGGATTCGGCGAATGAATGACGAACTTTATCTTGATATACCGTCGGAAAAACATGAGACGGAATACATCCGCATGATAGACCGGTGGGAGGGTATGGAGGAAAACATCCAGCCCGAACTGATACGCCGCAACGGTACGCCATATGCCAGATTCCTTGCGTGGTGTGAAGACGACCGCACCACGGGTTCTATGCTTTCCACAAAGGTTCCCTGTACGCTGTTTTTCCTTACCGATGCTTCGGGGGAGATATATGGCGGCATAGTGATGAATCACTCGGACACCCGCAGAGGTCATCTGCACGCGGGAATAGCACCATGGAACAGGGGCAGGGGAATGGGCACGAAGATGCTTTCCCTTGCGCTTGAAAAGTGCAGGGATATGGGCTTTGGATATGTGGATATAGTGCCGTACAAGGATAATGAAAAAGCTGTGGCTGTGATAATAAAGAACGGCGGCAGGCTTACAGAGGAATTCTGCGATAACGGCGTGTGGTCGCAGAAATACAGAATAGATTTTTGACTCATTTGGAGGATTTGAATGATACACGGTAATATAGAAGGTATTAGAGAGAGTATACTGCAGGAACTGGAAAAACTGTATGACACTCAATTTTTCCGCGATGAATTCCTGCCCGACAGACTGCTGAATATGCTGGTGCGCTTCACCGAGGCGCTGAATCGCGAAATGCTGGTGTATCTCAGCCGCGAGGGCGAGGTGCTGGAAATCGCCATCGGTTCCATATCCAGCATTGCGCTGCCCGAGATGCATCTCAGGCGCAATACCGACCGCCTTTCCGGTTTCCGCTGCATACACACCCATCCCGGCGGAAGCGCAAGGCTTTCCGATGTTGACCTGCAGGCGCTGAAGCTGCTGAGATTCGACGCGATGTGCGCCGTGGGCGTATCCGACGGACGCGCCACCGGTATCTCCGCCGCTTTCCTCGGCGAGATGGAGTATGACCAGCTTTCCATCAATCAGGTAGGCCCCGTAAAGCCCGGCCGCATTCCTCAGCAGCTGTGGATGCGTGAGATTGACCTTGCCGAACAGCGTGTTCAGAAGGCTATTGCACAGGGCGGTCTGGTGGAATCCGCAGAAAAGGTAATGCTTATCTCCATTGATTCCGAAGCTTCCCTTGATGAACTGGCCGGACTTGCAGAGACCGCAGGCGCAGTTGTAATATCCCGCGTGCTGCAGAATCGCTCCAAGCCCGATCCCGGAATGTTCATCGGCACGGGCAAAGCCGAAGAGCTTTCGCTGCTGTGCCAGGCACAGGAAATAGACCTTGCCATCGTTGACGAAGAAATAACAGGCGCACAGCAGAAGAATCTCGAAAAGGCGCTGGGCGTGCGAGTGATCGACCGTACTGCACTTATCCTGGATATATTCGCACAGCGCGCGCAGACTGCCGAAGGCAAGCTGCAGGTCGAACTTGCGCAGCTGAAGTACCGTCTGCCGAGACTTACCGGTCTGGGCACTTCGCTGTCCCGTCTGGGCGGCGGTATCGGTACCAGAGGTCCCGGTGAGACCCGTCTTGAGGTAGACCGCCGCCGCATCAGAAAGCGTATCGATGATATGCAGGCGGAACTCAATGTCATCAAGCGTCAGCGAGACATGCGCCGTGCCCGCCGTGAAAAGCAGGAACAGATAATCGTAGCGCTGGTCGGCTATACCAACGCCGGCAAGTCCACTCTGATGAATGCGCTTTCCGGTTCCGATGTGCTGGTAGAAGACAAACTGTTTGCTACCCTCGACCCGGTGCTGCGCCAGATAGAACTGCCTGAAAACCGCCGCTGCATGCTGGTCGATACCGTAGGCTTTATCCGTAAGCTGCCCCATCAGCTGGTAGAGGCTTTCCATTCCACCCTTGAAGAGGCTATTTATGCCGACCTTATCGTGGTGGTATCCGATTTCTCCAGCCCATTCTATCAGGAACAGCGCGCCACGGTATTCTCCGTTCTGAACGAACTGGGCGCCGCGGGCAAGCCTGTTATTGAAGCGCTGAACAAGGCTGACCAGGCTCCCGCTGCAGCGGATATCGAGCCCGCAGATGCCATACTCATTTCCGCGCGCGAGGGCACCGGTCTTGAAAAGCTGCGTGAAGAGATATCCCGCCGCATAGCGCTGCTGCGCCATCATGTGGAGCTGATCATTCCTTACGATAAGGGCGCTGCGCTTTCCCTCATCCATTCCAAGGGACAGGTGGAAAACGAGGAATATACCGATGTAGGCACCAAGGTCAGCTGTCTTCTGGATGCGGCGCTGTATCAGCGCGTGCTGAAGATGCTGAAAGGTTGACATTTCTCAAAGGTGATTATATAATTTACTCAGCCGCCTAACGGGCATGCTGAGATGCAGCGCTTCGCCTGTGCGGAGCGCTGTATATCTTTTTACAAGGGGGATTTTTCTGTGGATCAGGTAATGGATGCTGTACAGATAGTTCTTTCTATTTTCCTTATGATCGGTGTGGGTATGTTCCTTGTGGGCATCGGCTGGCTCAAGGATGAGCACGGCGAGCTGCTTTCCCGTCTGGTAGTCAAAGTGGCGCTGCCCTGCATGATCATCAGCAATATATTCACCAAATTCACCCGTGACAGCCTTATCGAAAGCGTTGTGGGCGTTATAATGCCCTATCTTTCCATCATCGTCACGCTGATAATCGGTTCGCTTATCGCGAAGCTTTTCAAGATCCCAAAGGGCCGCAGGGGCGTTTTCAACTGCATGTTCACCTTCTCCAATTCGGTGTTCATCGGCGTTCCCGTATCTCAGGCGCTGTTCGGAGATGATGTTATCTCCTACACTCTGCTTTATTACATAGCCAACACTTCTCTTTTCTGGACTATCGGCTATTCCATGATGCGCAAGGATGGCGACAAGGCTGCCGAAGTGACCAGCTTTGCCATGATCCCCAGGTATTGGGCCGCCAAGCTCAAGGATAAGTCCGCTAAGCAGGCTGCCGAATTCGCACCCGCCCGCGCGGCACTCAACAAGCTTTCCAAGGTGCTGCCCATCCCGCTGGTATTCTTCGTGGGCTGTGTTGTACTGCTGCTGCTGGGCTTCCAGCCTCCCAAGTTTGTGGGCGATGCCGCAAAGTATATCGGCAATCTGGTAACCCCCATGTCCCTGTTCTATACCGGTATGATACTCATGCGCATGATCCGTCAGAAGCGTATCCGTTGGCAGAAGGGCTATGAGTGGGTGCTCATCGGCCGTTTCGCCGCATCCCCGCTGCTGCTTATCGCATCTTCCATGCTCATCAATGCGATTGCAGACGGCACCGGTTTTGCCGCGCTGAAGGCTCCCGAGCTTATGCGCAATGCGCTGCTTATTCAGGCAGCCATGCCCGTTATGTCTCAGACTCCCATCGTTGCCGCAGCTTCCGGTTCGGATGAGGAATATGCCGCCGGCGGCATTGCGCTGACCACTGCGCTTTCTCTGGTATTCATTCCTCTGTATATGTACGTTATCGTTGCGATGCTGTAAGGTGAGAATATGAAGAAGATATCTGTAATTCCCGGCGTTGAGCTTTCTCATATAACTATGGGAATCAACGCATGGCGCACCGGTGTTGCCGAAGAGATTTTCGACCGCTACCGCGATCTGGGCGGTATGAGCTTTGATACCGCTCGCATGTACTACGGCGGTGAATGCGACCGCATGCTGGGTCAGTACATCAATTCCCGCGGCATCAGGAACGATGTTACCGTCTGTATGAAGGGCTGCTATCCTCTTGAGCAGGCGAAGATGCATGAGGCGAGACTCGCTCCCGAAGATATCACAGGCGACCTTGAAGCCAGCCTCAAGGCATTCGGTACCGATTATGCCGATATGTACCTTTTGCACCGCGACGACCCCATGCGCCCTGTGGAGGAGATAGTACCCGTGCTGGATAAGCTTGTCAGGGAAGGCAAGACCCGCTGCGTGGGCGTTTCCAACTGGACTGTGGGCCGCATAAACATGGCAAATGAATTCGCAAAGGCCAACGGACTTGCGCCCCTGAGCGTAAGCCAGCTGCATTTTTCGCTGGCGCTGACTACGCCCCATCTTACAGGAGACATAACCCACGTGCCCATGAATGCCACCGAGGAAATGTGGTATCGTGAATCCGGCATGCCCATCATGGCATTTGCCGCGCAGGGCAAGGGTTTCTTTGCCCAGTATGAAGCGGGTGCAGGTGAGTATAAGTCCATGCCCAAGGCGTACTATGTGCCGCTGCCCGAAAACCACAGGCGCGCACAGAGGGCCATCGAGCTGGGCAGGAAGTATGGCGTTTCTTCTACCGTAATCGCGCTGGCTTATATTCTGAACCATCCGCTGAATCCCAGCGCGATGTGCACTTACACCAAAATCGAGCAGTACGAGGACAGCATCCGTGCGCTGGATATCGTGCTTACTCCCGAAGAAATAGATTATCTTGAGAAGGGCTGAACAGACCATGATACGTTTTAACTGCGATTATTCCGAAGGTGCACATCCGAATATACTGAAGGCGCTTGCGGAGACCAATTTCGAACAGACTCCCGGTTACGGCGAGGATTGCCACTGCGCAAATGCCGCCGCCATGATAAAGCAGCTGTGCGGTCGCGAGGATATCAATGTGCATTTCCTCGTGGGCGGCACTCAGACCAACCTGACCTTCCTCAGCGCTGTGCTGAAGCCCTGGCAGGGCGTTATAAGCGCAAATACCGGCCATATCAACGTACATGAGACCGGCGCCATCGAAGCCACCGGACATAAGGTAATCGCTGTCAATTCCGATGACGGTCTGCTTACCGAGGAGATGGTGCGCAAGGTGTGCCGCGAGCATTTCGAAGATGTGACTCATGAACACATGGTTATGCCCGGCGCGGTATATATTTCCGATTCCACCGAAGTCGGCACCATTTACGATGAGAAGACCCTGCGCGGCCTGCGCAAGGTATGCGATGAGTACAACCTCATGCTGTATCTGGACGGCGCACGTCTGGGATATGCAATGGCTGCGCCCGGAAATGACGTTACCTTCGGTATCCTCTGCGAAGTTTGTGATGCATTCTACATCGGCGGCACCAAGCAGGGCGCCCTTTTCGGAGAAGCGCTGGTTATCACCAACCCCAATGCCCACAACTGCTTCCGCTATATGATAAAGCAGAAGGGCGGCATGCTGGCTAAGGGCAGGCTGCTGGGTATTCAGTTTGAAGAACTTATGCGCGACGGTCTGTATATGCAGCTGTCCCATCATGCTGTAGACCTTGCAATGAAGATACGCAAGGCTGTACTGGCAAAGGGCTATCGTCTAAGTGCTGAAAGCCCCACCAATCAGCAGTTTTTCGTGCTGCCCAACGAGGCGCTCGGCAAGCTGGAAGAAAAGTACGCATTCTCTCCCATGGGCGTGCCCGGTGAGACCGAGAGCGAGATCCGCATCTGCACCAGCTGGGCTACCCGCGAAGAAGATGTTGATGCGCTGATAGCCGATATCAACGCACTGTAATAAAAAAGCGTGAGCATATGCTCACGCTTTTTATAATCCGAAAGCTTCCTTTATGGCTGCCGCAGCTTCTGCGGCGCTCATATTGGTCGTCTCCAGCCTTATGTAGTTTTCGAAAGGTATCTCGCCTTCATTGCTGATGCAGCGGTATTTGCTTTCGTTCATTATGTTGTTTCGGGAATTTGCGGTATCACGCTTTGAGGGTTTGCAGGCAAGGCGGTTTTCCGTAAGATTGCGCTCAAGGCGCACTTCCATAGGCGCTATAAGCTCCGCACAGTAGAATTCCGTGCCGTAGGGCTCGAATATTTTGCGCACGGATTCTATGTAATCCCAATCGCTCTGCATATCGAAGGCCCATATGAAGGTGAATATCATGCCGTAATTGTCGGTCTTGGCGAATTCCTCAAATATCATCTGACGGAATCGGTTTATTGCAGGGCGGTGGTAGGTGCCGAATATCTCGATAACGGGCTCAATGGACATATGATTGTGGAAAAGTTTGAGTCCGGTGATTTTTGCCAGCTCCTGACCTACGGTCATCTTGCCGACTGCACCTTCGCCTATTATCAGCACGAATTTCATTATTGCTGCCTCCATATATTTTTGGGTATTATAACAAACAGGCCAGTTATTGTCAATTTCTTGCCGAACACATGAACGGTTTTTATGGTATAATATAGTACCAAACCATGAGCTTAGAGGTATAAAATGAACAGAAACGAAATTTCCGAGATCCGTAAGCGCTTTAATCCCGATAAAAATAATATCACCAATATCCGCGGTTGCTATGTCGATACCCGCGGCGAGATAATCTCTACCTTTGACCGCCCCGTTATAGCAATGCCTCAGGAGGAATCTGAGAAGTATCTGGCCATTTTCCGCAAGTGCCTTTCCGGCACTCCCGGCAGAAATCTGGTAGATATCGTATTTGAACCCTGGCAGGTTATGGAGAGCGAAAATCATAAGACCCTTATGTCTCTGCGCGAAAATAAGCTGCGCGATGATGAGGAGGTAGAGGGATTCTTTACCAGCATAATCTCCTCGCTGAAGATGGATACCAATTATCTTATCCTGATGCTCAGCGATACTTATGACGTGCCCTTCAAGGGTCGCGATGACGTAAAGATGGATGATGCTTCCGAAGAGGTGTTTACATATATCCTCTGCGCCATCTGCCCCGTGAAGCCCACCAAGCCTGCACTGAGCTACTATGCCCCCGAAAATGCGTTCCATTCCCGCGAGGAAGACTGGATAGTCAGCGCACCCGAAGCAGGCTTCATGTTCCCTGCGTTTGACGACCGCGCGTCCAATATCTATAAGATCGTATATTATAACCGCGATGTCAATCAGCCTCACGAGGAAATGACCGAGGCGCTTTTCGGAGCACAGATGCCTATGGCGGCGCCCATACAGACCGCTGCATTCCAGTCTGCCCTTGAAGAAGCCCTCGAAGATGAACTTAGCTATGATGTTGTGCAGACCGTGAACGAACAGCTGCGCGAAATCGCCGAGCGTCAGAAGGCGGATAAGGAATCCGAGGCGGCAACCGTCACCAAGGGCGAAGTCAGCCTTATGCTGGAGACCTGCGGCGTAGATCCCGACAAAATAGAGGTCTTCGAACAGCGCTACGAAGAGGAATTCGGCGTTGCGGCGGATGTGCCGATAGCCAATCTTGTGCCCCGTACCTTTGAGGTGCGTACCCCCGATGTGGTGATCAAGGTGTCCCCCGATAAGAGCGACCTTATCGAGACCCGCATGATAGACGGCATGAAGTATATCCTCATTCCCGCAGATGACGGCGTTGAGGTAAACGGCGTGAACATCAAGATAAAGTAAGGAGATGCGCATATGAAACTGATGATAGCTTCCGATATACACGGCTCCGCATACTACTGCACCAAAATGCTCGAAGCATTTGAACGCGAAGGCGCAGACAGGCTGATGATTCTGGGCGATGTGCTCTATCATGGTCCCCGCAATGACCTGCCCAGGGAGTACGCGCCCAAGCAGGTTATTGCCATGCTGAACGCCATCAAGCAGAAGATATTCTGCGTGCGCGGCAACTGTGATACAGAGGTGGACCAGATGGTGCTGGAATTCCCCGTGCTGGCGGATTACTGCATTATCCCCGCAGGCGATAAGCTTATCTACGCCACCCACGGTCATAACTATAATACCGGTAAACTTCCGCCCCTGCAGAAGGGCGATATCCTGCTCCACGGTCATACCCATATCCCCGCATGGGAAGAGTTCGGTGAAGAAAATATGTATCTCAACCCCGGCTCCGTCTCTATTCCCAAAAACGGCAGCGAGCATGGCTATATGACGCTGGAGGATGGTAAGTTTGAGTGGAAGAATTTGGATGGAGAGGTTTATCATAGCTTGGATATTTGATGATTACCTAAGGCATGACAGCCGTCATGCCTTGAAATATATCGAGGTGTAAAGATGGACCTTTTGAAGGCATATAAGGAGAATCCCTGCGAGATACTGTCGATCCCATATTGGAAGAATAAGCTGATAAAAATTCCGCCGAATATGAAGATTGTGCATGGTTCATGCTATTCAGCAAGCTATTACGCAGATTATTTCGATGAACCATACTTCAGACTGTATCATCCGCTGGATGAAATTTGCTGCATAGAAGTTAAGGACATCAGGATAATTACTGCGACGACTAATGATATCCCTGCAATGGTCAATGTGATAAACAGGTCATATACAGATTTGTCCGTTACTAATGAACAGCTGGTTGGTTATACCAAAACAGAGGTATATCATCCGGATTTGTGGATAATGGCGATAGATGAAACAAATTCAGATATCGCAGGATGTGGAATTGCGGATTTTGATGGTGAATTGCGGGAAGGAATAATTGAATGGGTGCAGGTACTGCCCGAATACCGGGGAAGAAGGATAGGGCAGTTGATAGTAAGTGAATTACTGCAGCGATTGGCGGCTGTTGCAGATTTTGCCACAGTATCCGGTAAAGTAAATAACCATACAGCACCAGAACGGCTGTATAGAAAATGCGGGTTTGTCGGAGATGACGTATGGCATGTGCTATATTTGAATATATAGTGAGGTATTTATGAAATTGAAATTATTATTGGCAGTACCCAAGAAAGGTTGCAGTATTTATGAATTGAAATACTTCCTTTCTCAATATGATGCAGATTTATATGTTTTTCCCGAAGGCTTCTTGGTCAATGATATATTGACTGAAGCTCTTGATATTATTAGTAGAATGGGAAAATATGTAATCGCTGGGTTCAAAGATACTGACAGTTTTGACCAGCATAAGGTTATTGTTATAGATAACGGCGATATTGTTGATGAATATACAAAATGTATTTTACATGAAAGCGAGAAGTCAAAAGGCAGACGTCCCGGTAAAGAGATATTTTGTGTAAATACTAAATTCGGAAAAGTCGGCATACCTATCTGCTATGAAATGCACTTTCCGGAAGTGTCAAGAATCATGTGCTTAGATAATCCAGTGCTACTTATAAATATAATCGGTACAGGTATGTATCATGAGTTGCAGCTGGATCAATGGACTTCCATAGCAAAAGCAAGGGCTATAGAGAATGAAGTGTATGTTGTCGGATGTTCGCATTATGCTGGCGAGATACCTTTGGCATATGCATATGCACCTTCTGGAAGATGCGAATTACTAAAGAAATGTGAGTACGGCGGATTTATTGTTACAATAGATACAGATAGAAGCAACGAAAAATCTCTCAATTACTTCAATGATAGAATGCCTGAGGTTTTTTCTAAGCTAGCTGAATAGAACGTATTTCGACTAGTAAAAGGACAATAAGAGCTAACTTTTATTGAATGATAATAAAATATAGATTCGGCAGCCGAAAGGCTGCCGTTTGTTACGTTATAGGTTTCAAGCCCCCTTCCGGGCGCAGAAACCGGACAATTACCCGCAGCAAAACAACAGAAACGAAAAGAAAGTCCCC
>JAZRPZ010000014.1:0-56975 GCA_045649485.1 Clostridia bacterium
TTCCTTAACTCCAGGAAGGACGATGTTTCCGTGATAGATTACGCCGTCCATATCGCAGATGAACCCCTTTTTCTGATTGAAATCAATACCTACCATGAAAACACATCCTTTGAATAATAATCAGGCTTCGGTGTCAACAACTTCGAGAGTATCATGCATGGAGCTTTCCATACGACCGATTAGCTTTTTGTTGGCCTTTTCAACATCCATTCTGGACAACAGCACGGTGATCAGGATGCTGATCAGCATGGGAACCCACAGATACATGAAGTTGAGCATGTTCAGCGCAGATGCAGACTGATTTACAGCATTGGGGATATAGCCTGCAGCATCCAGCAGCATACCGGTAATTGCCGTGCCCAGGCCGCCGCCGATCTTTACGCCCAGAGAGGTGCAGGAGAACATGGAGCCATCAACACGCTTGCCAGTAGTAAGGTAGGTATGCTCGGAACAGGCGGCAATCAGCGCATTCAGGTCGCCCTGCATGGGGCTCATGCCGATATTTGCCAGTGCAGTGAAGCCCAGCATCATAGGTACGCTGCCGATGTGTGCGCCTACAATTACCATCACGCGGCACAGAGTAGCAGCAGCATAGCCAACCAGATTTACCTTATACATGCCCTTCATCTTCTTGATAATGAAGGGGGTAGCCAGCAGACCGATAATCATGGGGATATTGGTAGCAGTTGCGAAGGTACCCAGCAGGTTGGCGTCGCCCATTACATAGGTCATGAAGAAGATGCCGATGCCCACGAAGCCGTTGCTGATGTGAGTGAGCAGGTAGATGCCGCAGATGAGCAGAAAGTATTTGTTGGTGAACAGCAGCTTTGCAGTCTCAATGTAGCTGATCTTTTCCTTGGGAGCATTCTGTTCGGTCTTGTGCTCCAGTTCGGATTCAGGCAGTTCCTTTACAGAGAAGACGGAGATAGTGTTTACGATAAGGCCGATCATACCGTAGATTACAGCGATCCACTTCCAGCCCTCAGCGCCGCCGCCCAGCAGGTCGACGCCCTTAACGGTAATTGCCTGAATGAGCAGGCTGGTGGCAAATGCGAAGATGAAGCGCAGGGAGCCCATCTGTACGCGCTCGTTCTCGTTCTTGGTGATAAGTGCAGTCAGTGCGCCGTAAGCGATGTTATTGGCAGTGAAGAACACCGCGTTCAGCATGGTATATGCAATGAAGAAGAATGCATACTGTGCAGTCTGGCCCCAGGATGCGGGGATGGCGAAGCAGGCCACCAGACAGATTACATTGCCGATGTAAGGCCAAAGCATCCAGGGACGCGCCTTGCCCATGCGGCTGCGGGTGCGGTCGATCATGTTGCCGAAGAAAACGTCAGTTACGCCATCAAAAATCTTAGAAACCGCCATCAGCGTACCAACTATGGCAGAATTGAGGCCAACAGTATCAGTCAGATAAATCAGTACAAAGGACGAAAGCAGTGCATACACCATATTGCCAGCTATGTCGCCGGAGCCATAACCAATCTTGTTTACCCAGTTCAGGTACTTCCGCTCGTTCATGTTCATTCTCCCTTCTTAAGTTCAGGCCAGTTCATTGGAAGTCTTGGTAGGATACAGCTTGATATTGAAGAAGAAATGATCTTCATTGAATCTGTAGTTATCCAGAAGTACCGGACCGCAGCTGTTGGAGCCGATACCGTTCTGAGCATAGTCGATGGAAAGGACGGTGTTACCGCACTTTTCCAGCTTATAGTTATGAGCTTTTCTGGTCAGTTCCTCGCTGGTGTATTCCGAAGCGTTGAAGCTGAAGGGTGCAGAGCTTACTACTGCAAGGCGGGTATTCTTGCCATCTACGATCACATAGTCGCAATCTCCCCTGCTGCCGTTCTCCTGGGGGCGTATGTAGTCTTCATGCATCTCAGATACATCCGCATGGAACAGACCATGCCAGGATGCCCTGCGCTTGTCAGCGTAGTTTTCCACGGGGCCGAGTCCGTAATACGTCACCTTTCGCATATCCTCGGGCAGCATCAGCCTGAGACCGAGTCGAGGCAGATCCGGGAATTCGGGATTCTTAAGCACCGACATGCCCATCTCGATCTCGCCTGCGCCGTTGATGCTCCAGTGAATCGCCACATCCAGCATGCGCTGCACGGTTTCTGCAGACATGGACAGTGTGGAGTGAATGTGCAGATTGCCACCTACATTCTCACAGTTAACCTCATAACCACGGGTCACTGTGCGGTCGAAGTGGGCGCGAAGCCATTCCTTCTTAATGTACATATCGTTATCGGTGGGAGCGCGCCAGATGTTCAGCTCCATGGGGCACTTTATAAGCTCTTCGCCATGGAATACCATGCTCTCCCAGATTCCGGTAAGCTTGTTCAGCACATAGCGGAAGTTGTCGCCGGTTACGGTAAGGCGGCAGTCATCCTCTTCAACCTTTATCTCGCCTTCGGCATTCTTCACGCCGAATGTTGCGTTTACCTGATTGCGGTTATCGGTGTTCTGCAGCGCTATCTCATCGAAGCCCAGCTCGTGGTCTTCGTCAATCAGTTCAGAGGTAAGCTTGCACACATAGGTTATCTTGAGGAAGCAGCGACCCTTGGCAGGCACAGTTACGGGAATCTGAACGATGCCTTCCTGCCTTGCAGGAATGGAGGGAAGCTCTTCGACAGTACCGTCTGCAATCACTTCGCCATCGCAGCTAACCTCGTAGCGGATAGTCATGATATCCTTCAGATCCTCGAAGTCCATGTAGTTGCGCAGTGTAACATTTCCGGTCTCCTGATCGTATGCCGCAACTCTTGCCGGGCGCTGTACATTTTTGTACTCCTTAAGGCCGGTATGGGGTGTGCGGTCGGGGTAAACAAGGCCATCCATGCAGAAGTTGCCGTCGTGCTGGGTCTCTCCGTGGTCGCCGCCGTACCAGTACATTGCCTTGCCGTTTTCATCAAGGCCCTTGTAGATGGCATGATCGCACCACTCCCAGACAAATCCGCCGGAATAGATGTCGTTGGAAGTAAAGACCTGGAAATAATCCTCAAGATCTCCGGGGCCGTTACCCATCGCATGACAGTATTCACAGAGCAGCAGGGGCTTGTCAGGACCATCGGTGAGATACTCGCGCATCTCGGAAAGTGCAGGATACATGCGGCTGTAAATGTCGATGTTGGAGAAATCGTATTTACGTGCGTCACTGCGGTACAGTGCACTTTCGTAGTGAGTCAGGCGGGTGGGATCGTACTTCTTGGTCCACTTCAGAGACTCTTCAAAGGTACAGCCGTATGCGCACTCATTTCCCATGGACCAGATGACAACGCAGGGGCGGTTCTTGTCTCTCAGCACCAGTCTGCGGGTGCGGTCCATGGTGGGCTCGATGAAGTCAGGGTTGTCGGATATGCTCTCGTTCCAGCGCTTGAACTTGTGCTCATTGCTGTTGTCGGCATAGTAGATCTCAGAGGGGCCGTGGCTCTCGTTGTCGGCCTCATCCACCACATAGAAGCCGTATTCGTCGCAGAGCTGGTAGAAAATGGGAGAATTGGGATAGTGACTGGTGCGCACAGCGTTCACGTTGTGCTGCTTCATCAGCATCAGATCCTTCTTCATCTGTTCGATGCTGATGGTGAATCCGGTCACTGGATCGGAGTCATGGCGGTTGACGCCACGGAAGCGGATGGGCCTGCCGTTGAGACGGATGACATTGTCCTTGATATCGATCTCTCGGATGCCAACCCGGTCGGTGATCGTCTCACCTGCCACCTCAAGCACTATAGTATAGAGGAAAGGGCGTTCTGCATTCCAGAGATGCGGTTTTTCCACATTCAAGCTCACTGCCTGCGGGAAAGAACCATCGGTAGAAAGTGCAGTTATGCCGTAAGCAATCTGATTATTATCAGCATCGTACAGGCTTACCTTAACGGGCATATTATCATTGGTAGTCTTTACCCTTACTTCCACCTTCGCACCGTCTTCTGCCAACGGAGTGGTGATGAAGTAATCAACGATGTGCTGCACCGGGCGGTTCAGCAGGTATACATCCCTGAAGATGCCGCTCATGCGGAACTTGTCCTGATCCTCCAGATAGCTGCCGTCGCACCACTTGAGCACCAGCACCGCCAGCCTGTTCTTGCCCTCCACCAGCTTTTCGCTAACGTCGAATTCGCTGGTGGAATGGGATACCTGGCTGTAACCTACGTACTTGCCGTTGAGCCACACATAGAAGCAGGAGTCAACACCTTCGAAGTTCAGATAAACCATGGGTGCGGCCTCGTCGAAGTGATACTCAAAATCGTACACATAAGCGCCGCAGGGGTTCTTGTGGGGTACATAGGGCGGATCGAAGGGAAAGGGGTACTTGATGTTGGTGTACTGGTTATTGTCATAACCGTGCAGCTGCCATACGGAGGGCACCGGCAGATCGTCGAAGCCGGAAGCGTCAAAGTCCGTGGCGAAGAAGTATTCGTTCAGATCGTAGATGCTCTCGTAGTATCGGAACTTCCATTCGCCGTTCAGGAAGCAGATGCGGTCGGAGTTCTCTCTGTTGTGAACCATATCGTCCATCCTGCGGGATGCGGGAACGTAGTAGGATCTAAGCGGCATGGTGTTCTCGTGCAGAACGCGCATGTTCTCGTAATGTCTCGGTACTATCATGTTAAGCCCTCCAGTATGCTGTCGGTCGTTGTTGCTCTCTCGTTACCTTGTGACTATATTATAATTAAATATATGCTCACATACCATAAACCAGGCTGTACAAAACATGCACAAAATGATACACTCACAGTATCAAGACATACCTTCATGCACTAAATTACACTTACATGTACAAAATGATACAAATAAAAATGCAGAGCCGGGACATCCCGGCTCTGCTGCGCTGACCTGTCAATTATATGCTGCGTAATTCCAGGCAGACCGACACATATCTTCAAGTGTGTGCCTGGCCTCCCAGTGCAGAAGCTCCTTGGCCTTTGTGGCATCCGCCCAGAATGCAGGCAGGTCGCCTTCTCTGCGGGGGCCTACATTGTAATTGAGCTTTATATCATTTACTTTTTCAAATGCATTTACAAGCTCAAGTACAGAGACGCCCTTGCCTGTACCCAGATTTATGGCCTCGGCTCCCGTATGCTCCGCAGCATACTCCAGCGCTTTCAGATGGCCTGCTGCCAGATCCACTACATGCAGGTAATCCCTCTGGCAAGTACCGTCAGGCGTGTCATAATCTCCACCGAAAACGGTTAGCTTCTCCAGTTTGCCCGATGCCACCCTGGCGATGTATGGCATCAGATTATTGGGGATTCCGTTGGGATCATCGCCCAGCAGGCCCGAAATATGCGCGCCTATGGGGTTGAAATATCTGAGCAGCACAGCGCTGAAATCCGGATGCGCCGCTGCATAATCAGTGAGGATACGCTCAATCATTACCTTGGTCCAACCATAGGGGCTGGAAGAACGGACAGCAGGCATGTCCTCTCTATAGGGATGCTGGTTATCCGGACCATATACTGTGGCCGAGGACGAGAATACCATGTTGCGGCATCCCGTCTTTTCCATAACCTCCAGCAGATTGAGTGTGCTGTCCAGATTATTGCGATAGTACTCCAGCGGCTTTTTAACGCTTTCGCCCACCGCCTTGTATCCGGCGAAGTGGATTACGGCATTGATATTATGCCTTGTAAACACCTTGAGCAGTTTTTTATCGCAGCAATCCATCTGATAGAAGATTACCTTTTTATTTGTAATAAAGCTAATCCTGTCGATCACCTTACGATTTGCATTCGACAGATCATCTACAATAACCACTTCATGGCCTGCATTAAGAAGTTCAACCGCAGTATGGCTGCCGATATATCCGGCACCACCAGTAACAAGTACCCGCATCTTCTATTCCTCCCGGTTTACATAATCTATAAATCTTCTGAATGCCACTATGCCTTCTCTGGTACGCTTATAAACTCCGGCATGCTCAAGCACCTTGGCAAATACTCTTCCTATCTCAATCCTGAGAATAGCATCCACATTACCCTCTTCAAAAACATTGCTTCTCCTGAGCTTTTCTACCCATGCGGCATGCTTTTCAAGGTCGCCCGTGATCCTGCCTCCGTCAATGATAACATCGGCCAGTCTGCTCATTTCATTCTTCAGTCTTGCAGGCAATACTGCAAGGCCCATGACTTCGATAAGGCCAATATTTTCCTTCTTTATATGGTGCAGTTCAGCATGGGGATGGTATACACCCAACGGATGCTCGGGCGTTGTAATATTATTTCTAAGCACCAGATCCATCTCGTAATCATCGCCCCTGCGGCGTACGATAGGAGTGATGGTATTGTGCATCTCGCCCTCGGTTTCGGCGTACACGAATGCTGCTTCATCAGTATATCCGCGCCAGGCAGCGAGTATCTTTTCTGCGAGTTCAGCAATGCGCTGTTTATCTGCGCAAGTAAGCCTTATAACGCTCATTGGCCATTTTACTATACCGCTTCTGACATCCTCATATCCTGAAAACTTGAGTTCATGCTCCACGGGTGCCTTTTCCATTGCAAACGTGTATCTGCCGCCCTGAAAATGTTCATGTGTGAGAATGCTACCGCCAACAATGGGAAGGTCCGCATTGGAGCCAATAAAGTAGTGAGGGAACTGGGTAACAAAATCCAGCAACTTGTCAAATGTCGCCCTGTCTATCTTCATGGGCGTGTGCTTTGCATTGAATACGATGCAGTGCTCATTGTAATAAACATAAGGACTGTACTGGAAATACCACTGTTCGCCGCACAGGGTTATGGGGATTATCCTGTGATTCTGCCTTGCAGGGTGGTTCATACGGCCTGCATAGCCCTCATTTTCCGGGCACAGCTGGCATTTCGGATAGTGACTCTGGGTGGCCGCCTTAGCTGCCGCAATTGCCCTCGGGTCTTTTTCCGGCTTGCTGAGGTTGATGCTGATATCCAGATTGCCGTAATCGGTACTGGTCATCCATCGCATATCACGCGCTATTCGATATCTCCTGATATAGTCCGTATCCTGAGAAAACCTGTAGAACCAGTCGGTTGCAGCTTCCGGATCTTCTCTATACAGCCGGTCAAATGTGCTGCATACCTCACGAGGCGGCGGAGTGAGTGCGCCCATGAGCTGTGTATCAAACAGATCACAGCTCGTTATATCATCAGCGCATACGCCCCTTGAAACCGCATCATCCACAAGGCCCCTAAGAATCTCTTCCAGCGTCATTTCCGCAGGTTCAGTCTCCACATACGAATCCAGCATCATATGCTGAAGTACCGTATTCACAGCATATTTCCTGTCACACTTTTCGATAAGCCCGTTTTTCACTGCGTACTGAACAAGAGACGCAATATAAGTATTTACAGCCATATTGACCTCCTTAATTGAGCCTGACGCCGCCTTCCTGCCTAATGGAGAGTACATGGCAGCTTCCGCGTCCAAGCACATCTTCGATACCATTTTTAAAGCTTTCCAGCATATCCTTGGGCACAAACGCCTGAACAGTTCCGGCAAATCCGCCGCCATGCACCCTGAAAGCGCCTCTGCCTTCCAGCAGTTTTTCACACATAGCCAATGCAACCGCCATGGGCTGATTCTGTACCGCACCTGCGGGAGATATATTCTGCAGATACATCCAGGAACTGCGCCCGGATTCCAATATAAGCCTTAAGAAAGCGTCAATGTCTCCCTGCTTCAGCGCAGCAGCCATTTCCATTACTCTACGGTTTTCACGATACACGTGCATTGCCCTGAGCACTGCCCTGTCCGACACATGCTTGCGCAGCACAGGCAACGCCTTATAGAAGTCCTCCTCTGGCACCTGACGCAGCACTGATCTTCCAAACCAGCCGCACACCTTTGCCAGTTCACCGGGTATAGCGCCGTATTCGTCAGTCAGGTCTGCGTGATCCGCACCGGTGTCGATTATACAAAGCTCATAGCCCGACTTTTTGAAATCATACTCAATGCGCTCAACTTTCGGAAAATCAGGATTTTCAAAATCGATAAACACCATACCACCCACAGAAGAAGCCATCTGATCCATCAATCCGCAGGGCTTACCAAAGTACACATTTTCTGCATACTGAGCAATCTGAGCAATCTCTATAGGCGAGAACTTGCTTCCGCAGAAGAGATTATTGATGATGGTACCGATCAACACCTCGAATGCAGCCGATGAACTGATTCCGCTGCCCGGAAGCACATTGGAATTGGTCGATGCATCAAATCCCTTAAGCACAGCGCCACGCTTTATGAATGCTGCCGCAATACCCCTGAGCAGCGCTGCCGAGGTATTTCGCTCCTCTTCATGTACTGAAAGGTCCTTTATATTGATTGCAACTTCAGGGAATCCCTTGGAACGCACTGCGATCCAGTCCGTGCCATTAAGCGTCACATCAGCGATCGTCTCCAAATCCACTGCCGCCGCCAATACACATCCGTTCTGATGATCGGTATGATTGCCGCAAATCTCAGTGCGGCCAGGTGCTGAAAATACGTAATGCCTCTCCATGGTAATTCACCTCATGTCAGATATACACTTTCTGTCTTTTTCCCTCCCGGGTTCTGGATATATTCTATCTTTCCAGCCTCTGTTTTTGAATGGACTGGGTTATATAAAACATGCACAAAGTTATACGCATACAGACATACAAAAAAGCCCCGGCTTTGAAGCCGGGGCTGATGCACCATCTTGAATTCACTGTTCCTTAAGAAGTTTCCGGTAATCGCTGGGTGACTGTCCCTTCTGTTTATGGTATATCCTGCTGAAATACAGCGGGTTATCATAGCCAACGATGGCCGCTATTTCAGTTACGGTATAGTCAGTTGTCTCCAGAAGGTTCTGTGCATTGTTCATGCGCAGATTAAGTATATATTGCTTCGGAGACACTCCGTACGCCTTCTTGAAGTTCCTCATAAACAGGCTTATGCTTACATGCCGCGTTTGAGCAAACTCTTCTACACTAATAGGTTCATTATAGTGTTCATGGAAGTATTGTCGCGCCAGATTCATCTCATCCATTACTGCACTATTCATAATGGGTGGCTTTTCAAGTCGATTACGTTGAATCAGCATAAACATCTGACGAAGACACATTTCCAGCATCTCCTGATATCCTACCCTGCAGTTCTGGAATTCCTCTATCATCTGCTTGAAAAGAGTTGCATATGCAGAGGGAGTTCCCGAGAAAAACACATGATCGTCTGTAGGAATATCGTAATGCTTGAGTATATTCCGCACATCTCCGCCAGTGAAATGTACCCAATACACCTCAGGCTTGTCTTCAGCATAATACTCGTAATGCTGCTCCTCCTTCGGCTGATACAGCACCATATGCCCCGCTGATACGACAGTATCTTCGCCATTTATATAGAAATGCGTTTTTCCGGCTGCTACATACAGCAACTGATAATCCGGACGTCCGCGCGGCATCCACGTAGGCAATTTCTGCTTGGTACGCAGACGGTAAGTGCCGCAGCTTCCAACAATAAGAGGACGCGATTTATCCTTAAAAGGTAACTTTGAGTTGTTCAGATATCCAGAGTTGAAATACATACGCGCACCGCCTTACTCGTCTATAATCTTTTATTAACATAATAACACTCATATCTAATTTTGTCAAACTATATAAAAACACCGGCAGAATACCTGCCGGTGCCTCTGGCGAAAAATACCTATCCAATTTTACTCGTAATACTGTGCCTGCGCGTTCCAGAGCTGGCTGTACTTTCCCTCTTCTGCAACCAGCGCATCATGTGCGCCGCGCTGGATGATCTGACCGTGGTCGAACACGATTATCTCATCACAGAAGCGGCAGGAGGACAGGCGATGGCTGATGTAGATGGCCGTTCTGTCGTCCACTATCTGGTTGAGCTGGGCGTATATCTCAGCCTCGGCGATAGGATCGAGGGCTGCGGTGGGTTCGTCGAGGATCAGGAACGGAGCGTTCTTATAAAGCGCTCTTGCAATAGCGATCTTCTGGGCCTCACCGCCGGATATCTCCACGCCGCCCTCGCTGTATTCGTTGTACAGCTGGGTATCGAGTCCGTCCGGCAGCGTCTTCAGGCGATCACCGAAGCCTGCATCGTTCAGCGCCTTCAACGCACGTGCACGGTCGTATTCCGCGCTGCCGGCAACGTTCGCGCCGAGGGGCTGTGAAAGCAACTGATAATCCTGAAACACCACAGAGAAGATATCCATGTAATCCCGATAGTTGTATTTGCGGATATCGATGCCGTTCAGCAATATCTCGCCTTCCTGCGGGTCGTACAGACGACAGAGCAGCTTGATGAAGGTAGTCTTGCCGGAGCCGTTCTCGCCTACCACTGCAAGACGCCTACCGATATTAAAGCTGGCATTTATATTCCTGAGCGCCCATGTATCGGTGCCCGGATATTTGAAAGAAACATTCCTGAACTCCACCTGGTATTCACGATCGTTGCGCTTCTCTGTAGGTATCGTTCCCTGATACATCGAGTTCGGCATATCGATAAACTCATATGTCTTTTCCAGATACGCTGCGTTGAGCCTCATAAGGCCAATACTTCCTATCAGATCGGAAAAATTATCCGAAAACGCAGTTATTGCGCCCACATACTGGGTGATTGCGCCCGCACCGAAGGCTCCGCCAAGGGCCTTCAAGCATGCGTAGACATAAATGATGCCATTGAATATAGCCGATATACCCAGAGCAAGACCATTCATCGGAGCTTCCACACGTTTATAGTGCCTATCAATGGATGAACCGGGCTGATACATATCATATTTTTCAAGATAACGCCTCACAATATTCTGCTGCTCATATATCCGCACGTCAGCCGTCTGCGAATGCTCAAGTCCATGTCTCATCAGATTATGATCTATCTTCTGATTTTGCCGCATTAGACCAATAAACCCATTTCGTGCCTCATTGACCCGCTTTATCAGCATGCCGGATATGAGACTTCCAATAACCGTTGTTATGATAACTCCTATAACCACCAACGGATTATTGAGTATCCTGTAAATTAGCAAATCGCTTTGAGTCCGGCTTGCAAAAAGGCTGACCGACAGTATGACCGCACTCAGTATTCCGGTAGTATTATTCAGAATATGGGCATAGATAGTCTGTAGCTTTTCCAGTCCCATACCCAGAGTATTCGTTGCTTCTGTTATCTGCGCAAAAAGTGCGTGAGAAGATGGTGAATCCAGATCAGGATAATCCATGCTGAGCAGCTTTTTATTCAATATAAGCTGCTGCCGCCGCCAATATATCTCAACAAGCGTTTCTCGCCTGCGCAGCAGATACGACGTAAGACCTGTAAGTCCCCCGATGCCGAATACCGCAGCAAGCACCCAGTTCCACAGCACATCAGCACGCCTTGCGCCTGCAAGCTCATCAACTATCTGTGCAGAAATAAAGATAGTAAGATAAGGTAATATGGCTGAAAGTATCGCATGAAGGTTCGTAAAGAAAAACAATTTCGGACACACCGTGCTTATATCCTTCACCGCGCGGATATGCAGCGCAACAGCCTTCTTAAATGGCATTGGCTTTTTATCCTTCATCAGAACTCACCTCCTTCGCGGTAATAACGGCTCTGTATTTCAAAGAGTTCTGCGTATCTGCCATTCATGGCAAGCAGAGTATCATGAGTGCCCTGCTCGGCAATGCCATTGTCCGCAACGAATATAATGCGATCACAGAAACGCGTGGACGCCAGACGATGCGAAATAAAGACAGACGTCTTATTTGCAGAGATTTCGTTGTACTTCATGTATATTGCATTTTCCGCAATCGGATCAAGGGCAGCAGTGGGCTCATCAAGAATCAGTATCTGGCCATCCTTGTACAATGCTCTGGCCAGCATGAGTCTCTGCATCTCACCACCGGACAGCATTACGCCGTCATCCCAGACCTGTTTGCCAATATGAGAATCAAGTCCATCCGGCAGAGCTGCAATCCGTTCAGATAGCCCAGCCTGTGCAATGCAATTCTCCACACGGCTTCGATCTATCTCTTCCGGCAGCACCTGCGCAACTATCTCAGCTACAGTAAGCTCCATAGGAGCAAACTCCTGAAACACTGCGGAGAAGAGCTTGTAATAGCTGCGTCTGTCAAAATCCCTGATGTCATTACCATTGAGCAGCACGCGTCCTTCAGTGGGATCGATAAGGCCGCACAGCAGCCTGACCAACGTGGTTTTACCCGCACCATTGAGACCCACTATCGCCAGCTTTTCACCGGCATGGATGGTAAGATCAACATTTCTCAGACTGTAATCATCTGATCCGGGATAGCGATATGACACGTTTTCAAGAGTCAGTTCGTATCCATCAGCCTGGGGAACCTCTGTACCCTCGCCAAACTTAAAGTGCTCGGTGATATCGAAGTATTCGCGCAAATGGCCCAGCTGAAGTCCGCTTCTGTTAAGCGAGGCAAAGCCTCCGAAAATATCAGTTATCCATGTGGTGAATCCGCTGACAGCTGCAAAGTACAGCACAAATTCTGCTGCCGTAAGCTGACCATCAAGCGCTTTGTTTATAAGTATCAGATAAGCGACTCCATTTCGGGCTACAGTAAGTATCGTGCTTATGATGTCTACTGCAAGCTGCTTGAATTTGGCCTTGCCAATAAAGTCCTCAAAAGCATTCAGTATACCTACATGGATCTCTGTTATCCAGTTCTTGAGACCATATATACGGACATCCTTTGCAAGCTCTATGGATTGAGCCTTACTCTGTATATACGCTTCACGTGCATTAAATTGGCCTTCTTCTTCACGATGCTCATATCTCCAGCTGTCAGCGCGTCGTGTAGCGAAATACCCGGCAACACCGGTAACAAGACTGACCAACGCAAGCCATGGGTCCAGACCTGTCAGCATGCACAGATAAATAATAAATCCTGCAGCGTCACACAGCATATTTCTTAATAAAATGAACACCTGCAGCGTAGCGTCAGAGTAATTGCCTTTTGTTACGTTAATTGCATTACCGCGCTTGGTTATGATATCACGCTCAATAGTATTGGGCCATGATGTTGTGTTTGCCTTCCAGATGACGTCACGTCTGATCAGAAGCGACGGATACTCCATGCTCATTTCAGAGTAATCAACAAGATATGCCCTGAGAAAACGCAAAGCAAACATCAGAAGCGTGAACACACCTATGGTAAGCAGAAGTCTGCTCAACTCTGCATTGTTCTCGACCTGATTCAGTATTGCAGGAGCAATAAACAACTCCGTCAGATTTATACACACTCTGAAAAGCGCCATAAACGGCATATAAAATATGACAGACCTGTAGTTCTTCCAGGTATAGCCCAGAAACCATACTATATTACCGAAAGTGGAATATGCTTTTGCCCTCACTTCTGCATTCACCTCTGTACAACTTGATAAGGAAAGTATACCAAAACAAATGCCTCCCATGCATGATAAGGCACGAATGGTATGCAGGGAGGCACGAGTGGTATTCTGTTCACATTGGCAGCATTATTTCAGTTGCAAATACGCCCTCTTCACTTTGACGGTTGACGCTTCCACCATACTTGGATGCAATTCGGTCAATGCGCATAAGTCCAAAACCGTGGCTGGGTTCATTCTTGGTCGAAACATAGCCGCGCTGCGTCTTATGAACCACGCCGGTTGTATTTGTGACTGAGATATAAAGCTGCTTTTTCAGGGTACCGATGTATACACGGATAAACCTTTCTCCGTTCTGCTGGCGCAGGCATGCTTCCAGTGCATTATCCAGCATATTTCCTATCAGCACACAAAGATCAACATCCGAAATCTTCAGAGAAGCTGGGAGCGCTGCCTTGGCGGCAGTACCAATGCCGTGATTCTTTATCAGTGACAGCTTGCTGTTGAGTATAGCATCCGCCATAACATTTCCCGTTTTGATCACGGTGTCAACCTGAGTAAGGTCACGATTCAGGTCAAACAGATATTCACGCAGGCGTTCTGTTTCGCCGGATGCCTCTAAAGCAATCATTGTCTGGATGTGATTATGATAGTCATGTCTCCAGCCGCGCATTGTCTTATATATATTCTGAACTTCCTCAACGTGTCTGCTCACCAGATCACTCTGGTAAGCAGCAATCCGTTTGTCGATAATTCTTGCAAAGATGATGTCAAACAGTTTCATCTGCTTCACTCCGATAGTATGAGATAAATTCGCGGCGCACATCATTCGCCATCCGGCGCGAAAGGGGTATAGCGCGTCCATTATCAAGAATAACATCCGTTTTGGTAAACTGCGAAACCCATCTGAGATTTACCACAAACGATCTGTGACAGCGAACAAACCCGCTTCCGAGGCGCTCTTCAATGTGAGAAATCGACTCGTTCAGACGTAATACTCCGCTTTTGCACGTAAGCTCCGAGCGGTGTGCGAACGCCTCAACAAATATTATATCGTCGGAATAGAGTCTCACTGGGCCATTTTCGGTTTCAAGCATCACCGCCGGAGATTTTTCCTCCATATTGGATACCGCACGATCGAGCACGGAAAACAGCTTGCCCGTATCGACCGGCTTCATGAGATAGTGCAGTGCTGCAACATCGTAGCCTTCTGCAATGTAATCCGGATAGCCGGTGATGAAGACTATCTGCATGTTCTTATCCCTGTCTCGTACACGATGCGCGAGATTTATACCGTTTATCTTCCCCATTTCAATGTCCAGAAGCAGAATATCGCTTTGCACAGCATTTTCTGAAAACAGATATTCTTCAGCATTTTCATATGTATTTATATGGACATCATTTTTTCGTTCAGAGGCCCAGCGCATAACCAGATCGCATATGTGTTCTCTGGTCCGGGCTTCATCATCGCAGATAGCAACGGTATAGCTCATAGTATATGCTCCTTGATTGTCTTATCATAATTATATCATAATATGTCTGCAAATGCACTTTTTATAGCTAAACAGCAAAATCCAGCCGGACATTTTCTGATGAAAGTGTCCGGCTGTTTTTCTTCTGAAATTAAGTGCTGCTATCCTGTGTATAATACTGTGCCTGCGCGTTCCAGAGCTGGCTGTACTTGCCATCTTCTGCAACCAGTGTATCATGTGCGCCGCGCTGGATGATCTGACCGTGATCGAACACGATTATCTCATCACAGAAGCGGCAGGAGGACAGTCGGTGGCTGATATAGATGGCCGTTCTGTCGTCCACTATCTGGTTGAGCTGGGCATATATCTCAGCCTCGGCGATAGGATCGAGGGCTGCGGTGGGTTCGTCGAGGATCAGGAACGGCGCATTCTTATAGAGTGCTCTTGCAATGGCGATCTTCTGTGCCTCGCCGCCGGATATCTCAACGCCGTTATCGCCATATTCACGGTATAGCAGCGTATCAAGCCCGTCCGGCAGCGAATCTAGCCTTTCAGCGAATCCGGCGTCGGAAAGTGCCTTCAAAGCGCGGGACTTATCGTAGCTTTCACTGCAGCCCACATTGGAGCCAAGGGGCTGCGAAAGCAGCTGAAAGTCCTGAAACACAACGGCAAATATATCCATGTAGTCTCTGTAATTGTACTTGCGGATATCTATGCCGTTGAGCAGTATCTCGCCCTCCTGTGGGTCGTACAGACGGCAGAGCAGCTTGATGAACGTAGTCTTACCCGAGCCGTTTTCGCCAACGACGGCAATGCGGCGGCCCACCTCAAATTTCACATTCACGTTCCTGAGTGCCCATACATCCGTTCCCGGATATTTGAAGGAAACATTCCGGAATTCCACGTCATACTTCCGGTCAGAACGCTTTTCGGTGGTGAGCGAGCCCTGATACATGGAATTCGGCATATCGAGGAAATCGAAAGTCTGCTTCAAAAACTGAGCGTTGCTGCGCAGGTCGGTAAGCGAGGAAAACATTGTTTTCAGATTGCCAGTCAGCGTCGTGACTGCACCCACGTACTGCGTCACAGAACCCACTCCGAACGCTCCGCCCAGTGCCTTCAGGCAGGTGAACACATACACGAAACCCGCTATTATTGCAGAAAGCGCCGCCGAGGTCGCCTGTGTGATTCCGCCCATGCCCCGGGAGAGCTTCGCAAACGGTCCGTTCACGCCGAAAACCCTTACACCGTCAGAGCTTAGATAATACTGCCCAATGACATGCTGTTCGTTCATGCGGATGTCAACCGAGCGGCTTGCGTCGTCGCCCATGAATCCGAAATAAGCAAAGACACGGTTACCCAGCCTGCCCCAATCTGTGAACATGACGTATTTCGACGTCTGATACGAATCCATCTTTCCTGCGAATTTGCTGATGAGCACCAGCACTGCGATCAACAGAAATATAAACAGCGGATTGTTGAGCACAGTTAGTCCGCCAGCACCTTCGGGCACGCGAGCAGTGAACAGGCTTACGGTGAGCGAGATAGCACTGATAACGCCTATGACGCTGCCGAAAATATTCTCAAATATAAAGATACAGTTTGGCAGCCCTGCTCCAGTCCAACCTGAGTTCTGCTGTATCTGTGCAAGTTCGTCGTGGGTAGATGGCTTGTCGATATCCGCAAAATCCATGGTGTATAGCTTCCGCGCAAATACTCTATCCTTGCCCGCCCAAAATGACGCCATCTGCACGTTTTCCCATGCTGTTGTGACCGCGTTGAGTATCGCGATGACTCCGCCGACAGCGACAGTCCAAATGACCCATTTCCATATCTCCTCAGGCCTGCGCAGCCCGGCAAGCTCGTTGAGTATCTGTGCGGAAAAATATATCAGCGCATAGGGAGTGACCGCCGTCGTGACCGCGCGCGCCGCCTTTGCAGGATAAAGCTGCGGAAGTATCGCTGAAATCTCTTTCATGCCGCGAAGCTGCAGCCGCAGCGCCTCTTTTATAGAATATTTCTTATCATTTTTACTCATCAGAAGTCCCTCCCTTCGCGGTAATACCGGCTCTGTACCTCAAACAGCTCCGCATAGCGACCGTTCTTTTCCAAAAGTGACGCATGCGTGCCCTCCTCCGCGATGCCGCCGTCTGCGATGAAGATTATCCTATCGCAGAAGCGTGTGGAGGCTAGTCTGTGGGATATGAACATCGCCATCCTGCCTGCGGTCATTTCGTTGTACTTCATGTAGATATCATTTTCAGCGATGGGGTCGAGCGCTGCGGTGGGTTCATCCAGCATGAGTATGGGACTTGAGCGATACAGCGCCCTTGCCAGCATCAGCCTCTGGGTTTCACCGCCCGAGAACAGCACGCCATCCTCCCACACCTCGCGCCCAACATGGGTATCTATCCCGTTCGGCAGCGAGGCTATCTTCTCGGTAAGTCCCGCCTGCGCAAGGCATGCCTTCACTCGTGCGCGGTCAATGTTTTCGCTGGTCTGCGCTACATTTTCGGCGATGGTTACATCCAGCACAGACATGTCCTGAAAAACTGACGCAAACAGCCGATAGTATTCGGGTCGATTGAACTGCCGTATATCCTGCCCGTTCAGAAGCACAGCGCCCTCCGTCGGGTCGAAAAGTCCGCAGATGAGCTTCACCAGCGTAGTCTTGCCCGCGCCATTGAGTCCTACGATAGCCAGCCTTTCGCCGGGCTTCACGGTGAGATCTACATTTTTCAGCGTATCCTCATCCGCACCGGGATAACGGAATGAAACATTCTTCAACTGCAATTCGTAGCCATGTACGGTAGAAATAGACTTTCCACCCTCCATACGGAACGGCTCGGGCAGTTCGAGATAGTCGCGCACATTGCATATCTCAAGGCTTGCACGATGCAGCTCCGAAAATTCCTTCAGTAAGCCTGTTATCCAAGCGGTAAAACCGCTCACGGCGGTGAAATACAAGAGGAACTCCGACGCAGGCATACCAACTTTGAGCGCCATATTGATGAGATACAAATAAGCAACGGCGTTGCGCGCGACGCCGAGAACTATGTCTGTTCCGTATGCGACAAACCTGTGCTTCTCCACGCGCAAAGCCCACGCGGCATAGAATCGGGTGAGCTTGTCCTGCAGGCCGAGTATCCATTCCTGCATTCCGAACATGCGAATATCCTTTGCAAGCGTCACCGAGGTGGATTTCGTATTGATGTAATCCTGCTTGCGCCAGTAGTCCTCAACATCCTCCTTGTGCGCATGCTGCCATGCATTTGCCCAGCGTGATGCAAAAAAGCTCGCAACAGCAGTCGCTATCACAACACACAAAAGCACGGGATTGAGGTTCGACAGCAGCATAATATAGATAACAAAGCCGCCGATGTTCGCCAGAAGACTGCGCAGCGTTGGCCATATCGCCTCACATTCGCTGAAGCTGCTGCTTACCGTCGCCTGCGCGTTATTACGCAGTTTTATAACGTCAGGGTCAAGCGTATTCGGGTACGAGGTAGTGCAGCTCTTATTCTCTATCTGCCTGAGTATGGTATTGCGCACTTCATTCCTGCCCCATTCGGAAATGCCATCAACATACTTCCGCCCACCGTTCAACAGAAACAGCAGTCCTGCAAAAATTGCAATAGTAGTGACGAGCTCACTCACGGGAGCGGAGGATTCCACCTTGCCAAGTATCTCCGGCGCAACAAATAGTTCCGCCAGATTGAGACCAACGACCAGCAGTGCATGCACGACGCACCACAGCGGTACGGTTTTGCACACGCGCCACGCATTTTTTAGCATCCAGCACACATTGCTGAATATGCCGTGGCTGGGCCGCGCTTTCTTCTTCATATATCAAGCACCTCTCTTTCGAGATGATATTAGCATAAAAACTCGTCCCCGGGACGATTTCTGTGACGAATCGTCGTCTGGCGGGGACGAATTGCATTTTTTATTCCTGCTGGGGCAGAAGTATCTCCGTGGTGAACGCACCATTTTCAGAATTGCGGCTGAGATATCCACCGAGGCGTTCGACGATTGAATCGATGCGCACAAGGCCGAGGCCATGGTCGCCGCCCTTTGTGCTGCGGAACAGACCGCCCAGCTTCGCGAGCTTTTCTCCTGCAGTAAAGTTGGTGAAGGATATGTACAGCTGGGTGTTCTTCATGTCCATATAGACCCTGATGAGGCGCTGTTCCGGCGGCAGCTTCTGGCTGGCTTCGATGGCGTTATCGAAAAGGTTGCCGATGATGCAGCACAGATCCAGCTCGGAGAACGACAGCTTCATTGGGATGAAAACGTCTGCCACGACCTGTATATCTCTTGATTTTGCCAGCGATATTTTGGAGTTGAGGATGGCGTCGGCTACGGGATTGCCGGTCTTTATGACGGTGTCAACAGTATTCAGGTCGGTGTCCAGTTCATCAAGATATCGGCGGATGGCTTCCATGTCGCCCACGGAGGCATAAGCCTTCATGGTCTGGATGTGATTTCGATAATCATGACGCCAGCCGCGAATCTGCCGGTACATATTGTCCACCTCGGCATAGTGGGTCTTTATCAGCTCCTGCTGGTATGCGGCAATGCGCTTGTCGATGCGGCGTGAAAACAGTCCCATGACAGCCTCCTATTTCATGTTGATTATGGCGCGGTTGATGCCGTCGTATGCACCTCGGGGAAGCGGAAGCTCTGTGCCGTCTGATAGTGTAACTGCTGAGCGGCTTACTCTCCGGATACTGCTGAGATTTACGATACATGAGCGTCCCAGCCGATAGAAGCGCTCGTCCAGCTGCGCAGCTATATCATTCAGCGTCTTTCTGGCAGTATAATCAGCTTCAGCATGCACCGTGATGTAGTTGCCCTGTACGTCTATATACCGGATACTGCTGCAGGGTATGCGGACAACAGCTTCAATTGTCTCAAGCACAAGCATCTGCTCGTCGCGCACTATATGTTCCACCGCGCGATCCAGAGTCGTAAACAGCTTCTCCCTGTTCACCGGCTTCATGAGATAATGGAGCGCCGCAACCTCGTAACCCTCGGCTATATAGTCCGAATAACCCGTGATGAAAATGATCTGAACCTGACAGCTGCGCCGCCTGAGCTCCTTTGCCAGTTCAACGCCGCTTTTGCCGCCCATCTCAATATCAAGCAGCAGAATGTCGGCAGCTTCATAACCCGAAAAAAGGAAAGCTTCTGCGCTTTCATATTCACTTGTTATGATATCATAACCGTGACTTTCCGCCCACTGGCTGACAAGCGAACCTATATAAACTCTTGCCTGTGCTTCATCATCGCAGATGGCCACCCTGTATTCCATACGTGTGCTCCTTCATAAACAGTCACCGAATTGTACAATAATAGTATATCGTATTTCCCCGCCACGTTCAATACAGATGATCCCTACCATTATTTGTACGCATTCTCACTGCTCCAGCAGCACATCCAGTAAACCATCAAGTTTCAGAGCATTTGCAATGCAATATTCGAACATGTGCAATGCATGTGCTTTCTACTCAGCATCAGCGTTGCTGAATATTACATCACTATAAATCAGCCCTCAGCGGTTTTAACAAACGCCAAGGGCTGATTTTGTCTTATTTTCTGACTTGAAAGTTATGTTTAACTGTGTACACTGTGACCACAGCAAAGATAACTTTCAAGGAGGAAACACCAATGATCAACATTTCCGAAATCGTAGCCAAGACCGAAGCCATGTTCGACCTGCTCAATGAGCATTTCTACCAGAACGAGCTGATTCGCCCGGCTATCACGGTATCTTCCGACAACGGACGCGGCGCATACGGCTGGTGCAGCATCTATGAAATCTGGCAGGGCACAAACGAAGCCCACCGCGAGATCAACATCACCGCCGAATACATCAACCGCCCCATCGGTGAAGTAGCCGCAACAATGCTGCATGAAATGGCTCATCTTTACAACCTGATTCATGAGATCAAGGATGTAAGCAACAACGGCTACTACCACAACAAGAAGTTCAAGGCTACTGCCGAGGCTCACGGCCTTCACATTGAGCATCACACCACCTATGGATGGACAGTAACGACCCTGACTGAAGAAACTGCCGAATGGCTGGCCCAGCAGCCAGGCATGGAAGATTTCACCGCCAGCCGCAAGACCGCCTTCCAGATCAAGATAAAAGGCGACGATGATGACGATGACGGCGAAGAAACCACGATCACCGTAAAGGGGGGCGGACGCAGCACCAGCAAGAACCGAAGTATCAAGTACGTTTGCCCCAAGTGCGGAGCCATCATCCGAGCGACCAAGCAGGTCAATGTAGTATGCGGCGACTGCGATGTACCCTTCGAACGTACCTGATCCACATGCCAGCCTCCGGGCTGGTTTTTTGTCATTTTACATACATCTTATTTCAATACTTCTTTCATAAAACCATCGAGCAACAAATTATGTTCAATACAGTACTCAAATAAACACAGAGCCTGAACACTGATTGAAGAACAGTGTATCCTTGCGTATACTATATCAGCTCTACTATTGTTATTTATCGAAACCAAATAACGGCTTTTTACATATTTACAAAGTCGTATACAAAAATCAAACTCAGCCTGTGTCATTTATCCACCATTACCTATATACATTCAGTATATACCTACTATGTCTGTATAATATAGCACCATGAATTACTATAGCGTCATCAGCTCCACATTCACTAATAACACAAGTGGAGCTGATGACTCATTTTTAGAATTCAAGATCTATCCTTCTTCAGTTGCCTAGCATATATAGATATCTGCTTAAAAGCTTCCCTTCTTTTTCTCATTATCTCAGCCTTTGATGCTGTACTTTCGGATTCCTCCTTCAGCTTTAGATAATTTTCGACACGCGCTTCATCTAATGTCCCGTCTTCTATTGCACGACGAATGGCACAACCGGGTTCGTGGGTATGGCTGCAATCCCTAAATCTGCATGAAGCTTCAAGTGCTGTGATATCATCAAAAGCTTCGGCCACGCCATCATTTGCATCCCACAGGCCCAGTTCACGCATTCCGGGAGTGTCAATGATCATCGCACCTGAACTGAGTTTAATCAGCTGACGATGTGTGGTGGTATGCCTTCCCTTTGAATCGTCCTCACGGATTGCATTCACCTTCATAATTGTTCTATTTTCAATAGTATTGATCAGTGTCGATTTTCCAACTCCTGATGATCCAAGCAGTACGATAGTCTTTCCGGTTTTGAAATACACTGCAAGCTGATCAAGACCTTCGCCGGTAGCAGATGAGATTGCAATTACAGGTGTGCCAAATGCTATGTCCATAGCTTGTGCGATTTTGATTGGTGCATCAGCAGCGCAGTCGAGCTTTGTCAATAGAAATACCGGTTGTGCACCGCTCTGCAACGCAAGTGAAAAATACCGTTCAAGACGCCGAATATTGAAATCATCATTCAGCGAAGTAACAATAAATACATAGTCGAAGTTTGCAGCAACAGCCTGTGATGAATTCATAGCAGAGTCAAGACGCTGAAAAAACGTCTTGCGTGGGAGCAATTCGGTAATCATACCGTCACCGGATTGGTTATAGAGAAGCTTTACGAAATCGCCGGTAGTTGGCGGTTCAGGAAATGATATGCTGCGCTTAAGATGCGCTCCGCAGTGACCATATTCGCAGATAAGCTCATAGCGATCGCGATGAGTTGCAGTCACACGCGCTGGTATAGTACCATCAGTAAAAGCCATATCTCCAAAATAACCATACTCATTCAAATCATACATAATTATTTCTCCTTTTAGCTGCTGGCACTCTTATAGCGCCTCATTCCAAATCTCCAGAGCCACAGAGCAAATACCGTAAATATAGCTGTGACCGATACTGCATAAATCAGTCCCAAGGTTGACAGGTTCTGGGTTAGTGCTTCGGTCGGGATAGTCGCCATGATGCCATAAGGACATGCAAAGTAAAATACTACCTTAAGGACTCCTTTGTAGAGCACGCCCGGAACCTTGAAATTCAGATCCAGCATATTCCCTTCCAGCCTTTGAACAGTATCAGCGGTAATAAAGAAAAATGGCAGTGTTCTGATGATCAGGCTCAGATCATAATACAGCAACGTCATAAGCAGTACCAGCGCACCATACATCAGAATCAAAGGGAAAGATATGCTTATTAACTCTGCGCTGCCCAAAGCCATCGACATTCGTTCTGCATTAACAACTGATATTCCGTGAGCAACTATGAGACCACTGACAATTAATAGAAACACACTGCCCGGATTAACATTTTCAAACGTCAGGCGCAGCAGTACATTGGCAGGCTTGGTCATATATAGATCAAGCTCTCCATCGCGTATCTTTGAAGGGATGTCGTTGAGCCCAAAGAAGAAGAATACCATCGCTATTGCATTGATAAATGAGAATGTACCGATGAATATTATCATCTGTCCTCGGCTCCAACCTCCTATGGAGTCGATCTGGCCATATATCAATTCAAATGTCAGTAATTGTATCACAAACAGCATTGCATCGGCTAAAAAGCCTCCGAAAAAGCTAAGACGAAAAACCATCAGGTGGCTCAATTTCAACTTGATCAGCATAAGGATAAATCTGATATTGTGTTTCATATTCCCACCCCGTCATACTTAACACGAAGCCTGTTATACATATAGTCATTCACAAGCCATAGCATGATCGTCCATGCGGCTAATGTACAAAATCCCACAAGGCCTTCCTTTATGCTGCATCTACCCATCAGCAGCATTACCGGAGTATATACAACATGAGGAAAAGGTAGAAATTTCACTATCTGCAGTAATCCGCTTGGCAGTAAGAACAATGGTACCATGCTTCCCGTCAGGAACTCTCTCACTGTCCACTGAATGTACATGAAGAAGCCCACATCCTGAAACTTAAACGCTGTCAAACCGATAAAATAGTAATAACAGACCATGCAGACGATACCCAAAGGAATAGTCAGAACTGCCAGCATGACCGAAAAGATGTTTCCTGATAGTATAAAACCCATACGAGTTATAATGGTAACAAGTACAATTGCCATCACAGAGAATATGGCACTGTATCCGGCGATTCCAAATATCTGCGCACAGAAGTAACCTTGCGGATTCATGGGAACCACCATTTGCTTAGAAAACTCGCCGCCTCTGATTCCAGAAGAAACCGTACTGCACACATTGCTCGATGTATCAAGAGTTACTAAAAATGAGCTTGCTACATAATAGAACAGCATGGCATCAAATGAAAAACCATTTACTATTTCTCTTTCGGCGAATATCGCGCTCCATATGATCCAGGCAAACAGTATGCGTCCACATAACTCCAAAGTACCCATGATTACATCGAAACGGTATACCATCTGAGCCTTGAAGAACGTACTGGCTACCATCATATACTTTTTCATACTGTAGCCTCCTTGTATATTCTCTCTACAACTGTTCCGATGTCCTCCTCTTCTACAAATATATCAATACCTTCATGTCTAGTCATAAGGTTTGCAATACATTCACCGCTGTTTATTTTGGGAATCATGAACACTACTTTGGATGCATTCCTTTCAATCAGCGTCGCATCCTTTGGCAACGCTATATCTGTTGTATCATCAAAGTTCAAAGTTATCTTTTTATGTGTCTGATAAGTATCAAAAAGCTTATCAGTACTGCCGTCATATATCTTCCTACCCTCATTAATCACAATGCTTCGCGGACAAAGACTCCGAATATCTTCCATATAATGAGAGGTCAGAATGATAGTTGTTCCGCGCTGACGATTTACTTCCTTCAGAAAACTGCGGATCTGTTTTTGCGCCGTTGCATCAAGGCCTATGGTCGGTTCATCCAGAAACAGAATTTCGGGCTTGTGCAGCAACGCAACGATAAGTTCCATCTTCATTCGTTCGCCCAGCGAAAGGGTACGCACCTGTACATTCAAAAGTTCAGATACATCAAACAGCTCTACGAGTTCCGCAGCATTCTGCTTATATTCTTTTTCGGGAATATCATACAGAGTCTGAAACAACCTAAAAGTGTCTGCTGGCGTCAATTCAAAGAACAGCTGACTTTTCTGACCCATGACGATTGCGTACCTCTTTTTGAAAGCATTCTCCAAATCATTCGGATAATACCCTAAAACAGAGATCTCACCCGAAGTCGGTGCAATAATGCCCGTCAACATCTTCACAAGAGTCGTTTTACCAGCTCCATTGGGACCAATGAGCCCGATGAATTCTCCCGGCTCTACTGCGAGATCAAAATGATCAACCGCTACCGTCTCGAGATACTGCCGTTTGAACAGTGCTTTCACACTACTCATCAAACCGGGCTCTTTGGTAAAGCGACGGTAAGTTTTGGTCAATTCTTTTGCGATGATCATAGAAAACACCTCATTTTGTTATCTGCATTTCTCTCATACATGTTCACTTGGAGATATTATAGCAGTCGCATTCATCGGGGGTAAACCAAATAGATCTCTATAAAAAATAAATAGAAGCGGCATGCCCCTGATGGAGCATGCCGCATGTGTTATCTGTCGTTATTGCTCAGTATGCTGTACACCGCCTGTGTAGAAAGATAGAACATCTCCGCAAGCCTTGCAACGCTTATCCCTTCAGCGCGCATAGCGCGTATTTTACGGTTGCGTTCGGCAAGCTCCAGTCGGTGTGCGGTCCTACTGCGAGCACGTTTGCCGCAGCTTGGTATATAAATCAGTTCTCCCTGTACATACTGCTGCACCTGCCTGAGCAACTCAGGCGGCAGTACATTGGAAGCATTTTGATAGCCCATGCGCATTTCTCCTGCAATGTAATATGCATGCACAGGCCATTGAACAGTTCGCAACGGCCTATGCCATGCGCACTGCCGTCAACTTCTTCAAGCGATCATGCGTCCTTTCTATATCGAAATTCTGATTTATCCCGCCGCCTACAAAATATCCTGCTAATGACAGCATGATACTTGATTGCATCGAGAAAATCTTATCATTGATATCCCAGATATCCGGTGAAAATCTACCCACCAAGACCTCCACCACATATCTTCTCAGAGATATCACTGATCCCACAGGAAAGGAATATCATATTTAATACTAATGATAGAAAATATCCCAACAAAAATATCATTGTTCTATTTTCCAAATCCATATGGGATAAATTTATTATATCATAGATTTGTATTATTACACAAGCCTTACAATCCAGCTTCTCTTAACATTTATATCATATTGCAGCTTGCTTTTTCGCCACCCATGTGTAAGCTGTGACTCAGCCGCGAGGCACAGCAAAATTAGGAGGTACAAACAATGGAATGCGGAAAGCTCACAGCGAAACTCAGAGATGCAGTACCGGTCTGCTTCATGGTAGACGGCAAGGAAATCAAGCGCTATAAGAACATCGAAATCCCGGATGAGATCAAGCAGCTACCCTTCATCGACTTCAGGTTTGACGTACCGCAGAGCGGGGCCATCACCTTCAAGATTATGTTCGAGGCAGGCGTACTGCCCGAGGTATGGCCGGAATCCCGGCAGCGCAAGCCACGCAGCCCTATGGATGCGAGAAAGCCCATTCGTGCAACCGTCACGAACACTGAAAATAAGTCCGATACACTAGAGATTTTTGAGAAGCCAGCACCAGACAAGATCGCCTACAATGTAACCGGCGATCGCAGGAAGTCACTTGTGGAATCCATAGCGAACTATATTGGAGAACGAGCTATATACCAGAATGCACCCACTTTTGCATATCGCATTGGCTCATTTACTATAGACAAGAACGGTACGCTTACCGGCCCCATCGATCACAGTCTGATCCAGTGGCTGACAAACGAAGGCTTCAGCGCTTAATAAGTGATGAGTCCCGCCCAAACCGGCTGCTGCCTATACTTTGTACGAAAAGACCAATAAATCAAGTAATCCAGACCCTTCGACAAAAACCGACCTGCGATCATTTACGATCACAGGTCGGTTTTTCTTTTTCAGAGATCGATGCACAAAACCTATATTTATACTTATAGCTTGTTCATCAGCTCATTTAACTCCTTTGAACGTTTGAGCGCAGGAGCAACAACGCAGGCAACGATAACTCCGACAACGCCTTGTCCAAGGTTGCCTATGATTGCGCCAGCTGCACCAAGCCCCAGACCAAGGAACACGGCTTCATATACAAAGTATCCAAGAATCATGAAAGCTTCAGCGAAAATACCAGAAACGATCATGGATGCAATGACCTTTTTGAAATCTGTGGTTTTGCAGATCTTGCGATATACCATAGAAGCGATCAGAGCAACGCCGACCTTGATGATAAATGTACCAATGGCATAGCTGACATAACCAGCCAATACATCCGCCAGAAATGAGCCGAGTCCAGCAGCAATAATGGCATACAGCGGATTCATCAGGAACGCGCAGAGCAGGATGACGCCGTCTCCGAGATTAGCATATCCTCCGGTAGCGGGGATAGGAATTTGAACCAGCATGGTGGCAACGCAGATCAAAGCAGCGAACAATGCAGTAAGAACAATCTTGAACGCAGAGAACTTCTTCATGAGAAACCTTCTTTCATTTATTAGGGTGATTATAGCACAAAACACATATCTGTACAAGTTTCAATCTTATAGAATATCGATGTACTCGCCGTTCAATGCTTTATTCATGCTTCTCACGGCGCAGAACTTGCCGCACATGGAACAGCTGTCCTCATGCTCGGGGGCACGGCTGTCGCGGATGGATTTTGCGGTTTCAGGATCGATGGAGCATTCCCACTGCATTTCCCAGTCGAACGTCCTTCTTGCATCCGCCATCCGGTCGTCGATCTCTCTTGCGTGCGGTACTTTCTTTGCAATGTCGGCTGCATGCGCAGCGATGCGGGAGGCAATGATGCCTTGCTTGACATCGTCTACATTCGGCAGCGCCAGATGCTCTGCGGGTGTGACATAGCAGAGGAACGCAGCGCCGCTGGCCGCGGCAATCGCGCCGCCGATGGCGGAGGTGATGTGGTCGTAGCCAGGCGCGATATCGGTAACGATGGGGCCGAGCACATAGAACGGCGCTCCCATGCAGATGGTCTGCTGCAGCTTCATATTGGCTTCGATCTGATCCATCGGCATGTGGCCGGGACCCTCCACCATGACCTGAACATCCTTTTCCCATGCCCGCTTGGTCAGCTCGCCCAGACGGACAAGCTCTTCAATCTGGCAGACATCGCTGGCATCAGCCAGGCAGCCGGGGCGGCAGGCATCGCCGAGGGAGATGGTCACGTCATATTCGCGGCAGATGTCAAGAATCTCGTCGTAGTATTCGTAGAAGGGGTTCTCCTCACCGGTCATGCTCATCCATGCAAATACGAGAGAGCCGCCGCGGGAGACGATGTTCATCTTGCGCTTGTGCTTTCTGATCTGCTCGATGGTCTTGCGGGTGATGCCGCAGTGAAGGGTGACAAAGTCCACGCCGTCCTGCGCGTGCAGACGAACGACGTCGATGAAATCCTTTGCCGTCAGCGTAGCGAGATCACGCTGATAGTGGATGACGCTGTCATAGACCGGCACGGTACCGATCATAGCGGGGCATTCGCTGGTAAGCTTGCGTCGGAAGGGCTGGGTGTTTCCGTGGCTGGACAGATCCATGATGGCCTCTGCGCCCATGTTGACCGCTGCCATTACCTTCTGCATCTCGATATCATAGTCCTTGCAGTCCCGGGACACGCCGAGATTTACGTTTATCTTAGTGTGGAGCATGGCGCCCACGCCGTTGGGTTCGATGCAGGTGTGGAGCTTGTTGGCACATATAGCGACCTGCCCCTTGGCGACCAGCTCGCGGATTTCCTCTTCCGTCCGGTACTCCTTCTTTGCGACTGCCTTCATTTCCGGAGTGATGATGCCGCGCCGGGCGGCGTCCATCTGTGTTGTGTAGTTTCTCATTTAAGTGACTCCCTTCTTATTTTTCTTCGGCGAAATATGATTCATCGTTTCTGCTCCCATACCCAGATCAATCTTAGCAACAAGCGCCTGCAAAACGTACTCTTTTGCATGAGCAATAATATTGCCAAGCATAATGACCTCCGAAAAACAGGCGCTCCCACGATCGGGAACGCCTGTAAATGATTTGCTCCCTCCGGCGGCATTATCCGCATCAGGTAAAGGGTCGAAGGTGAATCCTTCCTCTCAGCCTGCCAACACAAGCTCCCCTGCAATATAAAACTAAAAACGGAGTACCACCTGATCGGTGATACTCCGCATGGATTGCTGATTCGCTTCTCCCTCCGGCAGCATTACCTGCATCAGGTTATAGGGTCGAAGGTGATCCCTTCCTCTCAGCCCGTCAGTACGAGCTCCCCTGTGAACATAGTATAGCACGCTTATAAACAGGTGTCAATTCATACCGCTCATTGTCGATCAGCATTCGATTCGGTGCATCGACAATTATTTGATTCGATACTCCTCAATTAACTCAGTTGGCTTTTATCAATGTAATCCGGAAGGTAGTTCCTTCGCCTTCACCACTTAACAATTTGACCTGTGCACCATGAGTCTGTGCTACGTGTTTTACAATAGCAAGCCCCAATCCTGTGCCGCCAGTGGCGCGGGAATGACTCTTATCCACTCGATAAAAACGTTCAAACACATGTGACTGATGTTCTTTTGGAATACCGATTCCTGTGTCGGACACACTGCAAATAATCTGATCATTTGAGTTTTCAACCGACACAGAAACTTTTCCGCCCTCAGGCGTGTACTTCACCGCATTGTCAATCAGGTTGAAGAACATCTCGCGCAGCAGCATGGGATAGCCATCCACTTCTGCTTCGTCGCCAGCAAGAGTCAGTGTCAGGTTCTTTTTTTCCGCAGAATCTGCAAAGCCATCGGTAATATCGCGCAACATCGGCATCAGGGAAACACATTCCTTCTGACCAAGATTCTGCTTTTCATCAAGCTGTGACAATTCCAGAATATCGTTGACCAGCGCGACAAGGCGGGCAGATTCCTTATAGATCTTACCTGCAAAATTCTGTATATCCTGCGGCTGAGCGATACCATCACGTATAATCTCTGCAAAACCGGAAATAGAAGTCAAAGGCGTCTTCAACTCATGGGAGACATTGGCGGTGAACTCTCTACGGCTTTCTTCTGCAGCAAATCGCTCCGTCACGTCCAGGATCAGCAGAACAGTGCCGCGTATCGCGTCATTCTGCATTACCGGGCTGACGTAAACGCGATAATGCCGATTATTTCGATTCATCGTCAAATCGCCGCCGGTTCCTGTCAACGCAACATCTACCAGATCGTGCAGATTGGCGTCGCGATTCACGGACAGCAGGTTTTGCCCGACAGCATATGCCGGTTCAACCGCAAAGATTCGTCCTGCACTTTCATTCATGGAAAGTACAGCACTGTTTTTGTCCAGCAGGATCATACCCTCCCGCATATTATCCATAATTGCTGCAAGCTCTGTACGGGCGTTTTCCAGTGACTTCATATGCTCCATGATCTGCGTATGCTGCCTGTCCATACGGGAAAGCAAAGGGGCAAGTTCATCATAAGCATCGTTGTCCAGAGGCTGATCCAAATTCAGTGCATTTATCGGTTCGGTTATACGCTTTGCAGTTCTTTTGGCAATAAGCAATGCCAGCAGAACAACGCAAAGAAGCATTGCAAAAACCAGCGGCAGCACATTCGCAAACGCAAGCAGCGCAGAACCACGGGTATTGGCGATGCGCAAAACATATCCGTCATTTGTGCGCAGCGCATAATAGATCGTAGTTTCTGCCAGGGTATCGGATAGGCGCGTGCTCTCTCCGGTACCATTTTTAAGTGCCATATCTACCTCGGGTCTTTCTGCGTGGTTTTCCATCCGGGCAGCATCTGCAGTGTTGTCGTAAATTACGATACCGTCTGCGGAAATCAGAGTAATACGGCTTTCTGTATCCAGACTTTCGAGATAGGCTGCGTCATCAACCGCAAGTTCCAACGCACTTGCAATAAATACCGCTTCCTGCCGGAGTTCGCGGCTCATATCGTTTTCGTGTACATTATAGAGTACCGGTACAATCAACATTGCAGTGAGCAGCACTGCAAGAACTGCTGTAAGCGCAATGTTTCTGAAGATTCGCTTCGCCATGCTATTCACCTCCGAAGCGGTACCCAACACCACGCACAGTTTCGATCATGCTGCTGCAGTCACCCAGCTTTGCACGCAGGGTCTGGATATGCACATCAACTGTACGTGTGCCGCCGTCGTAACCATAATCCCACACCTTATCGAGCAGCATCTCACGGCTGAATGCCATGCCTCGGTTTTCCATGAGCAGACAGAGCAGATCGTATTCCTTCATGGTCAGAGGCAGCGTCTGCTGCTCCAATCTTACACTGTGGGCACGCTTGTCCAATGTCAAACGCCCGATAGTCAGCACATCCGTGTTTGGCTTGGAGGCGACACGGCGCAAACGTGCACGGACACGGGCTATCAGTTCAGACATGCCAAAAGGCTTCACGATATAATCGTCCGCACCGAGGTCAAGCCCCTTCACCCGGTCAAACTCTGTTCCCTTAGCAGTGATCATAATCACAGGAATATCTGTTGTTTTCGCATCATCATGCAGCAGCTTCAGTATATGCAGGCCATCCTCACCGGGCAGCATTACATCCAGCAGGATCAATTCCGGCAGATTTTTTTCCACAGCAGGCCAGAATTCTTTTCCACAGGTAAATCCATGCGTCTCCATCCCCATCTGATTCAGAGTGTAGACCACAAGCTCCCGGATGCTGTCATCATCTTCCACGTAGTAAATCATGTAAGAAAAACTCCTTTATGTTTGCCGGTCAACGCATACTCTACCCATTCGGCAATGTTCTGGGCATGGTCGCCGATGCGTTCATAGTATTTGGCAATCATCAGCAGATCAACGGCCTGAGAACCGGAGGACGCGTCGGAGCGAATATGACCAATCAGCTCATTCTTCACAATGTTGAACAGGTCATCGATCTCATCATCCATATTCATGACACGTCGTGCAAGTTCCAGATCCTTATTTACATAGGCATCGAGACTTCCGCGAACCATTTGAATGGCTTTTTCGCCCATCTGCGGAAGATGCACCAAATCCTTGAAGTAAGGCTCCTGTGCAATATAGATAACAAGACCGGAAATGTCCGCCGCCTGATCGCCAATGCGTTCCATGTCTGTTATCATTTTAAGCGCTGCGGAGATCAAACGCAAGTCCTTTGCCACAGGTTGCTGCTGTAAAAGTAATTTCAAGCACAAAGATTCGATCTCGCGTTCCTTGTGGTCAACCTCCTGGTCGGCAGCGATAGCGGTTTTTGCCTCCTCTACCCCCTGCTTTATCAATGCACGGGTTGCGGTTTCAATTGATCGTTCGATCAAGCCGCCCATTTCCAGCAGATGATTATTCAGCTGCTCCAACTGTTCATCAAAACGATTTCTCACGTCAATAACCCAAACCTTTCTTGTCGGTCATCACCAGGTTTCATCCGGCGCTGGTTTCGTTCTGCGATTGCGAGCAATCGCCTTCGCTCGTTCGGCTTTTAACCGAACCTTCCCGTTATATAGTCCTCTGTACGCTTATCCTGAGGAATTGAGAACAGCTTCTGCGTTTCGCCATATTCAATCACTTCTCCAAGCAGGAAGAAAGCTGTTCGGTCAGAGATGCGCGCCGCCTGCTGCATATTATGAGTGACCATGACGATGGTATAATTCTGCTTGAGCTGCAGCGCAAGATCTTCAATTTTGCTGGTGGAAATAGGATCAAGGGCTGATGTGGGTTCGTCCATCAGCAGCACTTCCGGTTCTACAGCAAGAGCCCGGGCGATGCAAAGGCGCTGCTGCTGACCGCCGGAAAGTCCCAGCGCATCCTTCTTCAGCCTGTCCTTCAGTTCATCCCAAATTGCGGCATTGCGCAGGCTGCGTTCGATGATATCATCCAGCTTTGCTTTGCTGCGAATGCCGTGGGTACGGGGACCGAATGCAATATTATCATAAATGCTCATCGGGAACGGGTTGGGCTTCTGGAATACCATACCAACGCGCTTGCGAAGCAGTGAAGGCTCCATATCACGATATATATTCACGCCATCCAGCAACACTTTGCCATCGATCTTGCAGCCTTCCACCAGATCGTTCATACGGTTAAGTGATTTAAGCAACGTGGATTTGCCACATCCGCTGGGGCCGATAAATGCCGTTATTTCTCTTTCGTTGATGGAAAGGTTTACATTCTTCAAAGCATGAAAACTACCATAGTGCAGATTTAAATTCGCAATTTCGATTTTGCTCATGTGTGGCTCCTTCCGATTCTCTTTGCAATGAAGGACGAAAGCGTATTGATACCCAGAACAACTACAAGCAGCACAACAGCGGTTGCATAGCTCTGATCAATATACAGGCCCTCAGTCGAAATGGTATACATATGTACGGCAAGTGTACGGGTAGAATCAAGGATACTGTCCGGAACTTTTGCTACGGTTCCCGCCGTATATATCAGTGCGGCGGTTTCACCTACAATGCGCCCGACAGCAAGGATCACGCCTGAGAGAATTCCCGGCACCGCGGAGGGCAGAACAACCTTGAAAGTTGTACGCAGCCGCCCCGCACCGAGACCAAAGCTTCCCTCCCTGAAACTGTCCGGAACAGCAAGCAGAGCTTCTTCCGTGGTTCGCATGATCGTAGGCAAAACCATGATTGAAAGAGTCAGCGCGCCGGAAAGCAGAGAAAGTCCCATTTTCAGCGCCACCACAAAAAACAGGGCACCAAACAGTCCATAAATGATCGAAGGAATACCGGATAATGTCTCCGCTGTCATACGCACGATCTTCACAAGCTTGCTGCCTCGCTTGGCATATTCGGTCAGATAAATTGCCGCTCCAATGCCAAGGGGAACGCACACTATCAGCGAGATCAACGTCATAAGCAGAGTATTTATAATAGAAGGCATCATGGATACATTGCTGGAATTGTATTTCCAAGCAAACAATTCAGGCTTAATATGCGGAATGCCCTTGATCAGGATGTACCCGACAATCAGGCACAGCACCGCCATTGAAAAGAAGGCGCCTGCGTACACTGCAAAGCGGTATACTTTTGACTGAATCTTTGCAAACATCAGCGATTTCTCCTTTTCAGTATGCTGGTCAGTACATTTATAATCAGTATAAACACGAACAATACCACTGCTGTAGCGATCAGTGCTTCGCGGTGCAGATCAACAGCGTACCCCATCTCCATAACTATATTACTGGTTAAAGTACGCACACCCTTCAGCAGCGATTTTGGCATAGTGACTCGATTTCCGGCGACCATCATTACAGCCGTAGCTTCACCAATAGCACGTCCTATACCGAGAATAATACCCGCCATCACACCTGACTTCGCCGCTGGCAGTACTACACTGAAAACGCTGCGCTCATGGGTTGCTCCCAACGCCAGCGCACCTTCATAGTAACTGGCAGGCACGGCGTTCAGTGCTGATTCAGACACCGTAATGATTGTCGGCAGGATCATCATACCCAGAAGTACGCTTGCCGTCAGCAGTGACGAACCTGTACCACCAAATATCTCTCGCACCAGCGGCACCAGCACCACCAATCCGAAAAAGCCATATACAACCGAAGGAATGCCCGCCAGCAGGGATACCGCAGGCCTCATGACCTTCACAATCTTCTTTGATGCAAAACGGGACATGAAGATTGCTGTCAACAGCCCAGCAGGTACGCCTACGATCAGCGCGCCCGCCGTTACATAGATGGAACCCAGAATAAATGGCAGAATTCCGAAGACTTCATTGCCCGGCTTCCATTTCTCTCCGGAAAGGAAATCCCACGCACCAATCTTCGCCATGCCGGGAATGCCATTTACAAACAGGAATACGCAGATCAACACAACTGCAAGGATTGAGATGCACGCTGTCAGCGTGAACAGGATCCTGGCCATTCCTTCCTTTAAGGCCTGCTTGTGAAAAACAGGCCGGGGAGATTCCCCGACCTGCTGAAGTGACTTATTCATCAACTTCGCTCCAGTCAGTGATTTCGCCCATGTAGATGTCGCGCACCTGCTCGGTAGTCAGACCCTCAACAGGATTGTCAAGACTTACGATTACCGCGATACCGTCCATAGCAATGGTCATGGGGACCAGACCGGCTTCGATTTCAGAATCCTTCAGTGCACGGGAAGCCATACCGATGTCGCACACGCCGTCACGGGTAGAGGTCATACCAGAGGAAGAGTCGCTCTGCTGCAGTTCGATCTCCACATCGGGGTTGATGATCATGTAAGCTTCAACCAGCTTCTCCATCACAGGAGTTACAGAGGAAGAACCGGCGATCACAATCTTACCGCTGACATTGCCGCCTTCGAAAGCAGGGGCATCCTCAACAACTGCGATGTAGCCATTGGCTTCGATCACAGCCTGACCTTCTGCACTCATAACGAAGTTAATGAAATCCTGCGCAACATCGTTGGGCTCGGCAAGAGTAGCGATATTGAAAGGACGAGCCACATTATAAGTTCCGGCCTTGATGTTCTCTACAGAAGCTTCTGCTCCATCGATGGACAAAGCCTTAACGGTATCATTGAGGGAACCGAGAGAAATGTAACCAATGGCACACTCGTTGCCTGCAACGCTGGTCATCATAACAGAAGTAGAGTTGGTTATGTCACATTCGTCGGTGGTGTAATCGATCTTTTCACCATCTTCATTCTTCTGCTCGATTCCGAACAGCTCGATAAACGCGCCGCGGGTGCCGGATCCGTCTTCTCGGGAAATTACATTGATTTCTTCGGCAAATGCCGCACAACCGCAGCAAACCATTACCAGTGCCAGAACCATACAAATGATCTTCTTCATGAAACATACCTTCTTTCTTTTCTTGTCTCTTTTTCCTTGGGACATTCAAAGAATAACACTGATAGGTATGAATAAAATACCGGAATTGTAAGAGGTTTATCAAGGCAGCAGATTTTATAGAGAGTATGAAGCAAACAAGATGCTGTATAGACAAATGGGCCCGCCTTGTTGATTTTCGCAATTCACATCGGCTTTAAGCGGGACGATTGTTCATATCAACGCTCCTTCAGATCGCCAGTGGCGGGATTATCTATCAATTTGCCGTCCTTTGTAAACCGGGAGCCGTGGCAGGGACAGTCCCACGAATGCTCCTGCGGATTGTATTTCAGCGCGCAACCCATGTGGGGACAGCGCGGAGCAGTCGGCGTGATCAGATTGAACGCCGACTCCGCTGCATTAATGAATAGCTGCTTATACAGCATAGATCGCGAGGGGGAAAATACCTCTGCCCAGTCGGGCGTTTTGTCAAGGATCATATCGCGGAGCAATATGGCTCCGGCCATCGAGCCAGTCATTCCCCATTTATTAAAACCTGTAATGGCATACACATCGGGCGTATGCCTGGAATACTGCCCGATGTACGGAATCCCGTCCAACGACATGCAGTCCTGCGTCGCCCACCGGCATCGGATATGCGCCTCCGGATAATGCTCACTCGCAAACGTATAAAGCTCACGCCATCCCCCGCCCTTCTTGCCCGTACGGTGACCGCCACCACCCAGCAGCAGAAAGTCTCCGTGATTGCGGAAGGACATCCCTTTGTCCGCTTCGTCTACATACATCCCTTGCACGTTGGCAGCATTTTCTAGCGCCAGCACATAGGAACGGTGCTGGAACAGCTTCATAAAATAGCTGCCATGCTTGTTCAGCATTGGAAAGTGCGTGGCAACAATGATCTTCTTCGCACGGATTTTTCCATGGGGCGTCCGGGCGAAGTACGGTGCAAGCTCAAGAATTGGCGTATTCTCATAAATGCGCAGCTTTTGTGCTATGGATGAGATAAACTTCAACGGATTGAACTGCGCCTGATCTGGAACGCAGACTGCACCTACGGCATCAATCGGCAGAGGAAGATGTTCCTTCATATGCGCAGGAACCCCGAGTTTTTGCAATGCATCAAGCTCAGTATCCAGCCTGTCACGGCTATGGCATGAGTACACATAGTTGTCCTTTTCTTCAAAATCACAGTCTACTTCTGCGCATAGCTCCCGGTAAGCTTTCAGTGCGAGCTGATTGGCATGCAGGTACATCTGCGCCTTATAAAATCCATAACTGCTCATCAACTTGCTATAAAACAAACCATGCTGAACGGTAATCTTCGCAGTAGTATTCTGGGTAACGCCGCTGCAGATGCGTTTTGCCTCTACAAGTGCATAATCAATGCCGGAATCTTCCAGCATATGCGCGCACAGAATACCGGCTATTCCGCCTCCGATAATCAGAACATCTGTCTTAAGGTCGGAATGAAGCGGTTCAAAAGAAGGGAGATTTGTTGTTTCGCTCCAGACGGAGCAGATAGGTGCTGTCATATATCCTCCGGTTATTTATGTCTTGCCTGATAATGCTGCTCATATTTTGTGGAGATAACAGCTAACTATTCCTGCAGATTGGATGTAGTATTCGGCACCGTCAATATCATTCAAATGTAGCATGAGTCTGGATATAAAACAAAAAAACCCTCAGTCCTGCGACTGAGGGTTTGTGGTGGTGCTTACTGGACTCGAACCAGTGACCCCATCGATGTGAACGATGTGCTCTACCAACTGAGCCAAAGCACCATGAGTTTATATAAGCCGATTTCAGCGTTTGTGACCCGTGTCACATTCACGGAACGCTCCGCATCGGATTAAGCGTTATGTACATCGGCCAGTATGTCCTACCAACTGAGCCAAAGCACCATGAGTTTATATAAACCGATTTCAGCGTTTGTGACCATTAAAAGCACCGATGAATTCTATCACCGGTATTTACGCAAGCACATGGTTATGAGGTTAATCTTATATAGTTTGTTCTAAGAAATTCACTCAGCTTTGATTCCCATGCACAAATATGAAAAATACCGGAACATATACCGTTTTAGCCGCCAAACAAAGGGGATTCTCCTGATCCATTTACAAATTTACAAGGATGCTGTATAATTATAGTGGAGTTTTAGAATCGTAATTCTCAAATTTGAAAACTAGAACTTCGGAGTGTATATAAAGCATGCAACACATTGAGGTTTTTTCATTCTTTTCTGGCATTGGATTTCTCGATTTGGGCTTTGCTATGGCTGGATTCCCCATAGAATTCGTTAATGAGTTTTCTTCTATATATTTGGAATGCTACCAATATGCACGTCGAAATATGCCCAACTATCGTCCACCAAAGTACGGATATCACTGTTGCGATGCTGAGGATTTTTTGAATGATGAAGTCTGGGAAAAAGCAACTAACGGTCTATCAGCTAACACTTTAGTTGGTTTTATCGGGGGGCCGCCTTGTCCTGATTTTTCTATTGCTGGCCAGAACAAAGGTGCTGATGGCAAGAATGGTCGCCTTACTAAAGTATACACTGAGCTAATTATTAAACGTCGGCCGGGTTTTTTCGTTTTTGAGAACGTGAAAGGATTGTACTCTACACAAAAACATCGTGAATTCTATTTAGAGTTAAAAAAAGAACTAACAGATGCAGGATATCTGTTATCTGACAGTATAGAAAACGCAATTGAGTACGGAACGCCGCAAAACCGAGAGAGGCTTTTCTTGGTTGGTATTCGAAATAATCTTGCACAGAAGAAAGGCCCTTTTCAGTTTGGAATGAGCAAAAAATACAGCGTAAAGGATATTGAAAAAGCAAACTGGCCGCATGAATCACCATTTCAATGCGATGGAGCATGCGAAAAGCCAGAAGGGATCTTTGAGGATTTAACAGTCGAATACTGGTTTCAAAAAAATGATGTCACTAATCATGAGAATTCCCGCGACACTTTCAAAATCAAAAGTATTGAACGCTATTTCACAATTATGGAGGGACACACTAGCGGAAAGTCGTTCAAACGTTTGCACCGTTGGAGATATTCACCGACTGCTGCGTATGGTAATAACGAAGTGCATTTACATCCATATAAACCACGTCGTTTAAGTGTATCCGAAGCCTTGGCGATTCAATCCGTCCCTGCTTTCGTCTCTTTACCAGATAAGATATCGTTATCGGCAAAATTTAAAACCATCGCAAATGGTGTTCCTTATCTGCTATCTTTGGGATTGGCATGTGATATCATGAACTATCTATGCAACTGATAAGAGGTGGGAGGCCTTTATATGGAGTTTACACAAGAGGCGTTATCTCGCGATTTGATGCAATTGAGCGAGTATGATTTTGTTATGAAGTACATAATAAAATCTCCCAATTGGTATTTCTTTTCGTATCTATGTAATAATGCCAGTGAGGCTGTTGACGCACAGGATCGTTTTAACGAAATCGTTTCAAATGGATTTCATTTAAGCTTCCATAGTGCACAAATGGTTGGTAGTGCTAAAACCGGTTTTAGCTTATCTCCATTCAAGAAATTGCGGCCTTTTATTTCTGATCCATCACCAGACGGTCTCATTTCGGACATTGACGTTGCAATTGTATCGGATAAACTATATCTCGAAGCATGGGATTGCTTACGTGAAGCACGAAAGCACGAAACAGTAAGCCAAATCCAATACACTAAGATTGTATCAGAAATCTTTCGAGGATACATAAACGATAAGACATTATGCACTTTCGTGCATTCGAGTAAGTTTTGGAAAGAAAAAACCGGTCCGGTTACTAGAACGCTGCAATCTTCTTTGGGTATCATACATCCAATCTCATATAGGATTTATCGAAATTGGGAAGATTTACAAGAATACCAAATCGACAGTGTTCATCGTTTGAAGGAAACCATTGGGAAGGAAGTTGTAGGTTAATATGTTCGCATCTGTACCGAATTTCAAAACCATCTCAGAAGTATATAAAGCTTATAAGGACGGCACACTTATTGTTGATTCTTCCTATCAGCGACGTTCTGTGTGGGATATCAAAGATAAGATCCGCTTAATCGAAACAATTCTAATGTCATTTGTAATTCCGGAACTATTCTTTTGGAAGGCCTCAACGGATCCCGACACAGGTGATGCGATTACCCATATTGTAGACGGTCAGCAGAGGGTGTCTACACTCGCAGAATTCATTGAGGGTAAGTTTAAGCTTTTGCCTAAGCATATGCTTGATGAAGAAATGAAAACGCTCTACGGTAATCTGTACTTTTCACAATTGGCTCCAGAAATAAAAAACAAAATATGGCAGTACCGACTTACGATTGTTGAAATAGACACAACTGTAACCAGAGACGATATTGCTGTTATGTTTCGCAGGCTCAATTTGACGAATTACAGTCTAAATGATCAAGAGCGCAGAAATAGTATGAGTGGCGAATTTTCAGCCACTTGCAAAGAATTGGCAGAAGATAGCTTCTGGGAAGAATACGCTCTTTTCAAAGCATCAGATGTTCGACGAATGCGAGATGTAGAATTTTGCGGTTCGTTGTTACTGCTTTGGAAAAATGGAATTATTGATCAAACAGATCAAACAGCTCTTAATCAGGCTTATGATGTATACAAGTCCAATTATGATGACGCAACCCTTGACAAAGAAGCAATTCGGGCTGCCGTAGAGATTATTAAGCAGTTTTTCAGCGATAATTCTCGTCAGTTCATGCAGCGAAAAACACAGCTATATACGCTATTCTGTGTTGCATTCCAAATGATACGTGATGCAATTCCCATGGAAGCGAAGTATTCTGTAAGGCTGAATCAATTTATTATGTTGTATGAATTGTTCGAAAACGATATGGAGCTCTCGACCACTCTTTCAACTGAAGAAAACCAGCTTTTTGACATGCTCAAAAAATACAAATTGGCATCTTCTGAAGGCTTGAATAAGCATACAAACCGTATGATTAGATATAATGTTTTGAAGACGTATCTATTCGGCTTAACCTCTGGACAGGAATGTGCCATTGAATCACTCCGCGAGTATTTGTTAGCTTATCGTACCAGCAACTCATAGTTGAGATGGTACCGCAATATTGGACACACGAAAGTGGAATTTCCAATATTGCGGTGCTGTTTTTTTTATTTTGGATATACTTTCTCAACCTCATCAGGTGTTTGATAATTCAAGCTCTGATGAGGTCGTCTTTTATTATAGAAATGTATGTAGGTTTCCAGGTAAGAGGCCAGATGAGCTATGTTTTCATAGCCGCTTCGATTGATCTCCTCCTTTTCAACTGCGAAAAAATGATTCGCATACAGCATTATCGTATGGACATCCGGGTTTTGACAGGGACTGTCTCACCTTGAGTTTCAACAGAAGGTTCGAAAAAAGATATGATGTATACTGACAACCCTGATCGCGATGAAAGATTAGATTCTTCGGACATTTTCGTTTGAAGAAAGCCTCTGAAAATGTAGCTACGATCAAGCTTGTATTGTTGGTACTGCTGGTATTGGCTGCGATCACTTTTCTTGAAAACAGATCAATAATCGAACAAATATACACTGTATCTTCCCGTGTTTTCACTATGGTCACATCGCTGACCCATATGAGATTTGGCGCTTCAGGATTGAGATTTTGCCTTACGATATTTTTAGGATAATAATCTTTGGGCTTGATTCCTCTTTCGCAAATCCAACAGTAGCACCATTGTGTAATAATATTAAGCTCATCTGGTAAAATAGATATATGCTTAGCAAACAAAGCAAGGTACGCAAGAAACCACGCAAGATAACACTTAAGATATTGCTAAAAACCTTTCAAAACGGTATAATATAAACGAAAGCGAGGTCAGGAGTATGCACTACGAACCACCATTCACAATTTCAAACCAAATGCTGATGTTGGTTGCTCAAATCTCCGAAAAAATCGGTCGTATCAGTAATTACCGCAATTTTGAATCTAAACCGCATCTTCGTCGCAATAACCGTATCCGTTCCATCCATTCTTCTCTTGCCATTGAAGCAAATTCTCTTTCGCTCGATGAGGTAAAAGGCGTTATTTCCGGTAAAACTGTGTTTGGACCGCAGAGAGAAATTCAAGAAGTCAAAAATGCTTATCAGGCTTATGACTTGATTGGTAATTTTGATCCTTTCTCCGTTGATGACCTGAAAAAACTGCATGGTATCATGACACTTTTCACTGTACAGGAATCAGGTGTATTTCGCAGTGGCAGCGAAGGTGTATTCAAAGGTAATCGTTGTATCTTTATGGCACCACCTCCAAATTTGGTTCCCGGACAAATCAAGGATCTTTTCAATTGGTTGCATACAGCTGCCAATACCGTTCACCCCCTGATCCTCTCTTCCATATTCCATTATGAGTTTGTCTTTATCCACCCTTTTGCAGATGGTAATGGACGAATGGCACGTCTTTGGCAGACAGCGTTGCTTTCAGCATGGAATCCTGTATTTCAGTATTTACCACTGGAAAGCCGTATTCACGAGTTTCAAGATGAATATTATGAAGCAATTGCCGCCTGCCATTCCACAGGCCGATCTGATACTTTTATTGAGTTTATGCTGGATAAGATCAATCTTACACTGGATTGGGCATTAACGCAAATCACAGGAGAAGATGCTTATCTTTCCGAACATGTACGCCGCTTGCTAAATGTAATGGAATATGATGTGCCCTATACTGCTGCACAAATCATGTCTGCACTGGGATTAAAGTCCAAAGAAAATCTACGCAAGCTCTATATCAATCCCGCACTTGAAAAGGGATTGATTGTAATGGGATTACCCAATAAGCCAACAAGCAGGAATCAAACATATATCAAAAGATAATTTATGTGTTTATGTCGCAAACTAGAGTTGTGTATAAAAAATGCAATTTTCAATGTGACTTCTTGCAGCAAGGCACCTTTCATCTTAGCATAATGTTGCAACGAATTTGCAACGGAATATTTTCATCCATGTCCGATGATGGCAAAAGAGAGGGTTTCCTTCATATAACAACAGCGGGCATGATATAACATAGCAAAACATCCGTTCGTATTTCGGGAGCCTCTTTGCCCCCTCTCCCCCCAAAAAACCAAAAGGTCGCAGCCTCTCTTTAGTTTTTGTGCATAATGCCTGCTATATCGCTTAATTCAGCCGATATTTAGCATAAAATGCACAAATGAAAGAGCCCTGCGACCTTTTGGTATTCTAATAACCTCTTGTTTCGATTTTCGGTTTATTCTTAATTTTCGGTGATTCCTGAAGCACTTGCAATTTGCTTTCTTTCGTATACAACTTAGTAGTTTCTAGGTATTCGTCCAATTCTGCACAGTTGCTATAGAAATATTTAAAATGTGCTCGTTTGGGAGATTCAATTAAATCTTCAATACAACGAGAGAATATGTCATATACATTGAATAATATATCAACCCGAACATAATCAAGATCCGCGACCAATGCGGTTGTGTCAGAATTCACCGCAATAGACTCCGAATTCAAACATATCTTCCATTGACCATGAGCTATCTTATTTCGGATCTGACTTGGCTTGATTATATACTCCTTTAGGATTCTTTCGAGCTTAAGCTTTTGATTGGATATGCTACCTTTATTATTATCTGTCAATATCGCAGCAAAAGCCAATTCAAAGCACTTTTCCCATTTCTCTTCTAAATTACGCTGTTTCTGAATTTCTTTGATATAGCTATCAGAAAATCCATATGGAGTATGGATCATCTTGAGAAATGAAACCTCAGCATATGCAGAGTACAATAGCGCGTATGTTTTCGTGAGAGTATTGACTTCATCCCACCGATGATTAGCCAACGCACGATTCAGCATCCTCTTAATGGATTTTGCCTGTTGTTTGAGCACCTTAACGTTCTCACACGCTGCTCTGTAGATCTCAATCATAACGACTAATCTCCCTATTTCGGGGTGTTAAAAAACACCACTGCGGATGTTCTTTAACACCCCGGAATCGAACCGGGATCTTCCCTCCTGGGTTTTACCACTGGAAGGCTGCTCTAGCCTTGTTGAGCTAATGCTGCGTAGTTAGTATAACATGTTTTACGCAACTAGTCAAACATGGCACCTTGATATTCAGGGAATATCATTTACATTTTTTCCTCAGTTGTTTGTTCATTCACATCACAGATATATACATCAAATAGGCAAGAGTAGATCGCTTCCTCCACACTGTTCTTCAAACTGCGTACATTTGTGTATCGTTCGAGGTTCTTATCAAACAGTGCAAATATCTCTTTGGAATCTATTATCAATTGCTCGTCATTATGCAATCGATTCCTAGCTGTGGTATATATATCTGTAAGGATCGCCCGTTTCTCATCAACCGACAAATAATCATACTTTATCATCGCATCAAATCGTGAGAAAATTGGAGTTCCTAATTTCTCCCTCGCTTCTTCTCCTGATGCAAAATTGCTGGTGCATATGATTATCGTATTAGAGAGATCCACTTTATATGTTGTATCAACATATACCCCCTCATCAAACATCTGATAAAACGCATTGTAAAAAACGCTATTTACTTTATCAAATTCATCAATAAGGATTATATTCGTTTCACGCCCCAATAAATCGCGAGCCAAGCTATTGCGAGAGTGTTCTGCTCCAAATATATAGTTGTATGCTTCCTGATTTTGCATCATAGAGAACTGAATTCTCAGCAATTCTCCACCATAATATTGACTGATCACTTTGGCCGTCTCGGTTTTTCCTACTCCTGATGGGCCAAGCAGCATGACAACTATAGGTTTGCGATAGTTTATACCGGTGCTTTTGTAGATTGTCGAAATCAACCTTCGCTTCTGTTCAGATTGTCCGATCACCTTATTTCTAAGCTCTTCATATGCACCTTTTAAACTCTCACGCGTAATCTGACAATATTCCGTTTTATCCACTTCAATCTCTGCTTCACTTTGAGCTTCAATTGCTGCCACAATTGCGTGGGGAGGATTGTGCAGATATAACGTGTCAATATTGTTGTAGCACGTGATTATGCTAATGAAATTGTGAATCACATGATCTAGAACTGAACCAAATTCTTCAGCCCTTACCACCAACACATCAATGTTCTTTTTTTCCGAGACTTCCTCTTGATACCGTGTGTTCATTGGGCGCAATTTAGCATTATAGTCCCGGATTATCGCCATAAAAGTGGTGAAAGACGAAACTACCTCATCTTTTTCAAGCCGCGAGTCAAAATCTCGTTTAGAACCATAGAATACAATGACTTTATTCATTTTGTACCAGCCACCCCCGCTAGAAGCACATCATAAATCTCCATTTTACTGGTATCTATCTGTTCCGTTGTTGCATCTTCTTCCTGCGCTAGTTCTGCGTAAGAGGGATTATCCAACGTGCGTGGAGCTATAACTGGAATATCTAGTTCAGATTTTATATTCAACTTATCGGCTGTTGTTTTACCAACTTTAATGGCATATATTATGAGATCCATTTTGGTCAGATCAGAAATCTTGTAGTTGTTTCTAAAAGCATTCAGATTAAAACGAAAGACTACCTTTGATTTGCCAGATGAACTCACGCCTACCAATTCATAATAACCCTTGGCTTCACGCAGCGTATTATCGAGCTTATCCACCGCAACCGCCATATCAGGCATATTATCGATTTTGATTCCATTCTTACTCTGAAGCATACTCATATAAGGCGAGAGCATAATATAGTAGCCAAGAGATTCCTTGATTACTTTTATTCTATAATTCGTAAAACAGCGGACTCCGTTTTCTTCACCTTCATTTACCAATGTATAAAAATCAGTCAGAATAGTATTCTGCAAAATATGGTGGGCCATCTCATTTGATTTAGTCTGAGCGCCTATTTTAGATTCCACCCCGACCTTTGCTTCTAAGCCTAGCAACGATCTAAATACACTACTAATTCCGACAGACATCTTACCGTCGGCGGAAACATTTGCCTCAGCAGAACTATTCTTGAGCAACTCTGTAGTTTTGTTGAGTTGTCCCCCTGCCGCAATTTGCAGAAAATCTGTCACTGATCCCTCATCAAAGTATACTACCTTCGCAAGAACCTTCTTTTTTCCAGTATCACTCATATGTCCATACCTCGCATACATCAACGCAGTAAAGTACTTATCTCTTACGCTTAATACCGCGCGAAGCTCTCTCAAAATCGCTCATCTTCTCCGCGTCGCCATCACTCAAAACAGCATTATCGACTATAACAGGATCTTTCAGATTTACTTTCGACGCTTCCTGCCATGTTTTCTGAGAAGAACGCTTTTTCCGCTTAACGCTTTGTCCCTTAGGAATACCAGAGTCTAAATATGCGCAAATGGATCTGACATCTACCTTACTTCCAATCACCTTCAGGCGGCCTTCTTCTATCCACCTGGATATGGTCTTCGGCGTCACATCCAGGATTTCTGCCGCAACCTTTTGCTGGCACACTTCACCATACCGAGCCAGTATATCTCTATGGCGTTCATTCTTGATTTCATCCTGATGGACTACTTTATTCATCTTCGAAAAGGTTACCAGAGCACTACCGATCTGTCCAAGCAAATCGAATAATTGCTCCTGATTCTGCAGTATCTGCTCCAGTTTTACATTGATTTCTGCCAAGGCTTCATTGGGGAATGTATCTTGCTTTTTATCCATTGCTCGTACCTCTGATCCACATGATCTACTGTATTCAGTATACCTCAAGATTCCATCATACGCAAGACATTTGTCCGTTATTGTCGTTTTTGCCCATCAAATATGTACTGCATTATCCTCAAATGACTAGTTGCATTTCCCTCCAGAAAATCATACAAAGTGAAATATGGCTGAGTGTTCTTGCATAATTCATTTTCAATACTCACGGAAATATTGCAACGGTTGCAACTTTTTTGCAACGGAATGTGTCATACCATGTCCTACTCTTACAAAATCACCCCTTGAATATAGCCCATTTTCCTGTCATAAGTTGACAAAGTACGACTTTAGCGTACAATTCGGGACCAAAAGGTCGCAGGTTCAAATCCTGTCACCTCGACCAGAAAAATTCCGGAATCCGAAAGGGTTTCGGTTCTTTTTTTATTCAAATTGCGCATAGAGCCGTCTCTGGTACCTTCTCATTGCGTCTAAATAAGCTGATATCAGGATCACATGGCCTTTACTTATTACAATAATATATCAGCTGTCATCGGTCATCACGATGCAGAAAAGTGCAACGCCGCTTCTTTGCATACATAAAACGGAATCAGTATACGCCGCATTTGGATATGCCCACAAAAAGAGTGAGTTTTGACCGTATAATTTATCGGTTTTACAGATTCATGGAATACATGAATTAGCAGGGACCTTCCGCCCTCGGCAGAAGGTCCCTATTTCTATATAGTTATACCCGAACCATATCATGCAAATGCGAAAGATCATTTACCGGTCGGAAGCATTGCGTACCGGCACAGATATAATAGGTAGTTTTATCATTAACGAGAGGATATTCGTCTGTCGGCGTCTTAAGGCGCAGAACTGCGTGGGAATGAAATGCGCCGATGACCTGCTCCGGTTTGAATCCGTCACCGGAAACAATAATCACCTTCATGGATGGTTCATTGAATTCCTGAAGAGCGCAGAGGAACATGCCGTGACTGGTTGGGTAGTCTGCCGCCTCTGCCGTCATGAAATCAAGCTGCTTCCGTATATGCTCAAGATACATATCATCCCCTGTCAGCTGCCACAGTCTTACCAGATTCCATGCCATCAGCGAATTGCCGCTGGGCATAGCGCCGTCATAGGTTTCCTTGGGGCGGAGGATCAACTTTTCGCTGCCACGGGCAGAGAAATAGAGGCCGCCACTTTCTTCGTCTGCAAATTCGTTCAGCACATGGCCGCAAAGCTCCTGCGCAAGTTCAAGATGGTCTGTGTTCAGCGTTGCACGGTATAGTGTGAGCTGCGCCATGCAATACGCAGCGTAATCATCCAGAAATGCATTTGCGCCCAGTCTGCCGGACGAAATACCTGCATGCAGCCTGCCGTTTGAATAAAGGTGTTCCCGAATGAAGCAATCGGCCTTCTGCGCCGCTTCCAGATAGCGGCGGTCTCTGCTCTCAAGATACAGTTCGCACAAACCGGCGATCATCAGTCCGTTCCACGAAGTCAGTATCTTGTCATCCAGATGGAGGGAATGACGCTCCTTCCTGTATTGATAAAGCAGTTTCAGGAGATGTTCCGAGCCTTCGTCAAACGGATCGCTTCCCAGCAGATTCAGTATGTTTTTACCCTCGAAATTGCCTTCCCGGCTCACATCATATCTACGGCAGAACGCGGAGAAATCATCGGCAGGGATGAGTTTCTCGATCTCATCCTGTGTGAAGACGTAATACTTCCCTTCCTCGCCTTCGCTGTCTGCGTCCTATGCACTAAAGAACCCTCCTTCGGGCGAAGTCATTTCACGGAGCACATAATCGGCGGTTCGCTCGGCGACTTTGAGGAAAAGCTCTGCTTCGGCACGATCTTCAATTATCGAATGCGCACGGGCATAGGCCATGATCAGCAGCGCGTTGTCATAGAGCATCTTTTCAAAGTGAGGTACAAGCCAGCGCGCATCGGTAGAATAGCGGCTGAAGCCGCCGCCGATGTGGTCGAACAAGCCGCCGCGATACATCTGCATGAGCGTGCGCGAGGTCATGTCGGCGCAGACGGTGTTTTCGGTACGGCGGTAGTTTTCCAGCAGGAACAGAATATTGTGAGGTGTCGGGAACTTGGGTGCGCCGCCGAACCCGCCGTTCACACGGTCATATGAACGTACATACTGAAAAACTGCCTTTTCTATCAGATCAGCATCCGATGAAGCATGATTCGGCGTGGCAGCGGACAGATGCTCAATGATTTCATCCGCTCGGCTGATAAGTTCATCCCTGTTGCTGTCCCATTGGGCGCGGATTGCGGTAAGCAATTCGCTAAAACCTATCATTCCCCGCCTGCTGTTCTTCGGGAAGTAGGTTCCGGCAAAGAAGGGCTTCTGATCGGGCGTCATGAAAATGCTCATGGGCCAGCCGCCGCTGCCGGTGAACGCCTGACACACCCTCATGTACACGCTGTCCACATCGGGACGTTCCTCTTTGTCCACTTTGATGGAGATAAAGCCGTTGTTGAGGATGTTGGCCACATCATCCGATTCAAAGCTCTCGTGAGCCATAACGTGACACCAGTGGCAGGTGCTGTATCCGATAGAAAGAAAAACAGGCTTGTCTTCTTCGCGGGCGCGCGCAAACGCTTCATCACACCATGGATACCAGTCTACCGGATTATCTGCATGCTGACGGAGATAGGGACTGGATTCATAAGAAAGACGGTTGCTCATATCAATGCTCCTTCATATCGCCGGTGGCGGGATTATCTATCAATTTTCCGTCCTTCGTAAATCGTGAGCCGTGGCAGGGACAGTCCCATGAATGCTCCTGCGGATTGTATTTCAGCGCACAGCCCATGTGCGGACAGCGCGGAGCAGTCGGCGTGATCAGATTAAATGCAGACTCCGCTGCATTGATGAATAGCTGCTTATGCAGCATGAAGCGCGAAGGAGAGAATACCTCTGCCCAGTCAGGTGCTTTGTCAAGTATCATGTCACGGAGCAGTATGGCTCCTGCCATCACGTTGGTCATTCCCCACTTATTGAATCCGGTAATGACATACATATCCGGTGTACCTTTGGAATACTGCCCGATATACGGGATACCGTCCAGCGACATGCAGTCCTGCGTTGCCCACCGGCAGCGGATATGCGCCTGAGGATAATGTGCACGCGCAAACTCATAAAGTTCACTCCATCCCCCGCCCTTCTTTCCCGTGCGGTGACCGCCGCCTCCCAGCAGCAGAAAATCGCCGTGATTGCGGAATGACATCCCTTTGTCCGCTTCGTCTACATACATCCCTTGGACATTGGGAGCGTTTTCCAGTGCCAGCACATAGGAGCGGTGCTGGTACAGCTTCATAAAATAGCTGCCATGCTTGTTCAGCATGGGAAAGTGCGTTGCGACGATAATCTTCTCTGCGCGGATGTTTCCATGTGACGTCCGGGCGAAGTATGGCGCAAGCTCAAGAACAGGCGTATTCTCATAAATGCGCAGATTTTTTGCAATCTCTGATATGAACTTCAACGGATTGAACTGGGCCTGATTGGGTACGCAGACTGCACCTACGGTATCGATCGGCAGAGGAAGATGGTCTTTCACCTGTGCAGCAACACTGAGTTTTTGCAGTGCGGAAAGCTCAGCATCAAGTACTGCACGGCTATGGCGCGAGTATACATAGTTGTCCTTTTCTTCGAAATCACAGTCTGCTTTTGCACAGAGTTCCCGATAAGCATTCAGCGCTAATTGATTGGCATGCAGGTACATCTGCGCCTTCTCAAATCCGAAACTGCTCATCAACTTGCTGTATATCAGTCCATGCTGAACAGTTATCTTGGCGGTGGTATTCTGAGTGACGCCGCTGCAGATGTCTTTGGCCTCTACAAGCGCATAATCTACGCCGGAATTTTCCAGCATATGCGCGCACAAAATACCTGCCATTCCCCCTCCGATGATCAGTACATCTGTCTTGAGATCAGAATTGAGCGGTCCAAATGAATGGATGCTTGATGTTTCACGCCATATAGAATGAATTGGTGCACTCATATTTCCTCCGGTTGTACACTGTCTTGTTGAATATGATGCACATAGTTTGCGGAGCCGACTGCAAACTATACATGCCGGCTGCATGGAGTATTCAGAAACCCTCAATATCATTCTAATACGGACCCGGTGAACGAAACATTGTTTTCCTGCAGGCATTGTTGCTTCGCATTGTGCATGCTATAATATTCACAGATATTCCCGTTTAGCCCATTCAGAAACATACGCATAAGCGCAGAAAAACGAAGCAGGAGAAGATAATATGGATTACAAATTCAAGTATGATTATTCCAAAACTCTGTGGATGAAGATGTACCTTGCTGACCCTGATTTCGAAAACAACAGTTCCAAAGTCTATATCAATTTTGAGCAGGCGCTGGAGATCATCAAGGCAACAGATAATATCACTCAGGGCATTCAGAAAATCATCTATCTCGTCGGCTGGCAGGGTTTAGGTCACGACGATTGCTGGCCTGAAATGGATACTGTGAACGATAATCTCAAGCGTGATTGCGATGCCAGCGGACGTGAAAGCCTTCTTTGGCTGATAGAAGAGGCAAAGAAATACAATACCGTTGTCAGTGTACATGCCAATGTGTCGGATCTGGTAAAGGAAGACGGTATCTTCGATGAACTGGCTGCAGCGCACGCGATCTGCAACGATATTGAAGGCAAACCGGCAGTGCTGCAGATACTCAACGGCCGCAACTGCTATAAGACATCTTACAAGCAGCTCTGGGAAAGCGGTATTTTCAAGAGACTGTTCGACCGCCTGTGTGAGGTTCTTCCTATCCGCGAAGCCGGCACTATACATCTGGACAACTTCTGTATCGCCGAAAGCCTGAATCCGAAAACCTATGTCGAGGAGCAGGATGAGGCACGAAACAAGATGCTTGACTATATCTATAGCCTCGGCATTGAAGTAACCAGCGAATATACCTATCGCGAGGATCATTTCCGCAATGAATCCATCACCCATCCCAACCGCTCGATGTATGCGCAGGCAGGCGAAGATATGACCGAGACCCGCTGGGAAGATATTCCCATGCGTACCCTGGGCAAGATTCCGGCAACATGGTGGACCAGTCAGATGAGCATGCAGGAATGCATCGATATCGCGCCGTCGGTATACAGCGGTCATCTCAACAATAAGGCACAGATACCCGTGTTTTACGGAACGATGCACGGCGAAGACATATGGAAAAACAACGGCAACGATACAGCCGCATGGGGACCTGCATTCATAAAGGAATTCTGCACATATCATGTGCCGTATGTGTACCTCAATCGCTATAAGCGCCTGAATTACACTGAAAATCCCGATGCAGAGAACGATAAGAAATATACCGTATATTTTGCCGATGGAGTAGTCAGCCGTGCAGAGGATGTTTCCATTACGAAGAACGGCATCGTGCTCAAGCGGGGCAATGATGTGATACTGCCGCTGACCGATGATAACAAGACCTTCATTGCCTACTCCGAATACGGAAAGAGCGGCAAATGGAACGTGCCGGACTGTGCATTCACAAAGGCAAATGTGTACGAAATTTCTCCTGAAGGCAATCGCTTTATCAAAACAGTAAACGTCTGCGATGGACAGATCGAGCTTGAGATCGCCGCAGGACAGGGTGTTGCGATCAAAGCGGCCGAATAATCCGGCTCCTTTCAACAATAACCTGTTAAGGTGCATTTCGTGAGCCATTCATTGCAGCAAGGAACAATATGCATCCGATTACGTTCCTAAAAAATACCTTTCTAAGATATATACTGTCTCTCTACAGGCAAATACATCTGCTACCGGAAGGAGATATACACCTATGGTCTCGCAGCCGAATTACCGCAAGACACTTTTGGCCTGTTATCTTGGTTTTGTAACGCAGGCAATTTCCGCGAATTTCGCCCCGCTGCTGTTTTTGATGTTCAAAAACACTTACGGCATCCCGCTGGAAAAAATCGCGCTGATTCCGCTGGTATTCTTCATGACACAGATCCTGATCGATTTCGCCGCAACAAAGTTTGCCGACAGGATAGGCTATCGGAAATGCGTTATCACTTCACAGGCGGTATCTGCCGCAGGTCTTGCTCTGCTGGCAATACTGCCCGGTATACTCCCAGATCCTTTCATAGGCATACTTATTTCTGTAGTTCTGTATGCGATAGGCTCAGGACTTATCGAAGTGCTGATCAGCCCCATCGTGGAAGCCTGTCCGTTCGAGAACAAAGACGGCATGATGAGCCTGCTGCATTCCTTCTACTGCTGGGGCTGTGTAGGCGTAATCCTGGGCTCTACGCTGTTCTTTGCGGTCTTCGGACTGGAAAACTGGAAAATCCTTGCCTTTATCTGGGCACTTCTCCCGCTGTACAATACATTCAATTTCATCAATTGCCCCATTGAGCGACTTGTCGAAGACGGCGAAGGCATGCATATGGGACAGCTCCTGCGCATGCCGTTATTTTGGCTGCTGGCACTTATTATGATGTGTGCCGGATCCTCTGAAGCTTCGATGCTGCAGTGGGCCTCGGCATTTACCGAGTCTGCCATAGGCGTAACGAAAGCGATCGGCGATCTGGCCGGCCCCTGTCTTTTTGCTGTACTGATGGGAATTGCAAGGGTATACTACGGCAAGATGAGCGAAAAGCTCGATCTGACCGGGACTATGCTTGGCTGCGGAGCTTTGTGCCTTTTCTGCTATCTGCTCGCCTCACTTTCGTCTTCCCCCGTATTCGGCTTGATCGGCTGCGCATTGTGCGGTCTCTCCGTTGGCATCATGTGGCCCGGTACGCTGAGTATTTCTGCCCAGAAGTGCCCCAAGGGCGGTACAGTGATGTTTGCTCTGCTGGCGCTGGCAGGTGATCTGGGTGCATCTGTAGGTCCTTCACTGGTGGGCAATATTGCCGGTCTTGCAGATGGCAACCTGAAGTACGGCTTGCTCGTCGGCGCGCTCTTCCCCGCACTGCTGATCGTTGGCCTGATTCTTCTGAAAAAGCGCTTCAAGCCAGCCGAATGACCAGATAACTTCATGCGCTGCATGAAAGTATCTCTTCACTGTTTTTGCATCCGATAATCCCCGCTGACCGGAAATTCTTCACCATCGGGTTTCCATTTATCCCCCGCAAGACCTTTAAACATTACGCCCATACCTATCAAAAGGCATATGGTCAGATAAAGAGAACCGGAATCCTTTCGGATCCCGGTTCTTTTTTGTCTGCTCTGATGGAACATCAGGCATGCAGCTTTTATTTTGCGATAAATATGCATGTTTGCAACATATCTTTCCACATGCTATAATTACAAAAATACACAGTATTCCGGAGGTTGCAATGCCGTTTGAAATAGTCAGAAACGATATCGTCAACATGTGTACGGACGCTATTGTGAATACAGCAAACCCTAAGCCCGTCATAGGTTTTGGTATCGATTCAGCCATCCATCACAAGGCCGGTCCCGAATTACTCAGCGCAAGAAAGGCTGTCGGTCATATTGCCCCGGGCAGCGCCGCAGCCACACCGGCTTTCGCACTTAATGCGAAATACGTAATCCACACCGTGGGACCTGTGTGGCGAGACGGAGCGAATGATGAAGAGTCCTTACTGCGCATGTGCTACAAAAATTCTCTGATCACCGCAAAGACTCTCAATTGTGAATCAATAGCCTTTCCTCTTATTTCTGCAGGTAATCATGGTTTTCCAAAGCACATCGCACTGCGGGCAGCTATCAGCGAGATAAGCGCTTTCCTGATGGAAAACGACATGCAGGTATATCTTGTTGTCTTCGGCCGCGATGAGTTCAGGCTTTCCGAAAAGCTGTTTGATTCTGTTGCATCATATATCGACGACACATACACACTCGAAAAGACATTCTCCGAATATGGCATAAGAAAAGAATATGATGCACGCAGACTGCAGACGCAGCAGCAGAAACGCGCAATTGCTGCCCGGCATGACGAAGGCATGCTTCAAGCCGACTGCATACCAATGCCTGTTCTCCCTTCCGCTGCACCGGATTGGAACGAACTGCTTACAGGTATCGACGCAGGATTTTCCGAAACGCTGCTTAAACTTATTGATAAAAGCGGCAAAAAGGATTCCGAAATATATCGCAGAGCAAATGTCGACCGAAAGCTTTTTTCCAAAATACGAAATAATCCGGATTATAAACCCTCAAAGCCTACTGCACTTTCCTTCGCGATCGCACTCGAACTTGATATAGAAACCACCCGCGATTTCATTTCCCGCGCAGGATACGCGCTCACACACAGCAGCAAATTCGATATAATAGTCGAATATTTCATTGTGACCGGCAATTACAATATTCATGAATTGAATGCCGTACTTTTCGAAAACGATCTGCCGCTATTATGCACGTAAATGTCGCCTGAGAGGCGACCATTCCCTCCCCCGTTTGCGGTATACTCCAAATGCAAGCAAACGAAGGAGGGTTTTATTTATGACCGAACTTATTTTTATACTCGACCGCAGCGGATCTATGGCCGGTTTGGAAAAGGACACCATCGGTGGTTTCAATTCCATGATTCAAAAGCAGCTTGATACCGAAGGCGAAACACTCGTTTCAACCGTGCTTTTTGACTCAGTCTCTGTTGTTATCCATGATCGTATACCGCTGAGCAAAGTACCTTTGATGACCGAAAAGGAATATTATCCCCGCGGCAGCACGGCGCTTCTTGATGCTGTAGGCGGCGCGATACACCACATCGGCAACATACACAAATATGCCCACAAAGAGGACATACCCGCCAAGACCATGTTTATAATAACTACAGACGGCATGGAAAATTCCAGCTGCCGCTATACATACGAAAAAGTACAGGCAATGATAAAGCGTCAGCAGGAAAAATACGGCTGGGAATTCTTATTCCTCGGTGCCAATATAGATGCAGCTGCCGAAGCTTCACGCTTTGGCATCGATCCACAGCATGCCGTGGATTATCATTGCGACAGCGAAGGCACCGCGCTCAATTACGAGGTACTCAGCGATACAATCACTGCCGTACGCCGTGATTGTGCATTGCCGACTGACTGGCGCGAGCGTATAGACGCCGATTATTCCTGCCGCAAAAGCAATACATAAAAGCTGGTTAGAAGTTCTCCTTTCGGGTTATAATATAAACAGGATGACAGTTATTACCTGCCCGAAAGGAATTGATATAATGGAACTTCCGATCATCAATATAGAAAAACTGCACGAAATGATCGCCGAAGGGCGCACGCTTCTGGTGGACTACTGGGCGCCCTGGTGCGGATACTGCCGCAGAATAAATCCCGCAGTCGAAGAACTGGCTGAAAAATACGCTGGACGCATCGAATTTGTGAAGATCAATATGGACGATGACGATGCTCTTTGGGACGATGAAAAAGTCGAACTCATCCCCACACTCAGACTTTACCGCGAAGGCACGGAAACCGGCTCTATCGTAGCGCCCGGTTCAAAGGATGAGATAATCAGCTTCATCGAGGATAAAATGCCTTCCGCAAAAGAGACAGACGATGGCAAGGTATACGATATGCTTATCATCGGCGGCGGTCCCGCAGGATACACCGCAGCACTGTATGCATCCCGTTCGGGACTTGATACTCTCGTTATCGAAAAGCTTTCCGCCGGCGGACAGATGGCGCTTACTCACGAAATAGATAATTATCCCGGATTCAGCCACGGTATAGACGGCTTCGAACTTGGGGCAAAAATGCAGGACCAGGCAGCGCGATTCGGCGCTGCAACCATCAGCGCAGATGTGCTGCGGGTCGATCTGAAATCCGAACCGAAGACAGTATATACAGCAAACGGAAAGCTCCTCGGGCGCACTGTAGTCATTGCGACGGGTGCAAATCCCCGGGAGCTTGGTGCAGAACATGAAAAGGAACTGGTGGGAAAAGGCATTGCATACTGCGCCGCCTGCGACGGTATGCGCTTCAAGGGCAAAACGGTCGCCGTAGTTGGCGGCGGAAATTCCGCTGCCGCAGATGCGCTGCTGCTCAGCCGCATAGCCGAAAAGGTTATCATTATCCACCGCAGGGATACTCTCAGAGCAACGAAAGTATATCATGACCCGCTGATGAACGCTGCGAATGTGGAATTCCGCTGGAACAGCGTTGTGGACGAGCTGCTGTATGATGAAAAGCTGAACGGCGTAAAGCTCAAAAATGTACAGACCGGCGAACATACAGACCTGAATGTAGACGGACTTTTCGTAAGCATCGGCAGAAAACCCGCATCCGAGCTGGTCAGAGAACAGCTTGACCTTGACGAGAACGGTTATATCATCGCCGGCGAAAGTACTCAGACCAACATCCCCGGCGTATATGCCGCAGGTGACGTGCGCACGAAGAATCTCCGTCAGGTTGTCACCGCCGTTTCGGATGGCGCTGTTGCAGCCCATATGGCGCTTGAACACCTCAGCTGAATACAAAAACCGCAGGGTATCATTTGATACCCTGCGGTTTTTTGTTTATCAGAAGAATTCCTTGCCGCGCACGGTCTCAAGCTTGCCCTTGAGATAAGCCATGTCGTTATCGTTCAGCGGATTTGCGAGACACTCTTCAATATGGTCGACCGCAAAGCTGAAGCTCGGGAAATTTCCCGGAGGAATAAGTGTATCAACACCCAGCGAAAGTGCATACTTCATAGCCGCAACGCCGAAATCGGTATCCTCGGTATCAATA
>JAZRPZ010000015.1:0-26215 GCA_045649485.1 Clostridia bacterium
TTTTTTGCATTTTTTTATTTTTTTACAAAAATTCTTGAAAAATATGGCAAAGAAATATATACTATTATTGCTTCAAGCGTTATTTTCTTGAAAAGGAGGTAATCGTATGAGTAAGATCATGGGACAGCGGATTCACAACAAAAGAATTGAACTCGGTTTATCAATGGAAGAACTCGGAAAGTTTGTCGGTGTCTCCCGTCAGACTATTTGTAATTGGGAAAAAGGCGAAGTCGAAAACATCGCCAGGGATCACATTAAAGCAATGGCGGATCTGTTCCATTGCGAGAAGTCCTGGCTCATGAATATGGAGGACGCTCCGGAAGTGACGCTCACTTATGAAGCTCCCGACAAGGAGCCGATCAAAGTAAGGGTGACCGGAGATCCTATAATCGGGAAGTCTGCCGAGACCTTAAACCGCGAGCAGGCGAAACGTGTCGCTTTATATGCGGCCGTGCTCAATGTAAAGCCCGATAACTATGATATTGCGATCAAGTTATTAGAGTCTCTGTCGTAAGGAGGCGGCCATGTCGAGAGAAATCCCACTTTTGGCTTCTGAAAAGATAAAGCTCGGATGCCTGACTGTTTTCATCCTTATGCTGTTGATCCCCGGCCTTTTGGGAGGATATAAAAAGATCTATCGTCTTATCGTCCGCGATAAAAGCGGTTATGAAAAGACGATGAAGGATCTTTGCGATTATTATCATATTGAGGTTGTCGATTCCGATGCCGATATTGCCGACTATGACATCGGCGTTGACTTCCAAACCTGGAATGCTTACTCCGAGGATCAGCGCTTTGCTTATTGCGGAAAGATCTTCAATTCTATAAATGAAACGCTGCAGAAATATAAAATGGTTGACAAAGACGCCGAGCCAATTATTGATTTTTATATCAACAGCCAGCGCGTCGCTTATATTTCCGGCGGATATACTCATATTCTTGAATAGGAGGTTATACCGCCAACGGTGTGGGATAAGTATTTTGCTCCCATGTACCGCGATTTTATCGATATTGCCCATAGCAAGGGCAAGAAGGTGTTCATGCATTCGGACGGAAACACCCTGCGCATAATACCCAGGCTCATAGATATGGGTCTTGATGCGCTGAACACCCAGATATTCTGCATAGGCGTTGATAAGCTGAAGCAGTATCGCGGAAAGATCACCTTCTGGGGAGAGATGGACCGCCAGCACCTGCTGCCCCACGGAAGTATTGACGACATCGACCGCGCCGTTGAAAGCGTGTATGATACCCTGTGGCAGGACGGCGGCTGCATCGCCCAGTGCGAATTCGGCGCCGGCGCAAAGCCCGAAAACGTATACAGAATGTACGAAAAGTGGAACAGTATAAGATGAAAAAATCCCCCCTTGCCGGGCATGGCAGGGGGGTATTTTTCCGAATCGGGAAGCAGACGCATCTGATGTCCCCTGCGGCTGTGAGATAATCAAAGCGGCTGTATTTACTTTTCTGACAGTGTGAGATATAATTATGCTTAAATAATATGAGATTATGGGGTGGATATCTTGCCTGACAAGGGATTCAAAAGAACGAAGTATACATGCTATTATACATACCTTGCGACGGCTTCCGCGTTCAGCCTGCCGCCTATACTGTTTCTGATTTTCCATGAGATGTATGACATATCGTACACGCTGCTGGGTTCGCTGGTGCTTGCGAATTTCTGCACACAGATGCTGGTCGACCTCGTGCTGACCTTCTTCCCGCAGAAGTTCAATATCCGCAATACCATCTGCGTAATGCCGCTGATAACCGCACTTGGACTTACGGTATATGCGACGGTGCCGTGGCTTTTCCCTCAGTATGCCTATGCGGGACTGCTTGCCGGTACGATAATATTCTCTATCGCGGCCGGTCTCTGCGAAGTGCTGCTCAGCCCGTTGGTAGCCGCGCTGCCTTCGGATAATCCCGAAAGCGATATGAGTATACTGCATTCGCTTTACGGCTACGGCGTTGTAAGCTTCGTTATTCTGGGCACGGTCTTCATCAGGATTTTCGGCGCGGAGAACTGGATGTATCTTGTGCTGCTGGCTGCGGTATTCCCTGTGATTGCCGGCGTGCTGTATTTCAATTCGCCCATACCTGAACTGGATATCTCTCATAACGATAAGAGCGCAAAGAATAAGCGCCGCGGCTTCGGTATGGCGCTGTGCGTCGCCTGCATTTTCCTCGGCAGCGCAGCCGAGAATACCATGACCAACTGGATAAGCAGCTTCATGGAAACTTCGCTGGGTATCCCGAAGGTAACGGGCGATATTCTGGGCATGGCACTGTTTGCAACGCTGCTGGCACTGACCCGTACCGCATACGCAAAGTACGGAAAGAATATTACTAATATGCTGCTGTGCAGTATGTGCTGCGCTGTTGTATGCTATATCGCTGCGGCACTCGTACCTTTCCCCATTGTGGCAATGATAGCCTGTGTAGGCACAGGTATCTGCACGTCCATGCTGTGGCCCGGTACTCTGATACTTATGGAAGAAAAGTTCCCCGGTGCGGGCGTTACCGCATATGCACTTATGGCAGCAGGCGGCGATTGCGGCGCATCTGTTGCACCTCAGATGCTGGGTGTGGTAGTAGATAATGTTGCCGCAAGTACCTGGGGCATTCAGATGGCTGAAAAGGTTGCAATGACACCCGACCAGTTTGGAATGAAGGTCGGAATGCTCGCTGCTGCGGTTTTCCCCATTCTGGGCGTGGCACTTCTTATCTATATGAAACGCTACTTTGCCAAGAATCACCTGTAACAAAAAAAGGCCGTGTATCGAAGATACACGCCTTTTTCTTTGTAATGAAATACCTCTATGAAAACAAGCGAAGCAACGTTTTCAAAGCCGATAAAGGTTTCAAGCCGCCACCCGGCGCAGAAACCGTCCCCATCCCGCACCAAACCAATAGAAACATAAAGAAAGTCCCCTGCGCCCATTCTGTACGGGCGCAGGGGACGATAATATACAGGCGATAGCAGTCCGCTGCAGGCCGGTGCCTGCCCACGCCAATAAAATCTTTGTGACGAAACAACAGTATTCACCGGTAAAAGGGCGTGTATCAAAACAGATACAAGTCCTTTTATGTTACGGAGCGAAGCGACGCAATATCGCTGCCAAAGGTTTCAAGCCGCCACCCGGCGCAGAAACCGTCCCCATCCCGCAGTAAAACAAAAGAAACGTAAAGAAAGTCCCCTGCACCCATTCTGTACGGGCGCAGGGGACGATAATTACAGCGCGACAGCAGTCGCCCGCGGGGGCGTCCCCGCTTAGGCCCACCACATGGGACCCTTGTCCTCGAACATCATAACGTCCTTCAGCATTGCGATGGCCTTGGAGAGACCTTCGGCAGGAGTCATGAGGCTGTCTTCGTGCTCGATGGAGATGCATCCGTCGTAACCTACCATGCGCAGGTTGCTCATGATGTCCTTCCATACCTGGTGTGCGTGGCCGTAGCCAACGGAACGGAAGATCCATGCACGGTTGATCTCGTCGCCGTAGGGCTTGGTGTCCAGAACGCCGTTTGCGGAGGTGTTCAGGTCGTCGATCTTGGTGTCCTTTGCATGGAAGAAGTAGATGGCATCACCCAGATAGCGGATGGCGGCAACGGGATCGATGCCCTGCCAGAACAGATGGGAAGGATCGAAGTTTGCGCCGATGGTGTCGCCGCATTCCTTGCGGATGCGCATCAGGGTCTCGGGATTGTAAACGCAGAAACCGGGATGCATTTCGAATGCGACCTTTACGCCGTGAGCCTTGCAGAACTCAACTTCCTTCTTCCAGTAGGGGATGAGTACCTCGTCCCACTGATACTTCAGGATGTCGGAGAAATCATCGGGCCAGGGGCAGGTTACCCAGTTGGGAGTCTTGTCTTCGGGGGAACCGCCGGGGCAGCCGGAGAAGGTAACGACGGTCTTTACGCCCAGCTTTTCAGCCAGCAGAACGGCGTTCTCGAAATCCTCGTGGAACTGCTTTGCGATCTCCTTGTTGGGATGTACGGCGTTGCCGTGGGTGGAAAGAGCGGCGATCTCAAGGTTGTACTTCTTGAGGGTAGCCTTGAATTCTTCCAGCTTGGCTTCGTCAGCCAGCAGCTCCAGGGGCTTGCAATGGGCCTGTCCGGGGAAACCGCCGCAGCCGATCTCTACAGCCTGCACGCCCTGTGCGGCAAGATAAGCACATGCTTCGTCAAAGGACTTGTCCTGCTGACATACGGCAAAAACACTCAGTTTCATAAGAGGTAGCCTCCTTGTATGTGTGGGATTCGTTTTTCGGAAACACGCAATTTCCGATTATAAGCTGTATATATTATACAATATAATGCGGCTATTATCAAGCTTGACAGAAGCGGGATAGTACTGATAAAATAGTATGATAGTAAATTACGGATGGTGAAGTAGATGTTTCTCGTAGTCGGCCTTGGTAATCCCGGCAGTAAATATGAACATACCAGACATAACGTGGGATTTGACGTTGTGGATATACTTTCTCAGAAATTCGATATCCCTGTGCGTAAGTCCCGCTGTAAGGCCATAACCGGCGAAGGTATCATCGGCGGTCAGAAGGTGGCACTTGCGCTGCCGCAGACCTTTATGAATCTGTCCGGCGAATCCGTGGTGCAGCTTATCAACTGGTATAAGCCCGAGGCAGACCAGCTGATAGTGGTGTATGACGATATCGACCTGCCCGACGGTAAGGTGCGTTTCCGTCCTTCCGGCTCTGCAGGTACCCACAACGGCATGCGCAATATCATATATCTTCTGGGCAGGGATAACTTCCCCCGCGTGCGCGTGGGCATAGGCCGTCCTCCGGAGTATATGGACCTGAAGGACTATGTGCTGCAGGGCTTCAATACAAAGGAGCTCAGGCAGACCATGTTCGATGGTTATACGCTGGCTGCGGACGTAATCGCAGAATATATCAAGGGCGGCGCCGACGGCGCACGCCGGTATCTCTCGACCCATTGACGAGGAGAAATAAATGAGTATACAGGATAGGTTCGCGTGTCTGTATGCGCCGCTTGAGGAGCTTAAGCAGTTTGACGAATTGATAACGGCAGTGGGCTCGGGCGGTGTAAGTGCACTGTACGGCCCGGATGATACTCAGCGCGCTCATATGCTGGCAGCTGTTCAGCGCAGACTGGACAGACCCATGCTGGTTATAGCGCCGAATGATGTTGCAGCTCAGCGCCTTGCAGAGGATATGAATGCTCTGCTGGACGGTGGGTGTGTTTTCATGCCTCCGAGGGATGTTTCGTTCATAAAGACTGCGGCTTCCAGCCATGAACTTACCATGCGCCGTATAGAAGCACTGGGCGCAGCGGCAATGGGCGGACTGAAGGCCCTCGTTGCACCTGCTGATGCGCTGATGCACAGGCTTATGCCCGCCGAAAGCTTCCGTGAAAAGATAATGCTCATCGACGAAAGCATGTGCATGGAGCCTGCCGATATGGTGGCAAAGCTGGTGGAAGCGGGCTATGAACGCGTGCAGCTCGTTGAAGCAAGGGGCCAGTGTGCCCTGCGCGGCGGCATACTGGATGTTTATCCCGTAGGCGAACCTAATGCACTCAGAATCGAGTTCTTTGATGATGAGATAGATTCCATCAGAACTTTCGATGTAATGACCCAGCGATCCATTTCGAGGATAGAATCCGCAAGGATATTCCCGGCATCCGAAATGCTGCCCCGCGATGCGGACTGCCTTAAGGCTGCCCGTGAGCTTGAGTATATGCTCCGCTCCGGAAATGCGGAAAGCGCGGAAGAGGACAGGCAGAAAAAGATAGAAGAGGAATTCGATCTGATGCCTGTTGAGGATTTCCTCGAACTTACCTATACCGGCGCGGGCGATGATGAACTGCCCGGGCTGGATGATCTGTTTGCCGCAAAACCAAAAAAGACAAAGAAGGCAGAAGCCGCAGATAAACCCAAAGCAAAGCCTGCAGCAAAGACTCCCGCCAAAAAGAGCGTGGTTGAAAAGCTGCTGCCCGCAAGAAGCGCGCTTGAACGTAAGTTTGCGGGTATCCGCGACGCACTTGAGACCGGACGCAGGGTGGATGGACTCGATTCCGTGCTGCCTGTGCTGCTTGATTACAGAGATACCGTTGCGGATTATCTTGATGCGCCGGTCATAGTGTTCGATCAGCCCGAAAGACTGCGCGAGCGCTGCGATAACCGCATGCTTGAATTCCGCGAGCAATATACCTCTGCACTGCAGCGTGATGAGGCTCTGCCCGCACAGGGCGAATTGCTGCTGGGATATGATGAACTGCTGGCGAAGCTGGAAAAACATCCACGCATTATAGAAAATCCCTTCATGCGTACTGAGATGGATTTCCGTCCCAAGGCGCTGATAAAGCCCGAATGCCGTAATGCTACGGGATACCAGACAAATGTGAAAGAACTTGCCCGCGATATAAAGAGATGGGCAGAAGACGGATGGCGCATTGCGCTGTTGTCCGGCGGTGTAGCAAGAGGCCAGCGACTTGAAGGTGCACTCAGGGCTCAGAATGTAAATGCGCCCTACGCTGAGGATGTGCCTGCGGAGCTTGAACCCGGCAGACCGGTTATATTCCCGCTGAGTATTGCAAGAGGCTTCCTCTATCCCGAAATCAAGCTTGCTGTTATCACCGAGTCCGATATTTACGGCGGCAGCCATCAGACAAAGCGCAGCAGGGTAAAATCCGGTGAAAAACTTGCTGCTTTCACTGAGCTGAAGATAGGCGATTACGTGGTACATGAAAACCACGGTATCGGTCAGTATATGGGTACTGTGCGCCTCTCCAGCGACGGCACCTACAGAGATTTCCTGCATATCCGCTATCACGGCAGCGATAAGCTCTATGTGCCCACAGATCAGTTGGACCGCGTTCAGAAATATATCGGTTCCGAAGGCGAAGTACCCAAGATAAACAGGCTTTCCGGCGGCGAATGGCAGCGTCAGAAGGCAAAGGTAAAGAGCTCTATCCGCGAGATAGCCGGTGAACTCATAAAACTGTATGCTCATCGCGAAGCAACGCCAGGTCACGCTTTTGATCCGGATACTCCGTGGCAGCAGGAGCTTGAGGATAAGTTCCCCTATGATGAAACTCCCGATCAGCTCACTGCTATTGCAGAGATCAAGCGCGATATGGAGCAGCCTAAGATAATGGACCGCCTCCTGTGCGGCGACGTAGGCTACGGCAAGACAGAAGTCGCCCTGCGCGCGCTTTTCAAATGTATCATGGGCGGAAAACAGGCTGCGCTGCTGGCACCTACCACCATTCTTGTACAGCAGCATCTTGCCACAATGATGAACCGTTTCCACGGATTTCCGGTGCGCATTGAATCTCTCAGCCGCTTCAAGACTGCCGCAGAGCAGAAAAAGATAATAAAGCAGCTGAAGGAAGGCGAGATAGACGTTGTCGTAGGTACTCACAGGCTGCTGGCAAAGGACGTTGAATTCAAGGATCTGGGTCTTCTGGTAGTTGACGAAGAGCAGAGATTCGGCGTCGCCCACAAAGAGGGCATCAAGAAGATGAAACGCACGGTTGATGTGCTTACCCTTACCGCAACGCCTATCCCGCGTACGCTGCATATGTCCATGGTCGGCATACGCGATATGAGCATACTGCAGTCTCCGCCGGATGAACGCTATCCTGTGCAGACCTATGTTGTGGAATATTCCGACAGCCTTGTGCGCGATGCGATACTGCGCGAACTTTCCCGAGGCGGTCAGGTCTATGTGCTGTACAACAGAGTGCAGACCATAGAAATGATGTATAACCGCCTGAAGAAGCTTGTGCCGGAAGCAAAGATAGGTATAGGTCACGGTCAGATGCGTGAACATGCCCTTGAAGACGTAATGATGGACTTCTACGAGGGTAAATATGACGTGCTGCTGTGCACCACTATTATAGAAGCAGGTCTGGATGTACCCCGCGCAAATACTCTTATCGTTTGTGATGCTGACAGATTCGGTCTTTCCCAGCTTTATCAGATAAGAGGACGAGTAGGCCGAAGCAACCGCCTTGCATATGCGTATTTCACTGTGAACCCCGCAAAGGTGCTTACCGAAAATGCGGACAAGCGACTTTCTGCGATTCGTGAATTCACCGAATTCGGTTCAGGTTTCCGCGTGGCCATGCGAGATCTTGAGATACGCGGCGCAGGAAATCTGCTTGGTTCCGAGCAGTCCGGTTTCATGGCAAGCGTAGGTTACGACCTGTATGTCAAGATGATAGAGGAGACAGTGCGCGAAATGCGCGGTGATATCTCCAAGGGCGATGTTGAGACCCGCGTCGATGTGCGCATGGATGCCTATCTGCCGCAGGAGTATGTGAACAACGATATACTTCGCGTTGAGATGTACAAAAAGATCGCCTCCGTACGCACCGAAGCGGACAGGGACGACCTTATCGAGGAACTCATCGACCGCTTTGGTGATCCCAACAGACCGGTCATGAACCTTATAGATATTGCACAGATGAAGAATCTGTGCTCGCGCCTTGGCATAGATCTTGTTACCGTAAATGGCGATAAGATAAATATGCGCTTCTCCATTTCCGCAGATATCGACTATATGATGGTACTTGCTGCGGCAAAGGAGAGGGAAGACCACCTGAAGGTGCTTATCAACAACCCGCCCACGCTGGTGTATTCCGATAAGCCGAAGATGAGTCCCGAGGAACTCATCAAGGGCGCTGTGGGAGTAATGACCGACGTTGTGGATACCTTCGAAAAGCTTTCAAAGGCAGCGCTGCATAAGCCTGTAGACGGAGAGAACTGATGAAGAAGAATAATGGATTTCTGCCCGTTTCCATGGAGGAGATGAAGGCACGCGGCTGGGACAGCCCGGATTTCGTATATGTCACCGGTGACGCGTATGTCGATCATCCTTCCTTCGGTCTGGCTATAATTTCAAGGGTACTGGAAGCAGCGGGCTATCGCGTAGCCATGCTGCCTCAGCCCGATTGGCACAACTGCGAGGATTTCAAGCGCTTCGGCAGACCGAAGATCGGCTTCCTCGTTACCGCAGGTGTAATCGATTCCATGGTGAATCACTACACGGCTGCCAAAAAGTCCCGCTCTGAGGATGCATATTCCCCGGGCGGAAAAGCGGGTCACAGGCCCGACCGTGCCACGATCGTATATTGCAACCGCATCCGCGAAGCCTACGGTGATATTCCGATAGGCATCGGCGGCGTTGAGGCGTCGCTGCGCAGATTTGCCCATTACGATTATTGGGATAACCGCGTGCGCAACTCCATGCTGGTGGATTCCGGTGCGGACGTGCTCATGTTCGGTATGGGTGAGCGCAGCATACTGAAGGTTGCAAAGCACATGAAATCCGGCGAAAGCTGGGATAACGTGCGCATTCCCGGCACCTGCGTAATGGCTGCGGAAGTACCTCAGGGATTTATCGAGATCGAATCTCAGGAGGTCATCGCCAAGGATAAGAAGGCCTATGCAAAGGCGTTCAAGGCACAATATGACCAGCAGGACCCTGTGCGCGGCAAGCCTATAGCTCAGAAGCATGGCAAAAAGTATATGCTGCAGAATCTGCCGGACATGCCACTTACTCAGGAAGAACTGGATAAGGTATATGCACTGCCCTACAAGCGCACATGGCATCCTGTCTATGATAAGGACGGCGGAATCCCCGCGCTGCAGGAGGTAAAGTTCTCCATTGCATCCGTACGCGGCTGTTTCGGTGCCTGCAATTTCTGCGCGCTTACATTCCATCAGGGAAGGATAGTAACCTCCCGAAGCAAGGAATCCATTCTGCAGGAAGGCAGACTGCTGACCCGTGACAAGGAATTCAAGGGATATATCCATGATGTAGGCGGCCCCACTGCCAATTTCAGGGAACCGGCATGCAAAAAGCAGCTGACCAAGGGTACCTGTCAGAACCGTCAGTGTCTTTTCCCGACTCCCTGCAAGAATATGGAAGCTGACCACAGGGAATATATCGATATCCTGCGCGCACTCAGGCAGCTTGAAGGCGTCAAGAAAGTATTCGTGCGTTCCGGCGTGCGTTTCGATTATATGCTTGCCGACAGGGACTCCAATTTCCTGAAGGAACTGGTACGGCATCATGTTTCCGGTCAGCTGAAGGTAGCACCCGAACATGTCAGCCCCAATGTGCTGAAGTACATGGGCAAGCCTGACGCCAGGGTATATGATAAATTCGTAGAGAAGTATAAGCAGGAGAATGAAAAGGCGGGACTCAAACAGTTCCTCGTGCCGTATTTCATGTCTTCCCATCCCGGCTGCACGCTGGATGACGCCATACTTCTTGCCGAATATATGAAGCGCACGGGCCAGCATCCCGATCAGGTACAGGATTTCTATCCCACTCCCGGTACGCTTTCCACGGCGATGTTCTTCACGGGCATCGATCCCAGGGACATGTCCGAAGTATATGTACCCCGCGATCCCGATGAGAAGGCGATGCAGCGCGCGCTTATGCAGTATAACCGTCCTCAGAACAGGGCGATGGTTGAAAAGGCGCTGATAAAGGCGGGCAGAAGGGATCTCATTGGCTTTGGCCCCCAGTGTCTCATACCGCCCAGAGATATTAAGCGCAATGAAGAGAAGGGCAGACCCGGCGCAAAGCCCGGCGGCAAAAAGACGGCTTCTGCAGGCAGGGATCGCACCGATACAAAAAATACACGCAGCAAGGGGAGGAACGGCAATGCTTCTGACAATAGTACAGGGCGCAAACAGACTGACCGCCGAGGTACAGCAGGGCGAAAAGCTGATAACGGCGCTGGAGCGCGCAGGGGCAAGCGTTAGTGCTCCCTGCGGAGGCAGATGCTTCTGCGGCAAATGTCTTGTGAGGATAGAAGGACCGGTAAGCGATGTGGTCGCTGCCGAGCATAACTTCATTACCGATGAGATGCTTTATGAAGGCTGGAGACTTGCCTGCGCGTGCACCGTTGAAGGCGATATCACCGTTTATATTGAAGAAGCCCGCGCCACCGTTATGGTCGAAGGCGTGGAGGGCGATGTGCAGCTCGCGCCCATGGCAAAGGCTGTGAACGTGGAAGTTAAGGCGCCATCTCTGAAGGAACAGACTTCCGATGCGGCAAGGCTGTGCGAAGCGCTGGGTATTGAAGAGGAAAACATCTCTGATAAGGCTATGTTCATGCTTCCCGAGGCGCTGCGCGCAGGAAAGAACGCATGGGCGACCATGTTCGGTTCCAATGTGACCGGAGTTTCTGCGGAGAAGCCCGGAATGTATGCCTGCGCAGTAGACGTAGGTACCACTACCATGGCAGCCTATCTGATCGACCTTGATACCGGCGTACAGCTTGCGGCTGCAAGCGCGCTGAATCCACAGCGTACCCGCGGCGGCGATGTAATCACCCGCGCAAATTATACCATGGAAGAGGAAAACGGTCTCAACGAGCTCGCAAAGCTCGTACGCGACGGCGTGAGCGCGCTCATTGATAAAATGTGCGCGGACAAGGGCGTTTCCCGCAATGATATAAGGCACATCACCATCGTGGGCAATACCATCATGATGCATATTTTTGCAGGACTGTGCGTGAAGTATATTGCAACGCTGCCCTTCGTGCCTGTGTATTCTGCTACGCGTCACGTGACCGCAGACAGTCTCTTTATGGATTATCCGAACGCTATGGTGACTCTTGGTCCCTGCGTTGCGGGTTATGTAGGCGCCGATACTATCGCGGCGGCAGTTGCATGCGGTCTCGATAAGGCAGAAGGCAATGTGCTTCTGATGGATATCGGCACAAACGGCGAAATGGCACTGCGCACCGATAAGGGAATCTGGTGCTGTTCTGCAGCGGCAGGCCCTGCATTCGAAGGCGCGCATATCAAATGCGGTTCGGGTGCTGTCGAAGGCGCTATCGATTCTGTGAAGATAGTTGACGGAAATATCGAGATAACTACCATCGCCGGCAAAAAGCCCGTCAGTATCTGCGGCAGCGGCATAGTAAGCGCTGTGGCGGAGATGCTCCGGGATGAGATGATAGACGAGACCGGCTACCTTGAAGATGAGGAAGTCGAGCTTGCCGAAAATATCGTCATCTGCCAGAAGGATATACGAGAGGTGCAGCTTGCCAAGGCAGCTATCGCAGCGGGCATACAGATTCTTGCCGAAGAGGCAGGTATCGATATCGCAGATGTGGATACCCTCTATCTTGCCGGCGGTTTCGGCAGCTATATCGATAAGAAGGCTGCCTGCGAGATAGGTCTTATACCCATGGAACTGCTGGATAAGATAAAGTCTGTAGGCAATGCCGCAGGCTCCGGCGCGAAGATGATGGCGGCGGATACCGAAGCGGTAAGACGCTGCGAGGAACTGCGCAGAAACATGAAGTACATCGAGCTTTCCGCAAGCGCGGATTTCCAGGAGCGCTTCGCCGACTGTATGTTCTTCGAATAACAGACCGTTGTATAATTTTGACAGACCACATTTCTGCTTGGACAAAAGCGGGAATGTGGTCTGTTCTGTTATGATTGTGACATTACATTGACAGACTTTGGTTTGTGGTATATAATTGTGTCATAAAACAGAACTATAGTCGGAATGAGGAGAGCTTATGAATAAAGGTCAGCAGAGCCGTATGCGCATAATTGACGCGGCAGAAAAGCTTTTCAAGGAAAAAGGATATGCAGCGACCTCCGTTCAGGATATTCTGGACATGCTGCATATATCCAAGGGCGGTTTCTATCATTATTTTGATACCAAGATGGAATTGCTTTCCGAGGTGTGCGCCCGCCGTACAGAGGAATGGTACGTCAGCGGCGTGGAAAATGTGCGCGCGCTGCGTGTAGGCTGGGTAGAAAAGCTGAACGCCGCCATAAAACTGGTCTCCATGCTGGACAGAGAGGGCAGCATGCTCGGCACCATCACTGAAATGGGTATGATGGGTGAGGATGCTCCCGTTATGCAGAAGGTGCGCAATACTACCCTCAGACTGGTAACGCCCCTTATCGCCGAAATACTTGAAGCAGGTCACAGGGAAGGGCAGTTCTATCTGCACCGCCCGGCTGAGACGGCAAAACTCATCACCATGCTGGCGCTGGATGTGAACGAGGAGGCCGTAAAGGAGATAGCTGCCAATTACGAAAGTGCTGACTGTGCATATAACGTACTGCAGCTGCTGAGCGCTTTCAGGGAAGCCATTGAGACCCTTGTGAACGCGCCCTTCGGTTCCGTCATAATATTTGATATGGCTGCGCTGGTGGAAGCAGTGACGACCATTGCGGCCAATCTGAACCGTGCATCCGGTACTAACGTCTGATAATAAAAACAGGCGGGAGTGATGCATGATGAAGTTGGCAGCCATTATCGTCATGCTGGCGATAATACTGGCAGGCGGGGGAGAATATACCGCCGTTGAAGACGATGCGAGGGAAGGCAGGCTATCGGGTCTGGTAATAGGCATTGATCCGGGACATCAGGGCAGTGCAAATTACGATAAAGAGCCGATCGCTCCCGGAAGCAGCGAAATGAAGGCAAAGGTTTCTTCCGGCACACAGGGAGTTTCTACCCGAATACCTGAATATGAGGTAAACCTGCAGGTTTCAATGAAACTGAAGGATGCCCTCGAGGCAGAAGGCGCGACGGTCGTAATGACCCGCGAGAGCCATGATGTGGATATATCCAACATGGAGCGCGCTGTGATGTGCAATGAAGCCGGATGCGATATCGTACTGCGTATTCACTGCAACGGATCAGAAAATGAAAATGTAAACGGCATAGGCCTTTATGTAAGAGCCACCGGTGCATGCGCTGATGAAAGCTATGCCGCAAGCGAGGTTATTCTGCCTGCGATGGCGGAAGCTACCGGCGCGAAAGCACAGGGAATATACAGGCGGGATACCTACACGGGCCTCAACTGGTCCGAAGTTCCCTGCATACTGGTGGAAATGGGCTATATGAGCAATCCCGAAGAAGACGAAAAGCTTTGCGATTCTGAATATCAAGACCTTCTTGTGGAGGGTATGGTAGAGGGTCTGTGCGATTACTTTGGAAGATAATAACAAAAAGACCGGAGCAAAAGCTCCGGTCTTTTTTATGCTTTGTTTTATTTTGCGGAAACTCCGCGGGCGCTGACACGGCCTTCTTCCTGAATATCGCCGGCCTTGGTGAGGGCGACCTTGGTAAGATAGGGACCGATCAGTTCATAAATGAGAACCGCGAAGAGGGTGATATTTCGAACAATGTTGCCTTCGGGTCCGAGTTCCACAGCCTTAATGGCCATGCCCAGTGCAACGCCGGCCTGGGGCAGCAGGGTGATGCCCAGATACTTGGTGATGTTGGGGTCGCACTTGGAGATCTGGCAGCTGATGCGTGCGCCGTAGTACTTACCGATGGAACGGGAAGCGATGTAAGCCAGACCAATAAGAACGATTACCCAGTCTGCGAAGACGGAAAGCTCAAGCTCCGCACCGCTGATAACGAAGAAGAGGATGAGGATGGGAGCGGTCCAGCGGTCTGCACGCTCCATCAGCTCTTCGGAAACATCGCAGTAGTTGCAGAAAACGGTGCCCAGCATCATGCAGGCCAGAAGGGAAGAGAAGCCGATGTGGATGCCGCCGACTTCGAACTTGATGAGGGAAAGACCAACGGTCAGCATTACGAAGGTTACGGAAACGGCCATACGCTTGGAACGGGAGTGGAAGTAACGCTCGCAGATGGTGAAGAGGTAACCGGTCACAAAGCCCAGACCCAGGGAGAGGATAACTTCCAGCAGGGGCTCGAGGATGATGTTGAGAGCGCTGACATCGGCACTGCCGATGGACTTTGCAACGCCGAAGGAGATGGCGAATACCACCAGACCGACTGCGTCATCCAGAGCAACAACGGGCAGCAGCATTTCGGTAACGGGACCCTTTGCCTTGTACTGACGTACGACCATCAGAGTGGCGGCGGGAGCGGTTGCGGTAGCTACTGCGCCCAGCACGATGGCGGCGGAGAGGGGCAGCTTATCGGGCATTGCATAATGCAGACCGATGAGTGCTGCGTCTACCACAATGGTGGTTATGATTGCCTGGAAGATGCCTACGATGGTCGCCTGCTTACCGATCTTTTTCAGATGTGCAAGGCGGAACTCATTACCCATGGAGAAGGCAATGAAGCCCAGAGCGACGTCGGCGATGATGCCGAACTGCTCGATCTGCTCGTGATGGATGCCGAGACCGGGGATCTCAAGCGCGCCCAGCATGAAGGGACCGATCAGTACGCCGGCAACAAGGTATGCGGTAACAGCGGGCAGGCTGAACTTCCTTGCAACGCGGGACAGCAGAAGTCCGGAAAGCAGAGCTACCGAAAGGGTGATCAGAAGAACTGACGTGGAAGACATTTAACAGGACCTTCTTTCGTTTTTGTGAAAAAGAAACAGTATGAGCAAATACGCTCAATTTCGCATTATAGCACAAGGGGAGTTAAAAATCGAGGATGCCTGTGATGGTTTACATACTTTTTCCATAGGATAATATATGGCTAAGAATGTGGTCTGCTGCGACAGCATTGACAAAATATGCTGATTGTTATAAAATCATTATGGTAAAAACCTTATATTAAAGTTGATAGTGAGGTAATATTATGGAATACGGAATTCAGATGTACTCCGTGCGCGATATAACCAAGGATAACCTGGACGGCGCTCTCCGTCAGGTTGCCGAACTGGGCTACAAATACGTTGAATTCGCAGGCTTCTTCGGTCATACCGCAGAAGATGTAAAGGCTATGCTGGATAAGTACGGTCTGGTTTGCTCCGGCACCCACACCGGCTGGCAGGAAGTCGCCGAAAATTTCGAAGAGACCGTAAAGTTCCACAAGACCATCGGCAATAAGAACATCATCGTTCCCGGCTGCGACCTGAGCACCCAGGAAAAGATCGACGAATTCGTTGCTATGGCAAACGAGTTCCAGCCCAAGCTGGCTGCCGAAGGCATCAACTTCGGCTATCACAACCATGCACATGAGTTCCGTCCCAATGAGGATGGCTCCATGATCCACGATCAGCTGGTATACCGTACCAATCTGGATCTTGAGATCGATACCTACTGGGCATATGTTGGCATGCAGCATCCCGTTAAGCTGATGGAGCGCCTGAAGGATCGTCTGAAGGTCATCCACATCAAGGACGGTTCCGCAGACGGCAACGGCACTCCTCTGGGCATGGGCACCGCACCCGTTGCGGATGTTTACGCCAAGGCTGTTGAGATGGGCCTGCCCATGGTAGTTGAAAGCGAAACTCTGAAGCCCGATGGAATCACCGAGGCTAAGATCTGCATCGAATACCTGAAGTCTCTGGAAAAGTAATCATGCCTGTTCCGGGGTCATGCGCATAACTGTGCATGGCCCCGGTATGTATAAGGAGGGTTTCTGTGAAACTGCTTATATGCGGAGATACCGTACCCACCGCCGCAAGCGCACCTCTGTTTGATGCAGGTGATGTAAAGGGACTTTTCGGCGGCGTGAAGGATGTATTTGAGAAAAACGATCATGTGATCGTGAATCTTGAATGTGCGCTGACAGACGGAGAAAACAGGATAAGGAAATGCGGTCCCAACCTGAAGGGACCCGTTGAGTCTGCAAAGACGCTGAAAATGGCGGGCATTACCCATTGCAGCCTTGCCAACAATCATGTGCTGGATTTCGGCGTGGAAGGTCTTCACGATACCGAAAGGCTGCTTGACGAGGCGGGCATTGAGTGGTTCGGCGCCGGCGAGACTGAGGAAGATTCGCTGAAGCCCTGCTTCATTGAAAAGGACGGGATCAAGGTTGCGATACTGACTTTCAATGAACATGAATATACCTATGCGCTTGAGAACCAGCCCGGTGCGGCGCCGTTTGAACCTTTCAAGGCTATGGTTATGGTGGCAGAGGCCAAAAAGCAGGCGGACTATGTGATAGTTATCTATCATGGTGGCAAGGAATACTGCGAATATCCTTCGCCGAGGCTGCGCAATGCCTGCCATGCCATGGCAAAGCTGGGCGCGGACGCTGTTTTCTGCCAGCACAGTCACATTATCGGCTGCATGGAGAAGGTGGGTGACTGCACCGTCGTTTACGGACAGGGCAATTTTCATTTTGTGAAATACATCGATAAGCCCTTCTGGAATAAGGGGCTTATGGCGCAGGTCACCATTGACGGCGGTCTGAAGGTGGAATACATTCCCGTTGCAGGAAATGACACGGGTATTGACATTGCTGATGAAAAGACCGCGCAGGAAATGATGGAAGGTTTCCTGGCAAGGTCTGAAAGCTTCAGGGACGGCAGCTGGCTTGAGGGCTGGCGTGCATTCGTCCGTGAGAATGCGGAGAATTATATAAACAGCGTGAAAAACGCATATGCTCCGGAAAACGAACGCGGACTCGAGATATTTGCCCATTATCTGGATTGCGAAGCACATCTGGATATGTATCATGAGATATATCAGACTTGGCACAAGACACGCGCAGACGGCGCAATGGAGGTTTGAATATGGAAATGAAGAATCCCATGCTTCAGCATGAGTATATGATGGATAACGCACCGTACAAGGCAGCCTACAAGGCAGGAGCTTCCGTTGCCGAATGGCAGAAGAATGCACGTGAAAAGCTTTCTGAACTTCTTGGAATGGATACATTTGAAAAGTGTCCCGACAACATGGAAATCGAATGGATGAACGAGGAGCTTGAGTACACCGAATTCCGCATCTCGTTCAATACCGAGGTGAATTTCCGTGCCTGTGCGCATCTGCTTATTCCTGCAGGCGCACCCATGCCTGTGCCGGCAATCATTTGCCTGCAGGGACATTCCAAGGGTATGCATATCTCTCTCGGTCGCCCCATATTCGAAGGCGACGAGCAGTCCATAAACGGCGGAGACCGTGATTTTGCCGTGCAGGCCATAAAGTACGGTTATGCGGCGTTCGTGCTTGAACAGCGCGCCTTCGGCGAGTGCGGCGGCGACGAGACCGGTCCCAAGTGCGTGCAGCCTGCGATGTCCGCGCTTCTTATGGGCAGGACTCTCATCGGCGAGCGCGTGTGGGACGTTTCCCGTTCCATAGATATTATGGAGAAGCATTTCCCCATGATAGATACGTCCAAGATTGCGGTAATGGGCAATTCCGGCGGCGGTACTACTACTATTTATGCGGCTGCATATGATGAGCGCATTGCGGCAGCGATGCCTTCCTGCGCTTTCTGCGGCTTCAAGGAGTCCATCGGAATGCAGCATCACTGCACCTGCAACTATGTGCCCGGCATAATGCGCTGGTTCGACATGGGCGATATCGCGGGACTTATCGCGCCCCGTCCGCTTGTTGTGGTAAACGGCAGGGAAGACGACATTTTCCCCATTGATTCCGCACGCGGTCAGTATGAGATAACCAATGCCATCTATGATGCGGCAGGTGCGCCCGATAAGTGCATCCATGTAATAGGCAGCGCAGGCCATCGTTTCTATGCGGCGCTTGGCTGGCCTGCTTTCAACGGACTTACCGGCTGGAAGAAGTGCCATCACGACGAGGGTTGATGGAGATGACGAAAAAGTTTGATCTGAGTCTGCTGAGCCGCCACCGCCTGTTTTTGTACGGCGCGGCGACGGTGCTGATAATGATTTCGCATCTTGCAACGGAATTGCCGTTCAGAGGATTGTGGGCGGCTGTTGTAGCGGTCAAAAGCCACGGTATGGTGGGCGTAGAGATTTTTCTCCTGCTGTGCGGGTTCGGTCTGTACGGCTCGCTTTCGAGAAATTTCGACCTTGGCAGATTTTACGGTAGGCGAATAGTGAGGGTGTTCCTGCCGGCATTTGTGGTGGCTGCCGTATGCTGCGCGGCTGTTTATATGCCTTTGGAAGATTACCTAAGCGCAATTACCGTAATTCCTTATTTCCTGAACGGAAAATCATTCTGGTATGCTGCGTTCATTCTTGTCATGTACGCCGTTTATCCGCTTATTTTCCTTTTTCAGAAGCGCAGTCCACGCGCATTTGCGGTTTTTGCAGCGGCAGCATCCGTATGTTCGGTTGCCGCATGCGCTGTGCTTGATATGCCGGGGTTCCGACAGATAGCGCTTACGAGAATTCCTGTATTCCTCATGGGATGTGTGATAGCGCCCTGGGTAACAGAAGGCAGGAAGATATCTGTATGGTGGCTGCCCGCATCCGCAGCGGCTTTTGCGGTGCTTGAAGCGGTAAGGTGTTATATAAGCATGGGAAGCTATGCGATCCGCGCAGTCGCGTTTCTGCCGTTTACTGTAATGCTGGTAATGATACTTGCATGGGCGGCTGAGTTCTTTGCGAAGAAGCCTGCAGGGAACGGTGTCTACAGGGTTATGGGTTTTATGGGAACGATTTCCCTTGAGACCTATCTTGTGCAGGAAAGAATGCAGAACATACTGCTTCTGGTAAAGGGCTATGAAGATGCGGCGTTTTGCGATATGCTGAAGATAGATATTTCGGCTATTGCTCTTACGGTTATCACGGCGTATCTCATAAATCTGTTCTGCAGGAAGCTGATAGGGGATTTCAGCGCGATACCTGTACCAAAGGTAAACTCAGACATAACATGAGTAGTCAAAACATAACTTGCTTTTTGATTGGTATGGATGTATAATAATCCGGAAAGCCGCACGGGGCAGGCAGAAAAGAGCGCTTTGAGCGCCGCCGCAACCCGGCGAGATTATGTATAGGAGGTGCAAACGCGTGTACGCAGTCATTAAGACCGGTGGCAAGCAGTACCGTGTTCAGCAGGGCGACGTTATCTTCATCGAGAAGCTTGACGCCCAGGCAGGCGAAACGGTTACCTTTGACGAGGTTCTTCTCGTTTCTGGTGATGAGACCACCATTGGCAACCCCACTGTTGCTGGCGCGAAGGTCGAGGGCAAGGTGCTTTCTCAGGTGAAGGGTCAGAAGATCGTCGTCTATAAGTACAAGGCCAAGAAGAACGAGCGCAAGAAGCAGGGTCACCGTCAGCCCTACACCAAGGTTGAAATCACTGGCATCAACGCCTGATGACGACGGTAGCATTTTTTCAGTCCCCCTCTTACGGCCTTATAGGCTTTGAGGCTAAGGATCATTCCGGTTATGCCGAGGCAGGCGAGGATATCGTCTGTGCAGCGGTATCTGCGCTTACGCAGGCTGTTTTGAACGGTCTCACAAGCGTTGTAAAAGCTCCGGTAATGTTCGATGTGGACAATGAAAAAGCGATCCTCACAGCATGCCTGACTCCTGAGTGTACGAGAGAACAGCTTGAAAAAGCGCAGATTCTCCTGCAGACACTTCTGGAAGCTCTTCAGGCTATTGCGGGGCAATACCCTCGCAATGTTCGCATTATCTTCAAGGAACGGAGGAAATATACATGTTCATCATGAATCTTCAGCTCTTCGCTCATAAGAAGGGAATGGGTTCCTCCCGTAACGGCCGCGACAGCCATGCCCAGCGTCTGGGCACCAAGCGTGCGGACGGCCAGTACGTACTCGCAGGCAACATCCTTGTTCGTCAGCGCGGAACCCGCATTCATCCCGGCACGAACGTAGGCATTGGCGATGACGATACCCTGTACGCAAAGATCGACGGCAACGTAAAGTTCGAGCGTTACGGCAAGACCCGCAAGAAGGTCAGCGTTTATCCCAAGGCAGAAGTTGCAGCGGAATAACGAACCCAACACATATTGCTCACGCGTTATAACCGCGTGAGCATTTTTTATTTACTATGAGTATAATTATTGGAAAAGAACCTATTGATCTCAGGCTTACGCTGTGTGACAGTGCACAGTGCTTTCACTGGGTGGAAAACGAAGGTCACTTTGGTGCAGTTGTAAACGGAATGCCTGTCTGGATATGGCAGGAAAACGGTATTACTTATGCTACTGAAGGTGCGGATATCGAAATTATCCGCGAATATCTGGATTTGAACAGGGATTATTCTTCACTTGCAGATGAGTATGCCGCATACGAAATGGCAGCCAATGCCGTAAGGCTTTATCCCGGTCTCAGGGTACTCAATCAGCCCACCTGGGAAACTCTTATATCTTTTATAATTTCAGCAAACAACAATGTGGGACGTATACGTTCCCTGGTAATGAAGGTCTGCCGCGCTTACGGCGATAGATTCGATACCGAATACGGTGAACTGTATTCCTTCCCTGATGCCAAAAAGCTGGCACTTGTTCCGGTGGAAGAATTCAGGGCAATGGGTATGGGCTACAGGGATAACTATATCGTGCAGACATCGAAGGCAGTGGCCGAGGGTTTCCCTCTTGAAAAGATGCGTGAAATGGAATATGAAGCGGCCCACAAGCAGCTTACCTCCCTTATGGGCGTTGGCGACAAGGTTGCCGACTGTATACAGCTTTTTGGCTGCGGTCATTCCGAGGCATTCCCTGTTGATGTGTGGATCGCACGCATGGTCAAGGTGGTATTCGGTATGGAAGGCGATAACCGCAAAAAGCTTGGCAAAGATGCGCGTGCACTGCTTGGCAAAAATGCGGGACTTCTGCAGCAGTTTTTGTTCCATGCGTCGCGTACCGGCGCGATCGACGTGTAAAAATGGGGGAGTGATTCCATGCTTGGAGTATTGGTCAATTTCTTCGCCGTAATCGTCGGCGGCATCGCCGGCACTTTGCTTAAGGGCGGAATACCCGAAAAGTATCGTACGCTCATACAGCAAGGTCTCGCGCTGTGCGTAATGCTCATAGGTATCTCCGGCGCAATAAGCACTGAAAATACGCTGCTGATGATAATCGCCATTGTTATTGGCGCTATCCTCGGAACGCTTATCGGTATTGAACAGGGTGTAGAAAAGCTGGGTGACTGGGCTCAGAGCAAGTTCAAAAAAGGCGGATTTGCAGACGGTTTTGTCAATGCTACGCTGCTGTTTTCCATAGGGTCAATGGCTGTAGTAGGTTCTCTGAATGCCGGTTTCGGCGATCATGAGACTCTCATTGCAAAGGCTGCCATCGACGGAGTGTCTGCGGTGGTCATTGCTTCTACTTTCGGAATCGGTGCCGCCTTTTCTGCCGTGCCCATGACCATTTATCAGGGCGCCATTGCGCTGCTTGCTGTAGTGGTAAGGCCTTATATGTCCGATATAATGATAAACGAAATGGGTGCCATCGGCTCTGTGCTGATAACTGCACTGGGCTTCAATATGCTGGGACTTACGAAAATAAAGGTGGCCAATATGCTGCCTGCCATGTTCGTTCCCTGTGTATATTATCCCCTGGCCGCATGGCTCGGATTCTGATAAATAACACACTGTCCGTGCACAACGGACAGTGTGTTATTTTACGCGGATTTTCTGTTATGTTGCTATCATTTATGCTATAATTAGTACAGTAATCCTAAGGAGAAGAGATTTATGGGGCGAGTGATGCGCTTTCTGCGCAAAAATGAACTGGTTGATACTTTTTTCAAATTGAAGGGAAATACGAAGGCGTGTGTGTGGACGGAGCCTCTTTGGGGAGTGCCGTATAACCTGTACGCTCCGTATGTTACAAGATATATGATAGCCCTCGGCCTGAACATGACGGATATCGGCATTCTGGCCACCATATCGCTTGTTATCGAGATAATTTCTTCCATGCTGTCCGGCGTGCTTACGGATAAGCTGGGCAGAAGAAAGTGCACGGTCATATTCGATACGCTCAGCTGGTCAGTACCCGAGCTTATCTGGGCATTTTCACAGAACTTCAACTGGTTTGTTGTGGCAGCGCTGTTCAACGGAATGTGGAAGGTTACCGAGAATTCGTGGAACCTGCTGCTTACGGAGGATACGCCGAGAGAACAGCTCGTTCCTGCGTTTTCGATGTCCTCTTTCATGGGCGTTGTGGCAGTGCTGATAGCGCCGGCATCCAAATTTGTTATTGATGCATTCGGTCTTGTGATGACCATGAGGGTACTGTACATTATAACCTGCATATCCATGACGGCAAAATTCCTTATTCTGTATAAGTACAGCAGAGAGACCGGCCCCGGAAAGATACGTATGGAGATTACCAAGGACAAGTCCATTTTCCGTCTTATCTGGGAATGCAAGGATGTTTATCTGAGGATCATCCGTCAGAAGCGTATGCTTCTCACTTTGGCGCTTTTGGCGATCTATCAGCTTATTACCACTGTAAACAACAACTGCTGGGCTACTTTCGTGGTCGAATATCTTGGCTTCAAGGACAGCGACCTTTCCTGGTTTGCTATGGCGAAGGGATTTGTCACCCTTGCCGCTATTCTGGTGATAGTTCCCAGGATAAAGGATCTCAATTTCAAAAAGCCCATGCTGGCTTCTGCGGGAATGTTCGCTGCAGCGCAGGGCATGCTGCTGGTGATAGATGCATTGAAACTGCCGGTTATCGCTATGTGGCCGCTGATGATTCTGTGCGTTGCGCTGGAGGCTATGGCAATATCCATGATATCGCCCCTCAATTCCTCGCTGCTGTTTGTAAATGCAGATCCCGACGAACGCGCCCGTATATTCGGTATGGTATATGCGACCATTGCGCTTATGGTCTGCGTATTCCCCACAGTGATCGGTTATCTTGCGGATATTTCCCTGTATCTGCCTTTCTTTATTAATATCGGATTGTTTGTTGCTATGGGTGTGTGCGCGGTGCTTATCAGCAGGCTGCCTGCACCGGAGGAGAATTAAATGGATATTCTTAAGTTTGAAAATCTGCCTGTTCCCGCATTTGAAAGCTGGCTTGCAGACAGCCGCGCGCGTATGAACAGGCATTGGGAGAGGGTAACCACGGATGCAGGTGAGGCACGCTCGCTGACGCTGCTGATAAAGCCTTATTCCGATTACCTGCCTACACGTGAAGGTGTTGAGCTTTCGGCATTCTATGTCGCTTCCAATGAACTGCACGGCATCGCCGGAAAATCTGCGGTGTTTTTGCCCGTAAAGCCGCTCATAGCCGGCTACGGCATCGGTTCGTACGGACGTTCCGGCGTTACTTCCATTCCCGGGATCGGCACGAGATTTGCGGCAGCTGTGCTGGCAAGCGAAAATGAACCTGACCCCAAATGGGAATGGCGTGACAACAGACCGCTTGCCGATGAATGCACCGGCTGCACGGCATGTGTGGATAAGTGTCCCAATCATGCGCTGATGGGGGACGGCAGGGTAAATATCGACCTGTGCCTCAGGGCGCAGGCACAGTTTCAGCAGCCGCGCATGCCTGAAAGTTCCCGCCATATGCTGGGTGCATTCGCATGGGGCTGCGAGGAATGTCAGAGGGTGTGCCCCCGCAACAAAGGTCTCGAAAAGGTAAGAATGCCCGCCGAACTGGAAGATGCGCTGCAGCTTAAGAAGCTGCTTGCAGGTGATGTTGCGGATTTGGGCAAGTGGCTGGGATCCAATTATGCGCGGCATGCTATGATGCAGGCGCGCGGCTGCCTTGTGGCAGCAAATATGGGCAGACGCGATCTGCTTCCCGAAATAACGGCGCTGCTTGGAAGCCCCGTTGAAGCGGTAGTGGATTGTGCGCAGTGGGCGATAAATAAATTGGAAAACGGAGGTAATTAAAAATGGCAGACCTTAAGAAAGCAGTTATTACTGTACTGGGTTACGACAAGAAGGGCATCATTGCAAAGGTTACCGACGCACTCTACCGTTATGATGCGAACATTCTGGATATCACTCAGACTGTTGTTTCCGGCCTTTTCAACATGGTGCTTATCGCGGATATCTCCTCTCCCGAGTGTGATTATTCCGCGCTGTCCGATGAACTCATGACCTATGGTAAAGAACAGAATCTGCAGATAAGGGTGCAGCGCAGCGAGATATTCGAAGCGATGCATCAGATCTGAGCGGAGGTGCGCAGAGATGATAAATACCTCTGAAATACTTGAAACTTTGCGGATGATAGACCAGGAGAAGCTGGATGTGCGCACCATTACCATGGGCATATCCCTTTTCGGCTGCGTCAACGATGATATCAATAAACTCTGCAACAATGTATATGACCACATCACCCGTCAGGCAGAGAATCTTGTGAAGGTGGGCGAGGATATCGAGCGCGAGTTCGGCGTGCCTATCGTAAACAAGCGTATTGCCGTAACTCCCGTAGCACTCATTACCGGCGGCGTTAAGGACCCGCTGCCTGTTGCCCGCGTACTGGATAAGGCTGCAAAAGCTGTGGGCGTAAACTTCCTCGGCGGTTATTCGGCACTTGTTCAGAAGGGTATGACCCGTGCCGACCGCGCGCTTATTGCTTCCATCCCCGAGGCGCTTGCAACTACCGACCTTGTTTGCTCTTCTGTAAATGTAGGTTCTACCCGTGCAGGCATTGATATGGATGCTGTAAAGCTGATGGGTCAGGCCGTTAAGCAGACCGCTGAGCTTACAAAGGATCGCGACGGTTTCGGCTGCGCAAAGCTGGTCGTATTCTCCAATGCGGTCGAAGATAATCCCTTCATGGCCGGCGCATTCTACGGTCCCGGTGAGGGCGATTGTTCTGTAAGCGTTGGCGTTTCCGGTCCCGGTGCAGTAAAGCGTGCTCTGGAAACTGCCAAGGGCGAACCCTTTGATGTGGTTGCCGAGACCATCAAGCGTACCGCTTTCCGTATCACCCGTATCGGTCAGCTGGTTGCCCGTGAAGCTTCCCGCAGGCTGAACGTGCCCTTTGGTATCGTAGACCTCTCTCTTGCTCCTACTCCCGCTGTGGGCGATTCTGTTGCCGCAATACTTGAGGAAATGGGTCTTGAAATGTGCGGTGCGCATGGTACCACTGCTGCTCTGGCTCTGCTCAATGACGCAGTCAAGAAGGGCGGCGTTATGGCTTCTTCCCATGTCGGTGGTCTTTCCGGCGCATTCATTCCTGTCAGCGAAGATATCGGCATGATTCAGGCTGCTGAAGCAGGCGCACTGTCCATTGAGAAGCTGGAAGCCATGACCTGTGTATGCTCCGTTGGTCTCGATATGATCGCCATCCCCGGAGATACTTCCGCAGAGACTATCTCTGCAATCATTGCGGATGAAGCGGCTATCGGTATGATCAACAATAAGACCACTGCTGTGCGTGTAATTCCCGTGCCCGGCAAGAAGGTCGGCGAGATGGTCGAATTCGGCGGTCTGCTGGGTCGTGCACCGATTATTCCCGTGCGCGAGCTCTCCAGCGTTGAATTCGTAAACCGCGGCGGACGTATTCCCGCACCGCTGCACAGTCTCAGAAATTAATCGATATTGCTTTGGTGAAGCGCCCGCAAGGGCGCTTCGTGAAAATGCCCCCGGGGCTCCGGCGGGGCGCTTTGCGCCTTTAACCGCCGGAGCC
>JAZRPZ010000016.1:0-1510 GCA_045649485.1 Clostridia bacterium
GGCACAATTGATAATGATATCTGCTGCACCAATTACTGCATCGGCTTTGATACTGCTGCAAATACAGCAATCGAGTGTATCGATAAGCTGCGTGACACCATGCAGTCCCACGAGCGCTGTTCTGTGGTCGAGGTTATGGGCCGTAATGCCGGCTTCCTGGCAATGTATGTCGGCTTGGCTGTTGGTGCTACCGCAGTTCTCGTTCCTGAGAAAGAAATTGATTTTGAAAAGGATGTTATCGAAAAGCTTCGTCAGGCTCGCCTGCACGGATTTACCCACTACATGATCGTTGTGGCTGAGGGCGCCGGTGCAGCAACAGATATCGCACAGCGCATCAGAGAGTCCATTGATCTGGATCCTCGTGTGACGGTTCTTGGCCATATTCAGAGAGGTGGCTCCCCTACTGGTCGTGATCGTGTTAACGCCACAAAAATGGGTTATTTGGCCGTTGAGCTTCTTCTTGCGGGAAAGAATAATCGTATCGTTTGTACGCACAACGGCCATTATACCGATGTAGACATCGAAGAAGGTCTTTCCATGCATAAAGACATCCAGCAGATGGAGATTGAATTGCTGGCTGCCATGACCGGCTATCATAGCTAATAAAACAAAAAAGTCTGCCTTACAGCGTTAAGGCAGACTTTTTATGCTTTAGGATGACATTTCTCATATACAGATTTAATTTTCTGGTTGATCATCTGCGTATACAACTGAGTCGAGGAAATGTCGCTATGTCCCATCAGCTCCTGCAGAGAACCCAGATCAGCGCCGTTTTCAAGCAGATGAACGGCAAAGCTATGGCGAAGGGTGTGCGGAGTGATCTCTTTTTCGATGTTTGCACCGGCTTGGTAATGCTTCAGAATCTTCCAAAATCCCTGGCGACTCATACGAACACCGCTGATATTCACAAACAGCGCCTGCTCTTCGTGGTCGCTTACCATGGAGTCACGAACTTCGCGTAAATACACACTCAACGCACGCAACGCAGCAGGATACAACGGAATAATTCGTGTCTTCTTGGCGTTTGAACACTTGATGATTCCTTGATCAAGATTTACATCTTCTACATTCAGATCAATCAGTTCACTGACACGAATGCCGGTTGCATACATCACTTCAAGCATTGCTTTGTCGCGGAATCCTTTAGGATCAACGCAAACCGGCTGCGCGAGCAAAAGCTCAATCTCACGACCGTTCAGGATCTGAGGAAGCTTCTTCTCTCCCCTGTCAACACGAATATCAGTAACAGGTGTTTTTTCCATGAAACCGGAAGAAACCAAATATGCATAGAAATTTTTCAAGCTGGCAAGGCAACGAGAAACAGTAGCGCCAGACTTTCCGTCATCTTCAAGATATTGCATGTAAGAGACGATATTTAGTTGTTCGGCCTCATAAACATCCAAATCTTGTTTTCTGCGCAACCAGTCAGCGAACTGGCGGATATCGCGCATATATGAAGATATGGTGTTTTCAGATGCCTGCTTTACCTTAGACAGGTAATTTTCGTAGG
>JAZRPZ010000017.1:0-9419 GCA_045649485.1 Clostridia bacterium
GCCAAAGGACGCTGTCCTTTGGAATCCTGCTTAGGGACGATTGTCCCTAAGAACCCTTTGCTGAGGGAAAGAAAGATTGATTATGTGTTGTACGTCAAGAGTCCGGGGGCCCAAACCCCGGACTTTTGAGGTTATGAGGTTTTGGATGAAAACTTTATTTGTTTCGGATCTGGATGGAACTTTGCTTACGCCTGAGCAGGTGGTTTCGGATGCGTCGGCTGAGATCATAAACCGTTTGCAGGATAAAGGCATGCTGTTTTCTTATGCCACGGCGCGGTCTGTGCATACGGCTTCGGTGGTTACGAAGAATATCAGGTTTACCTGTCCGATAATTGCGCACAACGGCACGTTCATTATGAAGAACGACACCTTTGAACTGGTACACGGCAATTTCTTCACCGAAGAGGAGTGCGTGCGCATTATCCGTGAACTGGACAGGCTCAATGTATCGCACATTGCTTATTCGCTGATTGACGGTGCAGAGAAATTTTCCTTCCTTGAAAGCAGGGTCAGCCCGCAGCTGAAGAATTTCCTCGACAAGCGTATGAACGATGTGCGCAGGCGACCGGTTGACAGCAGAGAGGATTTGTATCAGGGACAGCTTTATTATTTCAACTGTATAGATGATCCCCAAAAGGCTTTGGAGCTGTACGAACTGTTCAGGGATGATTTCAACTGCGTTTGCGCGCCGGAGGTATATTCGGGAGACGTGTGGCTGGAGATAATGCCCAAAAGCGCCAGCAAAGCAAGCGCTGTCATGCAGCTGAAGGAGATAATGGGTGCGGACAGGGTAGTGGTCTTCGGCGACGGAATGAATGATATGCCTATGTTCGAAGTAGCGGACGAATGCTATGCAATGGGCAACGCGGTGGATGAACTGAAGGCGGCTGCCACGGGAGTGATCGGAAAAAATACCGAAGATGGCGTGGCAAAGTGGCTGGAAGCGAATTTCAGATAAAAAAACAGGCTGTACCGCAATTTTACGGTACAGCCTGTTTTTTATTTGGATCAGAATTCGATGGTCCTGAGCGTGTTGTGGAAGCGTACGCCGAAACCTTCCGCAGCTTCGGTGGGATATGCGGCAGTGATGCACAGCACCATTTCGGCATTGGTTACGAGGTAGTAGCAATATACGATATCGTTTTCGATGACGGCAACATTTTTTATCTCGATGCCGTTTTCAAGAGTTTCTGCGGTGGCTTCGCCGATCACGGCAACGGAAGGATCAAAACCGCCGGTTGCTTCAAGCAGGAAAGCATCGGTGTCTTCATAGGGAATTTCTATAGGAACGATCACCATGTAGATATCGGATGTGAAATCAACGGCGCCGTCTTCGGTATTCTCATTTACAGGGGCGAAATATGCGTGGCCGATGTTGGTGTCAAGATTCAGCATGTCGGACTGATACCAGATGGAGTAGCCGTCTTCGCTGACATAAAGAGTTTCGGTGATCTCTTCTTCCATGCCCTCGAGGGTTATCACGGTGGTGCGGGTCTCGGGCTGAGCAACGGCATCGGTTTCGGCGAATGCGCAGAGTGAAATGACCATAATCAGTACTACTGCAATAGAAATAAGCTTCTTCATGAATTTGCCTCCTGTTTTATTTGGTTGATGTTTAGATAATATTATACAGTAAAAAGTTCCCGCAGAGAAGGTGAATGCTCTGCGGGAACTGCATTATTTATCATTGTTTATCTGAGTACGCATGACCCAGTCTGTCCATCGAGGGTCTGCCTTTATTTCGGATTCGATTCTGGCATAGTCGGGGTTCTGCCACATGGGCCAATCTTCTGGTAAATGTCTTGCCAGTTCGCCGGGCTTCTGGAGCGGCATCTTAACTGTGGCAAGGTTTGCCAGAGGCGAACTGTATCTATGCTCGGGCTTGAGCGCATCCCACTTCCTTGCATGCTCAAGGGCTCTGTCAAGTGAGATAAAGGCTTCGTCATGATAGCCGTATTCCCATTGCAGTCTGGAAAGATACAGATACATGTCACATACATTTGCATGATGCGGCCCCATGTTGCCGTCGTCGAATATCAGGTTGTATATTGCGATAAGCCCCTGAATTTTGGCGATCGGCATTTCGGTTTCAAAATTGGTGATGTCGTTTACCAGTGCGTACACGAAGTGTTCCCGGAACTGTTTAAGCAGCGCTATGATGGATTCCTGCAGATAGCGGGTCTCGTTCCTGCCGTAGCAGGCGCTTGCCAACAGTACTTCACAGCTGCATGATAGCGGGGGCATGGTGTTTGCAATCATTACTGCGCGTTCACTGTTGCCGACTGTGCGGTTCAGAAGCACCAGCTCCTGTACTGCGGAGCAGCGGATGCCGCGGTCGGTAGCAGTGGTCGAAAGACGGTCGAACAGATCGATTGCCTCCACCCAGCATGGATTGGCGCGGTGGCGGTCAAAATCGCCGCTGAGATGACCGTCGGCATCATATTCAAGCCATTCCCGGTGGAATGCCCAGCCGGCCTGCTTGAGCATCATCGCCAGCCTGTACATGATGCGCTCGTTGCCGGGAAATTCGTCGAGTGCGCGGCGCAGTATTGCTATGCACTCGCTGAGATTGGTGTCGTCCCGCCATGACTCGTCATTGAGAGTATCCACTTTGGCCAGAATTGCCGAGATGCGCGACTCACGCTCGCCGCTGTAGCCAAAAAGGCTGTCTATTGATACTCCGAAGAAATTGGCAATGGAAGGGATAAGCTCCATGTCCGGGTAGGTTGCGCCGGCTTCCCAGCGGGAGATAGCCTGCGCAGTGACTCCCAGCGCATTCGCCAGCGTCTCCTGAGTCTTGCCATTCATGCGACGCAGTTCGCGGATGCTTTCGCCTATGCTCAGTTTCATGTTTGATCCTCCCTAATTTTCATCACCGGTGTGTCTATATTATGGAGGAAGGCGATGTTTTTTTCAATAATCGGGTGTTTTATGCTTTCTAAACAACGGGTTGATAAAATGAAAATCCCCGGTACGGATTTCGCAAAATCTGTACCGGGGATGTCCTTACATGTCACCCTTGAGGCCGATTTCTTCAGCTACTTCGCGCATGCCGAGGATGCATTCGGTGATCACATCATCAAGGGGCATGCCTATCATTTCGCAGCCCTTTTCGATAATGGAACGGTCGACGCCGGCGGCGAAGCCCTTGGTCTTATACTTCTTTTTCACGCTCTTCAGTTCCAGATCCATGACGCTTTTGGAGGGGCGCATGATCGCTGCGGCGGTGATAAGACCGGTGAGCTCGTCTATGGTGAAGAGGATCTTTGCCATATTGGTCACAGGCTCGATATCGGAGCAGATTCCCCAGCCATGGGCAGCCAGCTGTTCGGAGAAAGCACGGTCGTAGCCGGCTTCATCCATAAGCTCCAGACACTTTTTGCAGTGTTCTTCGGGCCACTTTTCGTAGTCGAGGTCGTGCAGCAGACCTGCAACGCCCCACACATCGGCGTCTTCATCGTACTTTGCAGCGAAGTGGCGCATAACGCCTTCTACGGTTTTGGCGTGGGTGATGAGAGACTCGCTTTCGTTATAGCGGGTGAGCAGTTCGTAGGCGTTTTCTCTGGTGGGGATCATGGCGGTCTGCCTCCTTTTAATGCATTCGTGTATAGCATCCGTCCTCTGCAAACATGAATAAATTCGCTGTTCTGCAGAGGACGTAAATGATCAAATATCTGATTTTATGCGTACAGGGGGTACTTTGCGCAAAGTGCGGTTGCGCGTGCCTTGACGTCCTCAACGGCGGCTTCACCCTGCTCGATGATGTCGGCGATCATGTTGGCGATCTCGATCATATCTTCTTCCACCATGCCGCGGCTGGTTGCTGCGGGGGTGCCGATGCGCACGCCGGAGGTGATGGTGGGCTTGCGGGTCTCGTTGGGAACGGTGTTCTTGTTGAGGGTGATATGTGCCTGACCCAGCAGGCTTTCCAGCTTCTTGCCGGACATGGGACGATCGGTGAGATCGACCAGCATCAGGTGATTGTCGGTGCCGCCGGATACCAGTTTGATGCCGCGTTTTACCAGCTGATCTGCAAGGGCACGGGCATTGAGCACGATCTGATGCTGATATGCCTTGAACTCATCGGTAAGTGCCTCGCCGAAGCATACTGCCTTTGCGGCGATGACATGCATCAGGGGACCGCCCTGAGTGCCGGGGAAGATGGCCTTATCGATAGCCTTTGCATACTGTTCCCTGCAGAGGATCATGCCGCCGCGGGGACCGCGCAGGGTCTTGTGGGTGGTGGTGGTAACAACATCGCAGTAAGGCACGGGATTCATGTGCTCGCCTGCGGCTACCAGACCGGCTATGTGTGCCATGTCTACCATCAGCATTGCGCCGACTTCATCGCAGATCTCGCGCAGCTTTGCGAAATCGATGGCACGGGGATATGCGCTTGCGCCTGCAACAAGCAGCTTGGGCTTGCATTCGAGGGCAATTTTGCGCACCTCATCGTAGTCCAGCATTTCGGTTTCGCTGCTTACGCCATAAGGAACGAAGTTGAAATATTTGCCGGACATGTTTACGGGACTGCCGTGAGTCAGATGTCCGCCGTGGGAAAGGCTCATGCCCATAACGGTATCGCCGGGCTCGAGCAGGGCGAAATATACGGCCATGTTTGCCTGCGCGCCGGAGTGGGGCTGAACATTTGCGTGTTCTGCGCCGAACAGCTTCTTTGCGCGTTCGCGGGCGATGTCTTCCATGACATCTACATACTCACAGCCGCCGTAGTAGCGGTGTCCGGGATAACCTTCGGCATATTTATTTGTAAGATGGGAACCCATTGCAGCCATAACTGCGGGGCTGACAAAGTTTTCGGAGGCAATAAGCTCGATATGATCACGCTGACGGGAAAGCTCGTCATTCATAGCGGCGAAAACTTCGGGATCCGCAGTGCGTACAATATTCATATAATCCATAACAAAATCTCTCCCTAATTTGAGTTTCTACTATTATATGTCATCGATTTTATGTCTGAGGGGTATCTTTTTTATATCTGAGGGGTATCTTTGTTAAAGTAATCTTATTGAGTACCCTTGAAAGCATTTTTGTGATCGGTATCTCGAACAGATATGTGAGTGCAGCAGCTATTGCAAGAGATAATACGAAGCACATGAGCGTGTATGACAGCTGCCAGGGCATCTCTCCGGCAGATGCGGGATTTTCGGATATATAGTTCGGAATTTTCCATTCCTTAATTTTTACGGCAAGCACCTGATGCCATATATATGCATTGAAGGATATGCCGGAAAGGAAGCGGGTGACAGTGTTGGAAAACAGACGCTTATATAATAGGAAGGAACTCTCTCCGGAAACGAGTATCAGACCGCCTGCCGCACTCAGTTCGAAGCGATGTTCAAGCTGTCCCAGCTTGCGTGCTTCCATGGGGAAAAGTTCAGTGTAGTGGGTCTGTATGAGCCGCCACAGTATCAAAAACCCGAACATTGAAACGATGAAGAAGAACATACGGGTCGTTTTGTTCTGTTCATGTTTTTCAAGTTCTGCAGTGAAGAGTGCGGCCAGCATTCCGTTTGCGTAAACATCCAGCATGGCGGGCAGCTGATTGATGTACATGTCGATGGTGGTCTGGCCTGCGGCGTATCTGCGGAAAAGCATTGCCGCAGCGGTCATCGTAACATATGCAAAAACCGGCATCTTCTTGAACCATGCCGAGATAAGCGGAAACAGCAGATAGAACTGCATTTCAATGGCAAGAGTCCACAGCACTACGTTGAGCGATGTGCTTACATATGTGTCATAGAAAAATGTATGTGTGAAAGTGAGATGGGTAAAAATGTCTTTTGTCAGCCGGGGAGTAAATTGCCAGCCGTTTGCTGGAAGAGCGAATGCGAACAGCATCACCAATATGCACAGGAGGTAAGACGGTATTATCCTGATGAGGCGTTTTTTGTAGAAAGGGATAATGTCCAGCCTGCCGCCGCGTGCAATGGGGATGAAGAGCAGATAGCCGCTCAGCAGCAGCATTATGTCCACCATGATGTAGCCTGTGCGGACAAGAGAAGTCAGATCTATGGTGATCGGGCCTATTTCTTTTACCGGCATCAGCCATGATTGCTGCCATATATGAAACCACATTACCAGCCCGATGGCGATAACGCGCAGACCGTCCGGCATACTGAGTCGTTTGTTCATGAATATCTACCTCCGCTGCAATTATAACATTATATGGCCTGCTTGACAAACACATGTATGTGGGATATCATTCAAAGATGGAGGTTGGAGATATGAGCATCAAGGGAATGTTGATGGCAGCATGGAAAAAGCTGCCGATACCGTTTTTTCTGCGCAGATGGTATACGAACGCAACGAACACCGGTTATCTTGTCGGCGTGAATGCAGTTATAACCAATGATGCGGGTGAAGTGCTCATTTTTCACCATACCTACCGGAAAACACCGTGGGGAATTCCCGGAGGATTCCTGGGCGACGAAGACCCTGCCGAAGGACTCAGGCGTGAAGTGCGTGAGGAATCGGGCATGGAGCTTGAGATTACCGGAATAATCGACAGCCGCCGGGTTGTAAACGTGTATGGCGTAAGGTTTATTGAGATGACCTTTGCTGCGAGGTATGCGGGCGGCGAGTTCCGACGCTGCGATGAAGTGGATGATTTCATGTTTGCAAAGCCTGGCAGCTGGCCGGTGGGCATGCGTATGGATCAGCAGCGGCTGATAGCAAAATATATTGAGGACGGAAAAATATGAGGATACTTGGAATTGACCCCGGTTACGGCACCATGGGTTACGGCGTGATCGAGGTCGAGGGCGATAAGCGCAGGGTGCTGCAGTTTGGCGTATTGACAACAAAGACAGGCGAACCCACACCGCAGAGACTGAGAACAATATTCAAAGGTGTAAATCAGCTTATCGATATGTATGAACCTGATGATATCGCATTTGAAGAACTGTTTTTCTCTAAAAACGTTACTACGGGTATTCTGGTTGCTTCGGCACGCGGCGTTGCACTGGTAGCGGCGGCAGAGAGAACGGACAATATTTATGAATATACCCCCAACCAGATCAAGCAGGCGGTTACGGGCTACGGACGTGCGGATAAGCACCAGATGCAGCAGATGGTAAAGCTTCTGCTGAACATGAAGGATATCGCCCGTCCCGATGACGCGGCGGACGCGCTGGCAGTTGCGCTTACTCATGCGAACAGCATGCACGCCAAGCATCTGTTCAAGATAAAGTAATTTTCGGAGGAAATATCATGTACGCATATATTGACGGCGTCGTTGCCGAGAAAACAAAGGATGCCATAGTGCTTGAAGCCGGCGGAATAGGTTACTATATTTTTGTCAGCGGCGCGACTCTTTCTGCCGCCCCCGCAGTTGGTCAGAAGATGAAGATATATACTACTATGAATGTGCGCCAGGATAATTCCATTGAACTGATGGGATTCTACAGCAAAGAGGAAAAGGCGATGTTCACCCGTCTGGGCGGCGTTACCGGTGTAGGTCCCCGTATGGCTATGGCAATACTTTCCGCAATGAGCATCCGCGACCTTTCCGTGGCGCTGGTCACCGGTGATGCGGGTGCGCTTACTAAAGTGCCCGGCGTCGGCAAGAAGACTGCGCAGCGACTGGTGCTTGAACTTAAGGACAAGGTAGAAGACAGTGAGCTTACCGGAACCTCCGTTTCTCCCAAGGTATCTAACCAGGGCCCCGATGCAGAGGCAGTTGCCGCACTCATTTCTCTGGGTTATGCATCCGCGGAGGCTGCAAAGGCAGTTGCAGCAGTTTCCGGTCAGACAGACAAGGCTGATGAGATGATATTCCTTGCACTTAAGTCTCTCGGCTGATTTTGATATAATTTCAACAATACAGCATATGGAATGAAAACTACCGCCTTCGGGCGGTATTTTTTGTGCCGCCGATGTCGGCCGCGGAATATTATGCCGCGAAAGGGGTGTTCCGTATGAGGATTGCTTTGCCGGGAAAGGACAGAAGATTTACATATCTGGCGGCGCTTCTCCATGAAAAGCATGAAATAACAGCCGTAGATAATAGCGAACTCGTAATCACGGGCTGGCCATGTAATGAAGAATTGCCGGAAAATGTGTCGATCGTTACCTGCGGACCTAAGAATGGACCGGTAGGCGCGGTTGATCTTCTGATGGATGAGGATTATCAGCATGACATAGCGTGGATGACTGCGGAAGGTGCAATAGCTTCGGCGATGGCGGCATCTGATCAGGCTATTCATGGGGCGGAATGTATGGTGGTCGGTTGGGGAAGGATAGGAAAGGCGCTGACGAGAAGGCTGGTGTTGCTGGGGGCAAAGGTAACTGTTCTGAGCAGACGCGCCGAAGTGTGCAGAGAGATTTCCGCGGCCGGAGCCATGTGTGCACCTGCAGCGGGAGCTGCGTCGGTGATATCGGGCTGTAAATTCATATTTTCCACTCCGCCTGTGATGACCGTCGATGCCGATGCGCTGAAAATGACGGACAGAGACGCAGTGGTAATAGATCTCGCCAGTCCGCCTTACGGAGTTGATATGGATGCGGCAGTGAAATTGGGAATAAAGGCATGGCGTGAGCCGGGGCTGCCTGGAAGATATTGTCCGGTCAATGCGGCATGCTCAATCTATGCGGCGTTGGTAAGGCACGGTGTGCTCAGGGAGGTGTCGGACAATGGCTGAACTTAAAGGAGTCAGAATAGGCTGTGCTATGACGGGGTCTTTCTGCACATTCAAAGAGGTTTTTGAAGCATGGCGTAATTTGGCAGAGACGGGCGCTGAACTTTACCCGATAATGTCAGAAAACGCATATTCGCTGGATACGAGGTTTTATAAGGCAGATGATGCGAGAAAGATATTTTCCGAAATCTGCGGAAGGGAGATAATACATATGATTCCCCAGGCAGAGCCTATCGGACCGAAAAAACTGCTGGATGTTTTAGTTATCGCTCCCTGTACCGGAAATACATTGGCGAAACTTGCGGCAGGGATTGCTGATACTTCAGTGACACTTGCAGTTAAAAGTCATCTGCGAAATGAGCGGCCTGTGGTGGTTGCGGTGTCGTCAAATGACGCATTGGCACGTAATGCGGCGAGTCTTGGAAGACTTTTAACACAGAAAAATATGTACTTTGTTCCCTTCGGACAGGATGATTTTATGGGAAAACCGGCGTCTCTGGTTGCACATTTCGACAGGATACGAGAGACGGCAGAGTATGCGCTTGATGGCCGTCAGATACAACCTCTTCTTATATAATGACCTCAAAAACGTTATGAGAGCGAAATATGTGAATGTGTGCTAAATGTGACAGTAAGGTGAAAGAGAAAAAAAGTTGAAAAAAGGTGTTGACAAAGGGGTAGTAACCTGCTATAATCATCAACGTTGTCGCGAGCGAACGACGCAAGCGACGACAGCGAAACTTGAAAACGATACAGAGACGA
>JAZRPZ010000018.1:0-13829 GCA_045649485.1 Clostridia bacterium
TGTCTGGTGCAGATTCAGTCCGCATCCGTAGCGAAGCATCAGCAAGCGGCGTATCTCAGCGCGTTCATTCTGAAATGCACGCAGCACGGGGTCTTCGGGCATTCCGTCTATATCTTCTGCGCCGAACTGATCCCAGTCATCGTCGGTCTCATGCACGCGGCTGAGCGCAACGCGTCTTGTCTCTTCGCGCAGGCCATTATGGAAGCCCTTCAGTCCACGGCGTTTTCTGCCGTTATGCCAGCAATTGAGTATTACCTTCTGCAGCACATATTCAGCATCGTCATAATCGCCGCAGATGGCATATGCCATGGCAAACAATTCGCCGCACATAGGATGGACCCTGTTGAAATACAGGCGCATCTCGTCAAACTGTTGATTCATCACGCATCCTTCCCGGCGGCAAGCCGCCGTTTGATTTTATCGAAGCTGTGCTATCGCATCATTAATGGGCTTCACGCGCTCATAGATGCGGGCATACAGCGGGTAATACTTGGAATATTCTTCATTCCACTGGGGATTGACCTGATGCACGGAACGTGCGCCGATAACATCGGCAGCCTCATCGTATCCCTTGAACATGCCGACGCCCACTCCGGCAGCAATAGCTGCTCCGAGAGAGGTGGTCTCGCCGGGAGTCTTATGCACACGGGTCTCAATGCCATAGATGGCTGCCAGCATGTCGGGCCACAGACCGCTGCGGGCGCCGCCGCCGGTAAGCATCATGGACTTGATGGGCGCGCCGCATTCCTTCATTACTTCAGCGCAGCTGTTCAGCGCGAATGCAATGCCCTCGTAAACGGCACGGGCGATGTGCCTTTCATCATGATACAGGGTGAATCCCATCAGTGTACCGCGGGTATTTGCATCCCAGTAAGGAGTACGCCAGCCCATAAGGGTAGGCAGGAACATAACGCCTTCAGAACCGGGCTTGATCTGACGGGCCATGTTTTCCACACGGGAAATATCCATAAGTCCGTTCTTTCCGCCCAGCAGGTTCTTTGTGGCCCAGTCAAACGCCGCAGCGCCGCACTGAACGGTGCCGCATACGTGGTAGGACTGACCGTCCATATCAAGATAATTGAATATGCGGCTCTCAGCATCAAACACAGGGGCGCTCATTATCTGGGATACCCATGCGGAAGAACCGATATATGTATAGCTGCTGCCGGGGTCCACTACACCTGCGCCGCGGGCAGTACATGCGCCGTCGCCGCCGCCGATGGCTACAGGTGTTCCGGTGATAAGGCCGGTGGCATGATATACATCGCGGGTGATCCTGCCCTTGATATCATGTCCGGTCAGCAGGGTAGGCATGCGGTTTACATCCACGCCCAGGTCGGTAAGCATTTCGCTTGCCCAGCGGCGGCCGGAGATATCCAGCGCGATGGTGAGCGATGCATCGGAATAATCGGTATATCCGAATCGGCCGGTAAGGCAGCCGTATATATAATCCTTGGTATTCAGATACCACCTGGTCTTTGCATGCACTTCGGGCATGTACTTCTTGAGCCAGAGGATCTTGGGCAGGGTATAATGGCAGTCGATACGGTTGCCGGTGAGCTTATAGAAATCCTGTTCGGATATCACCTGCCTGATATCATCAAGCTGAGGCTCGGTGCGGGTATCGGAATGGATGATATTGGGATGGAGAACATTGCCCTGCGCATCAACGGGAATGCAGCCGTTCATGGTACCGGAAAGACCCACGCAAGCGATACGCTGTGCGCTGACCTGCATAAGCAGTTCACGGATGCCGTCGAACACAGCCTTCTTTATTACCTCAGGATCCTGCTCAGACCAGTTGGGTCTGGGATAATTTGTAGGATATTCACGCTTTACGGAACAAACAGCCTCACCGCGGGCATTGAAAACGGTGCACTTACAACCGGTGGTACCGGCGTCGCATGTAAGCAACAGATCCTTCTCGATCGACATGTACTATTCCTCCATCACTTGGTTTTGAGTTTTTTGACAACATCGCCCGCCGCCGCACCGACTATGGAAGTCAGTGCACAAATAAAGAACGGGCCTGCCGAATCCGGCAAATAGAAAAAAGCAAAGTAATGAGCCATAAGCCCCGCAGCCGGGGGCGCTATCCATGCAAGGAAATTATTCACACCGCGCACAGTGATCATATACGCGCTGAACAGTCCGAGAACCGGCCATATCCCCCACATGCAGATATTATAAACCGTTCTGCTCAGCCACAGCGTGTTGAACAGCAGATAAGAAATTACTGCCATCGCCGCAAACTGAGCAAGTATCAGCAAAATTCCCTTTATCAGTTTCATCGGAATCTCCGTATCATATTAAATCAATATAATTATACCATTCTCCGGGCCATACTGCAAACATCATTTTGACCATACTGCATGACCTTATGTTCCAAAAATAATTCCGCTTTTCAGAATTCGGCTTTACTATTTTACCAAATTGGATTATTATATATACAAACAACGATTCCGGAGGTTACCGCGTGAAAAGCAACGATATCGGAAAGCGCATACGCGCGCACCGCAAGCTTATGGGAATGAGGCAGGAAGACCTGGCAAAAGCCGCAGGCACTTCTCCCTCATTTATCGGACACATAGAGCGCGGCACCCGTAATGCCAGCATAGAGACCCTTTCCGACATAGCCCGCGTGCTGGGTCTTTCCTGCGCGATGCTGATGAATGAAACTCCCGCAGATGTGAACGGCGGCGCCGACACGGAAAACATCCCTGCCGAAGAGCTGCGCGAGGAAAACCTGTCTTTTTCCTGGGTTGAGGAAGACAGAAAAGGCATGCATCAGTCACGCATGCTGCGCGAGATAATCGCTTTGCTCGAAGATGTGGACTGAATAATACAAAAAGAACAAAAAGAACGCCCGGAGAAATTCGCATTTCCCGGACGTTCTTTTTATATGCTGTTATCAGCCGATGAGCTGCTTTGCCAGCTCGGCAGCGGAAGCGGCGTCGATGGAGTAGCCGTCTGCGCCGATCTCATCAGCGTATTCCTTGGTGATGGGTGCGCCGCCGATCATGATCTTGACCTGATCACGCAGACCGGCTTCGTTGATGGCGTCGATGATCTCCTTCATGGAGGTCATGGTGGTAGTCAGCAGAGCGGACATACCGATGATCTGTGCGCCCTGGTTCTTGATAGCGTCGATGTACTGCTCAGCGCCTACGTCTACGCCCAGGTCAACAACGGTGAAGCCTGCGCCTTCCAGCATCATGGCAACCAGGTTCTTGCCGATGTCGTGCAGGTCGCCCTTAACGGTGCCGATGGCGACGGTGCCCTTCATCTCAACGCCGCTGTCCAGCAGCATGGGCTTGATGATCTCCATACCGGACTTCATTGCGCGGGCAGCGATCAGTACCTCGGGTACGTATACTTCGTTGTTCTTGAACTTCTCGCCCAGTTCCATCATGCCGACGACCAGTGCTTCGTTCAGGATCTGATCTGCGGTGCAGCCTTCTGCAACTGCTTCATTAACAAGGTTCTTAACGATCTTTGCGCGACCAGCCATAACTGCATCGGCAATAGCTCTCATATCTGCCATGGGACTCATCCTCCGAACATATTATTCTATGATTACCTGTATACTATTCTAACAAAATGCGTCTCAAATTGGCAGAGACGCGTTTGCATATTATGGGAAAATCTTGCGTTTTTTCACTGTCCACGTCGGAAATTCTTGGGGGTCACGCCGGTATACTTGCGGAATACCTTTCCGAAATAACCTGCGTCCTCATAGCCAAGCTTTTCAGCAATGGCGGCTATCGGCATGCGCGTATGCAGCAGATAGTTCTTCGCCATCTCCATACGCACACCGGTAACATATTCAACAAACGTCACGCCCAGCTTTTCCCTGAACAGATGACTCAGATAATACGGTGAAACGTGCACATTTCCCGCCACTTCCTCAAGTGAGAGATTGCGCATATGGTGAATACGGATATAGCTCAGCGCATCATTCAGCTGCGCGGATGCGGGGGTATCCCTTCCCTTCGAAACAGTTTCAAGGAAGGTATCCAGCATGCGCACCACCCACGCGCACAGGCCTTCGAAATCGTTTACCGCATAAAGTTCTGATACAAAATCGTAATTCAGACCCAGCAGCGCTTCCATCTCCGCGCCCGCCTCTACCGCAGCGCGGGATATTACCACTACAAGCTCCAGTACACGGGCCTTCATAAGCTTCATGTTGCCCGGCGCACGATAGAATATATGTCCAAGCAGTTCGTTGAGCAACGCTCTTGCGCCGCTGCGGTCACCCACACGGATGCGGTTAAGCATCTCCCGTTCGATATGCAGCGGATATACTCTCAGCTCACCCGATGCGGCATTCGTCTTGTTTTCGCCTATAAGCTCGCCAATGCGGCGCTGCTGAGACGCCAGCAGGCGTTTCATCTCAAGTTCGTCCGTTTCGGGTGAAACCGTTTCCATAAGAAGGTTCATCAGCGCCTTCGAACGCTCCGCACTCACATCGGGCAGCCCTGCGCCGCATTCGGTCAGTTTTTCGGCATCGACCGAAGTACCGCTTACGCAGCGGAGCAGCTCGGCTGCCGCTTCGTTATCCCATGGCCACATGCGCATTGGCATAAACGCGGCCGAACCGATGAGCTTGTCGTTTTCGATTATTGCTGCTGTCACGGCAACAGCGCCCATAGGACAGGTGGAAATATACGCTTCGCCCAGATTAAATGATTCACGGGCGGCATCTGCATGAAACCTCGCACAGCGCCCGCGGCAATCGGCACACTCTCTTATTTCATCACAGAATGAGCCGCTGCCTGTTTTGAGCATCATCGCGCCGGTCTCGTCAAACAATGCGCAGCCGATATCCGTCGCCTGACTGAGCATATTCAGTTTTTCCTGATACCAATCACGCCTGATAGCCATAGTTTCCTCCGTTCAGCCCCTTTTCACGGACCTGTGTGCTTCTTCAATAAGCTTGGGAGTCACATTGGGATAGGTAAGTTCCTGTGGAATTTCTTCAAACAGCCGTGTTTCAGCCATTTCGCTTTCGGGCAGTTCACCCATTTCATATATCACGGCCCGGAAAACCGCGCCGTTTGCGGAACCGAATTGATTGTATCCGTAATAATCGCACACCGGGAATATATCAAACCTGACAGCGCCGCTCTCTTCCTCAAGCTCACGCGTTGCCGCGTCGAGAGGAGTCTCCCCCGCCTCAACATGACCCCCCTGCGTTTCCCATGTATCCCGCTTTTTATGGCGGCTCAGCAGCAGTTTGCCATCATATTCGGAAACCACTACCACAAACACATAGTCACCCAGACTGCCGTATGGATGCACGGTACACATAAGGTCGCTGCGCCTTGCACCGGGGCGTTTGTCGTCCAGCGTGCTCATATCATATTCCTCTCAGCCCAGCAGTTCAACCACTGCGGCATTCTGAAGTTCCATTCCCTTTTCCGTCAGCATGAATCTGCCTTCGGATATCTCGGCAATTCCCGCCTTCACGAGCCTGTCTGCTGCCTTCATATCGGGTATATCATCTATGGATATGCCCCTCGCCATGCGCAGACCCAGCATCACGGTTTCTTCAATTATATCGCTGCTGTCAAGGCAGGTCTCCTCAACGCAGCGCACTCCTGCGATATACTCATCCAAATCAGAAGTATTGCAGAAACGCTTTCCTTCAAACAGCGAATGCGCCGCGCAGCCGATTCCTATATAATCGCCGCGCACCCAATAGCAGATATTGTGGGCGCATTCCCTGCCGGGCTTCGCGTAGTTGGATATCTCATATCTGCCGTAGCCGTGCTCTTTCAGAAACGCGGTGCACAGCCGCTGCATTTCATTTACCGTATCGTCATCAAGAGGCTCCGCCCATTCGGATATGGGAGTGCCCTCTTCAATGATAAGGCTGTACGCGGAAATATGCTCCGGATTCAGCCTCACAGCCGTTTCAAGAGTCTGTTTCCACTGTTCAACGGTCTGACCCGGCAGCGCATACATAAGATCGAGATTTATATTGTCAAATCCCGCCTCGCGTGCCATGCGGAAAGCATCCTCCGCCTGCTTTGCGGAATGTATGCGGCCAACAGTCTTGAGAAGCCTGTCGTCAAAAGACTGAACGCCCATCGAAAGCCTGTTAATACCCGCCGCCCTGTAAGCCGAAAGCTTTTCGGGGGTAAGTGTGCCGGGATTTGCTTCCATGGAAAACTCCGCACACTTCACCTTCCCGGCTATGCGCGCAATATATTCATGTGGTACAAGGCTTGGCGTTCCGCCGCCGATGAATACAGTGGAAAATTCGCTGCCCACACGGGCTATCCACGAATCAAGTTCCTGTTCGAGGGCAGCAAAATATGCCTCCCGGGCGGCTTCGCGCCCGGCCCAGGAGGCAAAATCACAGTATGCGCACTTCTGCGCGCAAAAAGGTATGTGGATGTATAAAGCCGGCTTCATCAGTCGTCCATCTTGAGAACTGCCATGAATGCCTCGGAGGGAAGAGCTACGCTGCCGACCTGGCGCATGCGCTTCTTACCTTCCTTCTGCTTTTCAAGCAGCTTCTTCTTACGGGTGATATCGCCGCCGTAGCACTTTGCAAGAACGTCCTTACGCAATGCCTTTACGGTTTCGCGGGCAATGATCTTGCCGCCGATAGCTGCCTGGATCGGGATCTCAAACAGCTGTCTCGGAATAACGTCCTTCAGCTTTTCGGCTATGGAACGACCGCGGGAGTAAGCGCGGTCCTTATGGACTATCATGGAAAGCGCATCGCAGATATCGCCGTTGAGCAGCATATCCATCTTTACGAGATCGCTCTGCACATAGCCCTTAAGTGAATAGTCGAAGGATGCATAACCGCGGGTGCGGGACTTGAGGTTATCGAAGAAATCGAAGATTACCTCGGAAAGGGGCATATCGTAGGTCAGCAGTACGCGTCCGCCCTCGATATACTTCATATCACGGAAAGTACCGCGCTTATTCTGGCAAAGCTCCATGATAGCGCCCACATAGTCCTGAGGAGTGATGACCTGCGCATCAACGACGGGTTCTTCCATATAGTTTATGTCGTTGGGATTGGGCAGGTTGGTGGGGTTATCGATGTTCAGCACTTCGCCGTCGTTCTTTATTACCTTATAAACAACGCTGGGTGCGGTGGTAACGATATCCAGATCGAACTCGCGCTCAAGACGTTCGGTCATGATCTCCATATGGAGCAGACCCAGGAAGCCGCAGCGGAAGCCGTAACCCAGTGCCTGAGAGGTCTCGGGCTCATAAGTCAGCGCAGCGTCATTCAGGCGCAGCTTTTCAAGGGAATCCTTTACTGCCTCGTAATCGGCGCCGTCTGCGGGATAGATACCGCAGAAGACCATGGGCAGCACGGGCTTATAGCCGGGCAGGGGCTCATCGGGCAGATTATTTGCGATGGCAATAGTATCGCCAACCTTGATATCCTGGATATCCTTGATGGAAGCGGCGATATAGCCTACCTCGCCTGCCTTCAGCTCGCCGGTGGAGTTATAACGGCCGGGCAGCATGGTGCCGACTTCGGTAACATCGAACTCACGGCCGGAAGCCATCATGCGGATGCGGTCGCCCACCTTGATGGTGCCTTCCTTTACGCGTACGTAGGAAATTGCGCCGCGGTAGTTATCGTAGATAGAGTCGAAGATAAGCGCCCTGAGGGGTGCCTCGGTATCTCCCTCGGGAGCGGGTACACGGGCCACAACAGCCTCCAGTACGTCCTCGATGCCGATGCCCTGCTTGGCGGATACCAGCGGGCAGCCCTCGGTATCAAGGCCGATCTCGTCTTCGATCTCTTCCTTGATGACTTCGGGACGTGCGCTGGGCAGGTCGATCTTATTTATAACGGGCAGTATCTCAAGGTCATGATCCAGCGCCATGTATACATTGGCGAGGGTCTGGGCCTCGATGCCCTGGCTGGCGTCAACAACGAGGATAGCGCCCTCGCATGCAGCCAGCGCGCGGGAAACTTCGTATGCAAAGTCGACGTGACCGGGAGTATCGATGAGGTTCAGCTCATACTCCTGTCCGTCCTTTGCCTTATAGAGCATGCGCACGGCCTTGGACTTGATGGTGATGCCGCGCTCGCGCTCCAGCTCCATGGAATCCAGCACCTGATCGGTCATCTCACGCAGCTGCATGACGCCGGTCTTTTCCAGCAGTCTGTCTGCGAGGGTGGACTTGCCATGGTCGATATGTGCAATTATGCAGAAATTCCTTATCCGGGAATGATCGTACACGTTTTTTCCCCCATACTATATTTAATCCATTATATAATACCCCAAAGCTACGTTAATTTCAAGCAGCGGCATGACCGTCTGCGAATTTTGACAGTCATGCCGCGAAGATTTTTGGATATCAATTTATCTTAGTCAATTCCTGATAACGGCGCATAAGCTCCGCCACACAGCTTGCTTCGGTGGTCTCCTTTACGGACATACCGTAAGCTTCCATTACTGCCCTGTCGTTCTGCTGATGAGCCTTGCGCAGTTCGGGCGGCATGGTCACTTCGTCGTACAGATCGCCCAGAGAACAATCCGGGTACAGGGCGCGGGCATCAAGAATCGCCTGTGCAGTCTGTTCAATCTTTTCTTTCTGCGCGTCAGTGGGTGTAGGCCATGGGAAATTGTTATAAACAATATCCTTGGAGTAGCGGTAGTCGCTCTTCAATCTGCCGCAAACAGTGCGCATCCATGCCATGTGAACATTGGAAGTAAGAATGCCGAAGTGATATAGCGACGCATCCGGGATGATTTTCACAAGATTACTGCACAGCACATCAGGTGTCATAAATCCCATAGGGACATATCGACGGCGCTCAGAAGATACTTCCGGCACAAGGATATATGTTCCTTCGGGCATATTCTCGACATGGAATCGGGTAGGTTTATCTGCCAACTTGACGGTTCCTGCGCTGCTGCTGGAAAGACGGAAATCACGCACAGCTTCCACACGCTTCAGGCACTCAGGCATCTTACGCAGAATGTTAGGCGGACATTTGCCAAGCCACAGACAATAGCGCGGTTTACGATTGATGAATTCCTGCGAGCCATACCAAGGCTTGAACCATTCGCGAGACGCAGGCTCCTTCACAATAAACTCCTGCATTTCTTCCTCTGTGAAGAGGTAGTTACCACCGTCAATCGGTTTATTTCCGATACCGATTTCCGGCACGTCGCACAAAGGCTTACTACGGCTATCTACGAACACATCGTCTGCTTCAATCAGATAGCCGTTGATATTACTGACAATCTGCGGTCTGCCATCGGAATAAATTACCCGGGGTGCATTGTTCGGTGCAAGGCTGAAACCAACAATTACGCAATGCACATGCGCTTTGCTGCTGGCTTCACTGTCCCAGCGGAATGTGCGATGTGCGAAGTCGATATGTACGCCGGATTCAAAAAGTGGCTTCCACAGCAGAGAAACGCTTTCTCCCTGACTCACGGAATTGGTAGATACAAGAGCTGCCCTGATTGCGGTGTCCTTCATCAGATCGGCAGCTTTCTTATACCAGCAGCACACATAGTCCAGATTGCCGACATTTTTCCAGCCGGGGAATACGCTGTTTACATCTGCTTTCTGTGCTTCGCCCATCAAACGTGCGCCCACAAATGGCGGATTGCCCATAATGTACGACAATTCAGCCTTAGGAACAACACTTTCCCAATCCATGCGCAGCGCATTGCCCTCAACGATGTTGACGTAGGATTTCAGCGGCAGGAAGTCCAGATTCATGTGGACGATATCTTCCGTCTTCTGCATCATCTGACATTCTGCGATCCACAGCGCAGCCTTTGCAACCTGCGCAGCGAAATCGTTTATCTCAATGCCGTAAAAATTTTCAATTGACACCTTTATGGGGCTTATGCCATCCAGTCCGAATGCAATCTGATCATTGTGCAGCAACGCAATTACTTCATTTTCAAGCTTCCTCAGCGACAGATAAGTCTCCGTCAGGAAATTGCCGCTGCCGCACGCAGGGTCAAGAAATTTGAGAGACGCAAGTTTATTCTGATAATCATGCAGTTTACGCTGCATTATGCGCTGCGAGGTACCACCCCCCGCAATTTCGCGCAGCTCTTCCTTCAAATCATCAAGAAACAGCGGGTCGATAACCTTATGGATGTTTTCCACGGAAGTATAGTGCATTCCGCTCTTGCGGCGCACTTCGGGATTCAGCGTACTCTCAAATACCGCGCCGAATATGGTGGGGCTTATATCGTTCCAGTTGAAATCCTCGCTCGCGCGGGAAAGGAGTATATCGAATATCTCCTGCGTAAACTGCGGAATCTCAATATCGCTATCGGTAAACAGACCACCGCTGACATAGGGAAATTTGCTGAGTTCTTCGTCAAGATACATCGCGGCTCGGTCTTCATACGGAGTGTCCAAAACCTTGAAAAGGTCTATCAGCGCACGTCTTGCATGCCTTACTCCATTGTTCAGCATGTAATCATGGAACATATTGTTGCTGCCGAACACGCCGGCATCTTCCGCATAAAGACAGAAAACAAGGCGCACACACAGCATATTCAGGCTTTTGAGCGCACGAGCACTATTGGGGTCAACATACTGTTTCTGGAATGCATCGTACAGCCTGCCGACAAGTTCGCCCGCCTGTATGGATATTTCCATTTCGCGCTTTGTATTTTCATCGCCGGTATCAACAAGAAAATTCAGACGGTTATATTCCTTCTCAAGTTCGGAAAGCAACAGCACTTCGGGGGCATCGTTGGGACGATTCATGTCATGTATATGGAATTCGCTGAAATTGCAGACAACTATCCAGCGGGGATTTTTGTCGTGGGGCAGATAGCCCGCATAGCGCCTTGCCTGCTGGAAAGGCGTGAGCATAGAACCATCCGACTGACGTATGCCCTTGGCAAGGTCAACACTTCTGCCTTTCTGCTCGATAAGTACACGGGTATCGTTTATAAAGCCGTCTATAAAGCTGGTGTGACTCAGCTTTATGGGCACTTCGAATTCGATATATTTATCAGGCGAGGATACACCATAAACCTTCTGCAGCAGAGACATCCAAAACACCTGTGCTTCTTGTTTTTCATCTCCGCGGTTTTTCCAGTCCTGCGCAAAAGCTTTCGCTGCAGTCCTTCTTTCCATATCAGTCATCGCGCATCCTCCGGGTAACATCAGGCTGTGAGATATACATATCTCCAATAATATATTATATATCAAAAGAACATTTCGGGCAATTTTTATTTTATCGGAAAGTCTTTTCGGGCAATGCATAAGCAACCATTAAGGGTTTGATATTTTTCTGCAAACTCTCCCCTTTTCGTCGATTATGTGTTATAATGTATATAGTGATAAGTATGCGTATGAGGATGAGCGTATGAAAAAGGCTATCATCTGGGGCGCGGGCCGTATAGGCCGCGGCTTTGTGGCGGACCTGCTCCATGAGGGCGGATATTTCATCGATTTCGTTGATATCGACAAGGCGCTTGTTGATATGATGAACGAACGCGGTGCTTATTCCATATACAAGGCAGATGCATCGGGCATCCGCAGTGAGGTCATTGAGGGCGGTTTCCGCGCTCACCACACTTCCGAGGATGTTTCCACGCTGTTCCTTGAGGAAGATTGTCTCATCGACGTTGCGGTATTCAAGAACGATCTTGACGCCGTGGCGGACATGCTTGTCCCCTACATCTCCCTGCGCGCAGAAAAGATGCCCGGCAGTAAGATGGATATCATCACCAATGTGAACATGGTCTCTCCGGAGATCGCGTTCCGCAAGCTTCTGGAGCAGAGGCTTACCGGTGCGGCAAGGGAATATCTTGACGCGAACATCGGCATCTCCGGCATCTTCATGATGTGCATCTCTCCCGATGCAAAGCCTGAGATGCTTGCCGAAGACCCGCTTTCCGTGTACAACAACGGTTTCTTCGAGCAGGGCGTTGACGCCCACGCCTTCCTCGGCAAAAAGCCCGAAGCACCCCGCATGCGTCTTTCCGAGCGCCTTGAGGCTGAGGAAGCCCGCAAGCTGTACACTCTGAACATGGCCCACTGCGCGCTTGCATATCTCGGCAAGCCCATGGGTTATGAGACCTCTTTCGAGGCAGTAAACGACGCAGCCATTGCCGATGTGCTGTCCGGTGCGCTTGACGAAGCCGGCATCGGTCTTGCGATGGAATTCGCCTTTACTCCCGAAGAGACCGAGGATTGGAAGAAGGTCATTTTCGATCTTCTGTACAACCCCTACATGGCCGACCCGCTGTCGAGGCTTGGTGCGGATTCCCGCCGCAAGCTTTCCGGCAACGACAGGCTCATGATGCCCGCAAAGCTGTGCCTCAAGGCAGGCACTGTACCCGCCAATCTGGCGAAGATAATCCGTGCGGGCTATAACTTTGAAAACGATGACCCCGGTACGCAGTATGTGCGTGCTCTGGTCAGCGGAAAGGGTCTGACCGAAGCCCTGTGCGAGGTCGGCTCTATAGATAAGGACACCCAACTGTACCGAATAATATTCCAGGAGGAATGCTAAAATGCTCACTAAGTGCGTACGTCTCCATGGTCAGAACGACCTCAGGCTCGACACCATCGAGCTGCCCGCCATCAAGGACAACGAGATCCTGGTAAAGGTAGTCTCCGACTCCATCTGCATGTCCAGCTACAAGGCTGCTACTCAGGGTTCCAACCACAAGCGCGTTCCCAACGACATCGCTGAGAAGCCCGTCATCGTTGGCCACGAGTTCTGCGGTGAGATCATCGAAGTAGGCTCCAAGTGGGCTGATCAGTTCAAGGTTGGCGAGAAGTTCGGCATCCAGCCCGCTATTGACTTCTACGGCTCCCTGCAGACCCCCGGCTACTCCTTCCCCTATGTTGGCGGCGACACTCAGTACGCAGTCATCATCCCCGAGGTTATGGAGCAGAACTGCCTGCTGCACTACGCTGCAGACGAGTACTTCTATGCTTCTCTGGCTGAGCCCCTCAGCTGCATCATCGGCACCTTCCACGCTCAGTACCACACCAAGATCGGCTCCTACAAGCACGAGATGGGCATTGTAGAAGGCGGCAACATGGCTATCCTCGCAGGCGTTGGCCCCATGGGTCTGGGCGCTATCGACTACGCCATCCACTGCGATCGCAAGCCCGGCCTGCTGGTTGTTACCGATATCGACCAGGCTCGTCTGGACCGCGCTGCTACCCTGTACACCGTTGAAGAAGCTGCTGCTAACGGCGTAAAGCTGGTTTACATGAACACCGCCGGCGAGAACCCCGTTGAGAAGCTGATGGCTCTGACCGATGGCAAGGGCTACGACGATGTTATGGTATTCGCTCCCGTTGCTCCCGTTGTTGAGCAGGGCGACGCCATCCTGGGCTTCGACGGCTGCCTGAACTTCTTCGCAGGCCCCACCAACACCGCTTTCTCCGCCAACTTCAACTTCTACAATGTACACTACGGTGCACATCACCTGGTTGGCACCTCCGGCGGCAACACCGATGACATGATCGAGGCTCTGGAAATGATCGCAGCCGGCAAGCTCAAGCCCGCTGGCATGATCACCCACGTTGGCGGCCTGAACTCCGTTGCCGACACCACCCTCAATCTGCCCAAGATCCCCGGCGGCAAGAAGCTGGTTTACACTCACATCGATATGCCCATGACCGCTATCGCTGATTTCGCTGAGCTCGGCAAGACCGATCCCATGTTCGCTGAACTGGCAGCTATCTGCGAGAAGAACAACGGTCTGTGGTCCGGCGAAGCCGAGAAGTACCTGCTCGCAAACGCCAAGGCCATCTAATGCGGGGGCGGCCTCGCGGCCGACTGCTATCGCGTTTTAACTAATCGTCCCCCGCGCCCGTACAGAATGGGC
>JAZRPZ010000019.1:0-5182 GCA_045649485.1 Clostridia bacterium
ATGTGGTCCGGTAGTACAGTTGGTTAGTACGCCAGCCTGTCACGCTGGAGGTCGAGGGTTCGAGCCCCTTCCGGATCGCCATTTCCACCGAGTGATCGGTGGTTTTTTTATTTATATTTTCGGAGACGTGAACCGATTACGCATCGGTGAGCGTCTTTTTTATTGTATAATATCTGAGGAGTGGCTGCATGGAGATTGCGGCCGTGTGCTGCCGGTGAATAATGCCTGCGAGGGTGAGTAACGGGCAAAGGGCGGCGCTGTGTATTTTCTTGGTGAAAGATTATGGATGGAGTACCTGCGGGCGATGAGAAAGTGCCGCTTGTTGAGGTGTGAATATGGATTTTGCAAAGATAACTGCTGAATTTTATGATAAGTGGCTTGGGGCAGAAGGATTGTTTGAAACGGGTGCGGGGATCGACTTTGTATACTCTGTTGAGCGGAATGTGAAACAATACGGATATCCGCAGGTGTTTGATATATTTGCACTGGCAAGGGAAGGGCGCATGGTCATTTCCTATGGAGACAGGGTGGCGGAAAGGATTAGCGCGCTGCGTGCAATGATTGACGGAGATACGAATGCGGAACATCTGAAAACGGCACTTCAGGATATTTTTTGCATGAAGCCTGCGCACAGTGTGAAATTTGTTTTTAATAAACTGCCTGTGCTGCAGACGACGGCGAGGCCGCTGGAAAAGGATGATCTGAATGCTTATGTGCAGTATTTTGCGGCAGCTCATCCGAATGGTGAGACTGACTGGATATATGAGTATTTTGATGAGATGGTGCAGGGTGGAGGCACGTTTGTGAAGACTGTTGATGATAAAATTGTGAGCTGCGCCGATTCGCCGGGTATGCCTTATATGGCGGACAAGGTACAGGAGATAGGCGTAGCAACTTTGCCGGAATACAGAGGATGTGGATTTGCGCTGGATGTGTGCGTGACTGCCGCGCGAAAGCATATAGCTTCAGGAAAGTGTCCCGTATGGTCGGCAGCCTGGGATAATGCTGCTTCGCATTCGCTGGCGGAGAAAGTCGGATTCAAAAAGTATGCTGATGCAATAATGTTGTCTGTGGAGTGAACCGTTTTGATATAAAAGGCATCTTTATATATGAAAGCGCTTTTGAATCAATAAAGAGGGAGGTGGGAGCGTGGAGGATGCGAAGTTTACTGAGCTGCTGATGCGGTGCAGGGGTGCACTGGAGAGGATGGCGCACATCAAGATATCTGCTTATGCGGATGCTGAGGATGTGGTGCAGGAATGCTGCCTTGCGGCTTATCGGGCAAAAGATACGCTGCGGGATGAAAAGTTGTTCAGGGCATGGATTCTGCAGATATGCAGAAACTGCATAAGCCAGTATTACCGCCGGCGTGGACGGTGTCGTGAGGATTATGTTGACGCGGTGCCGGAACGTGCCTGCGGCAATATGCGCAGCCGCGATGATGTGGCTGATGCTTTTGCGAAACTCAGTACCGATGATCGGAATGTGCTCCGCCTCTATTATGTGGAAGAAACGAGTGTGCGGGAAGCGGCGACGCTGCTGAATGTGCCGGAAGGTACGGTAAAAAGCAGGTTGCACAATGCACGGGGGCGTTTCAGAGACGCTTACAGACAATGGGAGGATAAATGTATGAAGAAAATGCCTGAGAAGATGCCTGCTTATACTATTGAATGGCTTGATGAGAAACCTTTTGAGGTGGATTGTGAGGAAAATATCGGATGGTTTGCGATTCCGAGGCTTGGTGAGAAACTGAGCTGGGGCATCTATGACAGAAAGAGCGGTCTGCTGGAGAATTATTTTGAAACGAGATCAACCTGCCTTGCGGTGGTGCATGGGGAAGAAGGCGTAGAGATCGAGACTGTGCAGACCTGGGACGGAAATCGTGAGGAAAGAACCTTTGTGATGCAGCTGAAGGACGGTTATTCGAGGATACTTTCCGAGACCGACTGCATCGGCGGCGTGAAGCATATGTACACATTCCTTGACGGGGAAGAATTCCACAATAACTGGGGATTCGGCGAAAATAACTGCGGAAGAAAGATTCATCTCGAATCCGAGGGCGTCGTGACGAGAAAAGGCGAAAATATTTTTTGCAAAATGCCCCGCGAAGTGATGGATATCTGCGGCAGGGCAAGGGTGACCATCGCCGGAAAAACGTACGATACGGTGTGTCTGATGGATGTGATGGCGTACGAAGGACACGTTGCCGCGGAGCAGTTTATTGACAAAAACGGCCGTACTGTGCTCTGGAGAAGATTCAATAAAAATGACTGGAATGTTACAAAGTACGGCGGATTGTGGTCGGAGAGGCTGCCGGAAAACGAGAGGCTCATCATAAACGGCGAAATCTTCGTCCATTGGTACGATTGTATCACGGATTACATTTTCAGGTGAACACGTTTCCGGGTGTTTTTAGATATCCGGTGAACACGCTACCGGGAGTTTTAACGCTCCCGGTACATTTTATGACTGGATTTATTGCTTACGGGGTAGTATAATGGTACATGTCGGAATGCGGCAGAGAAAAAAGTATTACGAATTTCCTAAAACATAACCTGAAGTTTCAATACTTAATTTGCAATATGCTTCCGGATGGTGTATAATACATAAGGTTGCGCGGTGAGAGGAAATCGAGCCGTAAACCACAGGGATGAACCGGAAGGTTGCGGCGGTGCCGCCGCCGGTAATTTCCGGGGACCAGTCCGCCGATCGGACGACGAGCGAGTTCGCCCGTCGAATGAAAAAACAAAGAACACGCCCGGCAGCGTGTGCACGATTCGACAGGAGGAAACCCAACAATGGCAAGCCAGAAGATCCGTATCAAGCTCAAGGCTTATGAGCACACCCTTATTGACCAGTCTGCCGCCCGCATCGTAGAGACTGCAAAGCGCACCGGCAGCCGCGTCTCCGGCCCGATCCCGCTCCCCACCGAGAAGGAGATCGTGACCATCCTTCGTTCCCCCCACAAGCATAAGGATTCCCGTGAGCAGTTCGAGATGAGGACCCACAAGCGTCTCATCGACATCCTGCAGCCCACTCCCCGCACGGTTGATGCTCTCACCAAGCTGGACCTGCCCGCGGGCGTTGAAATCGAGATCAAGCTGTAATAGCTTTTTCTGATATATCGAAAGAGGTGCAACCATGAAAAAGGCAATTCTCGGCAAAAAGATCGGTATGACCCAGATCTTCCTTTCCGACGGTCGTCTGGTACCGGTCACCGTAGTCGAAGCGGGCCCCTGCAAGGTAACGCAGGTAAAGACCGTTGAGACCGACGGTTACGAAGCTGTTCAGGTCGGTTTCGGTGAGCTCTCCGAGCAGAGAGCCAAGAAACTGCTCAACAAGCCCGAGCTCGGTCACTTTAACAAGGCTGGCGTAGCTCCCGCCCGCCACCTGCGCGAGTTCCGCTTCGAGGACATCACCGGCTACAAGGTCGGCGACGAAATCAAGTGCGACGTTTTCGCTGAAGGCGACAAGATCGATGCAATCGGCATCAGCAAGGGCCACGGCTACACCGGTACCATCCAGCGTTGGAACATGCACACCGGTCCCATGAGCCACGGTTCCAAGTATCACCGCGGCGTCGGTCCTCTCTGCGCTAACTCTGATCCTTCCCGCTTCTTCAAGAACAAGAAGATGGCCGGTCAGTACGGCGGCGAGCGCGTCACCATCCAGAAGCTGGAGATGGTTAAGGTAGACGCAGAGCGCAACCTGATCATGAACAGGGGCGCGATCCCCGGCGCGAACGGCAGCCTCGTGATGGTTCGCGACGCAGTCAAGGCTTAAGGAGGACGCTTACAATGCCTAACGTAAAAGTTTTTAACATGCAGGGCTCTGCGATCGGCGAGATCGCCCTGTCCGAAGAGATCTTCGGCATCGAGCCCCACGTGTCCGCTATGCACGCTGTTGTTCGCGCTTATATGAACGCACAGCGTCAGGGCACTCAGTCCACCCTGAACCGTGAAGAGGTTCGTGGCGGCGGTCGCAAGATCTACCGTCAGAAGGGTACCGGTAACGCACGCCATCATGGCCGCAGGGCTCCTCAGTTCACCCACGGCGGCGTTGTGTTCGCCCCCAAGCCCCGCTCCTACCGCATCGACGTGCCCCGCAAGGTACGCCGCCTCGCAATGAAGTCTGCGCTGTCCTCCAAGGTAGCCGGCTGCGAGTTCGTTGTGGTTGATGGCCTGGCCATCGAAGAGGCAAAGACCAAGAACGTAGTCGCCATGCTGAAGGCACTGGGCGCCGACAAGAAGGCTCTCATCGTGACCAACGAAGCAGACGAGCTGATGGTCCGCGCCAGCGCCAACATCCAGGATGTTAAGACCACCTTCGTGGGCTCCCTGAATGTTGTGGACATCCTGAACTGCGATAAGCTCATCATCGCTAAGGAAGCAGTCCAGACCGTTGAGGAGGTTTACGCAGAATGAAGAGCGCATACGACATCATCAAGCGCCCCGTACTGACTGAGAAGTCTTACGAGGATATGGCCTCCAAGAAGTACACCTTCGAAGTTGCCATCGACGCCAACAAGACCGAGATCAAGGCTGCTCTGGAAGAGATCTTCGAAGGCGTTAAGGTTGATTCCGTTAACACCATGCGCATCCAGGGCAAGATGAAGCGCCAGGGCCGCTACATCGGCCGTCGCCCCGAGCGTAAGAAGGCCATCATCACCCTGAAGGCTGATTCCAAGGGAATCGAGTTCTTCGAGGGCATGTCCGAAGAGGCCTAAGCCTGAGATAAGTTCGAAGGCAAGTTAAGGCAGGTCCGCCGATAAGGGACCAGAAATGAAAGGGGTACACCAAAAATGGGTATCAGAGTTTATAAGCCGACTTCGCCCGCAAGGCGTTTCATGTCCGTGCTGACCTTCGAGGAGATCACCAAGAAGTCTCCTGAGAAGAGCCTGACCACTGACCTGCGCCACAAGGCTGGTCGTAACAATCAGGGCAAGATCACCGTTCGCCATCAGGGCGGCGGCGCCCGTCGCAAGTATCGTATCATCGACTTCCGCCGCGTTAAGGATGGCATCCCCGCCACCGTTAAGGCAATCGAGTACGATCCTAACCGCACTTGCTTCATCGCTCTTCTGTACTACGCAGATGGCGCGAAGAGCTACATCCTGGCTCCTCTGGGCCTGAAGGTTGGCGACACCGTCATGGGCGGTCCCACCGCCGACATTAAGCCCGGC
>JAZRPZ010000020.1:0-90690 GCA_045649485.1 Clostridia bacterium
CATGGCTCCGACCCGCCTTACCGATAGCGGTTGCGCCCTTGTTCAGCACGTACATCTCATGACGGGAGTTTACGATGCGGATCAGACCGCGCTCCAGTGCGGATGCGTATGCGGCGAAGGACTGGCCCATGCGAACGGGAACGGCGTCCTGCAGCTGAGTACGGCCCAGCTTGACAACATCCTTGAACTCCTCGGCCTTTGCGTAGAAGGCGTTGATCAGGTCGTTCAGGGTCTTGGTCAGGTGGTTGATCAGCTTAACGGTAGCCAGCTTGCCGGCGGAGGGATGAACGATGTACTCACCAAGCCTGCCGCCCAGGATCTCGGTGGCACGGTTTGCGATTACTTCGTTGGCGTTCATGTTGGCAGAGGTGCCGGCGCCGCCCTGGATGGGATCGACGATGAACTGATCGTGCAGCTGACCTTCAAGGATCTCGTCGCAGGCCTGAACGATGGCGTTTTCCATGCGCTTGTCCAGAGAGCCGTTGAGACCGTTTGCGATTGCGCAGGCACGCTTGATCTCGACCAGAGAATTGATCATCTCGGTGCACATCTGAGTATCGGTGATGGGGAAGTTCTCACGGGCACGCAGGCTCTGCACGCCGTAATAAGCACCTTCGGGAATCTGTACGCTTCCGATGGAATCCTTTTCAATACGCATGGGTATTACCTCCTGTATGTAAAAAACGAAGTTATATTCCGAATGATTTCCTGCAAATTATACCGCTAACTATGTTAAAATGCAAGGTAAATGCTCAAATTGACTGAGTAAAGATTTATAATTGCAGTGTATGAATTATTACTGTGAAGATATATTCAATATGTACATAAAGTTCATGCGGGAAACGGTATCTTTTGCAGGATATGCGATCCGAAAATGTAATTATTATGAAAGAACGCAATATCGGAAAGTCAATCCATCAAAAAAATATAGCATTTGAAAGCATATTCTGCTATAATTCAGTAAATGAAAACAAAGGGGGATTTTGCATGAAGCCCTATATGGATAAATTACTTTCGCCGGCAGAGCGTGCGCAGCTGCTGCTTGCAGAAATGACAGCCGATGAAAAGCTCTGGCAGCTTTCTTCCGAACTTATTATCGAAATGGGTGAGGACTATGCTGAGCGCCGCGAGCCCCGCCACGGTCATTACCGAAACCCCGGTCACTTTATGCATAACGGCAAGGCAAAGCCCGAAACTCCTTATAACGTCACGCTGCAGATAAATGCTGATGTGAAGGCCAGCATTGAAGCACAGCCCCATGGCATACCGCCCATTGAAAACGGAGAAGCGCTGCATGGCGCCCAGTGGGGCATGGCCACATGTTTCCCGCAGCCCATTGCTATGGCTTCTACTTTTGATGACGCGCTGATGGCTGAAGTTGCGGATATCATCGGCAAGGAATGCGCTGTTGTAGGCGTAAGACAGGTATTTGCTCCTGTTATAAATATCACCCGCGATTGCCGTTGGGGACGCACTGTAGAGACCTTCGGTGAGGATGTACTGCTTTCTTCCAACATGGGCTATGAGATGTGCCGCGGTCTTGAGAAAAACGGCGTTATAGCTACGCCCAAGCATTTTGTTGATAACTATGCCGCAGGCGGCAGGGATTCCAATTATTCCGATACTTCCGAGCGTACTCTGCGCGAAGTATTCCTGCGCCCCTTTGAGAAGTGCTTCAAGGGCGGCGTTGCCCATTCCGTAATGCCCGCTTACAACTCCTGGGACGGGCTGCCCTGTTCCTGCAACCGAAAGCTGCTGACATCTATCCTGAGGGATGAATGGGGCTTCGATGGTTTTGCCGTATCCGATTACGGCGGAGTGGGAAGCGTATGCCGCGCCCATAAGGTTGCCGAGGATACCCCCACTGCACAGGCTATGAGCATCAAAGCCGGTCTTGAGGTAAATCTGCCCACATCCAGCATAAAGGACCTGCGTGAAGCCTATGCACGCGGCCTTCTCACAGATGCGGATATCGACAAGGCGGTATTCAATGTACTCAGGATGAAGTTTGCTATCGGACTGTTTGATTCTCCCTATGCCGACCCCGACGCCGCTCAGGCTATGGTGCGCTGTGATGCCCATAAGGAAGTAGCGCTCAGGGCTGCAAGGGAATCTATGATCCTGCTGAAGAACGATGGTCTGCTGCCCTTCAGTAAAAATGAAGTGCGCAGGATAGGCGTATTCGGTGCCAGCGCAAATGTGCTGCCCGTAGGCCTCAATTATTCCGGTTCCTACAACGCTCCCTGGACTGCGGATGACGCCAAAACACCTTATCAGTATCTGGGCGAGTACTTTGCGGACAGCGCGGAAGTTATCTTTGCAGATGATTCCGATATAGAAAAGGTGGCTGCAGAATGTGATATCTGCCTGTACTTCACTACCATAGTTGAAGGCGAAGGTATGGACCGCTGCAACATCACCCTGCCGAAACTTGCCCACAAGGCAAAGCAGGCGGACGAAAATGCTCAGATAATCGGTAAGATAGAATTTGACATCCGCGAGGATCAGGAGGAGTCCATCCGCAGACTTACCTCTGCCAATGCCAGGACTGCTGTGGTGCTGCTCAACGGTGCGCCCATAGATATGTCTGCATGGATAGACGGTGCAAAGGCTGTTGTGGAAGCATGGTATCCCGGCGAGCAGGGTGCACAGGCGATCGTGGAAATGCTCTTTGGCGAATATTCGCCTTCCGCAAAGCTGCCTATCACTATCCCTCGCTGTGTAGGCCAGCTGCCTCTTTACTATGCATACAAGCCCAGCGGACGCGGCTACGGCTATAACGACAACGACGGTACGCCGCTCTATGCTTTCGGTCACGGTCTCAGCTATACGGAATTCAGCGTGAGCGATGTTGTTCCCTCTGCCAAGGGAGCCGGTCTCGATATCGCATTCAATATAGCAAATACCGGTGCTTATGACGGCACAGAAGTCATTCAGGTATACCTCTCCGGAAAGAACTGCGATGTTGTAATGCCCATGAAGGAACTCAAGGCATATAAGCGCATTACTCTCGATAAGGGTGAAAGCGCAGATGCAGTAATTACTTTGGACGCCGAAGCATTCAGCTACTTTGATCAGGAACTGAAATTCGGCATGCATAACGGAGATTACACCGTTATGCTCGGCAATGCCAGCGACAACATACTTCATAAGTTCGAAGTAAAGGTTCGCGGCGGAAAGATCGAGACTGTTTGAAGTCAGTCAAAAGACCGCACCCCGTAAAGGGATGCGGTCTTTTGCATGAGAACCTTTCGGACTCTATCTTCCCGCTGTATTTTTTCGCCGGCAGATGTTCGGTCCTATGATTGTTTTTTTCGGATGGCAGTAACGTTATCGCAGTTACCGCAGAGCATTATGGACAGGCGCATCATGTTGCATTACATATATCTCTATTCATTATAAAAAATGTTAATTTGGGTATTGACAAATTGCGCATGTTAGCGTATAATAATCATTGTTCGCGAGAGCGAATGTAGGGGCATGGTGTAATGGTAACACGTGGGTCTCCAAAACCTTTGTTGTGGGTTCGAATCCTACTGCCCCTGCCAGATAGCCGATTTCGAAAGAGATCGGCTGTTTTTTTATCGTTCCCGGCAAATACACTATAGTGAGATGATAAAGGTGCAGCAAAGCAGACTGACTCAGGGGAGCATTCTCAAATCACTGGTACTTTTCTCGCTCCCGATGATTCTGAGCAATACGATCAATCTTCTCTTCCATGCAGCAGACGTTGCTGTGCTGGCGTATTTTGCGGATGGCTCCGCGGTAGCGGCCGTCGGTGCATGCGGTTCGCTGATCACACTGATGGTCTCTTTGTTTACCGGACTGTCCACGGGCGCCAGCGTGCTTATTGCAAAACGTGTTGGTGAGAATAACAGACAGGGCACGACAAGAGCCATCGGTACCGCGCTGACGATTGCCGTGCTTTCCGGATTATTTCTGATGACCGTTTCGCTGCTATTCTCCAGAAGGTTTCTGATACTGATGAATTGCCAGCCCGACGTGCTGGATATGGCAGTTCTGTACATGAAGATATACTTTCTTGGCTCGCCGATCATGATGCTCAACACATTCGCAACGGCCGCGCTGATTGCCACCGGCGACAGCACGCACCCGATGTTTTATTCGAGCCTTTCAGGCGTGATCAATGTTGCGGCGAACGTATTCTTTGTGAAAATCTGTAATCTGCAGGTGGCGGGTGTTGCAATCGCGACGGTGGGCTCCGCAGCGGTTTCTGTGGTACTTGTGCTGACAAGGCTATTCGGCAAGAGGGGGCGCGGCATGTTGGACCTGCGCAGCCTGGGGATCAATCGAAACGATCTTTTTGATATTATAAAGGTTGGCGTTCCGACCTGTCTGTGCAGCCTGTCATTCTTCTCTGCAAATGTAATTCTGGCCTCCGCCGTCAATTCTATCAGCACGGATGCCATGACGGCAAATTCCATATCCGGACAGTTCGACGGCTTCATTTATACGATTGGCGCCGCTATCGCCAGCGCAACGTCTGTCATGGTCGCCCAGAATTACGGTGCACGCCGATTCAGCCGCATCAGAAAAACGATCCGCGTCAGCGTTGTATATGTGACGACAGTCAGCATAACGCTGGGTATGTTATTCGTTATTCTTGCAGAACCGCTTCTGCGCATTCTGTCGGACAGCGACTCAGTCATCGCCATCGCCAAAGACAGGATGACGCTTTTGTGCCTTACATACTTCGTGACCAGCATAATGGAGGTATTCTCGTTTTCCCTGCGCGCAATAAAGCGGCAGAAAAGCACAATGGTCGTGGGTGCGGTCTGTGGCTTTGGTATACGCTGCCTCTGGCGGTTTTTCGTGTGGCCGCTGCGCCCTACGCTTTCCGTTCTGTTTGCCTGTTACGCTGTCAGTGCCTTGGCGGCGATTGTGATTTATGTGTTTGTCTACAGAAATGCGCTGAAATCCTTCAATCAGGACCTTGCGGCATAATAACGGGACGCCGGAAATCTTCCCGCCGCACAACGTATGGGCAAATAACGTTGTTGAGGGTTCGAATTCTACTGCTCCTGCCATCAGCCGATTTCGAAAGAGATCGGCTGTTTTTTATGCTAATTCGGGGACGAGGGCAGAGTATACCGGGATAAATATTGCATGTCGCTTCCCCGGCTCAGCATTCAGATAAAGGAAAAAAACATTCCGGGATGGTTTGCCATCCCGGAATGTTTTATATGAAAGCAGATTGTGCCCTGATTGCACCGCCGGAGGCGGGTTTATGAAGTAGGAAAGGTGAGTCTTACTTTGTCTGCTCGGCAAGCTGGCGCTCGATATCTTCGATCAGCGCCTTCACGTCTATCGTCTCGGGATAGGTCGCGTCCACGTCGATGCGTCCGCCCGGCGCGGTGAAGGAGGTCATGCCCAGCTTTTCGAATTTCTCGGCAAATTCTTCACGGGTCATCTCATAATCCAGGCTGTCGCCGGGAAGCGGGGGATAGCGGTCCTGCAGAATGTGGCCCAGATGGCGCGCATGATTGTTATCGCGCTCAACATAGCGGCGATAGAACACATCGCAGTCGCCGCCGAAGAACACGGTCACGCAGGCGCAGCCGTATTTTTCGATCAGCGCGCAGACTTCTTCCTTGTTGTCATCGCGGAAATTGTTTATCAGTATGCAGGAGTTGCCTGCTGCAAGCAAGGTATCCGCGGCATGGAGCATCACGCGGGTGGCGGCAAAATCCATGATTCGTTTCTGTCCGTAATTGGTGAAGCCGATGGTATCAAACAGCACTTCCTTGAAGTTGTCCTTTTCAAGCACAGGATATCCGAAGTGCGCGCCGCAGGAGCGGGCAAAGGTGGATTTGCCGGATGCGGGCATACCCACGATCAGAATCAGGTTCATGCAGTTCCTCCTCGCCTGTATCTCAGGCCTGTCCGGTTTAGTGAATTATAGCATGGAAGATACCAAAATAAAAAGTGTAATCCCTGAAGACGCATGCCGTAAGCCGGTCACTTGGTATATATCTTGACAGGCAAATGCTACAGTTGTATAATAAAACAAAGTTCCAGAAATTTCAAGTAGTAATGGAAAATTATACCCAAAATTGCCACGGAGGAAGCATGGAAGTACTTTCCTGTCTGCTGGAGATCCAGCACCGGTTCGATTCATTGACGCCTGTGGAAAAAAAGATCGCCCGGTATATTTCGGAAAACAGCAGCCGCGTGCCGATGATGCCCATTGACGAACTGGCGGAGCAGACCGGCACCGGCAAGTCTGCGATCATCCGCTGCTGCAAGTCGCTGGGATTTGATGGCTACAAGGAGCTGAAATTTTCGCTGACGATGGATGTTACGCGGCAGGATAAAAGCGATTACGCCGGCTCTATCGACGCTGATGATACCGCGGAAGCCATCGTCAACAAGATATTTTCAGCCAATATCAAGACGCTTCAGGACACCTGGCGTCACCTGAATGTAGAGTCGCTGGCGCAGATCGCCCGGGTGATCGCCGGCGCGGACATGTGCTATATCTACGGCATCGGCTCCTCGGCGCTGATCGGCGCGGACCTGCAGCACCGCCTGTTTCAATTGGGCTATCGTGCTGCCGCAGTGACGGATGTGACTGCCATGAAGGATTCCTCGCTGTGCATCAGAAAGGGCGATGTGGCCTTTGCGCTGAGTAATTCCGGCCGCACCATCGCCACAGTAGAGGCCCTGCGCAGGGCGAAGGAAAACGGCGCGACCACGGTGTGTCTTACCGGATATGCCAACAGCCCGATAACGCAGATTAGCGACCATGTGCTCTGCACCACATCCTATGAATTCAAGTACCCGGCCGAGTCCATCGCTTCACGCGTCGCCCGCAATGCTGTCATCGATGCATTGGTGGTCACGCTTTCCACCATCGATTATTCCGGCTCGGTGGAAAAAATGCTCCGCATCCGCAATATGCTGGGTGATGTTGAATATCCCACCGCTAAAAAGTAGTTTCGTTGTAACTTCAGTATTTATTTGTCTCATAAAAAGAGGAGGATCATTATGCTTAAAAACGGTATCGTCAACAGGATCGCCGGAACCAAGGTAATGGCAGTCGTTCGCATCAGCACCCGCGAAAGGGCTATCGAGATCGTAGAGGGCCTGCTCGCCGGCGGAGTTGACGTGATGGAGATAAGCTACAATTCCGATGACGCCACCGACCACATCCGCTATATCGCCCGCAATTATCCCGATATGCTGGTGGGCGCAGGTACTGTGCTGGATTCCGAGACCGCCCGCATCGCCATCGACGCAGGCGCAAAGTTTATCATCGCCCCGACCTTCTCCAAGGATGTGGCCAAACTCTGCAACCGCTACCAGATCCCGTATTGCCCGGGCTGCACCACATGCAATGAGATGGTGGAGGCTATGGAATACGGCGCATCCTTCATAAAGTGTTTCCCCATCTCCAATTTCTACGGCCCTGAGCTGGTGAAGATATTCAAGACCCCGCTGCCTCAGATGCCCGTGATGGTATCCGGCGGCGTGAGCATGGACAATATCGATACATGGCTCAAAAACGGCGCGGACTGCCTGGCCATGGGCGGCCTGCTGACCAAGGGCAGCAAGGATGATATCGCCGCCAGTGCTAAAATGGTCATGGAAAGGGTCCACGGCGGAAAATAAGAGCTTTGTGGGAGGAAACAAAATGCGTAAGATCGTCATTACGCCCCGTGGTTTCTTCAACTACGGCAAGGAATATATAAGTCAGCTCGAGGAAAAGGGCTTCATCGTGGATGCAAACGGCACCGGCAAAGCCTATACCGTGGAGCAGTTCTACGATCACTGTAAGGACGCCGATGCGCTGGTGGTGGGCGTTGAGCAGGTTGACAAGGCCTTCATCGACGCATGTCCCAAGCTCAAGGCCGTGGTAAAGTTCGGCGTGGGCACCGACAACATTGATATCCCGTACTGTCATGAAAAGGGCATCTATGTGGGCCGCTGCGTGGGTTCCAACTCCCGCTCCGTAGCCGAACTGGTCATCGCCTTCATCATGGCGGAAATGCGCGACCTCATCCTCAGCCTTACCGAGACCAAGGCAGGTGCATGGAACAAGTATACCGGCTGCGAAGTGCTGGGCAAGACGCTGGGCATCATCGGTTTTGGTGCTATCGGCCGCCATCTGGCCCGCATGGCCAACGGACTGGGCATGAACGTGCTAGCATACGATGCATTCCCAATCAGCGAAGAGACCGCCGCCGAGCATAACGTCACTGTCTCCGAACCGGACACTATCTATTCCACTTGTGACTTCATCTCGGTGCATGTTCCTCTGACACCCGAAACCAAGGACATGATCGCTGCGCCCCAGCTGGCCAAAATGAAGAAAAACTGCGTGCTCATCAATACCGCCCGCGGCGGCATCGTCAGTGAGACGGACCTCTATCCCGTATTGAAGGATAAGCGCATCCGCGCCGCATACTTCGACGTATTCACCACCGAGCCCCCCAGGGCGGACGAACCGCTGATGACGCTGAATAACTTCCACCTCACCCCGCATATCGGCTCCCGTACAGGCGAAGCAGAGGTGAACACCTGCAAAATAGCCACCGAGCAGATACTGCAGGCTTTGGAGTAAACATATGGTACATTGCTGCATGTCCTGACGATCGGGAGATAATCTTCACATCACCTTTTTGTGATACCCGCGTGTACTGACATGTATGAAAACGCCCATCGGATCGCATTTCGCGAAACGATGGGCGTTATTATGCATTATTCTGTATCGCGTATTCATTCCTCTTGATCTATAATGCTGTCGCCGGCGTTGGCTTGGGCAAACACAACATCATAGCTTGTTGTCGAATAGTTCTCTCGGGGGCGGCCGCCCCCGAATGGTAACACATGGGTCTCCAAAATCTTTGCCCGGGGTTCGAGTCCTGCTTCATATGCCTGAACGCAGATTCTTCGGAGTCTGCGTTTTTGTCTGCTGTTATTACGGCGGCATATATCTTGTGGCGGTCGATATCGCAGATGTTCGGCTGAACGGATGTTTCGTCCTGGATGCATTTGTGCTGATGTCTGCGCCTATGTGCAGCAAAACGGGCAGGGGGAGTTACCCCTGCCCGCGAAATTTATCAGTCTATAAGGTCCCAGCCCTTGACGTCGCACTGCCCATAACCATTATAACCGACAGCAACGACAGTACCGTCCGATTTAAGGCCTATGGTATGGGCGGTACCGGCATCTATCGTAATGATATCAGTCCAACCCTCTACGTCGCACTGCCCATATTTATTATTGCCGACAGCAACGACGATGCCGTCCGACTTAAGGCCTATAGTATGATCATAACCAACAGTTATTGCAATGATATCAGTCCAACCCTCTACGTCGCACTGCCCATATCCATTATCGCCTACAGCAATGACGGTACCGTCTGACTTAAGGCCTACGGTATGATAACCACCGGCATCTATTGCAATGATGTCGGTCCAACCCTTGATGTTGCGCTGCCCATCTGAATTATCGCCTACAGCAACGACGGTACCGTCTGACTTAAGACCTACGGTATGCAGGCCGCCGGCAGCTATAGCTACGGTATCAGTCCATTCTTCAGTATTACACTGATAATTTCCAGTATAACCGACAGCAACGACCGTGCCGTCTGACTTAAGGCCTACGGTATGTGTGGTGCCGGCATGTATAGCTACGATATCAGTCCAATCATTGATGTTGCACCGCCCATAATCATTGTTACCGACTGCAACGACGGTACCGTCTGACTTAAGGCCTACGGTATGGAAGTAACCTGCATCTATCGCAATAATATCAGTCCAACCATTGATATTGCGCTGCCCATAATCATTATCGCCGACAGCAACTATGGTACCGTCTGATTTCACACCCATAGAATAAAAATCTCCTGCGCTGATAATACGATCGGATTCAAAATACAATCTGGAAATAATTTCACTTGAATCCTTATAATGGATGCAGTTTTTGAATGCATTGATGGCGGCACCCTTGTCGCCTTCAGCCAGACAGGCTTCACCCTCAGCATAGAAATGAGCATCAATTGCTGTTAACTGTTCTGCAGCGCCATCATATTCACCGGCTTTTTTGAAGCAAACACGTGCTTCATTATAATTGCCGTCAGCCAGATAAGCTTCGCCCTCAGCATAGAAATGAGCATCAATTGCTGTTAACTGTTCTGTAGCGCCATCATATTCACCGGCTTTTTCGAAGCAAACGCGTGCTTCATCATAATTGCCGTCAGCCAGATAAGCTTCACCCTCTGCATAGTGCGCGGCAAGTATCATTTCGGCGGCGTTGCTGTATTCGCCTGCCAAAGCGAATGCGTCTCTTGCATTTTGGAATTCGCCGTTTGCCAGATAAGCTTCGCCCTCTGCATAGAAATGGGCATCAATAGCGGTTATCTGTTCAGCAGCGCCATCATATTCACCGGCTTTTTCGAAGTAAACACGCGCTTCGATATAATCACCGTCAGCCAGATAAGCTTCGCCTTCTGCATAGTGTGCGGCGAGTATCATTTCGGAAGCGTTGCTGTAATCATCTGCCAGTGTAAAGGAAGCTCTTGCATTTTCAAAATCACCGTCAGCCAGATAAGTTTCGCCTTCTGCATAGTGTGCGGCGAGGATCATTTCGGATGCGTTGCTGTAATCATCTGCCAGTGTAAAGGAAGCTCTTGCATTTTCAAAATCACCGTCAGCCAGATAAGCTTCGCCCTCTGCATAGTGCGCGGCGAGTATCATTTCGGAGGTGTTGCTGTAATTATCTGCCAGTGTAAAGGAAGCTCTTGCGCTTTCAAAATCACCGTCAGCCAGATAAGCTTCGCCTTCTGCATAGTGCGCGGCGAGTATCATATCCTCAGCGTCCTCATAGGGCACGGCTATGGCGAAGCATTCGCGGGCAGAATCATATTCGCCGTTTGTATAGTGTTCCATGCCCTGCGCATAGTAATCTGCCCTTATCTGTTCGGCCTGAGCTGCGGAGTCACTGTATCCGGAACATTCGTCGAATGCCTGAAGCGCCATATATTGATCGCCCTCGTTCAGCCAATACTGACCCTCGGCATAGAATGCGGCCTGTATTTTTTCCTCGGCGGTTTCTGAGGGCAGGGCAAGGCTGTATGCCGCACGCGCCTCTATAAACAGTCCCTGTTCCAGCAGCATATCGCCCTCGGCTATATATGTAGCGTAGTACTGTTCATCCGAGTCTTCGTAGTCCATATTCCAGGCATAATCAAACGCCTTGCGGGCTTTTCCGAATTCGTTCAGACCCAGATAGTACATGCCCTCAGCATAGTATGTGCCGGCATAATCATTGTACAGGGTATCCTCGGGTATGCGGCCCGCATAGCTGTCCCCGGCGTATGTTGTATTACAGTATACGTCAAATGCATCTCGCGCTTTTGCAAATTCATTCTGTGTGGCCAGATACACGCCCTCATGATACCATGTTTCTGTCAGCATCTCAGGCGCGTCGCTGTACTCTCCGGCATGGGTGAATGCCGTGCGCGCACCATCGAAATCGTTAAGCGCCACCAGCTGCGTTCCTTCCAGATAGTATGTCTCAGAAATGCGCTCGGCGGAATCACTGTAGCTTCCGGCCTTTTCATAGCATGTACGTGCAACAGAATATTTTTTTGCGGCCAGGAGCTCCTGACCGGCGAAATAATATGCTGCCAGCATCTGATCGGCTGAAATACCGCCGCTCACCGCATTCGAGAAGCAGCGCTCCGCGGAAGCTATATCGCCGTTGGAAAGGTGAGCCTGACCGGCGTTGTAGTATGCCATAGCAACGTCGCTTGCCGAAGCTCCCTGCGATAGTGCTTCTGTAAAGCATTCGTCGGCAGCAATGAAGTCGCCGGCAATAAGCATGACTTTGCCTTCGGCTATGTATGCGTCGGCAAGTCTGTCCTCTGAATCTTTGTATGAACCAAGATCTTCATAGATGGCCTGCGCATCTGCATAGTCGCCCGCCCTGAACGCTTCGGCTGCATTTTTATATCTGACATTTTTCGATATGGCTATCCCGGAAGGAATTGCGATCGCCGCCGCAGCCGCGATGGCAGCTGTGGCGATGATGAGCTTCTTCTTTCCGCCCTTCTTCGAAACGTTGTTCTGCTCGCTCATAAACTGCTTCCTTATTGTAAAATTATGTTAATATATATTATATATAATATTATGAAGCGGTGCAACAAAATAAATGGAATTATGGGTCACCGAGGACGATTCTTGGCGTCTTATTTATAAAACAAGAAAAACAAACTCAATTCAGGGAGTGATGTATTATGAGTCGTGTTGATAGATACACAGCTAAAGAATATTGCATGATAATGCGGCACATGCTGATCATTTTGCCGGCAGTCTGTCTGGGAATAGTGGCGATGATTAGCGGAGGCATATCACCTGTGCTGTGGGGACAGCAGCCGGCAGCATGGATTGTTTTGACGTTGCTGGCGCTGCCGCTGCAGAGTGCGGTCAGACGGGTTCCCGATTCGGTACTGAGTGTAGTGTTTTTGATGATCCTGACCGCTTCTTTGTTCGGAGAAGCAGCAGACGGAGCAAGGCGCTGGCTGGATCTTGGGATATTCAATGTCAACGCGGCAATGCTGGTATTGCCAGCGATGCTTGGCGTGCTGTGCAATACGAAATTTCCCTATACGGTTTTAATGGGCGCGGTACTTGTTCTGGCTTTTCAGCCGGATGTGTCGCAGCTGACGGCGTTTTCAGCTGCCGCTTTACCTATCCTGTGGCAGCACAGGCATGAACGGCTTCGGACAACAGCATGTATTTTGGTGCTGGCTGCATCGTTAATCCGCTGTCTGCTTTTCCCGGCTGCGGTTGCGCCGGTTGAATATTGCGAAGGTATTCTCACGATGCTTGCCGGAGATTCGTTGCTTCTCATGTTTGTCGGCGTGGCGGCGCTCTTGGCAATACCGGCATACTTCACGTATCAATTCTTTCGCCTGAGGCAACAAAATCTTCCTGTGCTCGCTGTCTACTATGCAGTGACTCTGATTTTTATCATCGGCGGTGAATATCCGGTTCCGTTTATGGGATTTGGTCTTTCGCCGATTGCAGGATACTGCCTCGCTTATAGCTGCAGTGCCGCAATCACGCGGGACTGATTTTGGCGGTATACTGTTTCTCATTGACAATGCAAAACAGTATACCGCCCTGTCCGGTGATGCTTGACAGACAAAATGAAGCAGCCTTCCGTTTTATGACGGAAGGCTGCGTTTATTTATCGTATCGTGTGTACTTCTGCGTTTTTGTCGCCCAGTATATCGCTTATGGCCGAGGCGATATTCTCGTCGAATACCAGTATCTCAGGCTCGGCTTCCTCATTGGCGCCGTACTGTCCGAGCATTCCGCCCTCGTACTGTATATACAGGTTTTTGTCCATGTAAGGACAGCTTTCCTGCTTTTCGGCAACAAGATGCAGCATACGGTAAGCGCAGCGGTCAAAAACATTTTCACAGACGCTGTATTCGCTTGCCGTGTTTATGTAACTCCAGCCCTTTATGAGCGCAGGCGTATCGACATTGTGCCGCTGCTGTCCCCAGCCGTAGCCGGAGAGACGCAGGATATTGCCGCGCATCTCGATATCGCGCATGTAGCTCTCGGTATCACCGTTGTTCTTCTCAAGGAAATACTCGATGCCGTATACGCACTTTTCAACAAGGTTGTTCAGATACTTTATGCCGGTCAGCGTGTGCTTGACACCGAAGGTAGTGATCTGATGCGTGATGCCTGCATCGTATGCCTGATATATCCAGCAGTTTTCTACCAGATAATCCTCGCAGCCGCCGTATATCTCAATGCCGTTGCCGAAACGGGTGACGGTACCTCTGCCGCCCTGAGGATAGTTGGGGTCGGTGCCGAAATAATGCTGTATGGTGCCGCCTATCCAGCCGATCTCACAGTTGGATACATGCAGTCCCTTTACATGTCCGCCGCCGGCTATGGCATGCAGACCTATATATTTCAGGCAGAGATTGTCTATGCGAACATCGTCATTTGCGCCTATGGCAAACATGTGCCTGCGGGGCAGCGCCTCGATCGAGTCGAAGCATTCGCCGGGATTTCCTCTGTCGCATCTCAGATATATGTCGCCGAGGCTTTCTTCGCCGATGTGGGGGATGGGGAAGTCCTGACCTTTGGAAGGCTGAGTGGTCAGTATGGAGTCAAAATACCAGAAAAGATCCATATCGCAGGTCATTTCGTCGGCCATGACGAAATCCTTGCTTTCATCGTTTCTGCATACGAATTTGCCGTTCAGATAAGAGGGGATAAGTTTCCTGCAATGCTCCTCGCCGTGATTGAAGACCAGCGTGCCGGGATCCAGTATCTTCTCTGTCATTTTCCATATATTGTGCTCGGCATCGGCAAGCACCCACAGCGCGGGGTCCGCAAGGCATTTGTCCCATCCGAAGAACCTGGGTTTTTCGCCTTCGCCGTAGGCGGCATATGTAACGCCCGATCGGGTAACTACCTTGCCGCGGAACAGATCGCCTCTTCTGAAAAATACGCCGTCACCGCGCTCAAGTTCCGCAGAAGAAACACGGCTGAGAGTTTTCCATGAGGTGACCGGAGAAAGTCCGTCGTTGTCATCGCAGCCGTCGTTGCTGACGTAATATGCAGTGCCTGTTATTTTGCAGCAATCGGAAGCTGTCAGTATTTCGTTCCTGCGCTTTTCAGTCAGTTTTTCTATCCTGTCAAGAATATCGGTGTTCATGGACATGATGCTGTGTCTCCTTCTTTGACGGTGTTCATTTGCTTGCTGTGTACAGCGCTTCCTCGGTGCCGAGATCGCTTGTGGCTGTGAATTCGATCTTGCGGCTGTCTATCCTCATTGCGAGACCTACATAATGTGCGCCGGCGTGCGGTTCACGGGTGCATTCCTTGCCTTTTCCTATGTGCGGCTCGGAGCAGATTATAATCGGGAATTCTGCGTCCATGCGAACATCCGGAGTGTACGGCAGAGCGACCTTTGTGAAATGCATGTGCCCGGATATCATTGCATGAGGCTTCATTTCGTTCAGCAGATGGGTCCACTTTCCGAAAAGCTCGGTTTCTATATTGAACGTCTCGTTTCCGCCATGCACGCATGCAGCGCAGAAGGGGAGATGGGTTATGACCAGCCTGTTTTCCACTCCGGGCGCGGCGTATTCGCTTTCGGCATTTGCGATAACTTCTTCAATGAAGCGCGTCTCGCTGAGCCTCATTTCATGGCAATCCACCAGTCCGCCGTATTCCGCATGGTCGTCCACCTTGTCCTCGCCGCAGTCAAGTACGATTCCCCATATGCTGCCTATGCGGAAAGTGAACCATGTGTCACCGTTTCTGTTGCCGATGTACTGAGGAAGATCAAGCGCGTACTGTCCGCGGTAGTCGTGATTTCCGCGGGCAAATACTACGGGGATCCCGCCATGAGTGACTGCGCTCGTTATGTCGAAAATAGAGCGTATGTCCTCATGTGTCTGGCATGCGGTGGGAACATCGCCGTTCATTATAAGAAGATCGAGATCGTCGCCGAAACAGGATGCCGCCTTTGCAGGCTCATCCACACTGGAATGGGTGTCTGCCAGTATGTATACATTCAGCGGATGGGAACAGTCCACCGGCTTGAAAGCATAATCCCTGTACTGCAGTTCGCCAAGCTCCGGGAAATAGGGCTTCCGCTCCGGCAGTGCGCGGAAGCATACGCGATAGCTGCGGGCATTGTCCAGCACGTCCATGGGAACGGTAACTCTGTGTACCAGCGTTTCAGTGCGTATGAGTCCGCCCACGCTGTCGTTATATATCCTGCCGCCGGCTTCGACCCAGCATTTGCCGAAAGCAAGCGTATTTATTACTATTTGATATTCATTGCCTACAACGTAGACGCATGGATCCTTATATATCATCGTCGTACCTCCCCGGAGGATTTTGTTTATCACATGATACCACCTGCGGCTGTCGCGGTCAAGAATTTATACAGTTATAGCCCACTTGTAATATAAGCAATCGGGTGTTAAAATACATGTAACTTGAAAAAGGGGTGAATCACATGGATGTAAAACGCCTTGAGCTTGATATAGAACAGTTTTGGAAGGATGACGAAATTGCCCACCGCGACAATTGTTTTTCTGCCGATGCACCGCAGGTGGCACTCGGTATCAGAATGAGCAATGAATGCGTATATGCGGAATTGGGTGAAGAAGGTCATCCGTGGGACCCGATCGACCCTGTGAAGCAGGCAGAACTGAACAAGCGATATAACGATAAGGCAGAGAAAATAGTAGGCCGCCGTTTGCTGCCCGAAGAATTCGACGGGCCGTCGGTGTGCTTCCCTTATGTGAAGCGAATCGGCGAAGTATTCGGCAGCCGTTATGAGTTCGTGCACCACAGCGAATGGCTGCATAAGTGCGTTGACACTCCGGAAGATGTGGAAAAGATGCTCGACAGGGTTGATAAACTGGATATCCGCAGCTTCATGCTTCCGGATAACTGGGAATCCGAGAAAAAACGCATATTTGAGACCACAGGCAGAAAGCCTGCGCCCATGCGTCATATCCGCGGTCCCGTGACCCTTGCATGCTCGCTCATGGGTGAAATGAACTTCATATATCTCGTGCTTGATGAGCCCGACCTTGCAAAGCGCTTTTCCGATACAATAAAGCGCGTGGTCATCGAAATGGGTGATGTTATGGATGCCGAAGCCGGTATCTCTCCCGAAAACAGGGGCGCGTACGGCTTCTCGTTTGCGGATGATAACTGCTGCCTGATGACTCCGGAAATGTATGAGCTTTTCGGCTATCCCATTCTCCGCGATGTTTTTGCACACTTTGCCCCCGGTAAAAACGACAGCCGATTCCAGCATTCGGACAGCGCAATGGGTCATCTGCTTCCCATACTCGGCAGACTCGATCTGAACGGAGTAAATTTCGGACCCACAGTGCTTGTACCCGAAATCAGGAAATATCTGCCCAACGCCAGAATCGACGGATGCCTCGCGCCTTTCACTTTCATGCGCAATGAGGAAGAGGACATAGTTTTCCAGGTAAAGCGCGATTGCGAGGACGCAAAGCGCACCGGACGCGGTGTAAATATCTCCACCGCAGGCTCGATAAACAACGGAAGTCTGCTCAGCAGCATGCGGCTCGTGATGGCTGCAATTCAGAATTACGGACGCTACTGAGTAAAGAGAGGATCGCTTTATATGAAGATAGGGATTATCGCAGACCCGCATTCCAGCTCAGAACCCATAACCTGCGGGAAGCGGTACAACAGCCTTTCGCTCGGAAAGATCAAAAAGGCGTATGCAGACTTTGCCGAGGCCGGCTGTGAGATTGTGATACTTCTCGGCGATATAACCGATACGGAGCCGACTCACGAAATGGAGATCGAAGCGCTGCGCAAAGTGGCTTCTGTTTTTGCGGAATATTCTGCTGTGAAGACAGTATGTCTCATGGGCAACCATGACGCATTCGTATTCACTCCCGATGAATTCTACTCCATAATCGGCGAAGCATACCGCCCGGCAACGCTGAATGCAGGCGATACATCGCTCGTTTTCATCGACGCATGTTATTATGCCGATGGTACTCACTATGCTCCCGGCGGATATGACTGGGAGGATACATTCTATCCCCACACCGCAGACCTCGAAAATGAGATGGCTTCCGCCGGCGAAAAGGTCATCATTTTTATGCATCAGGATATCGACCCCAATATCCCTGAAGACCACCGCCTGAGCAATGCGGCTGAGATACGCGGCATACTTGAAAAAAGCGGTAAGGTCGCTGCGGTATATCAGGGCCATTACCATCCGGGTAAAAGCTCCGTTGTAAACGGCATAAGCTACACCGCGCTGCCGGCGATGTGCGAAGGGGAAGATACTTGCCTCGTCATTGAGATATGATCGGGTCAGCTTGTACACGCAGCAAAAATAATATATAATAGCACTATACATATATGAAGGGATTGATTCCATGAACAGGATAAGGGAAGCATTCAGTGCTGATTCCAAATATAAGGCACTGCTTATTTCCATTCTTATCACCGGTCTTTCCTATGGTCTTTATAAGGGCATGCTGGATAATTTCCTTGCCGAAGTTGTTCAGATGGGCGAGATGGACCGCGGCGTCACCGAATTCTTCCGTGAACTGCCCGGCATTCTGTTGGTATTCATTCTGGCTGTTTTCTACAAATTCTCCGCTGAGAGAATGTACAAATGCGGCGCCGTCATAATGCTCATAGGTATGGGCATGCATGCTGTACTGCCGGCTACCAAGGTGCTCGCTACCCTTGCGATCTGCACTTATTCTCTGGGTGAACATATCCAGCTCGGAATGAGAAGTACACTTGTTATGGGCTATGCAAAACAGGATAGGGGAGGAGCAGCTCTCGGCGTACAAAGTGCCGTAAGTCAGGTTGGTACCCTTGTCGGTTATTTCGTTATCGTTCTTGTATTCTCCCTTGTAACCTCATCCCAGCCCTATAATCTGTTCTTTGGTTTTGCTGCGGTGCTTGCAGGTGTAAGCGCAGTATTCACCATGCGCCTTGAGGGCAACAGTCAGTCCGATTCCACCAAGCGCCGCTTCCATTTCCACAAGAAGTACACTAAGTACTATATGCTGGAGATGTTCTACGGTGCGCGCAAGCAGGTATTTCTTACCTTCGGACCTTATGTGCTCATCCTTTTCTACGGTGCAGACGCCGCTACCATCAGCCTGTTGTTTGCGGTCTCTGCGGTAGCCTGCTTCTTCGCTTCTCCCATTGTAGGCAAGATAATCGACCGCATTGGTTATAAGGTGGTCATGGTCTCCGATACGATAATTCTGGTGCTGGTCTGTCTCTGCTACGGTTTCGCGCATCATATCTTCCCAAAGGATGTTGCCTTCATCGTCTGCTGCGTGAACTACGTGCTTGATGCGGTCATCTCGCTTGCATCCATGGCATCCAATGTCTACGTAAAAGACCTTTCCGACAGCCCCGAGGAGATGAAGGCAACCATCTCCACCGGCGTATCCATTAACCATGTAATCACCATTTTCATCGCCCTCTTCGGCGGCTGGATCTGGTCCTCTCTCGGTATCGAGACTCTGTTTATTGCCTCTGCAGTACTGGGTCTGTGCAACAGCGCATATGCCGCGACCATCAAAAACAACAAGCAGCTGAAAGCGTGATGTTGAATTGAAAAGGCGGTGTTCTCAGTGAGCGATGTATTTGCTATCGAAAGATTCGTTGCTCCGCATGCTGCGCAGTATACCGAAGCGCTGTCTGAAATCAGAAACGGCTGTAAATGCTCGCATTGGATGTGGTTCATATTTCCGCAGATCACAGGTCTCGGGCACAGTCCCATGGCGGTCTATTATGCTATGCAGGGAACCGATGAAGCACATGCATTCTATGAGCATCCGCTGCTTGGAAAGAATCTGTGCGAGATAACTGCCGCGCTCCTTGAACTTGACACCTGTGATGCGCTCGCGGTAATGGGTTCTCCGGATGATAAAAAGCTTCGCTCGTGTATGACGCTTTTTGAAGCTGCTGTGCCGGAATGCGATCTGTTCGCCAAAGTGCTTGATAAGTTCTTTGAAGGCAGACGTGACCTGCGCACCCTGCAGCTCATTGACAAATGAATGACATAATAAGGCGGCCGCGCATATCTATGCGCGGCCGCTAAATTTATTCGCTTTCGAATTCAACTGCTGCGGAATCTGCAAATCCCTCGGCCACGATATAGGCCACAACGCCGGCGCCGCTCATGATAAGCGCGGTTATCTGTGCAGCCATATCGCCGGATGCATTGAATGCCACCAGCAGCATGCCGATGAAATCAGCCAGTGCCAGCCAAAATTTTCGGGAAGTAAGCTTCTTTACCCAGTTGATATTATTCATATGTACTCCGTCCTTTCTCAAGATCAAGTATTCTGTGATTTACAACCTTTATTTTTTCATCATACAGATGCACTGTTTCCTCGAGCCTGTAGGTGCGTTCGATCAGATTGTTGTGCTGCTGTACTTTCTTTTCGAGCTGATCGATTCTGTACAATGTCAGGTTTGCCTGCTGCTTTGCCTTGCGGGCGGATACCAGCATTGATATGATGCTGCCCGATATGGAGGCCGCCGCGCCGATCAGAGCAACAGATATGGTTTCACTGATCATATCAGACCGGGCTGTTCAGCGCTGCCCACGTGAGAGGTCCTACGATACCGTCCTGAACAAGACCGTGTTCCTTCTGGAAGCGCTTGACCCAGTGCAATGTTTCGCTGCCGAATTTGCCGTCCGCACCGTACTTCGGCAGTGCATCCGTATTCCATTCGGTGAGCATGGTCTGCATTCGCGCCACCGCTTCACCGCCGGAGCCCTTTTTGAGCAGCGGAGTATTTACGCCGGATGCAGCTGCGGAATCGCTGCTTCCGTCATAGGATATCATTGTCTTGGGCAGCCGGCCGGCCTTTTTCCAGTTGCGCTCATTCAGCTTCGTGCGTACCACGCCGTATTTGAAGCCCCGTGCTTCTATTACGGTGCTGTTTCCGACGTATACGCCTATATGGCCGTTCATCCATACCACGATGCCGGGTTCATCAGGCATGTCGGCAATATCCCATGTTTCGTCACACAGCTTTATCATTCCGTTAGCTGATGTATCGGGACAGCCGTTTGAACGGTATTTGTTGGAAGTGCTGCCGTTGCAGGTCCAGAAAAATCCTTTTATCAGCCCTACACAGTCGCAGACCATCTTGCCTGCCGCGATGTGCTTTTTGTATGTATTCATCCTTCCGCCGGTATAGTGGGAAGGGTACTGCTTTGTCTTCCTGTTCAGAAGGTCGTTGTCCGCTTTGTACCAGCACGTGCCGTACCAGTATGCTGCGCCCATGCCGAGTGCTTTTTCACACCATTCTGCCAACTGTTTTCCGGTAAGCATATTTGTATTTTTCTCCTCCTTTTCGTATTATCGGCCGGTCATTGCTGTCATTTTATCTTTAAGTCCGGCAAGTTTGGATTTTGAAGCAGCTCTGGTTATGGATTTCAGAGAAGATGTTCCCGAAGAAGCTGCGGAATTTTTTGAGGCGGCAGTGCTTGAGCCGGTCTTCTTACTGCCCGAAGAACTCTTGTTTTTGCCGGTGAGTGCAGCGATATCTTCGTCTGTCAGGCCTGCGCTTCTGAGTATATTGTCGGAAGGAGTCTTTCCCATATCGATCATATCCATTGCAAGCTTGTAGAAATACTGCCTGTCTGCATTTGCCTGTTCCTGCTCTGCTTTTTCGAGCTGCAGTTTGCGCTGGAGTTCGGCTTCTTCAAGCTTCCATTCATGCTGCTGCCTGACTTCTTCAAGCTGAAGCATACGCTGCTGTTCAAGCTTTGCGATTTCCAGAGAATTGTCGAGATCGTTGTAGTATGCAGTGCGGTCAGAATCCAGTTCTGTTCTGTATGCATCGAAAGCAGCATCTCTCTGCTTCAGCCATCTGTCAAATTCATCCTGATATGCGCCGTATTCCTGCTGATATGCTTCATTCAGCATATCATACTGCCGCTTGAGCGCATCGCCACGGGCATCGTACGTGCTGCGTGACCTTTCATACAATTCCGGTATGCGGTCATTAAGTGCGTTCAGATATCTGTTATAAGTCTGCTGACCTGCCACGGCAGAATAGGATGAACCATATCCTCCTGTGAGCCTGGAATTCTGTCCCATAGAATCTTCCATGGCCTTTCGTCCTGCCGAAGTATACTGATCGCGGTACATGCGGTACATTGGATCGCCGGAAAGATCATAGGCAAATTCCTTGCGTCCAAGTATTTCATTCATTACGCCGCTCAACTGATTATAATAACGGCTCTGAAATTCGGCAGGCTGCTTGGCTATCACATCCTTCAGTTCAGTCATCGCCTTTGATACAGAGGCAGAAGGAGTATAACTGCTGCTGCCTATTGAATTCAGCGTAGCTTTGGTGTTATCGGAAATTCCGGGAAGACCGGAAAGCGCCGGGATGCCTGAAGCGTCCGCAGTTTTTTCAATGGGCTTTATTTCGTTCATAGCATTCTTTTCTTCGATGGTTGTCATTGCGTTCCTCCTCTCAAATCATTTTGCCCACAGCCATCCATGTGACCGTGGTCGCACCCGTGCCCGTGCGGTACAGATGCAGGTTAAAGCCCGTAGCGGTATATCCCGATGCCGAAGCGTAACGCACCGTGGTGTAAGGCACCGTGGTAACAGGCGATACCAGCACGATATCGGGAGTCTGTGCAAAGGCTTCCGGGAATGTTACCGCCACAGTTGTAACTTCATTGGCTACGGGGTTGACTACCACGCTTCCGGTCTGTATGCCGCAGTCCGTGAACCTGTGGTCGTGTCCGTATGCAATATTCCTTGCCACTTAATCACCTCATTTGTAAGTCACGCTCAACGTGGGTGCATCGCCGCCCGTGCCGTATACCTTCACGTAGCCGTAAGTGTACGTCTTGCCGCCAAATGTGCCTGTTCTCGCGTCGTATATCATCAGGCCATTGATGCTGCCGTTTGCCAAAGCCTGCACCGCGCCGGTCACGTCAACGCTGCCGGATGCGCCGTTTGCAAGGCTTATCTCCGCATACTTGCTGCCGATGGCAGGAGTACCGCTTGCGCCGGTCGCGTTTGTGCCGTAGATGCCTATGGCTACCGAACCGCCGCCGCCGATGCCCGATACGCGCTTCATGGTGAGCGTTGCGGAGACTATCGTCTTTCCGCTTATCGCGCTCAGGTCGAACCACATGCAGCCGCGTCTCAGTGTACCGCCGCCCGTTGTGCCCTGATACATTGCTGTACCATATGTGCCCGTGCTCAGCCAGTCGCCGCCCCATGTGCGGGTATTGATCGCGGTGAGCGTTGCGGTGTTTACCTCGGTCACCGAAGGCGCGGAAGGTGAGGACACGAATTCCATCGTTGAATACACATCGCTGGCTGTTGTGTGTACCGTTCCATACGGCAAGCTGTCCCCGGCTATCTGCAGCACAGAAAGCCACTGCACCATTGCAAGGGTAGTACATGTGCCGCCGCAGCTGTACATCAGCGCGTGCGCGTTGTTCATATTAAGACCCAGCGCCGCATTGATGGTCAGACCGTTAAAATGTGCAGCACTGCTGTCAAGGGTTATAGCTGTTCCGCTGCTGGATATGGTCAGGGAGTTGATGCGCAGCAAGGTCTGACAGTTGTATGCCGCAATGCTGTTCAACACGCCATGCTGTATGATGAGCTGCCCTGCGCCGTGAAGTCCTTCCACTCGGAAACTGCCGCCGGTCACAGCCGCCGCGTCTATCGTTACATCACCTTCAAGATAGCCGCCTTTCAGCTTGTCCAGTATCGCCTGCATCTCGCCCGCGTTTGCAGGGTAGTAAATTCCTGCGCTTACTGCCTGTACAATGCCGGGGCAGTTGATCTCGTCCGCAGTTATCACATCTGCGCGAAGTCCGTCCTCGTCAATGGAGACCTTTTCCGCTCCGTCTACGGAGCCTGCCACGGGGATGGAAATAGTAGTGACCGGCGAATTTATATTTACCTCGTCTTTGGTGATGGTAACATTCGAGCCGGTCCTTAATCCCGTAGCCGTCACATCCGAAACTGCAAGCTCTATCTTCCCGGGGATGAGGTCTATCTGAGACTGCAGATATGTTGCCAGCGAATCATGACCGAATTCTATCCTGCCGCCGTCAAGGTCGGTGTATACCGTGTTTATACCTGCAAAAGAGACAATTTGCTGCGGTGTAAGCTGGATGGTGTACGGTTCGGCAAGCCTGTAGCAGATCTGTACAGGTGTACCTGCTGCGTACTGCGCGGCGAGGTATGCCCTATATGCCCCTGTATCCGTAAACCGGTCATCGCGTATATACACGCTGCCATCCTGCATATATCCTGCAACCGCATTGTTGATCGTATTGTCTCCGATAGGAGCACTGTTTACGCTGTAATGACTGCACAACAGATTCAGATTTGCCCAATTTCCATCATTGTAAGCACCCGGGATAACTCCGTATATGTCGTGACGGTATGCGCCGTTATAAAAAAATGTATAGCTTGATTCGTTGCCCGAGAGGGATACTGTTTTCCAGTCTACTGTCAGCAGTCCGGTATTCCAGTCCAGCTTGCCGCTGTATACGGCATCACCGAAATCAATTGAGAAGGTATCTCCATGATAGGCTTCGTACCCTGTGCCGGTCGCGCTTTCCTCAAGCTGTATGTTTCCGACAACGATCGTCTCACCTGCGGCCGCATTCACGAATTGAATATTGGTAGTCAGATAATAAGCATCGTCAGGCAGCTTAAAGGTAACAGGTGCAGTATATGCATTTGCTAACCACCACGAATCTCCCTCAAATCTGAGAGGCGTGCCATCCTTGGCGTAGGATTGCACGTAGTAATATGCAAGCCCCGTACCCGATACATGTTCAAATGAGAAAGTATATGCCTTTCCGCCTTTGACCGTTGCGGGTCTCAAAAATTCTATAGCTTCCTGCGACAGGTGGTCGGCACCGCCCTGATAGCCCGTACCGACGATCACATTATCCGCATTGGCTGTAATGCTCAGGTTCGGCTCATTGTAAAATAGACCGGCTACACCGTACGTCAAACGCCACTCCGAAGGCTTGAGCAGATTCTTCCCGCATCTCACCAGCTTTGCGCCTGTCCGTCCGATGATGGGGCGGATGTTGTCAGGCGAAGGTTCACCGCTGCCGCTCTGCATCAGTTCTATCTCGCTGTACACCCTGATGCCCTGATCCTCAAGGCACTCGTCCTGCGCTATCTGACCTGCGTGTACGCGGATCCCGTGATAATCATCCTTCTGCACAGGATCGCCCACAATGAGACGTATGCTCTCGTTGGCACTCAGATCTATCTTCTTTGCAATAGCCGATACAAGGCCCTCGTCCAGCGCGATGCTTGCGTCGCCGCCTTCGCTTTCGATGACCGATGCGATCAGCTTGTCGATCTGAAGCATGTTCGCAGTCAGCTTTTCGGCAGTAATGCTTTCGGCTTCCAGTTCGCCCACATATGCCGTCGCAGCATTGATGCTCTCGGCGGTTATGTTTGCCGCCGTAAGCTCGTTTATGTATGCCTGATTTGCTACCAGCCCGGTCAGCGACAGCCGCGATTTACACACACCGCTCTGCCAGAAGGATATCTCCTCTGCCGTGAACAGCGCGTATACATCCTCGCTGGTTATGTACTCTCTGCCGTCTACGGTCACCTTCTGGAAGTTCTTGCCGACTACTACGCCCGCTTCGACTGTGCCGTCATCGTTGTATTTCACGATACCTATGCGCATGTATACGTCGCTCTGCGCCACGTATTCGCCGAAGCTTGCCACGGATGTGGTTATCTTGTTCTCCGCATCCCATTCCATCAGGTAGCCGTCCGCGCCCTGTGTTATCTTGTTGTTCAGAAACTCGCTGTATGTGCCGAAAACGCTCTGCGCTATGTATTCCTGCGATATCTCGGTCACTATCTTGCGGATGTTGCTTGTGACCTCGGTGGCAGTCTTGATTATGAGTGCCTTCAGCTGCCGGTATTCCTGCGCGGTACTTTCGGGCAATGCGGAGGAGCCGCTGTCCACAGCTCCTCCGCCTGCCTTGTAAAGCACTTTCGCGGAGGAAGCGTCCTTGTTCAGCGTTACATTGAGTGCTTCTACCAGCTGATACAGATAGCTGTACAGCCCGTTCAGCTGCTGTTCAGCTGTTCCCGTCTGCCGGGAAGGCAGGTTCAGATTCACAGCCAATGGTCACTTCCTCCTTCCAGATATCTTGCGATAGAATATATCTTTACGTCTCCTCTGCCGCTTATCTTCATCCTGAGATGATCGCACCGGCGAGGTATTACGGGTATGGTGAATGTCCTCAGCACCGCGCTGCCTGTGTAGGTTCCCATTTCGCGCCATATGCCGTCTGAATCGTACTCAAGATGCATCGTCAGCGTTGCTCCCGCGCCCAGCTTTACGCGGATGTTGTAGCGGGACAGATACTTGCTGTCGGGGTATTCGTAACCCATCACGCCGCTTTCCGCGCTCCATTCGATGTCGCCTTCAGCTTCTCCGCTGAGTCCCGTCGCGCTGATCAGCTGCTTCGTATCGGCATTTATGTACATCAGGTCGCCGCGTACGTTGGCAAAGCACAGCGCATGGGTCTCATCCTCGCGATGCCATATCCGTTTCTCGGTGTCGTAGGTGAACATGTGCCATGCACCTGCTGTGTCCTGCATGGAGATGTAGTACAGACCGCCTATGCTTCCCGCAGCAGCATTCCTGTATTTCTCGCTGCCGAGTGCATCGCTTACGGACGCAGGCAGTGAGCCGTCATATGCTACCACACCGTCACGGCTGTGATAGTAGAGTACTTCGTTCACTATGTTCAGACTGCGCCACGATCCCAGCTGAACACCTCTGCACATGGTGGTGTTCATGGCATATTCGGCAGGCATCGAGCCGTAGATCTTGTGGATGCAGTTTTCCTTGAAGAACAGCGGATAACCGAGATGGGTTATCGCACCGGTGAACCGTCCGTCAGTGCCCAGCGATACCGCATAGCTGTCCGTGCTGATACCCGCATAGCATCGCCAGTTCTTGAAGTCGCCCAGCTTGCATGCGTATATCTCGTTCACGGTCTTGCCGCCAACAAGTCCGTATTTGCAGCCCCATATGCGGTTGTTCGATTCGGTGACGTAGTCCATGTCAGGGCATTCGCGCAGTACCTTCAGACCGCCCTTCTGTTCATGGGCAGTGTCCAGTATGCCGGTGATGATTATATAGTCATCGCCTTTTGCCTCGATCACGTTGTCGGTGTTCAGCGCGGTAAGCTGATCTGTTCCCGTAAGTCCGGATACGGTCACACCGTCGCCCACGGAGAAATTGATGCCAATGCCCGGACAGCCGATGCGCACATATGTGGAGATTATCTCTGCCCACATTGCCTGTGCCTCGGAGTACTGCTTCAACACATGTATGTCCGTGCTGGTATCGATCCAGTAATCGCCGTTCGCGGGGCTGTCAGGTGCAGTATCGGAGATGGCTTTTATCTCATACTGGGAGCCGTCAACGCGGCACATCTGCGCCGTTACTGCGTCTGTAGATACCGCAGTAAACCTCGCTTCAAGACTACCGCAGTCCGAAAGGTCTGCGGTATTTATGTATACTTTGTCCGGGAATATGACTGCATACGCACCCATGCTCACCATCTGCTTCGGCAGCATGTCAGCGTCTGTGGAAAGGTTTATTCCCGTTACCGGCAGCCCGTTGTATATCACGGAACTGCCGTCTATGTACATCAGCGCGTCCTTCGCCAGCAGTCCCTGCGGATCTGCAGGCTTCGCGATTATTCCACGCTTGCCCCTCTGTGCAAACAGCGGATATTGATCCGCTGTCAGGTTCCTCTCGTCATACCACCTGCCGTCTCCTATCCGCAGGTTGTGATCATAACCTTCAAATATGTCGGTCATAAGCCTTGCGTGAGACAGTGTTTTCAAATAAGGAAATCGAATGTATATCACCCCCTTTTGAGCCGTTTGAAGTTCAGAGTTTCAGGTGGTCAGCCACGCATACGGGCATCCTGCTGCGCGTATACCATGCGCGGTAATCATGATACATGGCATTGAAAACTCCGGAACTGTTGTTGTATCTTGCATATTCCTGATTTGCCAGATCTATCTGCATCATAAGATAATGCCTGTACAGAGTATCGTATGGGGCTATGGCCAGCAGAACGGTTTCCTTGGAAGTTTCCGCATCGTAGCTATTGAATGTTTCGCCGGAATTCTCATGCCTTGATATGATTTCCGTGTATATCATGTGTTCGCATTCGGAGAGCCACTGAATTTTCTGCAGTTCGGTATACTGATTTGGCTTCAATTCATCTGTCTGCCTGAGTACTTCTGCTATGGTTGCCATCGGTGCGTACCTTTAGCGCTTTACGTCGCTGCGGTCGGCGTCATAAGCCTCAGTTATCAGCTTTGCGCACTCGCTACGGGAGAGAACTTCGTAAACGGGGCGGGGGACAAGCTGCTGCTTGCCGCGGGGTATCTGATAAGGCCTGCCGTTTACAACGACCCTCACAAAGTTCTGCTCTCCGCTGTGTCCCTTGGAAAGAAAAACGGGTACCATCTGATTCCATGCATTTACATTGTTCATATCTTTACCTCCTGTTTTGTGAGATGCGGAGGCTTATGCCCCCGCATCTTAGTAGTTTGCCGTTGTCAGTTGTTTTCGAGTGCATCAGCCATTATGATAGGTGCGCTGTTGTCCTCGTCGGTATCAGAGAAGCCGGAACAGCATTCCACGCGTACCATGCGGTCTTCATAAAGTATCTTTGCACCGCCGGAAAACTTGTAACCGACAGTGGAAAACTGATTGAGCGGACCGCCGGCTTCGGACTTGTCGTGAATTATCATTTCCATAGCAGCGCCGTCCGGGTCGATAATGCCGTAAGCATCCTTGCCGAAGAACAGACAGCCGTATACGGCGGTAGACTTTCCGCTTACTTCTGCACCGCTTTCGCCGGGATACAGCTTGTCGCCGTTTTCGGGTACGATGCCTGCATCGATATCGATCCACAGATACTTGTTCTCGCAGTCAACGCCGACTATCTTGACGGTGCCGGTGAAACCGTTCGCGCTGGCATCGTATACATGACAATACCTTCCAACCAGTTCCTTTGCAGGTGTTTCGGATATGGTCAGCCTGTATGCGCTGCAGTCACCCCACTGAGCAAATGCAGTGTCGTCATCGGTGATGTATTCGCCGGTAAGAGAGAGGGTTCTGCCGTTATCTCCGTTCAGCGGAGCGCCGCACCATACGGTTGCGGAAGGAGTCTCTATGAACCTTACGCCGTGCAGTTCGCCGATTTCTCCGTTGAACATTTCTTCGGGGCTTGCATACTTGTGTGCTTCGATCCAGTAATCGGAAGATCGCAGGTCATATACAACGGAAGGATGCACCAGCGCGATGTACTTGCCGTTGATTCGGGGTGCCTTCAGCTTCTTGAGCAGAGTAACAGCCTTATTTACGGTATCGGGAGTAAGACGGTTTGCTTTGGTCAGCTGCCAGCGGCCTACGGGAGTTTCGCCGGTCACATTGCCGTTTTCGTCAAGTGCATCGGCATACATTACATTGGTGCCTTCCATAAGCACATTTCGGATGGCGATATCCTGAGTTTCACCTGCGGATGCGCCAAGTTCCTCGGTTGCACCCAGAATAATGTTGTCAATAGCGTGCATTTCCAGCTGATCGGAGATGGTTATGTACATGCCGTACTGCTTCAGGTCGGATACAAGGGTGGTCATTCCGAAGTCCTTGCCGGTGGGGATCACACCTTCGGTAAGCCTTTCGGCATTGGGAAGAGTATTGAACCTGCGCCATTCGATAGTGTTGCCGCGGCCACGGGGAAGTTCCTGCTTCTTGCCAAACTGAGCATAGTAGTGTTCGCTGCGGGCATTTTCAAGCAGCTCGGTGTCGTAATAACGCTTCATGGTAGAACTCATACCGCCTGCACCGCGAATGCCGGTATACGCGTTTACGTTGCCGGAAGTGCCTACCACATTGCTGCCCGCCTGTGCAAAAAACTGCAGATTGAAATTATTGTTGCTCATCTGTTTCCTCCTTTATATATCTGTATTACCAGTGTATCTTTTCGCCGCTGTTAACGCGCCTGCGGATATCGGCACGCTCTTCACGGCTGAGCTTGCGCGGATCGGTTGCCGTGATAACGGCTGCATAAGCTCCGGTACCGTTTTCCATGGGCCTCATTCCGCCGGACATTATGGCGTTTGCAAGCTTGCGGGCAGTATTGCGTGCAGCATAACCGGCCAGCTGCAGCTGCTTCATACGTGCCGCTTCTTCGGCTTCAGCACGATGCAGCGTGCCGTATGCCGCTTCAAGGCTGAGGCCTGCGCCATGAGGGGGCTGCAGCACCAGATGGCTGAAACGGGGATCGGAGAGTTCGCTGTCCAGGTCAAAGCCGGGAATACTGTCCCTGAGCATGATCGCCTGCAGCAGCATGTCCGCATATTCGCGGCAGATATCACATTCGTCCGGCATGCTTTCGGCATGAACGGAACCGTGCTGTGCACCCTCAAATATCAGTTCCAGCAGAGTTTCGGGATCGGTCACGCCGTACTTTTCAGCCAGTCTGTCCATAATGGGCTGCTGACGCATCAGCTTGCTCCTGAGCGCACCGTAACCCATCCTTCCGATGTTGTTGTTCATTTGGTCCTCCTTCTGTTTCTTCATATATTTATTGTTGTAATTGTCTTTTTTATCCTACCTGAGCGCTTGCCTGAGCCTGTTTGCGGCTTTTTTCCACAAGCGCATGTTCTTTTGCCAAAGGTCCGGTCACATTATCACCGCGGGAAATGCGCTGAGTTTGCGGCGCCGATCTGCTGCGCAGTCGTGCTCCGTTCGGAGCTTCGGGCTGAATCAGCGCTTCGGCAATATCGTTCCGTCCTGCCTGCTGGGCCATTGATATGGCTATCTGCCTGTAGCTTTCGGCCGTTGCGGTTTCGCCCGCACGCAGGCGTATCCTTTCCTCAAGAATGTGCTTGCCGTCAAAGTCCATGATGTCCAAAAGCGCCAGCGAAGTTTCGGCATTTGAAGGCTCAAATACGCCAAGCTGATACATCTGCAGCGCCATTTCATTGTTGGCGATCTTTGTGTATGCGCTCATTTTCTGAACAGATACGTCAATATCGAATACCGGCAGTCTGTATCCCATATCCATGCCCATTTCGTTTCCCTGATGCTGAGGCTTGAGTCCGGAATTGTCGTAAACAATGTACTCGTCACGGCCATGCATACCTGTGATCCTGTATTTTCGGGGCATGTCGTAAAACTGGCGTATCAGTTCGATCATCATATTCACCATCTTTGCATATGCGCGGTAGCTTGCGCGTGTGGAAGCGCGGCTGGTCTTTCCGGCCTGTTCCTGCATGGCAGCTATGGCGCTTGCGGCAGTAACGCCGGCAACTGTGCCACCGTTCGCCGCGTCACGGTTGCCGGTGGTTTCTTTCAGTTCATTTATCTTTGCCGCCAGCATGCTCGCATAAATTCCGCTGATGGGGCTTACCTGAATCTGCCTGAGAGTATCTTCGCCAAGCTGACTTCCGGCAACGTGAACAAAGGGTTTGGTGAAATCGGCAAATTCGGCTTCATTCACGGAACCTGTGCTGTTGATAAACCATCTTGGAGACGCGCCGATAAGCGTGTTTTTCTCCAGTGCCTGGTTCATTCTGTCGATGGTACCCTGCGCGGATTTGCCCACATCAATATATCCGTAACCACAGGGTGAACCTTCGATGGGGAACAGGGGATCGAACACGAAGGGAAACATTCCGTGGTCGTAAAGTCCCTTGTCCCTGTACTGCGCGTCATTTTCGGTTGCGTATAAGACATAACGGTCCACGTATTTCACATAATGCAGTATCTGCCTGCCGCCTGCGCGTTTGTGATAATACCAGTCCACAACCAGTGCCTTTCCGGAAGTGTCTACACTGTCATCGTATAAATATCTTGCCGGAAGAAAATTCTTGCCCGTAAGGGATGCATTTCCCAGTATGTCGGGATACATTTCCCTGAGAAGCTCTATATCGGTAAGTTCGGTGGTAAATACATGGCGGCTCTTCTGAATGTCCGTTATGCCGGGTTCCCAGAAAATGTTCAGCGTATCGATGTTGCGTATGGCTATGTCTCCCAGCCCGTTCAGTTTGGCACTGTCCCAGAAAATACCGGTTATTCCTGTGCCCTGCTTGAGCTTCTGCCATTTTTCTCTTGAATATGTCTCTTCGTAGTCGTTTTGCTCCAGAATCATCGGGATAATTGCCGACAGCATCTGCGCTTCTGCCTTGTCATCAGGTTCGCGCGGGCGTATGTTCGGCTCCGGATAACCTTCGATCGCGTCGGCATGCTTCGACATAATGCAGTTGAAGAGCCATGCGGATGTGGGTCTTACGTCGTTGTCGTTTCCGTGCTCATCCAAATAATCCCAGTGACGCAGCTTCCACCATTGCTCGCATTCAACTATGCGCCTGTCCAGTCTCGCTTTTCCGGTCCTGTATCGGCTCAGTATTGCGTTGGCTTCGGCTATCTGCCTTTCACCGATAGCGCGGGAGAGAGCTGCTGCCTTTTTCCTGTTCATGCGTTGCCTCCTTTCCTGCGGGCTGTCTTCCCGCGGTGGCAGGAGTATATCACGAACAAATGTTCGGATGAAACCCGATGACTGCGGGCGCAGGTTAACAGAATGTAAATGATTATCCGAATATGCGGGTCTGTCTCCTGAGTGGGTCAAATTTTTCCGGCGGCGCTGCGGAAATATAATGCGGCGTTATGGGACTTGCCATCATTACGTATCGCCATTCGTCATAAATATGATCTTCCATGGATGTATCCACATCCTCAACGCGGTGCTGATCATAAACCAGCGACGGCACGGTTCTCAAAAAATTCCTGCATGTATTGAATACCTGAAACATCGGGTCGCCGTCTTCGCGGAACGAAAGCCTGTAATGGCATTGCGCCAGTCCGGCAATGCGTGTGTTGTCGCCGGGACTCCAGGTGACAAAATTCGGACTCTGACACATCAGCGCTGCTATGGACTGTCCGCGTGATTCGTCAAAAATACTCGGGTCTGCCACTCCGTAAATTTCTCTTCCGCGCAGAAGCGGATCATTTTTTTCAATCTCCCTTATGCAGCTCGCTATCTCTACGGGATTTTGCATCGCGCCATGATTTGCTTCTCCCGAACAGCCGTAAAGCTCGCGTATTCTGTATATCTTTCCTTCGTTATCGGCCAGATACCATCCGACGGAATACGGACGAGTATATCCAAAATCGAATCCGCGCCAGCAAAGCCAATGCTTAGGTGGTTCGAACGGTTCGATAACATGAGTCCATAGCCTGTCGCGGTAATGCGCGGCATCATCGCGCCATTCACGGAATACCTGACCGGCAAAGCTGTTCCAGTCTCCGTACAGCAGTGCCTTTTTCTCAGCTTCGGGCAGCATTGCCAGCGTGCCAAGATAGTTTGGGTCGTTGCGCAGCAGCTCTTCGTTGTCAAAGACAGTTGAAGGTACGAATATGCGTTTGCGAATTATACGGTGTATGTTGCCTTCCGGGTCTGTAACGCTGTATTCATCGCAAATCGGCGTCATCGGCGGCGCCGGATCTATGAATCGCTGTTTTACCCATCCGTGCCCAATGCCTCCGGGATTAGCGGTCGCACGTATATATGTCCTTGTGCCGGGTCCTGTAGGCCTGTTGCGCGACATCAGATACATGTACTGATCTTTGGTAAAATGTGTAAGTTCATCGAACGCAATAAAATCATAGGGCTTTCCCTGATACTGATGCTTGTCCGCTTCCAGCTGCATGGAACCGAAAAACAGGCTTGCGCCTGAAGGGAATATCCATCTGTGTCCGGTAGAGTTGTATTTTGCACCGGGAAATATTCTGGGATAGAGTTCGTTGCTGCGGCTTATCAGCGCTTCCAGCTGCGGAAAAGTGCGCCTCAATATCAATCCACGGTAATGCGGTATATTTGCCTGCCTCAATGCCTCCATAAGCAGCGCATCGCTTTTTCCGCCGCCTGCAGCGCCGCCGTAGAGGCATTCGTATTCCGGTCTCTCCATAAAGAGAGCCTGCTTTTTCTGTGGTCTCCAAATGATGTTGCTTATGTATCCCCGCCTCCTGTGTCGTTATCGTTGTCTGTCAGCACCTTGGGCAGCAGCCCGATTCCGGTCGCCGCGGAAGATGTTTCGTCGGTCGTATCTCCGTCGCCCCATGTCTGCCGCTTTCGCTTTTTAAGCCAGAGCGATATTGCGCTGACGTCAGGCTGCTGATGCTTCTGCTGTTTCTTTGTCAGCTGCAATTCGCTCGTACCGGTCTCCTTGTTTGGTTTGAGTTCCCATGTCTCTTCTGTGTAGTCGTATCCCAGTACGCGTTTGTACAGCGCCCGTTCTGCCAGAAAATCTGTTGCTTCTCTGCCAAAGCACAGGGCCGCCTGTAGTTCGGGATTCCGCGATTTCCATTTGCGGAATACTTCCGGTGTGACGCCGCATTTTGCGGCTATTTCATCTTCACTGAATCCCTCGCGTGCCCACCCTTCAATGAGAATCAGGCCTTCGCTGCCAAGCCATCCTTTTGCTTTTCGGATGTTCATAATTTTTTTCACCTCCTTGGGTCAGAGAGCTTATCAGAAAAAATTTCTGCATGAAACCCAATGAGATACAAATAACACCACTGCAGCCGGCAGTTTGCGCCTTCTGCAGTGGTGTTTATTGGGCTTATCGCATTGTATATCATGTCTGAACGCAGATTTTTCAGGATCATCTGTCCGTATCGTACATATAAAAACAGCACATGTTATAAACAGGTTAAAATCATAAAGGTGAAAAATATACTGTATTTTTACGGAAACGGGGGAGAGAAATGCATAAATGCATATCGGTACTATGATCGCCGATCCGGACCGATCATCTGCAAATAAAAAAACACCGTGAATATCACGGCGTTTTTTATCCAGCTATATCATTTCTTCCAGATTATAACAGCCTGCCTGCACATCTCCAGAATAAGATCCACTACGTCCTGAGGACAATCCGCAACTATCTCGGCAAATCTGCGCTCATTGTCGGTGCCGCTGTCGCTGCCTTCCTGAGCGATAATGCGGGCGTCGGTGGCGCCTTTCAGCAGTTCCTCGTATGAAACATTATAAAGCTTGCAGATATCGTCCAGTGTCTCGAGCTGTACGCGGCGATTGCCGCATTCCAGGTGGCTGTAATGCTCTACTGAATTTATTGAAAGCTCTTCAACAGCTGCACGCTGTGTCATCTTAACCTTATTGCGTGCTGCGCGTATGTTCTGGCCGAGCCTTACATAATGAATAGCCATGGTATTCCTCCGTTGTGCTGCCTGCCGCATGTCGTGTGCCGGAAACTGCATATTGCAGCATGATTTATTGAAAGGGTGGTCTTGGATCCAGTCCATCTGTTACAAGTTCCCTATTTACATTTTACAATATTATAACGGGAAATAGAATGATGTATTTGACAACATTGTCGCATCTGACATAATTATACTGCATAAACTGAAAATTTTATGCACTTTATCCGCTATTGACATGCAGTGTGAATGTCGGGTAAAATACAGGTAATGAAAATGTATACAGGGAGTGATATCATGCCGAAACCCAATATCGTTTTGATAGTTGCGGACCAATTCAGAGGAGATTGTCTCGGTTTTGCCGGTCATCCTGATGTGAAAACTCCGTATCTTGATACGATGGCAGCCAGAGGAATGTATTTTCCGAATATGTATTCGGCATGTCCGACATGTATACCTGCCAGGGCTGCACTGCTTACCGGAATGTCCCAGGCGCGTAATGGCAGGACGGGCTATCAGGATGGAATCGACTGGAATTATGAGCATACCCTTGCCGGCGAAATTGCAAATCAGGGCTATGTCACCCATTGTGTCGGAAAGATGCATGTGCATCCGCCGCGCAGCCGTATGGGCTTCCATGATGTGGAAATACATGACGGATATCTGCATTATTATCGTAAAGAAGATATTCCCGCATATCAGGCCCAGGACAGATATGATGACTATCTGCACTGGTTCAGGGATAAAATGGGCGCTAACAGAGACATGAACGATGCGGGAATACAGTGCGTTTCGTGGGTGGCAAGACCATGGCCATATGAAGAACAGTATCATCCGACCACATGGGCTACGGAACGCGCGCTGGATTTCCTGCGCAGACGTGACCATAGAGAACCGTTCTTCCTTACCGTATCCTATGTGCGCCCCCATCCGCCGTTTGATGCGCCTCAGTGCTATTTCGATATGTATAAGGATATGGAATTGGCTCCTCCCATAAGTGGCGACTGGGATGATCCCGAAAATCTGCAGAAAATGGGCCGTATGATAGACGGCCGCTCCGGTCCTGTTGACAAGGAACTCATTCGACAGGCGCAGATAGGCTATTATGCCTGCATAACGCATCTCGATCATCAGCTTGACAGACTAATGGAAGCGCTGCAGTATACAGGGGATACGATCATTGTATTTACTGCAGATCACGGAGAACTTCTGTGCGATCATCATCTGTTCGGAAAGGCGATGCCGTATAGGGGCAGCGCGAATGTGCCGCTTCTGATATCGGGTTATGGCAAATATGCCAACTGTTTCAACGGAAAAAATGAACGTCTCGGTGAACTGAGGGATATTCTCCCGACGCTTGTGAATCTTGCAGGGGGAGAAGAGTGCCCGTTCTCTGATGGCGAAAATCTGCTCGACGGTACTGACGGGCGCGATTATCTCCATGGAGAACATGCTACAGGCGATATGTCCAATCATTTCATAGTAACCCGAAAAGATAAGTATGTGTGGTTCTCCCAGAGCGGAAGAGAGCAGTATTTTGATCTTGAAAAAGATCCGAAAGAAACTCACGATGCTTTTGAAGATCCTGAAAACAAGCAGCGCATTGACGAGCTGAGAGAACTGCTCGTAACAGAGCTTACCGGACGAGAGGAAGGCTATGTTTCCGATGGGAAGCTTGTGGTAGGCAGAAAGCCGCAGACGGTGCTTGCCAATCCAAGACGGTGAACATAACCGCAAAGAAAACCGAACGTAAGCAGTGAATGCTAAAGGAATATCATTGAAGAAAGACACCCCGGATGTATCGAAAACATCCGGGGTGTCTTTTTATATTATTCCGATAATGCCCAGCAGCAGATATACCAAACCGCAGAGTACCATCGTAAGAATGGCATTCATTTTCTTCATGCGGAGCACAATAAATGCGCCTGCGAAAAGTATTGCGCCGACGATATCAAATCCTCCGTCGGGAAGCACGGCAGATAGCAGAATAGTAACGCCTGCCGAGGCGATCAAAGCCACGACAACAGGTCTCAGTGCGGCAAGGGTATTTTTAAGTATGCTGATGTTCCTGTATCTGAAATAAATGAACGCCAGCAGCGATACCAGTATACAGGATGGGAGTATGCAGCCGAATGTTGCTGCGATCGCACCGGGCAATCCCGCAACGCGTATTCCGACAAAAGTGGCAGAATTTATTGCTATAGGTCCGGGAGTCATTTCGGCGATGGTAACAAGGTCTGTAAACTCAGATATGCTCAGCCAGCCATAGCCGTCCACGGCTTTTGCCTGAATAAGTGGGATCGCAGCATATCCGCCGCCAACCGAAAACAGGCCTATCTGTATAAACGCCCATATGAGTTCAAGATATATCATCGCCGCGCTCCTTTCTCCGGCTTATCAGCGCGGTAACGATGCCTATGAGCAGGGCAGCCAGTATTATTATCACAGCGTTTATGTTCAGAACGAATGCTGCGATGAAGGCAATGACCATCATGCTTATTCTGAGAGCGTTCCTGCCGGCGACTATGCCAGCCCCCATGCCTGTTGCGACATCGAGCACAACAGCGGCCACACCTGCACGCATGCCGTGCAGCATCAGCGCAACATATCTGTTTGCTGCAAAGGCAGTGTAGAAAAGTGAAATAACGGAAATGATTATTACCGGCGGAATGATGGTGCCCAAAACTGCGGTAAGCATTCCCGCAAATCCGCCCACACGCCAGCCGACCAGTATAGCTGCATTTACTGCAATGGCGCCGGGAGAAGTCTGAGCCAGAGCAACAAGGTCAAGCATCTCGTCGTTCTCTATCCAGTTGAGTCTTTCAACGAAATGTTTTTTCATGAAGCCCACTATTACATATCCGCCGCCGAAGGTAAAGGCGCTTATATATAATGTGGTGAAAAATAATGTCAGCAGATTTTCTCTTTTGTTTGCCACTTTACGGAAACCTCCTTTGATGATATTATAACTCTTGCAAAGCAATAAGTAAAATGCTATAATTTGATAAAATTTATTACTTGTATGCATGTTCGGAGCGGGACTTTTTATGAAAATACGCCTCATGAAGATCTTTATTCAGGTATACCAGACGCAGAATATTACCCGCGCAGCTGAGCTTCTCCATATGACTCAGCCTGCGGTCACACGTGCCATTCAGGAGATTGAGCATTATTACGGTGTGTGCCTTTTTGAAAGAATGGGCCGCGGTCTGAGCGCGACAGAAAGCGCCCGTCAGCTGTATGCCCATGCGCTGCATATCGTGGAATCGGTCGATATAATGGAAAAAGGTCTGCGCAACTGGGATGAATTCGGAATCCTTCGCGTCGGCGCCAGTATTACGCTGGGCAGCTTCCTTATGCCGAGGCTTGCTGCCGAATTCAAAAAAGAGCATCCGCATTTGAAACTTAAGGTGCGTATTGAAAGCGGTATCAGCCTCCAGCAGCAGCTTTGCGATAATCAGCTTGATATTGCATTTATCGAAGGCGGTATTGCAGACCAGCAGCTGATGTTTGAAACCTTCTCGGGAGACCGTCTCGTGCTGATTATGCCTCCGGATCATCCGCTCAAGGATGCCGATACAATAAATCTGCATGACCTTTCCGACTGTAATTTCCTGCTGCGCGAACCTGGCAGCGCGGGTCGTACTTTCCTTGATCATGTGTTCGCAATGCATAATATGGTGGTTGATCCCATGTGGGAATCTGTCAGCACACAGGCTATCGTAAAAGCGGTAAGCTCTGGTGTAGGCATTTCGTTCCTGCCCGAGAAACTCGTCAGGAATGCCATAGACAATAATATAGTTGCAACCCACGAGATCGCCGACGAACCGTTTGCCAGAAAAAATTATATCGTATGGCATCAGAACAAGCATCTGACGCCTTCGGCCAGAGCTATCATTGCAATGTGTCATAAGCTTGCCGACAGGTAAGCAGTAAGCGGGGGAGACAGTATATGCCTGAAAAGATATATGGTAAACTCGTGAGAGATAAAATTCCGGATATCATATCAGAACAGGGCAGAACCCCGATTTGTGATATTCCGCCTCACGGGAAATGCCTTGATATGCTGGCTGCAAAGCTTACCGAGGAAGCTGCAGAGTATCTTGAAAGCCGCGAGCCTGAAGAACTGGCGGATGTGCTTGAAGTCATTCACGGAATACTTCTGCATACGGGAATGACATTCGAATATCTCGAAGAAATAAGGCGGAAGAAGTATGATGAGCGCGGCGGCTTTGAAAAAGGCATCAGGCTTATCAGCGTCGGGGAATAGACCGCTGACACGCATCGTATGCAGCTGCAGATTTAGAATCTGCAGCTGTAAAAGAAGTGCGGGATGAACCTCCGTGCGGATATAGGAATTTCAATTTCTTAATATAAACAAGTATTGACAAATTGGCTGGCATTGGATATAATAATACCCGTGCTTTGTTGGCAGGTTGATTTGGAAGCTGCTGTCAGGCGTCGATGCTTGTATGCGGGCGTGGCGGAATGGCAGACGCGCCAGATTTAGGATCTGGTGCCGAGAGGCGTGTGAGTTCGAGTCTCGTCGCCCGCACCAGTCGATTTTTGCGGTAGTAGCTCAGTTGGTAGAGCGCCACCTTGCCAAGGTGGAGGTCGCGAGTCCGAGTCTCGTCTACCGCTCCATTATGCGGGTGTAACTCAATGGTAGAGTTCCAGCCTTCCAAGCTGGCTACGTGGGTTCGATTCCCATCACCCGCTCCAACAAAGTTTACCAATATGCGGTAGTAGCTCAGTTGGTAGAGCGCCACCTTGCCAAGGTGGAGGTCGCGAGTCCGAGTCTCGTCTACCGCTCCATATGCACCTTTAGCTCAGTTGGTAGAGCACCTGACTCTTAATCAGGGTGTCCAGGGTTCGAGCCCCTGAAGGTGTACCACAAACACTCACACTGTAAAGTGTGAGTGTTTTCTTTCCTGCAGAAGTTGTTGACCGGTCATTTTCTGTTTAAATTATAAGGGTTTTGTCGGAAAAACAGCTGTTAACTGTTTGCTTGTAAAGTTGACTAATTCCTGCAATGAGTATATAATGATATGTGATGATATAGTTAGTCTTTTTGTGTCCGTGTAAGCGATTTATTTCAGATAACATGGATCAAAACAGACTTCCAATCCGTCAAAGATTCATTATGTTTTCAGAAACGATGGAGGGGATTATGAATATCAGAAAGATAATAGCGGTTATTTTGCTGATTCTGGCGGTAGTTTCCCAGGTGGCATTTGCTCAGGATACATACATCGACCTTGACGCAAGGTTTTCGGACATACCGACATACGAATACAACGGAACGACATATTATTTCAAGTCCCGAGTTACAACAACGCTTCTGCTGTTCGCAGAACTTCCTGCAGAAGAAACAGCGGGTGCCGACAGGCTGGAAATGGTCCTTCTGCTGATTACCGATGATGACAACGATACGGCGATCCCGATACAGCTTGATCCAAACATGAAGGCCGGATGGCTTGAGGGAGAAGATGCAGATAAAACGCTTTCGGAGCTTTATTCCGCAGCTGCTGATGCAGAATCGGGAAGTGTAATTCTTCTGGATGCTGTAAACAAGCTGTTCCCGGGCGAGGAAGTAGTTGAGCATTATTTCCTGATGGATCTTAACGGACTGCCGCTTCTCGACGGCATTGCCAATAATGACACCAATCTCACGGGAGATCCTCTGATCGATAGATTCAAAGCGATCGTGAAATCTGTTGAGAGCGGTGAGGGCGACGCAAATGAGATGCTTTCAGATCTCAGCGGATACATCTATACCGGGATGAAGAGCGGCGAGCTCGTGAGAGTTGTAGACAAGGCAGAACGTTATGACCGTTCTTCAAGGATGCCGTTCCCTGTGATCGCACCCGGTGATGATGCGGCGCTAACAGTCGAAGCCGATCTTGAAGCTTTCGAGAAAATGATGATAGAACTGTATTACGAAGACACCAGACCCTGGTGATTGAGCAGATTAAGGAGAGAAGATGCATGCGTGATATCGAAAAGGTAAATCCGGTAGCGGTCGATAACAAAGAAAGTCAGGAGTTTGAAATCGATATAGTTGAACTTCTGCTCAGACTGGCTGAGTGCTGGAAGTACATTGTTGCATGTGCCGTGGTTGGCACTGTTATCATGGCGATTTACAGCTTTATATTTGCTACTCCTATGTATGAAGCCACCAGTAAGCTTTATGTCATTTCCAACAGCGATTCCGCGATCAATCTGTCTGACCTTCAGTTAGGTACTGCATTGACTGCCGACTATACCGAAGTTTTCAATACCTGGGAAGTCCACGAGATCGTACGTCAGAATCTTGGTCTTGATTACGAACGCGAAGAACTTTCGGAAATGGTAGCAATCAGCAATCCCAGTGATACCCGCGTTCTGTATATCACCGTAACCAACAAAGATCCAAAGCTTGCGGCTGATATCGCAAATGAGTATGCAGGTGTTGCCAAGCAGTACATATCCATGACCATGCAGACCGACGAGCCTACCGATTTCTCTGAGGCTCTTGTTCCCGAAAAGCCCGTCAGCCCCAAAAAGAAGCTGAATGTGGCTATCGGTTTTGCACTTGGTGCTTTCGGAGCATGCGCTGTAATCGTTATACAGTTCCTTATGGATGATAAGATCAAGACTGCTGACGATATCCGTAAGTACACCGGTCTGCCCACTCTTGCAGTTGTTCCGGACAATGATGAGGCGTCCAAGGAACAGATTGGTGAGAAGAGCAAGTCTTCCGGCAGCAAGAACGGTCGTTCCGGCAGCAGAACCAATAATCAGGCTTCGGTACGGAGGTAATTAAGAATGAGCATGATCGATATTACCCGCTTTAAGCCCCTTTCCTATGCCTGCACTGAGGCATTGAACACCCTTTGTACTAATTTGACTTTCGCCGGTGAGGATAAAAAGGTAATAATGATTACCAGCGCTCAGGCACATGAGGGCAAATCTTTCATCAGCATGAATATCATGCGCACTCTTGCCGGTCTGGGTCACAGAGTAGTCCATGTCGATGCTGACCTTCGACGCTCTCAGATCGCCGCCAAGTATGGTCTCAAGATCAAGGAAGGCAGCGGCATGGGTCTGACTCATTACCTTGCCGGTATGTGTACGGCAGATTCTGTTGTATATGAGACCAGCATCCGTAATGTATCCATGGTTCCTCTGGGAAGAGAAGTATCCAATTCTCTTGCTCTGCTGACCACCGGTCGTATGGCACGTCTGCTGAGCTACCTTCGCGAGCGCTATGATTATGTTATCGTAGATGCACCGCCGGTAGGCATCATCATCGATGCTGCAGAAATCGCAAAGAGTTGCGATGGCGTTGTCATCACCTCCAAGTACAAGACTTGCTCCCGCCGCGAACTGATCGATGTCAAGAATCAGATCGAACGCAGTGAGTGCCAGATCCTCGGCGTTGTACTTAATGCCGTCGCATTTGACTCTCTCAGCAGCAAGCATTACTATCATAAGTCTGCATATGCCAGCTATGAGTCTGACTATGTAAGTTCCAAATCCAAGAAAAAATAAGATAGGTATCCTGAAATAAATGAAACATCGCTTTGTTGATATTCATCATCATCTTGCGTACGGGGTTGATGATGGCCCGAAGAATTTCAAGCAAATGCAGAAGATGCTCAGGCAGGCTGCGCGTGAAAATATAGGAGTGATCTTTGCTACTCCGCATGTTACTCCCGGTGTCCGTAGATTCCGTTTGGATGAATATCATCAGGCATTGGAGGATGCAAGGGACTATTGCTCTGAAACAGGCCTTGATATTCAGATACTTGAAGGCTGTGAAATTCTCTATACGGATCAGACTCCAAGACTTCTGAGGGATGGATACATTCCTACCATGAATGAAACGGATTTTGTTCTTGTTGAATTTTCACCGGATATCAAGTATAAGAAATTGAAGGAAGCGCTTGACGCGATACTGTGTCAGGGATACAGACCCATTGTGGCCCATGTCGAACGTTATATGTGCCTTGTTCACAGACCTTCAAGGGCTGAAAAGATCAAGGATACAATGGATGTCAGGTTTCAGATGAACTGCTCTTCAGTAATCAAAAGAAAAGGATTGTTTGTAAATCTATTTGTGAACCGTATGCTTAAGAAGCAGCTTATCGATGCATTGGGAACCGACTCTCATAACGTAACCAGCAGAGCCGCCAATATGAAGACTGCCTGGAAGATCGTCCGCAAAAAGTATGGCAGCCGCTATGCTGAACGGCTTACTAATGGAAGTCTTCTTGAGGAATAACTATTTCCCTATGAACAGGAGGTATTTGTGATGTTCTGTAACCTGATGAAGAAGACCCTTGTTATGCTGCTTATGGCAGTAATGTTTGTTTCTGCCGCTGCTTTCGCAGAAACTGCCGAGACAACTGAAAGCGAGTGGTGGAATATTCTGCTCCTCGGCACTGACGATCGCGGCCTGAACAGTTTCGAAGGAAGAACAGATACCATAATGATACTGTCCGTAAACCGTGAGACCAATGAAGTAAAGCTTACAAGCGTTATGCGTGACAGCTGGGTATCCTTCCCCAATGGCAAGAGGGGAAAGATCAACGCGGGCAATGTATACGGCGGTCCCGAGATGACCATGCAGACTCTGAACGAAACCCTTGGCCTTGATATAAAGCACTATGCTATGGTAAATATGGGTCAGTTGGCTCACGTGGTTGATTTCGTAGACGGCGTTGATTTTGAGATCTCCGAAAGCGAGCGCAAGTATGCAAATGACTATCTGGATGAGCATCTGTCCGTTATTGAGAGTTATCCCGGAGATAATTACATCTATAATTCTGGCATGGTCCATCTGAACGGTCCTCAGGCTGTTTCTTACCTGCGCAACCGTTATACCGATAGTGACTTCATGCGTGTAATGCGTAATCAGAAGGTTCTCATCAATGTTGTTGCAAAGGCACAGACCATGGAAGTCGATGTTCTTGTCGGTAAGTTCGAAGATTTCAAGGGCTGCATCATTACCAACATGACTGACGATGAACTGATGGAACTGGCAATGATCGGTCTTGCTGCCGATACCACTGCCGTTCAGCAGAACCGCATCCCGATCGATGGTACTTACGAGACCGGTACCTTTGATGGCACCTGGATGATTCGTCCCAACTGGGAAGCAAACATTGCTCCTCTGCAGGAATTCATCTACGGCGAATAAGCGTATATCCAACAGGGGATGTGCATGCGCATCCCCTGTAATTTTTATGATACTTGTTGAAATAATGATCGGGAGAGTGATATCTGATGAATTTGAGAAGAATAGTGACGCTGTTGCTGCTTGCTGTTATGCTCATTCCCTTTGGTGCTGTTGCAGAGAGCAACGAAGATGGTTGGACAAATATTCTGCTGCTCGGCGGCGATTCCCGTGATGCGAGCGATTTCAATGGCAGAACCGATACCATGATAATCCTTTCCATTAACCGTGACAGCGGCGAGATGAAGATGACCAGTATTATGCGTGATACCTGGGTCGAACTGTCTGCGGGCAGGAAGGGCAAGATAAATGCTGCCAATGTATACGGTGGTCCTGAAATGGCAATGCGCGTTGTAAATGAGCATTTCGGTCTTGATATCGAAAAGTACGTGCTTGTTAATATGAGCAGCCTTGTAAAGATCATCGATATGTTCGGCGGCGTTGATATTGAAATCACCGAAGCTGAAAGAAACCAGATTAATGGCTTTGCGAATGAGTACATTACCGTTATCGGAGACTACTCCGGTGCAACCACCATGGATCATTCCGGCATGGTACATATGAATGGTCTGATGGCTGTATCCTATATGCGAATCCGCTATACAGACAGTGACTATGTTCGCGTAATGCGTCAGCAGCGCGTGCTTATCGAAGTTGCAGGCACTGCACAGAACATGGATGTAGAGGAACTGATGGGCATCGCTGATGAGATATTCGGCTGCATCGTGACCAATATGACTGACGAAGAACTCAAGGATCTTGCTATGAGCGCTCTTATCGTTGAGCCTGAGTATATTGGTCAGTTCAGAGTTCCTGCTGACGGTACATTTGAATCCGGTACCTTTGACGGCACCTGGATGATACGTGCTGATTTCAGCAAGAACAAGGAATTGCTCCACGACTTTATTTATGGTGAATAATTGAATATATAAGCAAACACACAGGCTGAAAAAGCCTGTGTGTTTGCTTTGAAGAATGCGGTGTGATATAATTCAAAAAAATGATTACCATCTGCCGGTTTGGAGGGACTTCATGTGATTTATGCAACATCAGATATTCATGGCTATCCGCTGAAAGATTTCATTGACCTGCTCAAAAAGGCAGGCTTTTCGGATGAAGATTTCCTTTTTGTATTGGGTGATGTGATCGATCGTAACGGCGATGGGGGAGTGGAGATGCTCCGCTGGATGATGCTTCAGCCCAATGTATCGCTGATACTTGGAAATCATGAGGAAATGATGTTGGATTGCCGCTTCGTATTTGATGAGGTAACAGGTGAAAATATCGACAGCCTTACCGGTGACAGGATGAATACAATGATGGACTGGATCTTCAACGGAGCAAGACCTACGCTTGATTCTTTGCGCAGGCTGCATCGTCAGGATCCCGATGCGGTTCAGGATATATACGATTATTTGAGCGAAGCGCCTATGTTTGAAACTATATCAATTGATGACAGGGATTTTCTGCTTACCCATGCGGGAATCGGCAACTTTGAAGCAAATAAAGATATCGAAGATTACACGACCGGAGATGTTTTGTGGAACCGCCCATCTGCAGCAGACAGATACTATGATGATATATTTACTGTTTTCGGTCATACGCCCACGGAAATGCTTGGCGGCAACCCTGACAGGGCTTTCAAAACCGAAACATGGATAGATATCGATACCGGTGCTGCCGGTGGCGGAGCTCCTATGCTTCTCAGGCTTGATGATATGAAGGAATTCTACGTCCGGTGAGATCACCGGACTCTTTTTATACATCAAACACCGGCCAGATTTTCCGGCCGGTGTTTGATGTATATCTGTATTTACTTTTTAAGTACAAGATTATTGTATATCTCTTCTTCGATTCCGTAGGATACATAAGAACTTGCACCGCCGATATCGGCGCGGTTGACCATCAGTACCATGCAGATATCCGCAACCGGGTCTATGTAGAAATGCGTACCGAAAGCGCCGCTCCAACCGAATGTTCCCTTTGACAGGGCTCTGTCTGTATCTTCCTTAAGATTGAAAACACACATTCCCAGTCCCCAGGTAGGTGCAGGCATATGGTTTGCGGGATCGTCGGGACTCAATGCGCCCATTGCAGCTACTGTGTCAGCGTTCATGAGCCTTCTGACGCCGTATAAGCCGCTCTGAGCCAGCATCAATACGAATCTGTCATAATCCTCCAAAGTGGAGTAAAGCCCGCCTGAGCCGCAAGGAAAGTCAAATCCGAGGGGATTGCCGAATACATCCGGTGCGGAGGTATCTTCAAGCTTTTCGCCTTCTCTTTTATATAGCCTGGGAACACGTGCCTGCATTGCTTCATCCACCCAGAAGGTCGTATCCTTCATTCCGAGCGGATCGAAGATAAGTTCCTCCAACAGCGCTTCGAGCTTTTTGCCTCCGGCGATCTCAGCTATGCGACCCAGTATATCAAAAGCAGTAACGGCGCTGTAACCGGCGCTTGTACCGGGCTGGAAATCCAGAGGACAGGAGGCGATCTGTTCACAGCGCTCTTCAAGGGTCATTCCGGGACGGGTAACGAGTACGCCCTTCATAAAGCTGAGCGGTCCGTGCCCCAGTCCGCTGCGGTGTCTCAGCAGATCCTCTATGGTTATGGGCCTCTTCAGCGGCTCATATTCCATGGCATCCGCCTGCTCCTTGATGTCTGCTGCGTTGGGGTCGATCTGCCTCACGGCGACCTTCATGTTCTTGAAAGAGGGGATGTATTTTGCGATATCATCGGTTATGGAAAGAAGCCCGCGTTCTGCAAGCATCATTATTGCCACAGCAATGATGGGTTTGGTCATGGAAGCCATGCGGAAGACCGTGTTTTCGCTTACGGGAATGCCTTTTTCAATGTCTGCAAAGCCGATGTATTCATTGTGGACGATCTCGCTGCCGCAGCGCACCCTTAAAGCAGCGCCCGCTATATGCTGACCGTCAATATACTTCTGAAGTCTTTCGTGCAAATTCTGTATCATGTACAGCACCTCCGTGGCTTGATTATAATACATCTGTCTGAAAAGGGCAAAGTATGTTATCTGCCGACCTCGCGGAGGATATCAATCGCAGGTGCAGGTATTCTGCCCAGATAATCGGGACCTACGTTCAAAAGATAATTGATTCCTCTCGAATTGAGGTGTTCCTTGATGCGCTTTACGGTCGCCGCGTCTTTCCAGTTGCTGTCGAATGCCTTGTAGCCCCATGTGTCATTCAGAGTGGCAGGGGTCTCGAAGAGCATCTCGCCCTTATCGTCATCGGGTATCTCGTTGTCGCCGGCGGAAGTATAGTCGCCGCGTCCGTTGCCTATGCGGGAATTCACGAGACAGTCGGGCTGATATTTTTTGACCAGTGCATACAGCTCGTCGGACTGCTCGGGAGTGATTACGCCGGGGGTATCGAACCATATGAGGCAGATATCGCCGTATTCGGTCAGTATTTCCTTTACCTGCGGCTTTATCTTGTCCTCAAAGCACTGAGTGAAGTTCTTGTGCGCATCGTCCGGGAAGTCCCAGTTGTTGGTCCAGTAAGCCTTGCCGCCGCACCACGTTTTGCCGGTGGTATATCCGCCGCCGTTAGGTTCGCTCCAGTCCAGTTCCTGAGAGTAGTAAAGTCCCAGTTTCAGTCCGTGACGTTTGCAGGCGTCTGCCAGCTCACGAAGCACATCCCTGCCGAAAGGCGTTGCGTCTACGATGTTGAATTTGGATACCTTGGAATGGTACATTGCAAAACCTTCATGGTGCTTTGAGGTGAACACGATGTACTGCATGCCTGCGTCCTTGGCAAGCTTTACCCATTCATCAGCATCAAAATATATGGGGTTGAAGATGTCTGCCAGCTTGTGGTATTCACTGTTGGGTATGCGGAAATACTGCTGGCACCATTCGCCTATGTCCTCCATGCGCTCGCCGCGCCATTCGCCTGCAGGAAGCGAATAAAGGCCCCAGTGTATCATCATGCCGAATTTAGCCTGCTTGAACCATTCTTTGTTATTCATAATTACCTCCCGCAAACTTATTTTTCTGTATTATATCACAAGAAAAATTTGATGCAAATAAAAATATCCGCGGACGCCTTAACGTCCGCGGATATTATGTGTTTATTTCATCATTATTTCGGATATCGCATCCAGAATTCCTTCGTAACATCCGCCGCATCCGGTGGAGCAATGGGTAGCTTCCTGCACATGCCTGAAGGCTGCCTGAACATCTTCGAGTTTATCCATCTCATGGAGAGCATCCTCAACATCGAAATAGCTTACGTTTTTGCAATTGCATATGATACGGTTTTCCATTGGGGTACCTCCTTGTTTTTTATTTCTTATGTCTTTTATATAAACGGCAGTTAGTCATATGAAACACGATACGAAAAAACAACGGGACAAATTTTGTCCCGTTGATAATGTTTATATATTCAGCTTGAACTCGTTTCGGAAAAGGGAGAACAGGCGCTCATCGGAGATATCCTCTTCTATATGCACAAGCTTTTCGTCTTCAAATATCTTGTATGTCCGTCCGTCAATAGTCCGGCGTCCTTCGGCAGTCTTTATTGCCAGCATATATGTTTTGTTGAAAGGCGAATCAGGGTGCTTCTCACAGTAGAACGAAGGCTGTATGAAATCCACATCATAAACTTCGTCATCATTGAAGCAGATATATTCGCGCCACCGGTCATGATGCATATCCCAAAGTATCCAGCCCAATCGGGAATCTTTGGTGAACCTGTATGTCTCGCCGTTTTGCTGCTGCACGTTTCCCTCTTCTATTTTTAAAGGATAGCGGGGAGCTATCTGACCCACGCCGATATCGCAGAGATAATCGCCGTCTTCCATATGTACTATAGTAACGCGATGACGGCGCATGGGAATCTCGCTTTCGCCGCGCAGGAATCGTGCAAAGCGTTCGGAAACGTTGAAACCCATTTCTTTGAGCATACCGGTCAAAAGTCCGTTCAATTCAAAGCAGTAGCCGCCGCGCCCGCGAATGACTATCTTGTCATACAGTGCCTCGGGCGTAAGCAGGAGCGGCTTATTTTCAAGAATATCGAGGTTTTCATATGCCAGATGGGTGACGCAGCTGCTCTGCACCATCCCGATAAATTCAACGGTGTTTTCTATGGCTGTGTCCGGGGCCATTCCTATGCGCTGAAAAAAGCGGCTTATCTTTTCCATGAGAACGCCTCCCTGTTGGAATTATCATCATTCTATCAGAAAAAACTGCTTGAAGCAATCGCACAGGCGGCAAAATTGACAATAAGAGAAAGGCTGATTATAATAATAAAATAATATGAAAGAGGTAAGTGATATGAAAAAGATATGTGCTTTTATACTGGTAATGCTCATGTGTATTTCTCTTTGTGCCTGCGCCGGAAAGACACGGGAAGTAGAGATCACAATGGAAAACTGGAGCGAATATTTTGAACTTACTTACGGATACGAGTGGTGCATGGACGATTTTGGAGACACCAACCGTCTTAATATCTATTCCTGCTTCTGTGTAAGGGAAGAATACGCGGACAAGCTGAAATTGGACAAAAGTGAGCTTACGGTAGAAGTATACGAATACTGGACGCTGGGTTCTTTTGATTTTGACCTTGAAAACAGAACCGTTTCCGAAATCAAATATTTTGAACCTGCCTCTGAAGGTATACTTATAGGGGAAAGAAACAAATATATCACGTTCAATTTGGAAAATGCATCAACGGCGAATGCTGATAATATGATCCTGCAGGACTCAAACGGTACCTTAGTGCATTGCATTTTTAATAACCGTGTTCCGGATGATATGTATGACGGCGTGGATGAACAGCAGGGATATTCCATGCATGAATATTCCGTTTCTCGCATTCAGGGAAAAATCGTGATAAAAGAATAAATAGAAATTCCCCCCGGGTCTGTTTTTCTGCGGACCCGGGGGCTGCTTTTAAAGTATATTGCTTCTTGTGTACCCAATCAGCCAACTTTCAATGGTGTGCGTTGTTGCGCTTGTTTTTCCGGCAATAATTATATAGAATAAAAGTAATCAATATGTATGTCCGTTATTGTGACGGATACGGAGGGATTGCCATGTATGAACAGCTTCAGATCCAATACGAAAATTTGAAAGATGAATCCGCATGCCGTGAATTCCGCTATGCTTTGCATAATCCGACAGAAGAGCCTGTTTGGCTCGAAGAGTTTGAAATGTTCCGCGCGGATTCATTGGAAGAACTGAATATTTCGTCGGATAATTGCCGCGTATTCCGCACCGGACGTCATAAGAATGATATTCCTTCTGTTGCAACGCTTGGAAATATGGACGATGCGCTGCAGGATGCACTGGGCGGAATGACGGAATCCGGTGACCGCGCCGGAAACGGCAGCGGACATTTGATTGTCAGCGACCATCTGACTATTTTGGGCGATGCAGGGCATTGGTGCGTCATTGCATTCATGACAGGATGCGATCAGATGTTCTGCACAGAGATAGCGCTGTCGGATGCGGGCGAGTTCGGTTCTCTTTCGACCAGGGTGCAGTTTCACAGATTTATAAGCCCCGGTGAGACCCTTTTCACCGAAACACTGCGCATTGAATATACTTCAGATGCCGAGGCAAGCATACGCCGCTTTGCCCGCGAGAAAGCAAGCCCCCGTCATTCGCTGCAGACAGCCCCGCCTTCAGTATTTTGCACATGGTACTATTATGGCCTTACCGTTACTGAGGAAGATGTAATGGTCAATCTGGAGAAGATGGCCGCTCAGAAGCTGCCGTTTGACGTATTCCAGATAGACGAGGGCTGGGAAAGAGTATTGGGCGATTGGCAGCCGAATGAGAAATTCCCGACACCCATGAAACAGATCGCAGACCGTATACGGGAGGCAGGGTATCGTCCGGGTATTTGGACGAGTCCGTTTGTGGCAAAAGAAACTTCACCTGTGGTTCTTGAGCATCCGGATTGGGTGCTGCGGAATAAATCGGGAGAGCCCTGCATTTTCCCGATGAATGATACTACTTACTATGTGCTGGATATCACCAATCCCGAAACGCTGCCTTACTTTACCGAGCTTTACCGCCGTCTTACCTTTGACTGGGGTTATACATACCATAAGCTTGATTTTACCCGCGCGCCGATGATATACGAGGATGCGGACTTCTGCAATAAGTATATTACTCCTGCACGAGCCTATCGCGAAGCTGTTGCTGCCATCCGTAAGGGAATGGGGGAGGAAGCATATTTCCTCATGTGCGGCGGTCTGTACGATCCTATAATCGGGCTTGTGGATGCGCAGCGCAGCGGCTCGGACGTACTGTCGATGTGGTCTTCAAACGTCAATAAGGGTGGAAAGACCGCGCCGTTCACAATAAAGCAGAGCCTTCTGAGATACTACATGAACGAATGGTGGCACAATGATCCGGATGCCCTGATGATACGCAAAAACGAAGTGATGGAACGCGGACTGCGTTTGACTTATGGTCTGCTGAATGACGATGAGGTGCGCACAGTGGTCGTCAACCAGCTTATCGGGGGAGGCATAGTGTGTTCCACCGAACCGCTGGACAAGATAGATCCGGAGCGTCTTTCGATGCTTCGCCATATCCTGCCGCCTGTGCGTACGGTCGTGCAGCCGCTTTCGCTGATGGACTCGGGCAGGTTTCCGGATAAGGTGCGCATAGCGTATCCGGGAGATGAACGCGTGCTGATCGCACTGATCAACTGGTCGGACGACAGCACGTGTCAGGCGTCTGTCAGGCTGGATGCATACACGTTGGGAGAAACCTATGCATCTGATGCAAAGTATGCGGTAAGCAGCTTTTTTGACGGCAGTTGGCGCACCGAGGTGCCGGCTGATGCAACTGTGACCTTTGGCGAGATAGCTCCGCACAGCGCTGCACTTATTAAGATCGAACCGCATACCGGCAAACCGATCGTTGTTGCATCGGATGCGCATTTCGGTATGGGAACGGAACTTGCCGAAATATGCATTGATGGCAGCCAAATAAGCGCAGTACGCAGTACGCCCACCTGTTGGGATGCGCACTATACGCTGCTTGACCCTAATGATGGAGAAACAAGGGAATTTGTTCTGCCAGCAGAAGAATGACGGAAATGCAATGGCATTTACATGCTGCAATTAAAAAAGGGATGCTTCCGTGAGGAAGCATCCCTTTGATTTTGGATAAATTACTTGTTGAAGCAGCGCTTCATAAGGCCTTCAAATGCATTTCTGTGCCGAGCCTTATCGCGTGCCATTGCCGGATACATGCCGACCCCGGTGCACTCGCCCATGAAGTTGGCGCGCAGGTCCTCGAGGATCACTTCGGGAGCGCACCTGGCGACGCCGACGACATGCCCGGCGATCTGTTCCGCAGGCTGCCTCTGTATGCGATGGGCTTCGGATGGGTCTGCGTCGCGCTCGACCGCATCATGAAAAAAGAAAATCCGAATGTTTTTCGTGCAGTGGTGACGGTCCTCGGAGGGATCGTCCTCTCTTTCGGAACGATGGAATCTTTCCGCGGGCGGGAATAAAGCTGTCCGGAGAAAGAATTCCGGAATTTACCCTTGACACGGTTCCATACATTCATTATAATGAAAAAAATCTGGAATTCATGACATAAGAAAGGTGTGTACAATGCGTATAATTACTGATTCCGCCGCCGATTTCACCAACGAAGAACTGCAGGAGCTTGATATACGCTGCGTTCGCACACAGGTACTGTTCGGCGATGAAACTTTTACGCCGGGAGTGGATCTGTCCGAAGAAGAATTCTGGCAGCGCCTGATGGCCGGAGAGGATTCCAAGACTTCCCAGCCATCGCCGCAAGCATTCCTTGACGCTTTTGAAGATGCGGAAAAGGATGGCGAAGAGGTTGTTTATATCAGCATTTCGTCCGCCCTTTCCGGCACGATCCAGAGCGCAAACATCGCGGCATCCATGATGAAGGACAATTCCGGCATTCACATCGTGAACTCCCTCTGCGGTGCGGCCGCTCAGAAACTGCTTGTGATGCACGCCTGCAAGCTGCGCAGCGAGGGCATGCTCAAGGCCAGAGAGATCGCAAACAAGATTGAAGCTCTGCGCAGCCGCGTGCGCCTGCTGGCCGGCGTTGATACGCTGGAGAACCTTGGACGCAGCGGACGCATCCCCCGTTCTATCGCCACCCTCGGCAAGATCGCGCAGCTCAAGCCGCTGCTGGAGCTTTCCAAAGATGGCAGAATCGTGCTCGCGGGCAAGGCCATCGGACGACGCAAGGCCATCGAGCAGCTGGTAAAGAAAATCGCCTCCTACAAAATAGACCGGCTGCATCCCGTGATTCCGTTCTATTCCTACGCCCGTGAAAACTGCAATTCCCTTCTGCAGAAGCTGAAGGAATTGGGAATCCATGTGGCCGAAGAAAAGATGAGCGCGATCGGTACCGCCATCGCCCCTCACATCGGTCCGGGTGCCTACGGCGTGACTTTCATAGAAGCAGAATGACACGTTTCCGATTGCAAAACAGAAACCTCATGCACACGAAAAAAGATGATCCCGAAAGGGATCATCTTTTTGATTGATCGGAATTACTTGCCGAAGTAGCGCTTCAGCAGGCCTTCGAAAGCCTTGCCATGGCGGGCTTCGTCGCGGGCCATTTCATGCACGGTGTCATGGATGGCATCCAGGTTCAGTTCCTTGGCCAGCTTAGCCAGCTCAAACTTGCCTGCGGTTGCGCCGTTCTCGGCGTCAACGCGCAGCTCCAGGTTCTTCTTGGTGGAAGCGGTCACGACTTCGCCCAGCAGCTCGGCGAACTTTGCGGCGTGCTCAGCCTCTTCGAAAGCAGCCTTTTCCCAGTACAGGCCGATCTCGGGGTAGCCTTCACGGTGTGCAACGCGTGCCATTGCCAGGTACATGCCTACTTCGGAGCACTCGCCTTCGAAATTGGCGCGGAGGCCTTCGATGATGCGCTCGTCTGCACCCTGTGCAACGCCTACAACGTGCTCAGCGGCCCAGGTCTTCTCAGCAGCCTGCTCCTTGAACTTCTCGGCGGGAACCTTGCATACGGGGCACTTTTCGGGGGCAGAGTCGCCTTCGTGAACATAACCGCAAACGGTGCAAACAAACTTCTTCATTATCATTTCCTCCTGTTATTTAACGCTTATCTCTCAGTGAGAGGTTGTTTATTGCTTACGTCTATTATATACCACAGGCGGATATATTTGAAACACATAAAATTGCTTTTTATAAAAAATATTTTTAGATAATATTTCAAACTGCCAACCGTTCGCAATTACCATAGAAAAAACAGAAAAGAAAATCCCGGTGCCAATTCTGTACGGCATCGGGGATTGAAATATGATTATGTCAGACAACACTGCCTGCCGGCGGATGGAATTTCTCGGGAATGGTTATGCGCTTTGTGATGTATCCGCGCATATGCTTTGCGGCGGCCGGCCAATCTTCATGACCGTTCAGCTTTTCAAATGCCTCGAATTTCGTCTGCGGCAGTCTGTAGAGAATACGCCTTGCACCGTAGGATATGAAAGGCGCTGTATCGCTGCATGATATGCACACCGCGCCTCCGCGTATTGTGTCAAAACGTGCGGCGTCGTCAAGAGGCTTTCCACAGCGTACACAGGAATCCACGCGGGGCAGCATACCCTCAATAGCCATAAGGTGCGCTTCGTATGCAAACGTAATAAGCGCAGGCTCAAAATCAGAATAGCACAGATACGCCAGTGCCTTCAGTGTCAGCATGAATACCTCGCCGGAGGGCATGTCGGGCAGTACCAGCGCATCCAGAAGACGCATCCAGTATACACCGTGCACAAGTCGGTCGTAATCGCTGCGAAGGGGGAAGAAGCTTTCTTTTATCTGGCAGAGTTCAACAGAATAGCGTCCGTTCTTTTCGAACAGAGTGTATTCTCCGGACGTGAACAGTTCGGCAGCATTGACCAGCGGCGACTTCAGACGCCGGCAACCCCGGGCAACGGCTTCTATCCTGCCGTGCTTCGGGGTCACCAGTGTAAGCATGCGGTCGTAATCGCCGTAATCCGCGTGGCGTATTACAAGCGCGTCGGTTACGATACGCATTATTCGTCTATATAGCCGAGGGTGCGCAGGTCGCTTGCGCGGTCGCGCCAGCCTTCGCGGATCTTGATCCACAGACGCAGATTGACCTTTGCGCCCATGAGCTTCTCGATATCCTCGCGTGCCTGCATGCCGATCTTCTTCAGCATAGCGCCCTGCTTGCCGATGATGATGGACTTGTGGGAAGCGCGCTCGCAGTAGATATCTGCGTGCATCTCGTAGTAATTATCGCGTACCTTCTTTATCTCCAGCATGTCTACGCCGATACCGTGGGGTACTTCGTCGCGCAGGTTCAGAAGTGCCTTTTCACGGATGATCTCAGCGCAGAGCAGACGCTCGGGCTGGTCGGTCATCATGTCGTCGGGGAAGTACTTGGGGCCGACGGGCAGGGATTCGGAGATGAGGCGCAGCAGGATGTCCATGTTGTCGCCGCGCTTTGCGGATACGGAAACGATCTGGTCGAAGCCGCAGTCGTGCAGCTTTGCCAGCTGGGGCATCAGCTTTTCGGGGTTGGCGATGTCGATCTTGTTGATGGCCAGGAACTTGGGGCAGTTCATGGTGGAGAGCTGCTCCAGAATGGCCCTGTCATGGTCGCCGATGAAGGTGCCGTCAACTACTGCCAGCACTGCGTCAACGCCGTCCTTGGCGTCTTCAGCGGTCTTCATCATGTACTGGCCCAGCTTGGTGCGGGGAGTGTGCAGACCGGGGGTGTCAACAAAAACGATCTGCCAGTTTTCACGGGTGGCTACGCCCAGCAGCTTGGAACGGGTGGTCTGGGGATGATTGGAAACGATAGCGACCTTTTCGCCGATGAAATGGTTCATGATGCTGGACTTACCGACATTGGGACGACCGAGTATTGCTACAAATCCGCTTCTGAATTCAGACATTGATCAAATACCTCTCTGTAATTTATGTATCAGACGGTGATGCCGAGGTCTGCGGGACCGAAGGATTCGGGAAGCAGTTCCTCGATGGTCTTAACTACGATGTTCTTGCTGCCGTATTCGGCTACGATTACCTTCATTCCGGGCACTGCAAACTCGTTCAGTACCTGACGGCATACGCCGCAGGGCCATGCCATACCGGAAGAACCGACGATGGCAACGGCAGCGAACTTGGTGGCGCCGTTGATAACGGCATTGCCGGCGGCGCAGCGCTCGGCGCAGATGGTGGCTCCATAGGAAGCGTTCTCAAAATTGGTGCCCTTGAAGGTGCGTCCGTCGGTGGCAAGTATGCAGGCGCCGACCTTGTGGTTGGAATAGGGAGAATAGCTCATCTGCATGGCTTCGCAAGCCAGTTCAAAAAGTCTTTCGTCAGTCATGGTATCGTCCTTCCATAGCTTGAGTTCGCGCATTGCACGCTTTTCCATTTCGCGCATGCGTGCCTTGTCGTCGTCTGTCATGTGGTCATAACCCATCAGATGGAATGCGGAATGGGCGGCAAGATAGCCGATCTCCCTGCGCAGGGAATGTCCGAATTCATCTGCCTGCGCCTTGGCGCGGGGGAGGGAAATGACGCAGTCGCCCAGATACACCATGCCGATGGAAGGGTCGTAGGCGCGCTTCAGCCGCTTGGGGCAATCGCGTGCGGTCTTTCCTTCGGGAAAGGCTATCTCGGGGTATGAGAGTACGTCGGTGGGACGGTCAACGCCGCGGGTGGCAAGATTCAGCTTGTGTATCTCCTCATCGTCTACGATGCGAACGGACATCAGCCCTTCGGCGATGCCTTCCTGATTGCAGCAGGCGCGGACGATGGATTCGAGAAATTCCTCAATGCCCTCGGGCACATTTTCGGTTTCGATGAATAATTCGATCGCCATATCAGTTCTCCGCTGCACTTTCGGCAGGCTTGGGTTCGTCTGTCACGGGTTCGTCGGTCGCGGGTGCGGCAGGCTCTGCAGGCTGCGTAACGGTCTCGGCAGCCGTTGCGGGAGCAATCTCTTCGGGCTTGGGCAGAGTGGTGGTCTGACGGGGCGGCAGCTTTACATCGGGATACTCGATGCGTTCGTGGAATACGCCGGTTAGCACGGTTATGAATGCATTGGCGATTTTCTCAAGGTCGCCGAAAGTCAGCTGACAGTGGCTGAGCTGTCCGTCATTCATCTTGGAATTGATGAGCTTGCGCACCATCTGTTCAACTTTCTGCGGGTCGTGACTGGGCATGGAACGGGTCGCGGCTTCGGTAACATCGGCAAGCATTACCACCGCTGCTTCACGGCGGGCAGGTGCCGGACCATCATAACGGAAGTCACTGATGTCGATATCATCGCCGTAGAGTTTCTTTGCCTTGTCGTAGAAGTAAAGTACGGGGGAATCGCCGTGATGACGGCCGATTATTTCAAGCAGTTCTTCGGGCAGGTGTTCCTTCTGACCGAGCTGCAGACCATCGCGGGGATGCGCGGTCAGTATCGCAGCGGAAACGCGGGGATCGGTGCGGTCATGGGGATTATCGCCCAGCTGGTTTTCCTTGAAATACATGGGACGCATCAGCTTGCCGATATCGTGGTAATATGCGCCTACCCTTGCAAGCAGTGCATTTGCACCGATGGCGTTTGCGGCGGCGTCGGCAAGATTAGCAACGATGATGGAATGATGATAGGTGCCGGGTGCTTCAAGCAGCAGCCTGTGCAGCAGGGGCTGATTGGGATTGGAAAGCTCCAGCAGCTTTGCGTTGGTAACGAGGTTGAACATCCATTCCAGCAGCGGCTGCAGACCGATGCAGATAACGGAGGAGAGCAGCGCGCCGGAAGCAGCCCAGCCGGCATTGATGAATACGGCAGACATGCTTGCACTGCTGATAAGTCCGATACCGAGAGTTGTGAGGAAATTGCTCACAGCAACGGCAACGCCAGCCAGCAGTACGGAAGTACGCTGCATCTTGCGGGTAAGTACCATGCTGACCAGGGGACCGGAGATGATGGTCATTACGATGGTAGAGAAAGATGCCATGGAAAGCACGCCCTGAGTAGAGGACGCAAAAAGCGCAGTCATGAAACCGAGGATAATGTTCACGAAGAGCGCCAGTTTGTGCTCGAGCAGCGTAGCTATCAGCATAAGACCCAGCGCAACGGGCATCAGGTAAATGTTGAGCTGCGCCATGACCATGCTGAGTGCCATAACCAGTACCATAATGAGTACCAGAAGCACGAGCTTGCGGGTGTTTTTGTACATCTCGCGCATGTACATGTGGATGTACAATGCCAATGCAGACACGATAAGAGCATCGATAAGCGCGATGCCGAGAATGAGCATGGTGTCGAATCTGGAATCCTTGATAAGACCCAGTGCATCCAAAAGCTGATAGTCGCCTTCGGTAACGATGTCACCTTCGCGCACTACAACTTCGCCCTTTACGCACATCTGCACTTCAACAAGATCACGTGCCTTCTGACGGTTGAGTTCAGTGGTCTCTTCGTCAATAAGCATGTTGGGCTGTATCGTTGCACGGGCTATGGAGACTACTACGTTTACAAGAGGTGTGCTGTGGCCTTCGCTCAGCAGTTCGCGGGATATCTTGGCCAGAGCAGCGCTTTCCTGTCCTTCGGGAAGAGTGGAAACGAGAGTTTCACGCAGCATGCCGCGGGCAGATATGAATATGGCTTCGATCTCTTCATCATCTGCCTCAAGCAGGATACCCAGTTCATTACGGGTGAGGTCTACGCCTATATCGCGCTGTATCTGACGGAATTTGGAATCGCCCATGTTCTCGATATCATCTATCTCGGTTTTCCTCAGGGCGGTTATCGCAGTATAAGCGGCGTTAAAGTCGTTTACTACCTTGCCGGTAACGGAACTGTCGATGCTGCCGTAAGAGTAATCTACGGCAGCCGCAGCTTCGTCGCGCAGTCTTTCGGTTACATATGCGTCTTCAACGTCTTTTGTTGCAAATATCGTTACAGGCGCGGGATAACCTGTCTTGATATCGTACTGCTCAGGCGATACCATTGCAAACAGCATGACAAACATGAGACAGTACAACACCAGCCAGATGATCATGGGCCGTAAAAGACGACCGGATCTGAAAACTGAAATCATCTTGCGCATTTATATCAGACCTGCCTTCTGTGGGGAGCTTCCTTCTTTGCGGAGTGCTTTTCATATGCGCGTACGATGGCCTGTACCAGTTCGTGGCGCACAACGTCGCGATGGGTGAGATTGACGATGCCGATGTCATCCACGTTCTTCAGAACCTCGATGGCTTCGGTCAGACCGGATTTCTTGCCGAGGGGCAGGTCGATCTGAGTAACGTCGCCGGTGATTACCATTTTGGAGCCCATACCCATTCGGGTAAGGAACATCTTCATCTGTTCGGAGGTGGTGTTCTGTGCTTCGTCGAGAATGATGAACGCATCGTTCAGGGTACGTCCGCGCATGTAGGCAAGGGGCGCGACTTCGATAGCCTGACGTTCTACCAGACGCTGATATGCCTCAACACCAAGCATGTCATGCAGTGCGTCGTAAAGGGGACGCAGGTAGGGGTCTACCTTCTGGGCAAGGTCGCCGGGCAGGAAGCCAAGCTTTTCGCCGGCTTCTACTGCAGGACGGGTGAGGATGATCTTTTCGATCTCCTTGTTCTTGAAGGCAACTACGGCCATAGCGATGGCAAGATAGGTCTTACCGGTACCTGCGGGACCTACTGCGAAGGTACAGGTATTCTTCTTGATCGCATCGATATACTGCTTCTGGCCCAGGGTCTTGCACTTTACCTGTCTTCCGCGGTAAGTGATCGCAATGACATCGCGCATGATCTCGCCTATGCGGTCAGCCTTGCCTTCGCTTGCCAGTTCGATCGCATAACGGATGCGGGTGCGGTCAATGGGCTCGCCGCGCAGCACGATCTCATGCAGTTTCTCAAGGGTCAGCTTTGCAAGAGATACCTTTTCCGGTTCGCCGGTGAGAGCTACATCGCCTGCGTGAGCAAATATCTCTACGCCCAGTTCTTCCTTGAAAAGAGGGATGTTCTCCTCGCGTATTCCGAACAGACCCATGAAGTGTTCGGAGTTGTCGAGGTTCATATGCTCAGTGGTAAGGAGCTGTTCAGTCAAGTTGGTTTTCCTCCATATATCCGCGCGTAACGGCGATCTCTGTCTCTATTTCGATCACTGTGCGTGCATGTATAATATCGTCTGATTCTATCATACTGAAATCTGTCCATTTGTCAATAATTTCGGCGCTTTCAGGCACTTTTTGATGCGCTTTTTCTTCGGATTCGGCCCTGATGACCATTTTCAGCGCTTCAATATCGGTATTTACAGGTGTCAGAGTGTATTCCTTTGAGTATATCCTTTCGATATATACAGGTATAAACATGCCTGCTATCGGAACGGTTTCGGTCGTCGTATCGCAGTAATCATATGTGTCGCCAGCGGTAAGCGGAAAACTTTTCCACGGTGTGATAAGGGTCGCGGAAACGCTTTCTCTTCCGGAGTATATTTTTTGCATCATGGTTGTTGGCGTTTCGGAAGTCTCCACTATCCAGCTTCGTGCTCTTACCGAGCCCAAGGCGCTTACATCGCGTACGCTTTCCTTTGACTGACGTTCGTATCCGGCAATCAATACCTGACCTTTGCGTACCGTATCACCGCTTTTGACCATTGCCGTACCGCTTTTTACGTTTACAGAAGTGATTATTCCGTCGCAGCAGGCGATAAGGTCACTGCTTCCTGCGATGGAATAGAGCTCGGGAGAAGCTTCTTCGCCGGCTATTTCTATTTTTACGCTTATGCCTTTGCGGCTTACGGAAGCATGGGCGCAGCCTTCCAGTGCATTCAGTTTTGCCGAGGCGATATCGGTGTCCTTTGAAGATATCCTGCTCCCTTTTATTATACCCGTTTCCGAAAGTACCGACTCAGTACCTGCGGGAAGTCCGGCGCCGCGCAAAAGCCGTATGTCAATTATCCATACCCTGCTGAAAAATAAAAAACATACTGCAGCTGAGGTAATGAATGCCGCGGCGACAGTTATTCTGCTGCGCAGCCGGCTGATTACGGAACATAAGCCGTGTTTTTCGGTGATCTCACATTTGATGCGGTATTTTTCGCAAAGCCTTACTGTTATCGACGCACCATGGGAATCGGTATTTATTACCAGCCTGCGTCTGTCTGTACGCTTTACCAGTTGAAGTTCAGCGCCTTCGGCAATAATGCGGTCAAGCAGTCTTTCAAGCATCAGGCCTTCAACAGCAAGTGTTATCCGGTCAGCAGTCATCGCATGCACCTCCGTCGGGCATCGAAACGCTGTCTATGCGGCCCTGCACGATGAGGCATTTTTCACGTACCTGTGCAAGTCCAAGATCAAATCCTGCTACGGTTATTTCGCCGAGTTTTGAGGCAAGCCGCAGTTTTTCACTGCTGAATTCTATTATTCCGGTGTGGTTTTCTATCAATACCCGTGAACGCCCTTCAAGAGTTGCGCGGGGAAGATTTGCGGAATCTATCCATGTCAGCGCAGGCACTTCCGCAGAGTGCTTACGGAATTTTCTCATCAATATCACCCCTTTAAGGATGATATGCCGGATAATTCTCAGCATGTTTGTTTTGAAAATGAAAGCGCTGTATCCTGTTTCAACAGTTTGCAAAAAATTCTTACATGTTCATGGGTGATTCATTTATGATTTAAAAATACGGGGTATAATGTTTTCAATGGTTCAGGATGACCGATCACATAAAGCTTCATGATATTCCTTTCAAAAAGCAAAAGCCGCGGATATTCCGCGGCTTTTGTGTTGTATATTATCTGTCTGCGATGCGGAAGATGCGCTCAATGGCGGCATCATCCAGCTTCTGGAACTGTCCAACGGTACCGTCGGGAGCGCGGCGTACCCTGCGGGTAAGCTCGGGGATGTCCTCGGTACGTGCACCCAGCTCCTTCATGGTGGTGGGCATGCCGATGTCACGCAGGAACTGCTCGTAGGCTTCGATGCCGGCAAGAGCGGTCTCGGCAGGATTTTCGAAGTTCATTACGCAGCCCCAGATGCGTACGGCGAACTGTGCCAGACGCATGACATTGTGGCCGGTCTCCAGATGATATCGCATCCATGCGGGGAAAACAACGGCAAGACCTGCGCCATGGGCTACATCGTACATAGCGGAAAGCTCATGCTCGATACGATGGCTGGCGAAATCGCCGAGACGGCCTACGCCTACGGTGTCATTGTGAGCGATGGTGCCTGCCCACATCAGGTTTGCACGTGCATCGTAATTGGTGGGCTCCTTCATGCAGATACGTGCAGCACGTACGGCAGAAGAGATGACTGCCTCGCACAGGCGGTCGGTAACGTCAACCTCGGTCTCATTGGTGAAGTAACGCTCCATTGCGTGAGCCATTATGTCGGTAGCGCCGCATGCAGTCTGATAGGGGGGCAGGGTCATGGTCAGTTCGGGATTCAGAATTGCGATGACGGGGCGGTTGAGCTCGCAGTTGAGACCGACCTTCTGCTTGGTGTCTTCGCGGGTAATAACGGAAGAATTGGAGGACTCACTGCCGGTAGCTGCGAGAGTCAGCACGGTTCCTACAGGGATACGGCTCTGAGGAGCGGCCTTGCCGATGTAGAAATCCCAGAAATCGCCTTCATAAGGAACGCCGACGGCGATTGCCTTTGCGCTGTCCAGAGCGGAGCCGCCGCCTACTGCCAGAATGAAATCCACGTTTTCCTTGCGGGCCAGTTCGATGCCTTCGTATACCAGAGAAGCGCGGGGATTGGGTACAACACCGCCGAGGGAAACATGAGCGATGCCCTCTGCATCCAGAGAGTCGATAACGGTCTGCATCAGACCGGAACGGATGACGGAACCGCCGCCGTAATGGATGAGTACCTTCTTTACGCCGAGAGCCTTCAGTTCCTTACCGGTCTGCTTTTCAACGCCCTTGCCGAAAACAAAACGGGTGGGCACACAGAAAGTGAAATTGAGCATATGTATTTTCCTCCTTAAATAATGCTTCGTACTTTATCGCAAACGGCTTCAGCCAGCCTGAGATGATCCTCACGGGTCATGTGCACGGCGTCTGCCTTTGATATCTCGCAATACGGACCTGCTTCCATAAATTCACAGCGCATCAGCTTTGCTACTCTGCCAAGTTCGTAGGGCAGCTCGCGGCTGACGTCTATGGAATCTTCGCCGAATATAGGAGCATGCCGGGTATCCATGATGTTTTCGCCTACGGGCGGCGGGCAAAGGATCATGATCTTCGGCGGCAGTCCTTCTGCGTTCATTGCATAGGTGCGTGCAGCTTTTATCAGTGCGGTGATGCCGCCGCCGATAGTGAAGCCGGTCATGCCAAAACGCTTTTTCAGATCGTTCGTGCCCAGCATTATGATTATCAGATCCAGCGGACTGTGACTCATAACGCAGGGAGGAAGGTAGATAAGGCCGCTCTTATGTCCGCCCTCTATGGGATCGTCAAACACGGTGGTACGGCCGTTGAAACCTTCTTCGATCACGGTGTAGCCGTCGCCCAGCAGCGTCTGCAGACGCATGGGCCAGCGCACCTCTTCGGGGAAACGGCCGCCGGTGACCATATAGCCCCAGGTATTGGAATCGCCAAAGCAGAGAATACGTTTTTTCATTTTCTATTGCCTCCCGGGCAGGTATTTTACAGAATACATCCTTGAACAGAGAACATCATGCCTGCGATTACGCAGCGCACAGCAAAAGCAATGCATACGGCGATAAAGGCAATATTATCCCTGAAAAGCTTTGCCATGAAAGGATAAGCGGTATACATTGCGGTGAGATATCTGGGTCCGCTCAGCAGCCATGTGGGTGCAACGGAGCAATAGTAGTATACGAGCGAATAGCCCATATCGCCGGGATGCGCCTTTCTCAGCATCAGTGCAAAGAGTATCAGCGCCGCAATAATCGCTATGGTCTGCGGCAGCCATACACCGTTTATATAGGATTGCACGTGGAAATCGTACGCGTTATTTATGGTATAAGTCAGTGTGTTTAAAAGGCTTCCGAAATTCTGACTCCAGTGGCTTGACTGATATTCCATGAAACGGAACGCATCGCCGGTTATCTGATAATTGAGCCCAAGATAAGCCAGCAGTCCGATGGAAACAGGCAGCACTTTTACGATGCACAATGCATAACCCTTTGCGGATCTGTCCCGGTTTACTGCCAGCATTTCGTAGAATATCGGTATCGCCGTTGCCATGCCGACCATACGCGAATTTGCTGCCAGCGCGCCCATTGCAACTGCGAGCACGAATTTGCGTCTGCGTGCAAAATAAACCGCCAGCATAGTGGTCAGCATAAATATGGATTCGGTGTAGGGGAGTGAGCAGAAAAGGCTGAGCGGCGAAAGGTTCATGAACCACATTGCCTTCATGCCGGCGCCTCTGCCGTAAGTCATTTCGCCCAGTCTGAACATAACCACTCCGCAGCCTATGAAAGCCGCATTCGATACGATATAGGCGCAGGCGATGGGAGAGATCCCTGTTGAAAGATGCAGCAATCTGCCCAATGCGGGATAGAGCGGGAAGAAAACTATGTGCAGCCGGGGATCGCCCTCGTTTACATACCAGTTTTCGATAAGGCCCACATAATGATTGGCGTCCCAGCGTGTCCAGTACTGTTCCGGATTTGCCAGATACGAAGCCAGCTTTCCGGATTCGGCAGAACCTGCCGCGCCGCCGATATACATCAGCATGCGTGAAACGGCGAATGCGGCAAGCACCCACAGCACGACCTGCCACAGCGGAGTACGCGGATGATATATGCGCATTACCTTTTTGCCTGCGGCAAGAGGGGCATGCCCTGCGGATTCGGTAAAATATCTTACAAGATACCATATCAGCAGCAGTATGAAGACGATTGTTGCCGTTATGCCCGTTAATCGGGCGAGTGTATTGACGGTTTCTTTCACGCTGTTACTCCGTGATCATATTTTTCGCGCGGAGCAAATTCATGCTCCGCGCTTTATGATCTTCAATACTATGGTCTTTGATACATTGTCAGCTGCGCTTGCGGCTGTTGCGATATGCGATCTCATCATCGGACACCGGCAGATCGGAAACGTTGAATACGTCGTCTTCATTGTCAGTATTCATTCCGTCAGCAGAATCCACGCTGAAAAGATCGTCGTTATCGATAACAACAGGTCTCGTTCTGCGTTTGCCGGGAACAGGCTCGGGTCTTTTGCGGCGCGAAGGAGAACTGCGTCTTGCGGGGGGAGTATTTTCGAAAAGCTCGGGCTCATACAGTCCGGCATCAACAAGATCCTCTCCGTCGAAGAAATCATCTTCGTGAATTACGATCCTCTTTTTATTGAACCAGACCCAGTGGGGACGCCATCTGATCAGCCAGACGATCAGATCCATAAATATGCCGATGACGAGCAGAACGATAAGTGCTATGAGCCAGTTTTCGGAAATCCATGCCAGCGGAGAAAAACCGGTGGAGCCGGCAAGATTGAACAGGCTGAGGACCCAGTTTGCAACGCCTTTGAGCCAGCCGAGCATGAGATTCATGACGGCGGTGGAACCCATTTATATCACCTCGTATTATTCGGTTACAATCCTTTCCAGCTCAACTGTTATGGTTTCAACATCGGGCCGGAATTCGATATCGGTATTGGTAGAAGGATCGGGCACGACCGCGATCTCATGCGTGCCTTCGCCGAGTCCGCTGAGATCCACCGTTATAATGATGGAATCCGCATCGAGATTTTCGATGTTGCTGCGGGGACCGGTGGCGTAAATCGCTACGGATTCACGCTTGTTTACAACGGTAAGGCCATCGTCGAGACCGACATAATTGATCTTCACAGTGTCATACATACGGCTTACGGTCTCTTCAACGATGTGTACATTTACGTATACCTGTTCGGAAGAGATATACCTTATGTTGCTGAGTCCGCTGATGGTGGCGCGGCGGGTGAAGGACTGCTTTGCACCTTCCACATCTATGGGATCGACTATAAGAAGATCAAGATCTTCAAGCAGGTCCTGGTCAGCGGCAACGGTGAGCGCGCCGGGCTGTATGGTGATGCTTTCGACAACATATCCTTCGGCGACTTCACCCACAAGCACATCGGCGGGATCTGCGGAAACTTCGATCTCTTTGGTGGGATATACTTCCATTGTAAGAGATACGGAAGAGGAAGAACGGTTCAGCAGGGAAGTGGGTATCACATTTCCCGCACTGTCGCGCAATTCAATGGTACAGGATGTATTGTAGGAAGTGAACTGGCGGCTTACGTCAGCCTTTACTACTACGGAAGAGATGCCCTGTACTATGGATGTTGCACCGGAGATGGTTATCTGCGAAGGATTGAGCCTTGCGCAGTTATACCAGTATCCGTCCTCGGTACCGATCAACTGCAGATTGACGGGAATCGAACGGGAGTCGAGGGGTTCGAATGTCATGGTAACGCTTGCGGGATATATGCGCTTTATGGTTCCGTAAGCGGTGGTTGCCTTGAGAGGAACCTCCTGCGTACCGGCGGTACGCACGGAAGAAAGATCCAGAGAGACCTGCACATTTTCGGAAGTGGAAGAAGAGTAATATGCCAGCGGGACTTCTACTTCAACGGTAATGTTGCTGAGCGCATCGGTGGGGTCGGATATCATTGCAAGGTTATATGCGTCCAGCGTGATCTGACCTGAAACATAGCCCTGCAGACCGGAATGGGTCTTGAGACGGGTTATGCTGGCATTGCTTGATATGACATAGCTCCACAGCATCAGTGCGAAGATAACGGAAAGTATCTTCAGGCCCACATTGCGGGTAGCAACCTTGAGCAAAGCATTTCCTACCTGCAGCAGACGTTCCTTATAAATATTAGGCTTCATGCTGTTCCTCCTTCTGACGGAACATGCTCAGCCAGGAAGGCGTGAGCGAATCCGGAGCAAAGAGCTCGGTAAGAAGTATGGTGAGCGACTTGGGGTCAAGGTATCGGGTGAGTCTGCCTTCGCGTGCCATGGAGATAATGCCTGTCTCCTCTGATACTATGAGCGTCACGGCATCGGTGGATTCGGTCATGCCTATGGCGGCGCGATGGCGCGTGCCGAGCTCGCGGCTGATGGAATAATCGTCTGAAAGCTTCAGTATACATGCTGCAGCGAGTATGCGCTCGCCGCGGATTATTACTGCGCCGTCATGCAGGGGAGTATTGGGTTCGAAAATATTTTCGATGATCGGATCGGATATCTCTGCATCGATATGCGTTCCGGATTCGGCGATATCATCAAGGGAAGTCTGACGCTCTATAACTATCAGCGCACCGATGCGCTTGCGGGCCATGTTGGTGAGCGCCTTTACGATCTCGGCTACAACCTGATCGGAATGACGGGCACGCTGCTTGCGCTGGGAAGTGAACATCTGCGTGGAGATCTTCGAACGACCCAGCTGATCCAGCGCACGGCGAAGCTCGGGCTGGAAAAGTATTATGAGCGCAATGATTCCTGTGCTGATTATCAGCTGCAGTACCCAGCTGATAATGTGCAGCTGAAGAACGTCGCTTATCCAGGCGACGATGAAGATTATGATGATGCCTTTGAAAACCGTGTTTGCTCTGGTGCGCAGCAGCAGTTTCAGTGCATAATAAATAAGTATGGCGGCAAGGGTAATATCCAGCCAATTTCGCCAATCGGGCTGGGTAAACAAAGATGCAAACAGGCTTATAGCCTGATCAAAAAAGTTAAACAGCCGTGACATCCTCATGCCTCCTGCCAGCAATAGTAGTCACTCTTATTATAATACAAAACAGCACTCCAGCGGAAGCCCTTTTTGCAATATAGAAAGTTTTTTTCATTATTTATTCCTGCTTGCTAAAAAAATTAATGCACCGGTTGATTATTGTTGAAAGTTGTGGTACAATTTACCTTGAGCTAATATTTGACACATAATTACAACGTGTTGTTATCATTAGAGACGTTTTAGCAGTGTGATTTGTTCCGGCAATACGACGCCGTTACGATGGGAACACAGCGCCAGTACAGGAGGGACAGTTTTTTATGAAAATAGCAGAACTCAAACGTTTGACATATGAAGCCAATATGGAGCTTTACAAACGCGGACTTGTACTGTATACCTGGGGAAACGTTTCTCAGGTGGACAGAGAGCGCGGCATTTTTGCAATCAAGCCCAGCGGCGTGCCTTATGAAGATATGCGCCCCGAAATGATGGTTCTTGTCGACATCGAGACCGATTCCATTATTGAAAAGGGCTTCAAGCCTTCTTCCGATACTCCCACTCATCTTGAGCTCTACCGTGCATTCTCCGACATAGGCGGCGTTACCCATACCCATTCCGCCGCTGCTACCGCATGGGCTCAGGCAGGCAAGGGAATTCCCTGCTTCGGCTCCACTCACGGAGATTATTTCTGGGGAGAAATTCCGGTTACCCGCGGTCTCACCAAGGAAGAAGTAGAAGAAGCATATGAGACCAATACCGGAAAAATAATCGTTGACAAATTTGCAGGCCGAAATTATATGCATACTCCCGGCGTGCTCTGCGCCGGCCATGGTCCCTTTACCTGGGGCAAGACCGCTCAGGAATCCGTTCATAATGCAGTTGTAATGGAAGAAGTTGCACGCATGGCTATGTGGACCCTCAGCATCAACCCCAATGCAGAATGCCTGCCTCAGCACGTAGCTGACAAGCATTTCCTGCGTAAGCACGGACCCAACGCATATTACGGCCAGTAAGACCGGGGGGGACCTTTTATGTCCGGACTCTCTTTTAAGAACATAACCAAAAGGATAGACGATGATGCCGAATTCAGCAGTTTTTCGCTTGCGGTGGACGCAGGTGAATTTGTTGCGCTCGTAGGAAAGAATGACTGCGGCAAGGCAGAGCTTATCCGCATGGCGGAGGGCTACGGCGGAAGGTTCCGCGGCGATGTGTTGATTGACGGCAGACGTGTAACCAGGGATTCCAGGGGTCATGATCTGGCCAGTCTTGTGACTGATGTGCCGCTGATTGGTACTCCCGGAATGGAGATGAGGCGTGTTCTGCGCAGTCTCGGCATAGGTAAAGAAGAAGCAGCCAGGCGTATTGAAGAAGCTGCTGAAATAGCCGGCATCACCGATAAGCTGGATATAAGATATTCCAGGCTGGACGGTGAATACAGGCTGCGCGCCGGATTGGCAAGGGCTTACGCAGCCGGCGCAAAAGTAGCGCTGTTGATCGATCCTTTCACGGGTGTTGAACCGCGCATGGCTTCAAAAATGTGCCTTGCCGTAATGGACTTCAGGTCCAAGACAAATATGACATTCCTGATGTCCACCAATACTGCTTCCTTTGCACTTTCTCTGGCAACCCGCGTTGTTATGATGGAATCCTGCAAAGTGCTGCAGAATGATACTACTCAGAATATTTATGATTTCCCTGCAGACAGCATTGTTGCGGAATTTTTCGGCGCAAGGGCCATGAATATGGTCCGTGCCCGTCTTGAGCGCGCCGGGGAAGAAGTACACGCCGTATTCGGTGATGTGCGTATACTCGTGCCTGCCGGAAAGATCGCAAAGCTTGTAGACCAGAATTATATCGGAAAGACCGTATTGCTGGGTATCCGTCCCGAGAATATCAGGTACGAACAGGCTTTTGTCACCCTGTCTCCCGACAGCGCATTTGAGGCTATCGTGCGTCATATAGAATTGCTGGGTTCCGAGACATATCTGCACATTGAGCTTGACGGAGTCAAGGAACTTATCACTGCAAGGGTGGATCCGCGCTGTATCGCAAAGGTCGGCGGCAGCATTATGCTTGCTATCGATTCCAACCGTCTGCATCTGTTTGATGCGGAATCCGGAAAATCCATTCTCAGCAAACTCTGATAAACAAAAAGCACGGCAGAATAACTGCCGTGTTTTTTTATATGCTTTCGTATCAGCCCAGTACCTGCAGATACATGCACTTGAGATACTTGGTCTCGGGTGCTGCGGGCAGGATGGGATGATCGTATGCCTGAGTGCGGTATTCGATCATGCGTACGCGTACCTTGGAATCACGCACGGCTTCGTTCACCATCTGCTGGAACATTTCGGTGGAAACATGCTGGGAGCAGGAGCAGGTGACCAGATATCCGCCGGGACGAACCAGCTTCAGACCGCGCAGGTTGATCTCCTTATAACCGCGCAGTGCGCTGGGTACGGTGTTCTTGGATTTGGTGAATGCGGGGGGATCGAGGATTACTACATCGAATTTCTCGCCGGCGTCGGTAAGTTCGCGCAGGTGATCGAAGCAGTTGTGTGCTTCGAAGGTCACGTTGTCAAGACCGTTGCGGCGCGCGTTATCGCGGGCGACGATCAGCGCCTCTTCGGAAATGTCAACGCCGAGAACGCTCTTTGCGCCGAACTTTGCGGCATGCAGGGAGAAGGAGCCGTTGTGGCAGAAGCAGTCGAGAACCTTCGCGTCCTTGCAGAACTGCTCAAGACCTGCACGGTTCTGCTTCTGATCGAGGAAGAAGCCGGTCTTCTGACCGTTTACTACGTCAACGGAGAAAAGGATTCCGTTTTCACGCATATCGATGCGCTCGGGGATCTCACCGTAGAGCAGACCGGAGGTCATTTCAAGACCTTCGTGGCGGCGTACGGGTACATCGCTGCGCTCGTAGATGCCCTTGGGATTTACCACTTCAACGAGCAGCTCAACGATCATATCCTTGATGCGCTCGATGCCCATGGACAGTGTCTGCATTACGAGATAATCGCCGAACTTGTCAACTACAAGACCGGGCAGGAAATCGGATTCGGAATAGATGAGCCTGCAGGAACCGGGATCGCACAGATTGCAGCGATACTCCCATGCATCCTGAATGCGGCGCTTGAAGAAATTGCGGTCGCAGGGCTCGTCCTTGGTGGTGAGCATGCGGATGGAGATGACGGACTGGGGATTGTAGAACGCGCGGCCGATGAAGCCTCCGCGGTAATTGAGTACGTCGACTATATCGCCGTTCTGGAATTCGCCTTCAACTGCGTCGATCTCGGACGCATATATCCACGGATGACCTGCGCGTACGCTGGTCTCACGGGTCTTTCTGAGCTTTACGCTTGCCATGTTCAGCCTCCGTTATATTATTCACAAATAATATAATACCACTTTCTTCGCCGCTTGTCGATTGCTTCAAGGCATGATATAATCAGTATGGGTGATTAAATTTGGATGATATGAGACTGAACAGATATATTTCGGACGCCGGCTTCTGCTCCCGCAGAGAGGCGGACCGCTATATCGCCGAAGGAAAAGTAAAGATAAACGGCAAAACCGCCGTACTCGGTCAGAAGGTGCAGCCGGGTGATACCGTTACCGTGAACGGAAAATCTGTCACCGGCGGCGCTCCCAAAAAGTATCTGGCGCTGTATAAGCCCCGCGGAATCGTATGTACCGCAGATTCCCGCGAAAAGTATAACGTGGTGGATTACCTCGGTTATCCCGAGCGTGTGTATCCCGTAGGCAGACTGGATAAGGACAGCGAAGGTCTGCTGCTGATGACCAGTGACGGCGATATCGTCAACAGACTGCTGCGTGCTGCGGGCGGTCACGAAAAGGAATATCAGGTCACTGTGGATAAGCCCATAAGCGGTGAATTCCTGCGCCGCATGTCCTCAGGCGTGCCTATACTCGACAGAGTGACTCTGCCCTGCAAGCTGAAGAGCACCGGTAAATTCAGCTTTGATATTATCCTTGTGCAGGGTCTCAACCGACAGATACGCCGCATGTGCGAATATCTGGGATATCGCGTACGTGAACTCAAGCGCGTCAGAATAATGAATATCGAACTGGGCGATATGCAGCCCGGCGACTGGCGTGAGCTTACACAGGAAGAACTTGATACCCTGATGAAGGTCCTGGAAGAGAAGGAAAGAAACGCCGTATATGATAACCTAGATGAATGATTTTAGCAAACACAGTTCTTGTTGATTGAGAACTGTGTTTGCGTCAATTACGAATATAGTATGTAAAAGTGAGAGGATGTGACACAAGAATGAAGAAGCTATTTTTAGTTATAATTATATTGGAAATAGTATTGCTTTTCTCAGGATGTACGTCTCCCAAAGATGATGTTCAAGATATACTGCTGGCTGTTCTAAACAATGATAAAATATTTATAACGGAAAATGGAGAAGCGGTATATTTAAAAAACTATTATATTGCTGAAAGTCAAGTAAGTAAGCCTCTAAGATCTAAACCAACTGAATACACTTTTGTTGACTTTAATGACGATGGAATTTCAGAAATGGTTATAAACATATCGAATGATTATGGTGCAATTTTGATTTTGCATTATAATGGTTATGATGTTTATGGTTATGAGTATAGTATTAGATCATTGCATTCTTTGAATACAGATGGAACATTTATGGCTAGCTCAGGGGCGGGCACGGTTTGTTATTGCAGACTTGTTTTTGAAAATAATGCAGCGAAAATTATTGATATTGCAAGTGCTGACAGGATAAATAATTTTTATGAAGTGGATGGAAAAAACTGTTCCGTGGATAGAATGAATGAGTTTGAGGAAGAATGGAATTTAAAGAGAGGTGTTGAATGGATAAGCCACATTCCTTCTAATGATGATGTAAAGGAATATAATGAAAATATTGATGACTACAATGATAATGATTTAAATGAGCAAAAATGTGAGCTTATAAATCTTAACGATTATATTGTGATAGAGTATGATGGCTATAATTGTGCTGGTTATGCAGTAGTCAAAATAGATAAAGAAAAATTTCTATTGGACAATAAAGATAAGGTAGAATTTAATGGCGAAAATTATAGCGTTTATCAAGAACTTTATCATAAGAGTGGAAATTCAGCCGCAAGTGAAATGTTGAGATATATTTCCTTTGATATAGAAAACAATTATAGACTACAGAATGGAGAGACTATTTGTATTAATTTTAGAATTGATACAGAAAAAATAGATACATATTTTGTTTGTGACTATATTTATGAATCATGTGTGTTAGAAGTTGATGGACTAACAGAAGCATCGATATATGATCCGTTTGAAAACATTGTAGTCAATTTTTACGGAAATGAACCGTATATTCAAGTTGAAATATTTAGCTATGAAACTGGACGAGATGCTAAATATGAACTTAGTCAGTGTGATAGCTTGAGCAATGGAGACGAAGTAACGGTAACGTATTCATGTTTGGAAAAGGCAGATATGATATCTCTGTATGGTGAGTATCCTTCTTGTTATGAGAAAAAATATGTTGTAAACAACATGAATAAATATGTTCAGTCTGTCGATGAAATTCCGAATGGGGAATATGAGAAACTTGTAAAACATGCATCTTCGAATATATGGCTAATAGGATATGGTAACTATAGTGAAGCAAAGTATTGCGGATATTTTTATTATGTTGCCAAGGAAAAACTTGCTCACGGTGTTGATTTCTTTGGGTGGTGCGGGATGCCTGTTGGCAATGCAATTTGCCTTGTGTTTGAACATCCGGTTGAGAAACTAGGGCTGACTGATTACGATACAGAGTATACTGTTATTGTGTATCGGAATATTTTGATTGATTGTGATGGGAAACTGATATATGATGGTTCAGAAATGATGGAGTTGAGAAATGGTTTTTTTACATATGAAGATTTGTATGGTGAATTTATTGGCACATACGATGATATAATGTATTGTACTTATAATGTTAATATAGATTGATATGCAGCCCGGCGACTGGCGCGAGCTTACACAGGAAGAACTGGATACCCTGATGAAGGCACTGGAAGAGAAGGAAAGAAACGCAGCGCAGGGTATGATGGAAGAAGAATAAATATAAAAAACGACGGCTCAGACCGTCGTTTTTTTATGGACATCCGGCCGTATTACAGGCTGAAGTTGCGGTACTGTTCTTCGGCTGCCTGCCAGTCCTGCAGGAATTTTTCGCCTTCGGGATCAGATGCGATGAGCCTCAGCGCATCGCGCACGGCGACAGCGAAAGCATGGTCGAGTCCCTTTACGCCGGAGCGCACAAGGGGACACATAACACGGGCGCGTGCGTCCATGCGCACCGTCCACTTGCCCTTTGAGAAAACGGGAGTAAGGGGGAATATGCGGCAGGCGAGGGGACGCTTGTCACGGGGGCAGGGCTCGAGGCAGGTGAGTATGCGGCCCTGTTCGGAATCGTTTATCCCGCACCAGTCGCCCGCGCAGAGTGATTCTTCGCCGGGAAAGAGCAGCATGCCGCCCTGACCGTCTTCATCGCATTCGCAGCAGGCTTTGCCGCAGATATCGCCGCAATCGCCGCAAAGAGGGGTAAGGTCGCCGATTATTTCATATGCTTTGAGTATATTCTCGGTCATGGATATATCCTCCGGTTATTTGCGCTTTATTAACGTTTATGCTAACATATATCTGCGTTTGTGTCAAATTTTTGATATTGCTTTTTGATTAAAACAGGTGTATAATATGCACATACAAAAACTTGGAGGTGCAACACCATGCCTTATAAGATCACTGATGAGTGCATCGCTTGCGGTGCTTGCGTAGAAGAGTGCCCCGTTTCCGCTATCTCTGAAGGCGACGGCAAGTACGTTATCGACGCTGATACCTGCATTTCCTGCGGCGCATGCGCAGGTACCTGCCCCGTTGGCGCTCCCGTAGAGGGCTAATAGGTTAGGAAAAGATGAGAGACGTCCTTTTTTATGAGGCGTCTCTTATTTTTATATACAGCAAATAATCATAAAGGGTGATATCCTGTGAAGAAGCTTACTTTCGGTACCCCTGAAAAACTTGTGCCTTCAGTATTTTGCAAAGGCTTTAATTATACCGAGACCTGCGTGGATTATCCCGTAAAGAGCATCGGCTTCAAGAAGAATGCCCGCGGCTGTGTGCTGACGCTGCCCCTCGGCAAAGATGAACAGATATACGGTCTGGGTCTGCAGCTTAAGACTTTCAATCTGCGCGGCAGGAAATTCACGCTGCGCCCCAATGCCGACCCTGCAGCACCTACAGGCGATTCCCATGCACCGGTTCCGTTTTTTGTAAGTACTGCCGGCTACGGCATTTATGTGGATACCGCCCGCTATGCCGAATTCTATTTCGGCTCCTCCGAAATGCTGAAAGCGGGTAAAAAAGCAGCATCCAGTGAACATGTTATCGCGACTTCCACTGAGGAACTTTACGGCGGCGTTGAGTATAACGATTCCAACATAAGCATTCAGATCCCCGTTGCTGAAGGCGTTGATATCTATATTATCGAGGGTGATACCATAACGGATATCGTTGCCCAGTATAACATGATGTCCGGCGGCGGCTGTACCGCTCCCGAATGGGCGCTTTCCGCCATTTACCGCTGTTATGATAAGTATACCTGCGATGAAGTGCTGGAGACTGCAAAAGAACTGCGCGATGATAATATGGCTGTTGGCATCATAGGTCTTGAGCCGGGCTGGCATTCTCATGCCTATTCCTGTACATATTCATGGAATCCCGCTCTCTATCCGGACCCGGATAAACTTGTAAACGGACTCAGGGAAATGGGATACCATATCAATCTGTGGGAGCATGCATTTGTGCATCCCGATTCCCCGATTTACAGTGATATCGTGCCCTACAGCGGCGATTACGAAGTATGGGGCGGCTGTGTGCCGGATCTTTCCGTCAAGGAAGCGCGCGATATTTTTGCCGAACATCATAAAAAGATCATCGATATGGGCATAGACGGCTTCAAGCTTGACGAGTGCGATTCAAGCGATATCACCGGCAGCTGGTCTTTCCCCAATCTGGCGGAATTCCCTTCCGGTCTTGACGGCGAGCAGTACCATTCGCTTTTCGGAGTTTTGTATATGCAGACCATGCTGCAGGCGCTGGGGGAAAAGCCCACGCTTTCCGAAGTGCGCAACGCAGGCGCGCTTTCCGCAAGCTATCCGTTTGTACTTTACAGCGATCTGTATGACCACCGCGATTTCATCCGCGGCTGCGCAACTGCAGGTTTCAGCGGCGTGCTCTGGACTCCCGAGGTACGCGACGCCCGTTCTGCCGAGGAATTTGTGCGCAGACTGCAGAGCAATGTCTTCTCTGTGCAGTGCCTGATAAATGCATGGTATTGCCCCGAAGCGCCGTGGAAGGATCACGGTTGCCTTGATAAGGTACGTGAACTGCTTGAACTGAGAGAAACGCTGAAGCCCATGCTGAAGGCGGCATTCGATAAATACGAAAAGACCGGTATTCCTCCCGTGAGGGCACTTGTCAGTGATTACACCTGTGACGCAGAAACTTATTCTATAGATGATGAATACATTTTCTGTGATAAGCTTATCGTAGCGCCTATCGCGGCAGGTTCCAATTCCCGCAGAGTATATCTGCCCGTGGGACAGTGGCGGAATTATCTCACTGGCGAGTCTGTAAATGCAGGCTGGTTCGAGGTAGAAACGGATTCCATCCCCGTTTATGAAAAACTGAACTGATACAAAGCCGCAGCTGATGCATATACATTGGCTGCGGCTTCTTGTATTTGTACATTGTGACAATCATCCTACAAAAATATGATGCGGCAGGAATGGACATATAGTAGAAAGAATTTATAATGCGGGTATTTATGTCCATTACATATTCGGAGGCTTCAGATGGCTCGTATATATAGAATAATAGCCGCATTTCTGATGGTTATGCTTTTGACGGCATGCCTGCCTGTTTTTGAACAGACGGCGCTTGCCGAAAGCGACGGCATGATACGTGTAAAGATAACCAGGCTTGGCTCAACGAACAGCATTACATTCAAGACAAGCTGCGATTACTTCATTGACGGAGATAAAGCGGCATGTATACCTTCCGGTTCATCTGTTACCGTAAAAGTGACCGGAGCAAATCTTATATTGATAAGCGGCACATACAGCCTGAATATGGGTGATGATTTTACTATCAAACGCCAGTATGCCGGAGTGAATGGCGTGAAGTTCACATCCCCTGCGCTCAGCAATGTGTATTGCGGAGATTTCAGGTTCATGCTTGAATCCGGAAACATCACTACCATCATGACCATTTACGTTGAGGATTACCTCTATGGCGTAGTGGGATATGAGATGAGCAATTCGTATCCTTTGGAAGCGCTTAAGGCGCAGGCGGTAGCGGCCAGAAATTACGTACTGCGCGCAAAGGCGAATCGTTCGAAGAAGGCTTATGATGTTGTGGATACATCTACGGATCAGGTCTTCCGCGGCTATAATTCCAGCTATACGCGCGTTATCAAAGCCGTTGATGAAACACGAGGCGTAGTCCTGGGTTACGATGGAAAGCTTGCCTATTGCTATTATTCCGCTTCAAACGGCGGTCAGACAGAATCGACAAAGAACGCCTGGGGATCGAAGCTTGCATACAGCGTAGTAAAGGAAGACAGGTTTGACCTTGAAGGTTCCGGCAAATGTAATTCCGTGACGCTCAAAAAAGATCAGACCGGGGTATCCATGAATCCGCAGCTGCATGCGGCGTTTGCGGCCGGTATGAAGGGAAAGCTTACCGAATACGGTCTCAGTACGGAAGCGGGCGATATACAGATAGAGACGATTCTCTCTGTAGAACCGCGTGATCCCAAATATGCCGAACCCAGCATCCTGTATAAAACGCTGCGTTTTACCGTGGTTGCTTCTTCTGTTGATGCAAACGGCGAACGCGTATCTGCAACTTATACCGTAGATATTCCCACTTACGGCGGTCTTGAGGATTGGTTCGGACTCAGTATTAATTCCTCTTCGAATGAAACGGTATCCGTCGATGAGACCGAAACAGAATTCAAGATCTCGTTCAGACGCTGGGGACATGGAATAGGCATGAGCCAGCAGGGCGCAAGAATAATGGCGCTCAATTATTCCATGGATTATGAGGATATTTTGGGATTCTATTACAACGGCACAGAAGTCAGCAGATTGAATCTTTCGGATACCACGGGAAAGGGACTTACTTACAGCGGCGATTCTTCCGTACTGGAAGAACCTTTGGAGCCTGCGGCAACTCCCGAACCGGAATTTACTCCCGAGCCTTTGGTCACTGCCGCTCCGGAAAGCACTCAGGCTCCCGAACCCGAGGCGCAGCCGCTTATGCAGGCAAAGGTCAAGCTCAGCAGTTCTTCGAGCAGCCTGAATATGCGCAGCGGAGCGTCTACATCCACCAAGGTCGTTACCCGTCTTAAAAACGGCACTCAGGTGGATGTGTATGCCATTGAGGGTGACTGGGTGGAAATCGGCGTGAACGGCACCCGAGGATATGTAATGAAGAAATATCTGGTAAAGGTGAATTCGGAAGGCGCACAGCCTTCTGTAACTCCGACTCCTGTACCGGATAATGGCAGTGAACCAATAATGCAGGCAAAGGTCAAGCTTTCCAGCGGTTCGGGCAAACTTAATGTACGCAAGGGTCCTTCAACATCAACTGCAGTCGTGACCCGTATAAAGCACGGCGTTCAGGTGGATGTATATGCCATTGAAGGCAACTGGGTCGCGATAGGCATTGGCGGTGTGCGCGGATACGTAATGAAGAGCTATCTGGTTAAGGTGGAAAACAGCGATGCAGATAAACCTGCACCCACGAACACCCCCGCTCCGGAAACGACTGCAGCGCCCGGCGCCGAAGCAACTGTACAGCCTACAGCGGCTCCCGAAGCAACTCCTGAGCCTACGCCCCGACCCGAGCAGAATACCAACGGTGAAAAGGTATATGCAAAGGTGAAGATATCTTCGGGCTCCAAGCTGAAGCTGCGCAAGGGACCGGGAACTTCTTACAAGGTGCTTGGTTATCTGCAGAACGGTAACCGTGTTGAGGTGACCGCTGTCAGCGGCAGCTGGGCAAAGGTCATTACTTCTTCAGGAAGCACAGGCTACGTTCACAAGAGTTATCTGGTAAGGGTATACGAAGAAGATAATTCTCCGGCCGCAACCCCCGTGCCGCAGGACGGCAATATTACTGCCGTAGCGGTAGAAAGCACTTTTGTGTATTCGCAGCCCGATACATCAAGCCCGGCTGTTGCGGGCCTTGATGAAGGCGATACGGTCATTGTTACTGCATACAATAATACATGGGCAAAGGTAATGATCGATGGAAACACCGGTTATGTACCTGTAGAACATCTGAAGAGAGCGAAGTAAAACATACCATGCTGAGACGCTTTATTACACAATTTATTATATTGCTGATGCTGTGCGCGGCTGTGGGCTGCGCGCAGGCAGCCCAGGTGCTGGAGGATGGCGCGGCCGGTGAAACGGTTATGGTGCTTACCCGCCGGCTTGTTGAGCTGGGCTTTATCGGTGAATCGGTAAATGTGTACGATGAGCGTGTTATATCTGCAGTGGGAGATTTCCAGACCGCAAACGGTCTTGAGAGAACAGGTATAGCAGATATTGAGACTCAGCAGAAGATGAACTCTGACGATGCGGTTACCCGCGGAGAATATATTTCTCAGTTTTCCGAGAAGTACGACGGAATGACGCTGGGTGTTGGCAGCACCGGAGACCAGGTAAAGCGCATGCAGACAGTGCTTGGAGAACTTGGATATTACGATTACAAACCCGATGGAAAGTTTGGCGAAGGCACGCGCCGTGCAGTAATAAATTACCAGCATGCCAACGGCCTTGAAGATACCGGCGTTGCAGATGAATCAATGTTTATCAGGCTGTATGAAGGCGAATCCATTTCCTACAGCGAATATGTAACTTCCCAGTGCGCAGTGCGCGGAGATACGGGAATGAATGTGCGCGATATTCAGCACAGGCTGATCGAACTGGGATATTACTCCGGAGAGATTACCGGAAGTTACGGTGAAAATACCGCACGCGCCGTGAGCCGTTTCCAATATGACAATGGTATTGTTCAGTCAGGAAATGTGAATATAGAGACTTACGAGGCGCTGTTCTCGCCGGCGGCGCAGCCTGCAAAGGATGACGGAACGCTGTATCCCGGTGATGAGGGAGAAGATGTTTCCGCTATGCAGCAGCAGCTTGCGGTACTCGGTTTCTATCTCACTGAACCCAGCGGAGTATACGATTACGATACGCAGACGGCAATTATGCTGTTCAGAGTGGCGAATGGGTTCAGAATGGGTGAAAATGCCGGCATTGACGTGCTTGGCGTAATGTATTCCGGCAGCGCGAAGGATATTTCTGCCGTTCCGGGTATAGAAGAATGTGTTGAAGACGATGAGATAAATGCTGCCTGCGAATTTGCAGCAGGTATGAGCGGAGTTCAGTTTGGTGTAAGTTCCGGCAGTTCCGCTTCTTACGGCTTCGTAAGGTATGTATATGCCCGTTGCGGATATGATGTCGGTGACCCGCAGCATGCGCTTGAGCGCATGGCCGATGCCGGCGAGACGGTCGCCGATGTATCCCGCGGAGATATCGTATTGTTTGGCAGGGAGCGAAACGGAGAGACTCAAGTTCGTTTTGCCGTATGTATCGGCGGCGGAAACGTCGCTTATGTAAACGAGATAACCGGTATTGTGGAAATAAACACTATTGATTCCATCGATTATTCCAGCATCTATGTATGGAAGGTGGGAAAGTGATGGAGATTCAAAATATCGTAACCGGAATTGGCGGGGAAGTGTCGCTGAAGCAGGGAGAACGGGTGGACGACCTGCAGCACGAAGGATTCCGGATAATCCAAAGCAACGATGCGTTCAGATTCGGTACCGATTCTGTTCTGCTTGCCGATTTCGCCAAGCCGCGCAGCCGTGATCTGTGCGTAGACCTTGGCTGCGGCACGGGCGCAATAGCCATGATCATGCTGATGCATAATCCGGGGATCAAAGTAACCGGTGTTGAGATTCAGCCGGAAGTGGCTGATATGGCCGCCAGAAGCGCTGTTCTTAACGGCGTGCAGGAGCGTTTTGAGGTGGTGTGCGGTGATATGCGCACAGCCTATGAACAGCTTGGCAGGTGCAGATATTCGCTTGCGGTATGCAATCCGCCGTACTTCAAGGCAGGCGGTGCGCTTCTCAGCGCAGAAGAAAAAGTGCGCATAGCAAGACACGAGGGTGATATTGCCCCGCAGGATATCGCAGCATCGGCAGCGCGGCTTATCAAAAACGGCGGCAGATTTGCGGTAATATATCCGGCGCCGCGCGCACTCGAAATGATGCGTGCGATGGAGGATAACGGCATTGCACCCAAGAGGATACGTACTGTACACGGTGTGGCAAACAGACCGCCTAAGCATGTACTGATCGATGGTATAAAGGGTGCGGCCAGCGGACTGCATTGGCTTGAACCGCTTATACTGAGGGATGAAAACGGTGTGCCGACGGAAGAGTGGCACAGGATATACGACTGACCGGAGGATTAATCAGATGCAAGCAACCCAAAAAGGCCTTAGAAGCTATATTATCGGAGATAGAAGCTTTTATAAGACTGTATTTTCCATAGTTGTTCCTATTATAATCCAAAATCTTATAACTTCCTTCGTAAGCCTGCTGGATAACATAATGGTCGGTCAGATGGGCACTGCGCAGATGTCCGGCGTAGCTATCGCAAACCAGCTTATATTCATATTCAATATATGTATATTCGGCGGAATATCGGGTCCCAGCATATACGGCGCACAGTTCTTCGGTGCAAAGGATTACGAAGGCATGCGCGCCTGTATGCGCGTGAAGCTCTACATATCGCTGGGTATTTTTGCTATAGTCGGTTTGGTGTTCATGCTGTTTGACGATCAGCTGATCTCGCTGTTCCTGCAGAGCAATGATTCGCCCGAAGTAGTTGCCAAGACCCTTGCGGCGGGCAAGGATTACCTCATGGTTATGATGATAGGTCTGCTGCCCTTTGCTATCAGTCAGTCCTATTCCGGTACGCTGCGCGAAGCGGGCGAGACCATGCTGCCAATGATATCTGGCGTAATTGCTGTATTTACCAATATGCTGCTCAACTATGTGCTGATATTCGGTAAACTCGGCATGCCTGCAATGGGTGTTGTAGGTGCAGCTGTAGCAACGGTCATCTCCCGCTATGTAGAGGTCGGAATAATCGTCATCTGCAGCCATGTACAGAAGCATCGCTATTATTACCTGCAGGGGATTTACAGTACATTCAGGGTTCCGCTTCAGCTTATCAAGCGTATCGCGGTGCGCGGTACTCCTCTTCTGGCAAACGAAGCCCTTTGGTCTGTTGGCATGTCCTTCCTCAATCAGCTTTATTCCGTTGCCGGCATCGATGTTGTAGCTGCCACCAATATCGCCAGCACTGTATCCAATCTTTTTAATACCGTAGCTTTTGCACTTGGTAATGCCGTTGCAATAATGGTAGGTCAGGCTCTTGGCGCAGATGATACGGAACGCGCAAAGAAGACTGCCTGGAGACTCATTACCTTCGGTGTTGCCAGCGCAGCAGTCATGGGTGCTGTGCTTGCGGGAGCTTCGCCTTTTATTCCGCTTATTTATAAGACAGAAGAATCCGTGCGTTCTCTTGCCACTTCGTTCATGCTTATTCTGGCGATCACCATGCCGCTTACCGCGTTTGCACATTGCTGTTATTTCACACTGCGTTCCGGCGGTAAGACCGTGATGACTTTCATATTCGACTGTCTGTCCGTATGGCTGATCAACGTGCCTGTTGTATATCTCTGTGTGCACCATTCCTCTATGAGCATTGAATGGGTATATGCAATGAGCCAGCTGACGAATGTTCTGAAGTGCATCTTCGGTTTCGTGCTTGTGCTTATGGGAGTATGGATCCACAACATCACCGTTGAAACAAGGAAGGCTGATTGATCATGAAACTGATGGGAGATTCCCGGCTGATGACAAAATCGGCAGCAAAGGGCGATTTTACCATAGGTCCGGTCCGCGCAGCTGATTACAGATATTGGCGGGAAATACTTGGTACTTCCAGACTCGAATTCGGTGCCATCATGCTGAGCGGCACAGGCTTCGTACTCCGCTGCGGGGGAGAATATGCGGGTCTTATGTATCACGGTATGATGTGGGATTCCGTCCCCATGCTGAACATGGCTTTTGTAAACGGACGCTTCAGAAAACGCGGCGCGTGGCGTTTCATGATGGAATACTGGGAAACCGTGATGAGCAGGCGCGGATACAATGTGGTTATGGTGTGCGTGCCTTCCGATATGCCGTATCAGAATTTCTATCGCGAGCTGGGATATTCCGACTGCGGAAGCATAACGCTCAGAAAAAACGGTGAATATCAGCCGGCAGATCTGTTCCTGTCAAAATATATCTGATGTTTCGGTGAAAGAAACCGAAATATAAAGCGCCTTATCGATATGATAGGGCGCTTTGTATTAACAGGATAGTTTCGGTATGATATAATATAAATATATATCATTCTGCGGGGGAAGTGGAACGCATGCGAATAGGCGAAAATATACGTGATCTGCGAAAGAATAAGGATATTACCCGGGAACAGCTTGCGGCCGTACTTGATGTTCCGCTTCAGTCGGTATGCAATTGGGAAAACGGCATCTCCATGCCCGATATAACTGTGCTGCCGAAGCTCGCTGCGTATTTTAGCGTGACCATAGACAGCATGCTTGATTATGATCACGAAGAAAAGACGAATGAAATAAAGGGAATAATACGCGAATCGTTTGAATACCGCGAAAGCGATGCGGATAAGTCCCGACGCATACTGGAAGAAGGACTTAAAAAGTATCCTGACAACGATATGCTGATGAATGAGCTGCTTTATACCATTAATTACAACGCTTCTCCCGACGAGACAATAAAGGTGGCTTCACATCTGACTGCAATAACGGATAAAGCGGACATAAGGTACGATGCCATGCGCTTTCTTGCATACGCCTATCATGCAAAGGGAGAGACCGATATGGCTGTCGCGGCTCTTGAACAGGTGCCGCAGTTGTATTTCACCCGCCTTTCGGAGATGGCGTTTATTACGACCGGCAGACGCAAGCATGAGGCAGCAGAGAAGCAGAAATGGGTATCCTTTGAGACTCTTCTGCAGATGCAGTGGAAGCTTGCCGAATGCCGCGAGGAAGAGGACGACATTGCGGGTGCGGTGGAGTGTATACGCAGAGGAATCAGGCTTATAGATGCACTTGCGGATGAACAAAGGATTGCGGACTTTGTTCCGTACAGGGAATTCTTTGAAAAACAGCTTGCGCGGATATCAGTATAAAAAACAGCTGCCGATCAGGCAGCTGTTTTGCTTTTATGCTTTGTTGTCAGCTTCAATGGCTTTGGTCTTCCAGTTGCTGAAGTGATAATGTACAGCGCTGGGTATAAGACCTATTACCCAGCCAATGGGTGCGGCAAGCCATATTCCGACATATCCGAACAGTGAGGACAATGCGAAGGAAAGGCCTATCTTGCTCATAAGTTCAAGCAGACTGGAAATGACGGTGGGCTTTATGTGTCCCATGCCTCTCAGCGTGGAATTGTACAGCCAGATGAGGCACAGCATCGGCATAAATCCGGCATCGATATGTATCATCTTCAATGCGGCGGTGAGTGTGATGGTTTCTTCGGCCTTTACGAATATCAGCGCCAGCCTGTCACCGAAGATGAACAATACGGACATGGATATAGCCACCAGACATCCCAGCAGCACATATGCTCTTTTGAGACCGAGGTCTATGCGGTCATATTTCTTTGCACCGAAATTCTGACCGGAATAGATGGAGAAGGAGAATGCCACCTGCGATACAACAACCGTGACCAGCTGTTCCACCTTGCCGCCTACGGTGTAGGCAGCTACGATATTCTCGCCGAAAGAATTGATGACATAGGTGATCGCCATCATGCCGACGGAAAGCATAGCGTTCTGGAACGCCATCGGCAGCGTGATTCCCAGAAACTTTTTGACGAGTGCACGGTCAGGCAGCATATCGCGCAGTGCAAAGTGGAGTTCTTCGTATTTTCTCCACATATAGATTATGCAGAGAACGGCGGAAGTGGACTGGGATATGATGGTGGCAAATGCAACGCCGTCAACGCCCATTCCGAAACAAAGCACGAACAGCAGATCCAGCGCAACATTCATTATAGAGCAGAGTATCAGGAAATAAAGGGGAGTGCGGCTGTCGCCTATTGCGCGAAGTATTGCCGAAGATGCGTTGTAGAAAAGCTGTCCGACAAACAGTCCGCAGGTTATCTTCAGATAAAGCACGGCATCGTTAAAGATGGCATCGGGAGTGCCCAGCATACGCATCGCAGGTTCGGCAAGGAACAGCGCCAGCAGGGCTACAATGATTCCCGCACCCAGCGTTATACCGAATGCGTGGGATATGATGCGGCCGAGACTCTTTTTATCTTTGGCACCCCATGCGTGTGAAGCGAGTATCGAAAAGCCGTTTGTGACGGCGTTTCCGATCATAATGACCAGCGACATGGTGGACTGCGTCGCGCCGACGGCAGCAAGCGCGTTTGTGCTGACGAATCTGCCCAGAACAGCCGAGTCGACCATGTTGTACATCAGAGAAAAAACGGAACCAATAAGCATTGGGATAACGAAAAGTATCAGCAGCTTCATGGGTTCGCCGTTTGTAAGGTCGATAGAACCGTTCCTGCGCTGCATCCGAATCACATCCTTGTAATTTGTTGAATATTATGATATCAGATATACATATAGTTTGCAAGCTTATTATATATGCGCCGATTTTGTTTGAGCGAAACTCGGACATATGCTTGACAATGGTATATGGCTGTGGTATAATTTCTGTTGTCGTTGAAAGACGAAGTGTGGTCTGTTGGCTCAGTTGGTAGAACATACTGGCTGATGTACATAACGCTTTCCGGTTAGCGTTATGAAAACAGGCACGGAACAAATACCGGAAGCCCATGGTGCTTTGGCTCAGTTGGTAGAGCACATCGTTCACATCGATGGGGTCACTGGTTCGAGTCCAGTAAGCACCACCATGAACACCAAGTATAGCAGAATTTATTCTAGCTATACTTGGTGTTTTTATTTTTGCAGAAGGTGGGATTGCCATGAACAATATTGATTCTGAGAATAATCTGAGTACTGAAAATCCGATTCGATATCAGGAGGAAATCATGAACGATACCCAGAGACAAATCCTTGAACATTGGAACGCGTATATCTTTGCGCAGGATGAAGATGAAACCGAGATGTTCGAATATCTCATATCCAAGATCGGAAAAGCACCTCTGCGCATTCTGGAAGCCGCCTGTGGCGTAGGCAATCTTTGCATTCCTCTGGCGCAGGCCGGACACGTCGTGACAGGCATTGAGCGCAGCGAGGACATGCTTCAACAGCTGTATAAAAAGGCTGAATACCTGCCCAATCTGCACGTTAACCATGCAGATATGTTGACAAAACCGTGGGGCAGCGAGTTTGATGTCGTTATTCTTGGTTCAAATCTGATGGTTAATATCGTTACTGACCGCGACTACAAACGCGCACAAATAAATTTGCTGGAACGCGCTCGCGAGGCATTAAAAAACGGAGGCAGACTGTTCATCGATTACGATTGTCCTCTGGAACTGTCCAAATGGGCTCCCGCCAACACAGAATGGGTCTGTTTTGAGGGAAGCGACGATTGGAAAACGTACGGGAAATATATTGTTATCAACGGAACAGCCAGCGATCACACGCGTATTGTAAACGGTAGCAGACGGTGGGAGATTACACCTGCCAACGGCAATCCCTTTGTGTATACCAAGAATAGCCATAAATATTTCCCGACTCTTGAGCAGACCTGTGCTTGGCTTTATCGTGCCGGATTCATCGTAGAATCAGTCAATGGTGGTTACCATGGCGAGCCGTTTGATAATGATCATCGCCGAGCGGTGATTTGGGCAAGGAAAGTTATTCTTTAATAGGATATATGTACTTTGACCGGAGTGGTAGAGCACATCGTTCACATCGATGGGGTCACTGGTTCGAGTCCAGTACAGACCACCATAAATCCTCAATCTTCGGATTGAGGATTTTTTTGTATATACTTCAGTGCCCTCCACGATGGAGGGCTTTTGTTTTATTCTGCTGCAATGAAGCCTTCACCGATTGCAGCACGTCACAAATGAAATAAACAATAATTAATCAAAAAGCAAGAATCGCTGATCGTTTTTGTTGGATGATTTTTATGTTCGGTCTCTTTAGCTCTGATTGCTTATGATATTGAAGGAATATGGTACAAAAAATGTATCAAATGCAAATAAAATTACTGGAAAAATAGAAGGATATTGCACGGGTATAGTGGAGATTTGATGAGGGTTCCGATTCTGATGAATCAAAATTAATGGAACGATGAACAGAGGAAGAGAATGAATAAAAGCAATTATGTATAATTTACCGACAACAATGAGTATTCTTTGATCATGAAGGCTGTGCTATACTAAGTAAAAACATTGGGAGGTAAATGATGGAACGCGTAAGGATAGGCCTTTACAGTGCAGGACTGAATACATACTGGGCACAGTTTGACGGCCTTAGGGAAAGACTGGAATTTTATAACTCATTTATTGCCGGGAGACTCGGAGAATACGGCGATGTTTTCAACTTCGGCCTGATGGACAGCGATGATGCAGACAAGAATGCAGGCGAATATTTCAACAGCAATAATGTGGACATAATATTTGCTCACAGTGCAACGTATTTCACCAGCAGCTATGTTCTCCCTGTGCATCAGATATGCAAAGCACCTGTGGTATGGCTGAATCTGCAGCCTGCTGCGCGCATGAACTATGCAAAGACGGGTACCGGTGAATGGCTGGCACATTGCGTGGGCTGCCCGGTTCCTGAGGTGTCAAATGCATTTGAACGTGCCGGAATTCCTTTCCGCGTTGTAAACGGACTGCTTGGCCTTGAGGATACACCTTCTATCTCTGTTGCGGATGAGGTCACTGCCAATATGCCTCAGGCGAAGCGCGCCTGGGATGAGATCGCCCAGTGGGCCCGTGCAGCTCAGGTAAAGCGCAGCATGCAGGGCGCACGTTTCGGTTTCCTTGGAAATAACTACAGCGGAATGCTGGATATGTATTCTGATATGACCATGCTGCAGGCTCAGCTTGGGCTGCATATCGAAATACTGGAGATGTGCGACCTTGATGCCGAACTGAAGCGCGTTTCCGATGATGATATTGCCGAGAAACGCCGTCAGGTAGAGGAATTCTTCGTGATTAGCGGCGATTCGCCCTCGGATCCTATTGCCAGGAAGCCTTCCGATGAGCAGCTGGAATGGGCCTGCAAAGTCGCTGCCGCTCAGCAGAAGCTGGTCTCAGCCCGTAGGCTGGATGCGCTCTCATATTACTATCATGGCGCGGACGATAATCATTATGAGAGGCTGCAGGGCGGCTTCATTGTCGGTCACTCGCTGCTGACAGCAAACGGTGTTCCCTGCGCCGGCGAAGGCGACCTCAAGACCAATGTTGCCATGAAGATATGCGATATACTTGGCACCGGCGGATCTTTTACCGAGATAGTCGCAATGGATTATCTCTCAAACACCATGCTGCTGGGTCATGACGGTCCCTTCCACATACGCATATCCGACGGCAAGCCCACGCTGCGCGGAATGGGCGTGTTCCATGGCAAGCGCGGCAGCGGCGTATCTGTTGAAGCGAATGTTATATCCGGTCCCGTTACCACCCTCGGCCTTACCCAGACCGGAAACGGCCGTCTGCGGCTGATTGCCAGTGAAGGAATGGCAGTGAAAAATCCCATACTTGCTATCGGCAATACTCAGACCCACATTGACTTTGGCATGCCTCTTGACGATTACATGACCGAATGGTTCGCACAGGCACCCACTCATCATTGCGCAATGAGCGTGGGACATAATGCCGAACTGTTCCGCAAGGCAGCCGAGCTTATGAATATCGAATTTGTTCGCGTAGGTAAATAAGCGGGCAGGAAAGAGGAATGAATATGGAAGATATCCGCAGGTATTTCAAGGATCCGCCGGCGTCGCATCGAACTGCGCCTCTTTGGGTCTGGAATGATCTTATGAACAAGGAACAGATTGCCTTCCAACTGAAGGAACTCAAGAACCATGGCTTTGGCGGTGCATTCGTGCATCCCCGCCCCGGCCTCATTACTGAATATCTTTCGGACGAGTGGTTCGATATGTGGGGCTTCGCGCTCAAAACTGCAAAAGAGCTGGGAATGAAGCTGTACATATACGATGAAAACTCCTATCCCTCCGGTTTTGCAGGCGGAGAGGTATCTGCCCAGCTGCCTGACTGTCTGGCATGCGGTATGAATTATACTGTGATCGACCTTACCGTGAATAAGCAGGATCGTCATATTCATGACATGTTGCCGTCGGACGATCCGATCGCCGTATTCACCTGCCGCAATAAAGACGGCCTGCTCGAGATACTTGAAGACATTTCGATCTATCCGATAGACAAGTGGGCGGAGCACGGAGACATGGTTTTCGTATGCAATCTGGTCAAGCCCGGCACCACCGGCTGGCTTGCAGGTTTTTCCTTTGTTGATCTGATGCGCCCCGAGGTGAACAAAGCGTTTATTGAGAGCACCCATGAGAAATACTTCGCCCGGTTTGGCGATGATTTTGGAGATGCGATCCCGGCGTTGTTCACCGATGAGCCCGCGTTTTATGCGGGCAGTCTGTATGGCGGAGGAACTCCGTCCATTCCGTTCTCTTACTGGTTCGTAAACGAATTTGAAAAGCTGCACGGCTACAGTCTGCTGAAAAACCTGCCCTGTGTATTCAGGAATGTTACGGGCGAGTGCTTCGATCATCCGGCAGAAAAGGTGAGGTTTGATTACTATCGCACTATTCAGCATCTCTGGGTGAAGAATTCCATCGAACCCACCGGAAAGTGGTGCGCAGATCACAACATCGCGTTTACCGGCCATTATCTTGAGCATGAATGGCCGCATACCGGCCATAACACTTCGCCTTCCATGCAGGCAAATTATGAATATCATCAGTGGCCGGCTATTGATATGCTGCTCTCCAGCTATCTGCGCAACGAGGAGACCCATGCACTCACTCTCAGCATTCATGAGATACGCTCTGCTGCAAATCAGTTCGGCAAGGAGCGCACCCTTTGCGAGCTTTATGGCGCAGGAGGCTGGGATTCCACCTTCGAGGATTACAAGCGCATGGGCGACTGGGTGATGGTCAATGGAATCAACTTCATAAATCAGCACCTTACATATGCCACATTGGCAGGCGTACGCAAGAAGGATCATCCCCAGTCATTCGACTGGCGGCAGCCCTGGTGGGATCAGTATACAAAGCTCAATAATTATAACGGACGCGTGAGCTGGATGCTGTCCCAGGGCAGTATGGAGCAGCGTATACTTGTGCTTAACCCATGGTTCGCTGCCGTGGGCAGCGTTACCGGTGAAGGTCAGCCGCTTGGCTTCAAAGCCCAGGCTGGAGCCGTTTAAAAATAGATGTGGCTGGGGCGTTTCCGGATGGGCGTGGATCATCATGGCAACATCCACATCCTCAAAAACACCCTTCTTCCCTCCTTCCCCCTTCTCCCCAAACATCGCAATCCGGCTGCGAAGCTCAGGCTCCTCATCACTCAGCCCCTCAGCAGCACCATGATTGCTTCCACCATCCAAAGAAATATAATCCAGAGCTGGAGGACGCGCCTGGCGGAGGCGCTCCCGCTTGGCGCGAATAGCTTTGATAGTCTCTTCATCAGGAATGAGCGAGTCTTTTCCGTTTTGAATAAGTCGGAGGCCAAGCGGTCTTAGGAAGACAAGCT
>JAZRPZ010000021.1:0-6058 GCA_045649485.1 Clostridia bacterium
GCTCGGTTTCTTTGAAATGCCCATTGAGGATGTCGCGGATGAGGTATACAGACTTACATTGGGAGCACTCAATATTTATTCCAGGGAGGAAGATAATAATGTATAATTTCCCCATTGGCATCATTGCGGATTCTTTCAGAAAGCCCATGCCCGAAGCATTGGCAATGGCAGCAAAGATGGGCGCCAAGGGCGTTCAGGTTTATGCAACCAAGGGCGAGATGAGCCCCGAGGAGCTCAAGGGTCAGAAGAGGCGCGATTTCCTGAACATGGTAAAGGACAACGGTCTGGTAATCTCCGCTCTGTGCGGCGATCTGGGCCGCGGCTTCGGCAATCCCGAACTCAACCCCGGCCTCATCGAGCGCAGCAAGCTCATCCTTGAAATGGCAAAGGAACTGGAGACCGATATCGTTACCACTCACATCGGCGTAACTCCCGTTGACCCCAACCATCCCCGCTATAAGATCATGCAGGACGCCTGTGGCCAGCTGGCAGAATATGCCGACAGCCTGAAGGCCCATTTCGCCATTGAGACCGGTCCTGAGACCTCTCTCGTGCTGAAGAACTTCCTTGACGGCCTGCATTCCACCGGCGTTGCGGTAAACCTCGACCCTGCAAATCTGGTCATGGTTACCGGCGACGATCCCGCACAGGCAGTATATAACCTGAAGGATTATATCGTACATACCCATGCCAAGGACGGCGTACGTCTGCAGGTTCGCGATCCCGAGATCATCTACGGCGTGGTAAACGGCGATGCCGGCGCAGAGCCCGCATTCGAAGAAGTGCCTCTGGGCAAGGGCAGCGTACCGTGGAAGAAGTATCTTGAGGCACTGACCGATATCGGCTACACCGGCTTCCTTACCATCGAGCGCGAAGTAGGTCCCGATCCGGCAGGCGATATCATGACCGCTATCGATTTCCTGAACGGCTTCATCAAGGGCTGATAAACACGCCATATACACGGAGGAAACTTAAAATGGATCATTCTTATGCCAAAGAGCTGCTCGCCTTCCTTGATGCCAGCCCCACTGCATTCCATGCAGCGGAGAATATCTGCGCCATGCTGGAAGGCTATACCAAACTGAACGAGAACGAAAAGTGGAATCTGGTTCCCGGCGGCAAGTACTATGTGACCCGCAACCGTTCTTCTGTCATCGCTTTCACCATTCCCGAGTGCGGCAAGGTTGATGCTTTCCAGCTGATCGCCAGCCACTCCGACTATCCCACCTTCAAGATCAAGGAAAATGCCGAAGTTACCGTTCGCAACAAGTACGTTCAGCTTGATACCGAGCGTTACGGCGGCATGATCATGAACACCTGGCTGGACCGTCCTCTGTCCGTTGCCGGCCGCGTTATCGTTCGCACCGATAAGGGCGTAAAGACCGTGCTGGTAAATCTTGATAAGGATACCGTCATGATTCCCAATGTTGCAATCCACATGAATCGCAACGTAAATGACGGCTATAAGTACAATGCAGCCACCGATATGTTCCCCCTGTGGGGCAGCATCGAGGCAAAGGACACCTTCAAGCAGCGCATTGCCGAGGCGGCAGGCGTTGAAGAGAAGGATATCCTGGGCACTGACCTGTTCCTGTACAACCGCATGAAGGGTATCATCTGGGGCGACAGGGAAGAGTATCTCTCCTGCGGCCGTCTGGATGATATGGAGTGCGCATACACTTCCGTAAGGGCTTTCGTAGATGCAAAGCCTGTTGATCACGTGAACGTATGCTGTGTATTCGATAACGAAGAATCCGGCTCCACCACCAAGCAGGGTGCCAATTCCAATTTCCTGGATGGTCTGCTGCGCCGCATCGTAACCGCAATGGGCGGTACCGAGGAAGATTACTTCGCAGCTTTGGCTTCCAGCTTTATGCTGAGCGCCGATAACGCACATGCTACCCATCCCAATCATCCCGAGTATTCCGATCCCGTAAACCTTGCCTTCATGAACGAGGGTATCGTAATCAAGTTCAGCGCCAACCAGAAGTACACCACCGACGGCGTGAGCGCGGCTGTATTCCACGATATCTGCGCAAAGGCAGGCGTGCCCGTGCAGCATTTCCACAATCGTTCCGATATGGTCGGCGGCGGCACTCTGGGCAATATCTCCACCTCTCACGTTTCCATCAACACTCTGGATATCGGTATGCCTCAGCTGGCGATGCACTCCGCCTATGAGACCGCCGGTGTAATGGATGTTGAATACATGGTGCGCGGTATGCAGGCCTTCTACGAGACCGAGATCCGCACTGCAGGAGACGGCGTATACGAACTGTAATCCAATTTCATATAAACACAAAAACTGCCGCAGTTTATTTCTGCGGCAGTTTTTGTTTGCATATAGGCAAAAGAAAAGCACTCAGTTTTCACTGAGTGCTTTGTTTGGTGGAGCATAGGGGAGTCGAACCCCTGACCTTTTGAATGCCATTCAAACGCGCTACCAACTGCGCTAATGCCCCAGATGTTCGCAAGCTCTGCTTGTCTCACAACAAAATTTATTATATCATATCTGCGATGTTTTGTAAATAGCGTAATTGATTATCAGACCGCAAAATGGGCATTAAGAATAGAGGTTTAACATTTTGAAGATAAATTGCTGTTGCAAAACAGAATCGGAAGTGCTATAATACTATTTGTTCGGCAGATATTGCCGATTAATTGAATATGGGGCATTAGCACAGTTGGTAGCGCGCGACATTCGCATTGTCGAGGTCAGGGGTTCGACTCCCCTATGCTCCACCATGAATCCTGCAGGAAACTGCAGGATTTTTTGTTTTCGGGAGCTGTTTTTATGGAACGTGACAATGAAGCGAAATGGCTTTTGCGTTGTATGAGTCAAGACAGATCATTATTTTATGTCAAAGGCGTAATAGAGTTTGACATTGCGGGCGGTCGGTGGTACTATGTTAACAAATGATGATGTGCTCTTTTATTACGGTTGCAGGAGTGATTTTTTATGATGATCTTTCCCAAGCCCTATGAAATGACTGAATTTGAAGGCAAGTATGCAGTTGATGCGGCGCTGAAGGGCTGCGGAATTGTTGCGCTTTTTGATAGAATAAAATGCAATGCAGCAGGTGTGAAGATTGCTGCACGTCCGCTTTTTGCCAATGAAGAATACGAAATAACCATCAGTGGGGAAGGAATAGTTATCGGCAGTGCCTGTGACGAAGGTCTCTTCCGCGCAGTAACTACGCTGCATCAGCTGATTTCCCGCGGAAACGGTGAAGTACAGTATATGCACGTGCACGACAAGCCGGAGATAGCCCGCAGAGGATATATGATCGATATCAGCCGCGGCAGGATGCCCAAGGTAGAGACTATCAAAAATATGATAGATCTGCTTGCGGCGCTGAAATATAATGAATTCCAGCTGTACATGGAGGGCGATTGCTTCAAATACGCCGCCTATCCCAAGGAGACGGCTGATTTCGATTGCCTTACTCCCGAAGATATACGCGAACTGGACGCTTACTGCCGCGAAAGATTCATTGATCTTGTGCCAAATCAGAATTCCTTCGGACATATGTATACATGGCTGAAGAAGCCGGATTTCCATCACCTGGCGCTGTTTGAGGCTGACGAGGTGCCTTCCACGCTGAATCCACTGCTGGATGAAAGTTTTGAGTTCGTCACCAATCTGTACGCATCGCTGCTGCCGCATTTCACTTCCGATTTTGTGAATATCGGCCTTGACGAGGCCTATGGTCTGGGCAAATTCCAGATAGAGGAATATTGCCGTCAGAAGGGCAAAGACGTGGTGTTCATGGAATGGCTCAATAAGCTGAACGACCATATTCGCGATACATACGGCAAGCGCATTATGTTCTGGGCGGACATGATCTATAACTATCCGCAGAGCTACCACATGGTACCCAAAGATGCAATAGCACTTGAGTGGGGCTATGAACTTATACAGTCTCAGCGCATGACTGACCATTGCATAGCATATCGTGATGCGGGCGTCAGATATTATGTGTGCCCCTCCACGAACACTCACGGAAGCTTTGCCGGCAGAATGGACGTCACCACTTTCAACATCAGGACCTGTGCTGAGCTTGCCGTGGAATACGGTGCGGAAGGACTGCTGCTTACCGACTGGGGTGATGGCGGACATCCGCAGTCCTGGGTATGGAGCATGGTGCCGATAGCGCTTTCCGGTCAGTACGGCTGGAATACCGGCGCGAAGCAGGACGGCGAATCCTTCAAGGCGGATTTCATTCGCAGCGCTGAGGATTTTGTTGATGAATGGGCATTCGGCGGCGCCAAGGTTGCACGCCTTATGTATCGCATGGCAAATTACTACCTGCTTGAGCCTGAACGCGTGCATGTATGCACCATGAGCGCAAAGCAGCTGACTATGCCGCTCTCTCAGACGAAGTATGCTCATCTTTTTGATATGAAGGATAGCGGCGATGATTTCTATTTTGATAATGTGACCGATTATGTACGCAAAGTGCAGGCGGATATTGAGAAGCAGGAATTCGACGAGCTGTATAAGAGAGAAATGCGCCTCACTGCGCGTCTTATAGAACTTGGTAGTGAGTTCTGCAAGGTGAAACTGCATCCGGAAACATCGGCAGAAAAGGCGAAGGAGCTTGTCGCGCTTATTGATGTTATCCTTCCTGAGTATATCGAGATATGGAATATCCGAAACTATGAACGCGGCATCAATAAATTCCTTGATCATATCTATGCGCGCAGAAGAGAACTTGCTGAAATAATCTGAGCAAATAGGGGAGTGAGCCTGTGAAATTGTACATAATCCGGCACGGAAAACCTGATTATGAGATCGATCATCTTACGGAATTGGGCTGGAAGCAGGCTGAAGCTGTGGGAAGACGCTTTGCCAAGACGGGTATTCATAAGGTTTTTGCTTCGCCGATGGGCAGGGCGCAGGATACTGCCGCCCCGACATGCAGACTGCTTGGTCTCGAATGCGGCACGGAAGAATGGGCCCATGAGATTGGCGACGAAAGGCTTACTACATTCCCGGATGGAGTGCTCAAATCGTGTTCGCTGGTACAGAATACGTATTATATTGAAAACGGCAATTATGCGCTTGGATACAAAAGGGCGTATGAATGTCAGGGCATGAATCTTACACAGATGAAAACTGCCGTGGCCAGGATAGAAAAAAGCGGTGACGATTTTCTTGAAAGGCTGGGTTATCGCAAGGAAAACGATGTCTACCGCATTATACGCCCGAATGAGGATAATGTCGCACTGTTTTGTCATTCGGCAATGGCGAGAGCGTGGCTTTCTGTGCTGCTGAAGATACCGATAAATGTAATGTGGGCGTCGTTTGATTACGAATTTACCGGTGTGACGGAATTGGTATTCGAGAATAATGAAAACGGATTCACTGCGCCTCGCTGTATCTGCTTTTCAGACCTTTCGCATCTGTATGCCGAAGGGATCGAACTTGATGACAAACAATAACGGAAGACCTGCGGATGAATGTCTGCAGGTCTTGTTTGTTTTTTATCGTTCTGTTGTATGGAAAACAGAACGATGTGTCTGCGATTGCGGAGACGTTATATATCGGAAAAACAGCGGCAAATCCTATTGACTTATAATACAAACAGGTGTTTAATGTATGCTGATTGATGTATTTGTTCAGGAGGAGACGCTATGCTGCGTTTGCAAAAGCCCGGTAAACAGACTATGACTCAGATATGGATAATGGCGGAGTCTGCGCTGGCTTACCTTATATCTATCATGGTAAGCGGAGTGTATCTTGCGCGAATCACGACTGCTCTTGGATTTTCTGACAGTCTCACGGGCGTAATTTCTTCTTTTGTATCATTGGGATGCCTTGTGCAGCTGGCGGCAGTAGCCATGTTCAAGCGCATGAAGTCGCCGAAAAAGCTGGTGCTGATAAGTTTTTCTATAAATGAAATGCTGTATGCTGTATCGTTTGTAACGCCGGCACTGGATATAGCGCCCATTGCAAAGACGGCTATTTTCCTCGGATGTTTCCTTGGAGCAAACATAATGGGCAACATTATGAGTGCAAACCTGACCGACTGGACTTTTTCCATGATAGATGACA
>JAZRPZ010000022.1:0-28793 GCA_045649485.1 Clostridia bacterium
GCAATACCGAAGGCGGTAACACCGAAGGCGGTAACACCGAAGGCGGCAGCACCGAAGGCGGTAATACCGAAGGCGGTAACACCGAAGGCGGCAGCACCGAAGGCGGTAATACCGAAGGCGGTAACACCGAAGGCGGTAACACCGAAGGCGGTAACACCGAAGGCGGCAGTACCGAAGGCGGTAACACCGAGGGCGGTAACACCGAAGGCGGCAGCACCGAAGGCGGAAATACCGAAGACGGAAATACTGAAGGTGGCAACACCGAAGGCGGTAACACCGAGGGCGGTAATACCGAAGGTGGCAACACTGAGGGCGGAAACACCGAAGGTGGCAGCACTGAAGGCGAAAATACCGAAGGCGGTAACACTGAAGGCGGCAGCACCGAGGACGACAAAGAAGAGGAGCCTGTTCCGGATCCTGCAATGAGCTTTGCTGTTACGGAAGCAGCCCTCGATATCACGGATGGAAAAAACGGAATTATTCCTGCTGAATTTTTCAGGGCGGAATTCATCAGCATTGCGGCAGAGGATGTTCTCTGGAGCACATCCGATGAAAGCGTTGCCGCGATCGAAAACGGCATGCTGGTCCTGCGCAATGCGGGCACTGTAAAAGTACGTGCTGAATACCGCAATGATGCAAACGTATATGCAGAAGCAACTCTCAATATCGATATAGATGTTCTGCTTACCGGAATACCCGCGGAAGTGCTTGAAGATGATGTTTTCACTCTGAGTGTTACTCTCCTTGATGGTACTCCTGTGGCTGCGGAGAATATTGTCTGGAATTCTGCCGATTCAAAGTATGCAGCTGTGGCAAACGGAGTCGTTACCGCAGGTTACGCGGGCAGCGCAGAGATCACGGCGAAGTGCTTCGGCAAGGAGCTGAAAGCTTCCTTCGAAGTAAAACCTCGCGTGGTCGAAGTCACAGCTTCCTTTGCCGAGATATTCTCAAACCAGAGCGGAAAAATCGACATCGTTCCCGTAAATCAGGCCGAAGTGATCGATTATTCCCGAGTGGTCTTCACTCCCGCTGAGGGCTATCAGAATTATTTCAATATCGACGCCTTCGGTGTGATAACTCCTGTAACTCCTGCCGGTACCGTAGTGACCGATAAAAACGGCAGCAGTGTTCAGGTATCTCAGGGCGTTCTTTATGGCGGCGCTGACAGGATATCCGTGGATGTAAAGGTTGAATACCGCGGAACAACCGTTACTGTGCCTGTTGTGATCAATCAGGCGGCTGTCGGCGCGGTAAGCAGCGAAGGCATCATCGAACTTCCTGCCGGAAAAGAAGTTGCGGTAGGCGGTATTTCTCTCGCGCCTCAGGCCAATAAGGACAGCGTTGTATCTGTAAGGTCTTCCGATGATTCTCTTTTTACCATATCTTCCGGATACACCGCCGTTGCGAAGGGCAAGGGCAACGCTTACATAATTCTGACTACCAAATCCGGAAACGAGATATACATTCCTGTAAAATGCGTTATCGAAGCAACTGAGATGAAGCTCACCGCGCCTTCGGGAAATCTCAGGATAGGCGAAGGTGCAGATATTGCACTTACCCGCTATCCTGCAGAAGCGGACGGTAAGGTCAGATGGGAATCTTCCAATAACGCAATAGCCACCGTTGACCAGAACGGTCATGTTCAGTTCATCAACCCCGGCGAGGTCGTGATTACAGTTACGGCACTTTCCAATGGAGTAAGCGGCTCTATCAGGCTGAACGTGATACGCCCGGTACAGGGATTCACCCTCTACAAGGGAATGTTCCCAAATAAGACGGATTATGTGCTTGCTGTAGGAAAGACTCTCAAACCTGTCATAGAAGTCTATCCTTCCAATGCCAGCAATACCGGTTATTATCTGGTATCCTCCGACAGCACTGTGCTGGAGGTCTACAATAACGGACTTTCTGTGCGCGGTAAAAAGGCCGGATATGCAACAGTTACTGTCTGCAGTTCCGATGGTGAGGCATATCTCACGCTGAACTTCAAAGTACCCAACAAGAAGAATGCCATTACGAGATTCAGCCTCAATTATTCGAGCGTTTCGATCACCGAAGGTTCTTCCAAGACGGTAAAGGCCAGCATAAATTCCTCTGCATACGATAAAACGGTTGAGTGGGTCTCTTCCGATCCCAATATCGCCACTGTCACCAATGGAAAGATAGTCGGTTTGAATCCCGGTAAATGCACTGTTTATGCTATAAATTCCGCAGGCCAGTATAAGAGCGTGAAGGTCACCGTAAAGATGAAGGTGCCTTCGAAGATAAAGCTGAACAAGACCAGCGGCAGCATGTATGTGGGCAGCGAATATCAGTTCAAGACTACCATATCTCCTGCCGGTATAGTTCGCGATGAAGCGCTGAAGCTTACCTGGTCCACCAGCAACAAGAACGTAGTTATTGTAAATGAAGAAGGCAAGATCTTTGCGATATCTCCCGGTACTGCAAAGATCACGGTCACCACTGTAAACGGAAAGAAGGCAACCTGCCGCATAACCGTAAAGCCCTACAAGGTGACCAGCGTAAAGATAACCCATCCGTATACCGAGTTCGTTGTTGGCGGCACTTATGATCTCGACGCTGTAGTAGGTCCGGATAATGCCACGAATCAGAATGTGAAGTGGTATACTTCCAGCTCCTCCCGCGTATCTATAGACAAGAATACGGGCGTCATCAAATGCAAGAAGACCGGCACCGTAACCATTACCGCAAAGGCGGCCGACGGCTCCGGAAAGAAGCATTCCATCAAGATCAAGGTAGTAAAGATGCCGCTCAATTCCCACAGCATCACCATAAACGGCAGTGAAGTGGCAAAGGATTCTACCTATACGCTTAATTACAGGGAGACCCTGCAGGTCAGCACCGTTACCGATCCGGTAATGTTCATAGATTATTCCAGCAGTGACGAGCGCATAGCTTCCGTTGACGGAAACGGTCTTATTACCGCTACCGGCTGCGGCACCGCCAGGATAACCATTACTGCCGGCGGTCAGCACAGCTTCAGCTTCTATGTGAACGTGCCTTATTCTGCAGATGCTCCCCGCTACCGTGCGCTGGTGATCTCCCAGTACACCAAGTCCAATGAGTCGGGTTATCTCCCCTTCTCTACCAACAGCACCAACGGCTTTATTGACGCCATATCTCTGAGCGACCTGGAAGGCTCCAGGTATGAGGTGACCTACAAGAAGGATTTCACCACTCCTGCGCAGGTCGTGAACTGCATCAGCACTACTTTTGCGGATGCAAAGGAAGGCGATGTTTCCGTGATATACATTATCACCCACGGAAACGTGAATAACGGCGAATTCCGCTGGCATCTGAAGGGCAGCGGCAATAAGTCCGTTTGGCTGTATCCTTCCGAAGTAATGGGTGCGCTCTCAGGCATTCACGGTGATGTTGTGCTTGTGGTACTTTCCTGTTACAGCGGCGGCAATATTGAGAATACAGGCACTCTGCAGCATATGATAAGCGATCTGGATAACGGCGGCGGCGTAGGCACCAGCTATTCCGTCATTTGCTCCACTGACGGCGAGACCCGTTCCAGTTACGCAAACACCGCAGCTTCCTTCTCTTATGATTTCTTCTCTTACGGTCTGTGCAAGTCCCTCGGCTGGAATATGACCACCAGCCAGCAGGCGGCAACCAGTGCGGACAGCAATGGCGACGGAAACATAACTCTGAAGGAACTGGCGCAGGCAACCAAGGTATTCACCAAGGAAGAGTGCGAACGTTTTGTCGATGTATACGGCACCAGCGCCTACTGGGGTCCCACCAAGACTGCCAAGACCCAGAATGTGCAGTATTACCTTTCCGGCAAGGCTGAAGAACTTACCATATTCTCGGTCGCCCATTGATAAAAAAAGCCCTCTGCGTATATTACGCAGAGGGTGATTTTTGTTTATCAGAATTCGCCGTCCAGATCCAGATCGTCGTCGTCTCCGTCAATTGCGGAGGAGAGGGAGATTCCGTCTTCGGAATCGGAGCCCATATCCATGGGAATGGATTCGCCGTTCAGGAATTCTTCGCGGATGATCTTCTCGATCTCGTCGAAGATCTCGGGATTGTCTTCCAGGAACTTGCGGGCATTATCGCGGCCCTGACCGATGCGCTGACCCTTATAGGAGTACCATGCGCCGGACTTCACGATGAGATCCTGCTCAACTGCACGGTCCAGAACTTCGCCGGCACGGGAGATGCCCTGACCGTAGAGCATATCTACCACGCAGCTGCGGAAGGGCGGTGCCACCTTGTTCTTTACGACCTTGATCTTGACCCTGTTGCCGATAACCTCGCTGCCGTCCTTGATGGACTCGCTCTTGCGGATGTCGATACGCACGGATGCGTAGAACTTCAGCGCCTTACCGCCGGTGGTGACTTCGGGGTTGCCGTACATCACGCCGACCTTCTCGCGCAGCTGGTTGATGAAGATGGCAACGGCATTGGTCTTGGAGATAACGCCTGCCAGCTTGCGCAGCGCCTGAGACATCAGTCGTGCCTGCAGACCTACGTGGCTGTCGCCCATGTCGCCTTCGATTTCGGCCTTGGGAACCAGTGCGGCAACGGAGTCGATTACTACGATGTCGATAGCGCCGGAGCGTACCAGTGCTTCGCAGATATCCAGCGCCTGTTCGCCGTTGTCGGGCTGAGCAACGTACAGGTTGTCGATATCAACGCCCAGAGACCTTGCATATACGGGGTCCAGTGCGTGCTCTGCGTCAATGAATGCTGCGATGCCACCGGCCTTCTGTGCCTCTGCAACGGTGTGCAGCGCCAGAGTGGTCTTACCGGAGGATTCAGGTCCATAGATTTCAATGATTCGGCCCTTGGGAAGACCGCCTACGCCCAGCGCAAAGTCCAGATTCAGGCAGCCGGTGGGAATTACCTCAACCTGCATGCGCTCTGCATCGCCCAGCTTCATTACGGCGCCCTTGCCGAAGTCTTTTTCTATACGGGTGATAGCGCTTTCAAGCGCTGCGCGGCGGTCGTCGCCGCTCTTTGCAACTACCTTATCCTTGGTCTTCTTGTCAGCCATTTATGATAACCTCCTCGGGAAACAACTTTTTTTCTATATTATAGCACGCCTGTTCCTGTTTGAAAATCGAACACCAGTTTATTTTTAACTGGTAACAGGGGTGTGCTTGATAATGAACATACAGGCGTTGTATAATTTATACTGAATAACCAGCGAAAGCGTGATACATATGATATACAGCATAATCAAGCGCGTAATGGATTTCGTGCTGTCTCTTTTTGCTCTTATTATTTTCTCCCCCGTGCTCGTAATCGTAGCGGTGCTTGTGCGCGCTACTTCCAAGGGCCCGGCCATATTCAAACAGGTGCGTTCGGGCAAGGATCTTAAGGAATTCAAGATATACAAGTTCCGCACCATGTATACCTCTGCGCCCAAGGATACCCCTACCCATATGCTGGATGGCGCGCAGAGTTTCATAACCCCCATCGGCGCATTTCTCCGAAAGACCAGCCTGGATGAGCTTCCTCAGCTGGTGAATATCCTGAAGGGCGATATGTCCATCGTAGGTCCCCGCCCGCCGCTGCCCACTCAGTATGACCTTATCGAAGCCCGCGAAAAGGTGGGCGCAAATGCACTGCGTCCCGGTCTTACCGGCTGGGCTCAGATAAACGGCCGCGACGAGCTGCCCATTGATGTAAAGGCAGGTCTCGATGGCGAATATGTGCGCCGCATGAGCCTTGGCTTTGATATCAAGTGCATCCTCGGCACAGTAACTGCTGTATTCGGCGCGAAAGGCGTAAAGGAAGGTCGTCAGTGATGCGCATTCTTGTAACCGGCAAAAGCAGCTTCATAGGCAATTGCTTTGCGAAACATGCCGCAGAGTTTGGTGACAGATATCACGTGGATATGATCTCTGTACGCGGCGATGAATGGAAAAAGGTCGACTTCTCGAAATACGACTGTATCGTCCATGCCGCAGGCAAGGCGCATGTAGGCTATAAGGATGAGGATGCTGCCGAATATATGTCCGTAAACCGCGACCTTACCGCCGCTGTGGCAGAGAAAGCCAAGGCGGAAGGGGTTCCGCAGTTTATATTCCTTTCAAGCATAATCATATACGGTGCGGCGGCAAAGGCCGGTCATACCCGCGTTATAACCGCCGATACCGCCCCCGACCCCGAAAACGCCTATGGCAGAAGCAAGCTTGAGGCGGAAGATGCTCTGCGTAAGCTGGCATCCGCAGATTTTTCTGTCGCCATACTCCGCCTGCCTATGGTATACGGAAGGGGCAGCAAGGGCAATTTCTCGCTGCTGAGAAAATATGCCGCGCTCCTGCCGGTATTCCCTGCCCTGTGCGGAAGGCGCAGCGCCATTTATGTGGAGAACCTCGCTGAATTTATCAGAATCACTGCGGAAGACAGGAAGAACGGTACCTTTTATCCTACCGATGATGTGCCGGTCACCACTCCTGCTATGCTGAGAGCCATCCGTGCTGCCAATGGAAAGCGTACACTTCTTCTGAAGATATTCGATCCTTTTGTAAGGCTTATCGGCGGTATGTCCGTCGCCCGCAGAATATTCGGCGGATTGGAATATGACGTATCACTTACCGGAAATACAACAGATTACCGCATCTATACCCTTGAACAGGGCGTGGAGCGCAGCATAAAGGAAGCGTAACTATGGCTGATATCACCGCTATAATCCTTACCAAGAATGAGGAAAAGAACCTGCCCGGCTGCCTTGAGAGCATCAGAGGCTTCTGCTCCCGCGCTGTCGTAATCGATTGCGGCAGCACCGACCGCACCGTTGAGATAGCAAAGGAAATGGGTGCGGACGTTTATTTCCATGAATTCGAATATTATGCCCGTCAGTTCAACTGGGGCATCGACAACTGCAATATCACCACCGAATGGACCATGCGTCTCGATGCCGATGAGCGCGTTACTCCCGGCGTTGTGAAGGAATGCGAAGCACTTATTGCCGAAGGCAAGGTAAACGGCATCACCATGGAGGCCACCTATTTCTTCATGGGCCGCGCTATCAACCACGGTATTTCCAAGAAAAAGAAGCTTATGGTCTTCAAAACCGGTATCGGCCGCATCGAAGACCGCCGCAGGGATGCTCACACCGTGATAAGTGAAGGCGAATCAGCCATGATCAAGTCCCGCTTCCTGCACCACGATTTCAAGGACCTTACCAGCTATATAAACCGCTATAACTGGTATGCCACCCGTGAGATGCTGGATTACATCGAGTATACCGAAGGCGGCTCCACCGGCATCGCTACCGATGAATCCATCCAGAAGCAGCGCAAAAAGAAGTTCGGCGTCTATTACAAGGCGCCCATGTTCCTGCGCTGCAAGCTGTGGTTTATCTATAACTATATATTCAAGCTTGGTTTCCTCGATGGCAGAGAGGGCTTCATTTACCATTATCTGGAGTGCGACTGGTACCGCACTCTCGTGGATTCCAAGATACTGGAATATCGCATTACCGGCGTAAAGCCCGGCAAGCTCACTGCCCTCAACTGACGGAGGAATAATATGCTCAGACCCGTACCTACCGTTGCGGCGGTGCACGATATATCCGGCGTAGGTCGCTGTGCGCTGACCGTAGCTATACCCGTTATTTCCGCCATGGGCGCTCAGGTCTGCCCCGCGCCTACCGCCTGCCTCTCCTATCACACAGGCTTCACCGGCAAAAAGCCCGTTGAAATGACCGACCTTACCGCATTCCTTTCCAGAATGCTGGAAGCCTGGGTCTCTACGGAAGAAAAATTCGATTGTGTGTATACCGGCTATCTGGGTTCTCCCGCGCAGGCGGAGCTCATTGCCCGTTTCATGGATTCCCAGTCCGATGCGCTGAAGCTTGTAGACCCAGTTATGGGCGATGACGGTGTGCTCTATTCCGGCATAACCCACGAAATGGCAGAAGCAATGAAGGCTCTGTGCCGCCGCGCAACTGTCATAACCCCGAATCTCACCGAATATGCCGCGCTCACCGGCGAGAAATATTCCGCCGAATCCCGCACGGATACTGAGATTCGCCGCATGCTGGATAAGCTGGACGCGAAAAGCGTTGTAATAACCAGTGTGCCTTCCGATGCAGGTCTTGTAAATGCCTGCCGCGATGAAAAGGGAAATATAGCCATACTCCCCTTCCGTTCCATGCGGCGCCACTATCCCGGCACCGGCGATATTTTTGCCAGCGTGCTCTGCGGTGCGCTTGTAGAGGGCGATGATATGGAAACTGCGGTGCAGCGTGCTGCGGAATTCGTTTCCTACGCTATCTCCATCAGTATGGATATAGATATAGATTCCAATTACGGTGTGCAGCTCGAGGCTGCGCTGCCGATGCTGCTGAAACGCTGATGCGGAGGATTGCATATGTACACCGCAGCTCTTTTTGATCTTGACGGAACGCTGCTGGATTCCGCCTATGTGTGGAGCCGGGTGGACGAGATTTTCTTCGAACGCCGCGGAATGAGCGTGCCCGCCGATTATGCAAAGGCCATTTCGGGAATGGGTTATGCCGCCACGGCGGTATATACCAAAGAACGCTTTTCCCTTTCCGAATCTCCGGAAGAGATAGCGGACGAATGGACAGCCATAGCCATGGAGGAATACGCGCTGAATGTGCCCCTCAAAAAAGGCAGTATCGAAGCGCTCGATTCCCTTCTTGCAAGGGGCGTGAGGCTGTGTGTGGTCACTTCAAATCACCGCAGTCTGTGCGAGCCCTGTCTTGAAAGGCTTGGAATACTGGATAAATTCGAATTCCTGCTCACAACGGATGAAGCGGGCAGCGCCACCAAGAAAGACGGCGCTGTATACGCCCTCGCCGCGGAAAAGCTGGGAGTTTCCGCCGATAGCTGCGCGGTATTCGAGGATACTGCGGAAGGCATAACCGGCGCAAAAAAACAGGGCATGCGCGCGTACTGCGTGATAGACCCCGTTACCACCCGTGATATCGAAAAGATCCGCCTCATTGCCGATGGCTGCAGCGCGGATATATCCGGACTCATATGAATGCGAAAATCCCCCGCGCACATGCGCAGGGGATTTTCTTTTGTTTGTTTTCAGTCGGTCAGTTCGCTTACGAATGCGGCGATCCTTTCGATGCCGTTTTTGATGTTGATGCGGGAAGTTGCATAGGAAAGACGCAGGTGATTATCATCGCCGAAGGACTTGCCGGCAACGGTCGCCACATACTTGTTTTCCAGCAGCATCTCGGCGAAGCTGTCGGAACCGGTTATCTCCCTGCCCTGATACTTCTTGCCGATGAGTCCGCTGATGTTCATCATCAGATAGAAAGCGCCCTTGGGAAGATGCGCGCAGATGCCGGGAATCTCGTTTACCATGGAATGCATCAGCTTGCGGCGCTTATCGAATTCGTCTACCATCTCCATTACGCAGGGTGCGTCGCCTGCGGCGAGGGCAACCGCTGCGGCTTCCTGTGCCACGGAATTGGGGTTGGAAGCGGCATGGGACTGATAGGAGGTCATCAGCTTGATGACGCTGCGGGGGCCCGCTGCGTAGCCAATGCGCCAGCCGGTCATGGCGTAGGTCTTGGAAACGCCGTTGATCACGATGGTCTGCTGCTTGATCTTTTCGCCCAGAGATGCTATGGAAACATGCTCTTCGCCGTCATAGATCAGCTTTTCGTAGATCTCGTCGGAGATGACGTAGAATTCCTTTTCAACTGCCAGGTCTGCCAGACCCTGCAGTATCTCGCGGGAGAGGATGCAGCCGTTGGGATTGCTGGGGCTGTTTATGATGATGGCCTTGGTCTTTTCGGTCACATAAGGACGGATATCGTCCGCGGTGTATACAAAGCCCTTATCGGCGCTGGTGGGCGCGAATACGGGCACACCGCCTGCCATCTGTACCATTTCGGGATAACTTACCCAACAGGGGCTGGGCAGGATAACCTCGTCGCCGGGATTGATGATTGCGCACAGTGCGGTGAAGATAACGGGTTTTGCGCCGGCGGATACGATGATTTCACCCATGGGGTCGTACTCAAGGCCGTTTTCCTTTGAAAATTTCTTTGCGATTTCGCGCCTGAGTTCGATAGTTCCCGCAACTGCGGTATAACGGGTCTTGCCTGCGTCGATGGCGTTCTTTGCTGCATCGCGGATGAATGCGGGGGTATCGAAATCGGGTTCGCCTACGCCGAATTTTATTACATCATAACCTGCCGCGATAAGTTCTTTGGCCTTGGTGTCCATTGCCAGCGTCGCGGAAGGCGCTATGTTGAGTGCGATATTTGAAAGATTCAAAGGCATATTATTTCGTTATCCTTTCGGTGCTGTTTGAGCTGTATGCACATTGTATACTATTCGCACTGCCAAATTCATGCTCATTAATGTTAAATCTAATGTGAAAATGAATATTTATTATCTTGAAGATTCAAAATAATATTTTTGACTTTGGGAAAATGCAGGAAATGCCGAGCTTCTATGCATAATGGACAAAATGCGGATATTTCGATGCAAAAAGGTGCTTTTCTGTCAGGCAAAATAAAAAAGACCCCCGAAGGGATCTTTTTATGGATCATCCGCGTTTTTTGATCTCGGACTTCACGGGCTCTCCTACTGCGGGGCAGCCGTCGGCAGGCACGCAGTCTCCGGTGGCGGCAATTGCGAAAGGCGCGTTGTAATCCAGTACTACTTCGGTCTCGCCGGAGGTAAGGATTATGACTGCGGGAATGAAGCTCATACCGTCGGTGTCTGATTCTGCTTCGGTTACTTTGACGGTGGTATTTACGGCTTCTACATCGCCGGCGCCTGCTGCTTCAAGCGCGCTGCGCAATGCTTTTCCGAATGCGGCGATTTCGGTTTTGTCCATGTAGGCGGTGGCGTTGCGGCCGGTAACTTCCATGCCCAAGGCGGTCTTTATGAAAGCATCCATGCTGCTGCTGGGGGATATCTCATGCTCGGCGTTTTCCTTCACCTTGCGCTGCATGCGCAGGGAGATGCCTGCGTATATCAGGAATGCCACAAGCACGCCCAGCAGTATGACCGCGGGAATGGTGAGATAGAAGGTATACAGAATGAAGGTCGCTACCAGCAGCATGCCGGATACAACGCTCCACCATTTTTCCATTTTGACATTGCCGTTTCGCTTTTTTGCGTTGTCGATAAGCACGCTGTCATCCATTACGCGCTTTGCAGTCTCGGCGGCGCGCTTTTCGGCATCATCGCGTGCGGTGAGCTTTATGGTATATCTTTCTGTTATAGCCATACTGTTTTCTCCTTTGATTTCGGTGAGCTTATTGTATCACGCCCGCGCCGGGATTTCAATATGCGGCTTTTGTTATGGGAAGGAGTAGAAAATAAAAACTTAGAATAAAGTTGAAAAAACCTATTGACATTTGATGCGAAGTGAGTTATTATATACAAGCACTCGCGAGTGCAGCGAATGCAAGGTCCCTTAGCTCAGCTGGATAGAGCGTCTGGCTACGGACCAGAAGGTCAGGGGTTCGAATCCCTTAGGGTCCGCCACAAAAACCACTTTTGTCGTAAGACAAAAGTGGTTTTTTCATGATGTTTGCCTTTGGCAAATGATGCAGGCTGCGCCAATGATGTTCGCTGCGCGAATGATGTCGGCTGTGCCGGATGAATTTGGCAAACATCTCATCATTGCCCTTAGGGCAGCATCATTATGCGAAGCATAATATCATGTCGGTATCAGCCGACACATCATTCTGATCAATGAGGCCGGTATGAAAGAGAATAAGCTTGCTGAAATTTCAATGGATTTCGCTGTTGAAATAATAAATCTGGTGAAGCGTCTCAAGGCTGATCGCGAATCTGTCATATCGAATCAGATAGGCCGAAGCGGCACTTCCATCGGTGCAAACATACACGAAGCAAAATACGCTCAAGGAAAAAGAGATTTTATTTCAAAGCTTGAGATAGCGCTGAAAGAAGCAAGTGAGACGGGTTATTGGATCGAACTTTTATTCAGGAGCGGCTATATAGAAGAAGCTGAATACAGATCTCTTTCGGCAAAATGCACAACGCTTCGGGTGATGCTTATCGCATCATGCAGGACAGCAAAGGAAAATTCTAACGTATAGCAAAATATCTTTTATACTCTGAGGTGAACAACATGACAGAACTTTCCAGAATAATGGAACTGCGCGGCAAGCTTTCTTCCGCAGAAGATATACGCAGGCTGGACGAAGCCCTTGAAGCCCTCGGCAATACTTTCAAGGCGCTGCTGACCACGACGAAGCATTTCATGCAGGGCACCACCCCCGAAAAGCTTGACCTCGAAAAGGCAGGAAATGCCGTTGATTCGCTGCGCGATCTGGGCAAAGGCAGAGGCTATTTCCTGCCGGAATTTTCCACCCAGAAGGAACTGTGCGATTTTATAGTGAAATTCGGCACCGAACTCATCCGCGGATAAAAAAAGAGCGGGACGCTTATGCGTCCCGCTCTTTTTTTATGCTTACTTGTACAGTACCTTTACCGGGCCGATGAGACCGGAGGGAGAGATCTGTACATAGCTGGAGAAACGATCCTTATGGATGTGCACCAGGTTGTTGGTTACTTCGACCACCAGCTTGTTCACGCCGGGCTTTATGTCGGTGAGATATACATAGGGAGTGCAGATGCGCTCGCCCATATCCTCGCCGTTGAGCCATACGTGGGCGCACTCACCTACCCTGCCCAGACACAGACCCACAGCGCCTTCATCGGCGGTGAATTCGGTCTCGTAGCGCATCCATCCGGAGAAATCCTGATCGCCGTCAATGCCGGTCACGTTGTAGAGCTTCTCGATGGGTGCTGCTTCGGTCCATTCTCCGCCTTCGACGGACTTCTTCATTGCAAGAGTCCACTTTGCATCGATGGGCTTTGCGGATGCGGGCCATACGGGCGCAGCGATCTCTGCGGGTACTTCGCCGCCGAATACCAAGAGGGCGGACTGACCACGCTCGAGGCATACTGCCAGCTTGCCGCCTTCGGCATCAACGGGATATGCACTGTCGAGCAGCAGGTCGGCGCGGATGCCCTTGCCTTCAACGGGCAGGCAGATGACGCCTTCGAACTTCTCGGTCATGGATTCGTTTACCAGCATGAATACATCGGCGCCTTCGCGGCGGTAGTGAGCGCACCTGAGCAGCGGGAATTCCTTCTCCAGCTTCACATCGGTGCCGCCTGCCATGCGTACGGCATTGACGACTTCGTCGAGGTCAATGACCACGCCGCAATCGCAGCCGGAGGGCCTTCCGCCGATGAAATACAGCTTCATGCCTGCAGCTTCAAGCTCTGCCAGCTTTGCGATAAGCTCTGCGGGCAGGTAAGCGGAATAGGGCGCTATCAGTGCGGAATATACCATTCCGTTTACGGTAAGCTTGCCGCCTTCCACTGCCGTATCGTTCAGCATGGTGTCGGTGGGCAGGAAGTCGTAGTTCAGCTGTGCATCGTAAAGCTTCTTTGCGGGCTTCTGAATGAGCATATAGTCCCTGCCTGCCCATTCGGCTTCTGCGTTGTAGAGAATGGCTGCGCTGACGATCTCTCTGCCGCCCTCAAGCAGATGGGCAACCTTGTTGGTGTAATTCATCAGCTTGGCAAAAGCGGTATCCTGGGGGTTGTAGCCGCCTGCATTGAAGTGGGGCGGGCAATCCGGGTCGGGATACTTGGGAGAATATGCGTGAGGCACATAGTGGTTGATGCCGCGCACCAGCATGTGATTCATGAGGGAAGTCATGAAGGGCACGCCCTCCGCCCAGCCGTAAGCGCCGAATACTTCGCACATTGCGCGCTGCTTCATGCGGGGATTGATGTGGCTGTGGGAAGCCGCCAGCCTGGCCAGCACGTAATCAAAGAACTCGGGGTCGGTATATCCGCCGGAGCAGATGGCGGTGTGCTTGTAGTGAGCCATGCCGGGCATTATCTGATGCAGTACAACGTCGATGCCTGCCATGTCCTGTCCGTCAAGAGAGCGGAAGTAATGTCCGCCGGAGCAGCCGAGGCGCATGTGTGCGTTCATATCCTCGATTACGTGGCCGATATACTCAACGCCGTGAGCGCGGCACCAGTCGCCCAGCTGATAGCTGAAGTGCTTCTTCCAGAGGTCGGTCACGGTGTCCATGTATGCAACGCGCACCTTGTCGAAATCGGTGTCGTTCTTGTACCACAGGGATGCGAGGTAAGGCTTTGCGTCCTTGCCCAGCTTCTCGGTCATGATCTCCAGAGCCTCGTCGGTCCAGGGCAGCGCCAGTCCGGGCTGACCTACGGTCTTGGCGTACATGCACTCGTCTTTCAGACCGCGCACGGTGGCGACGTTGCCGAAGGAGGGCTCGTCGGAGAAGAAGCCTACGATGGTCTTTCCGAAGTATTCCTTGTAATGCTCGTAATGGGGCTCGTATACAGCTTCGATGAGCACGTTCACGGAATCGGGGTCTATCATATGGATGTAGTTGGTCTGAGTGGTGCCGCGGCGGGTCTTGTACAGCGCGAATACGCGGTATACGCCCTCGGGAATGTCAAAGTAGACATAGCGGCCCTTTACCTTTGCGGTGAGGTCGATGGGCTCGCCTTCGTAGGTCTCTTCGGGACCGGAGCGCTTGTAGGCATATACGCCCAGCAGGATGTCCTCTTCGGATTCCTCGACGCCCAGCAGTATGGTGCTGTCGGGTGCGGGACCGATGACGTCAACGTGAGTTTCGCTCAGCTGCCACTTGCGGTGCTGAGGATATTTCTCGGTTACCAGGCCGTTTGCATAGCCCGTGGGGAAATGCTTGTCGTCCAGGATCCATACCTTCATGCCGCGCTTTTCGGCCTCGGCAAGGATCACGTCCATATCGCCCCACCATTCTTCCTTGCAGAAGTTTTCATGGGGACGGGATTCGATGCAGAAGGCGCGTGCGCCGGAATCATAGATCTGCTGTACTATGGTGGGCAGTACGTCGCGTCTGCCGTCATGCATCCAGAAGAAGGGCAGCAGGTGGTTGCCTTCCTTGCCGGTGAGGATTTCCTGAAGTCGCTTATCCATTGTTCAGCCTCCCTGAGTTGTTTTTTTCGTTGATTTCAGAATTCGACACGGAAGCGCGAAAACCTTTCAATGATGTTGCAAATAACCGTGTTTGCGGATATAATTTTGCATACAGACACTATCGGAGGAATGCAAATGAACAAAGGAAAAAGGCGCGGCAGGCGCTTTCTGATATGGTTTATACTGTGGGTCGTCACTATGGGCGGAATGTTCGGCTTCGGCTGGTATATGGGTGTTGAATCCATGAAGAATTTTCCCGATGTGCTGCTGGTAAACGAAGCAAACCGCCTGAGCGCGGATTATGTGCCCGCAGACCTTGTGAATCTCTACGAGCAGCGCCATTCATTCAGGCTTGCATCCAGTGATATATACATGAGCCGCGAAGCTTACACTGCCATGGAGAAGATGTTCTCTGCCGCCGAGGCTGACGGCGTAAACGGCTTCGTCATAACCAGCGGCTACCGCAGCTATGACCGTCAGGTGGAGATATTTGCAGAAACCGAGGCGGGCAAAGCCCAGCAGCCCGGCGCAAGCGAACACCAGACCGGACTTTCGTTCGATGTCACCGCTGAAAATCAGGGTGGATTCGAAACCACCGCGCAGTATGCATGGCTCTGCGAAAACGCCCATAAATACGGCTTCATACAGCGTTATCCCGCAGGCAAGGAAAGTATCACGGGTATAAGCTATGAGCCGTGGCACTACCGCTATGTGGGAATAGAGGTTGCGGAATTCATACACGAAAAGGGAATCACCCTCGAGGAATTCTGCGAGGATTATCAGTGATAACAAAACAGCTCCGATGTTATTCGGAGCTGTTTTTGTTTGGAATGATTTTATATTTTCGCATAGCTTGTCTTTTTCTGTAATAGGATGGCTTTATCATCAATTTATCAAGGCGTTTCTTTATTGCTCTTTTTGTTCTTCCGAAATCAATGGCTATCATATCTATAGGTTCGCCATTATCAAATGCTTCCAGAAGAATCGCTTCTTCTTCTTTTGTCCAGAGCTTGCCGGCATTTTTGTGTTTTTTATCTATTTCTTCAGAAACAGAAATAGATTCGGATATGTGCCGAAGTGCGGCAGCGCCTGCGGTAAGAGCATATATTATCTCGTTCTGATCCAGCACCATTTCGCCGAATTCTTCCCCTGTAATAGGATTGAACCCTTCGGCAAGCACTGTGAGAATATCGGCATAGTCGAGATGCCTGTTTTTTACAGATTGCTGTCTCTGAAGCTTTGCTCTTTTTTCTTCTTCGCTCCTGCGCATTTTTGATCGCCTCCGAGTATATTATACTGCGATGAATTTCATTCAGCAATAAGTTGGTAAAGCTGAACGAATTCTGCGAGGATTATCAGTGATAACAAAACAGCTCCGATATTATTCGGAGCTGTTGTTGTTTGGGTGCGACGGTGGCTGTCCTTTTGGGATTCGCACAGGCAGTTATGAAGAAATGTATGAGTCTCTTTGGAGATTTTCCGTCTTTCATCTTGATTGCGAAAGTGGTATAATCGACCCAACAGAAAACCTTAGAATACATAAAGAGAGGTTGAAAAGTATGGCATATGATCCCAAGCCCTTTATATCTATAGACAATCTGCTGGAATACGATGTGTTCCCGAAGGTGATCAGGTGCGGCAGGAAGACTGATATTCATATCAGACCGCTGGGCGGAAGGCGTCAGCAGTTTGAGCCCGGCGAGACCTACAAGCTCATCATCTGCGCGCTGGACGGAGGCAATCCCTCCCAGTATCCCGTTGCGGCAGACTGGCGCTATTCCGATATCGTATGTGATGCCGAAGGCGGCTTCACCGTTACCCATACCTTCGATACCGAGCAGGCATATTTCCTGCGCTTCGAGGACATGGAAGGCAAGCGCATCAATCAGTTCCCCGTGTATGCCGTAGCGGAAGACCTTGCCGGTCGCTATCCCTTCAGGGGCGATCTGCATATGCACACCCTCCGTTCCGACGGCAATCAGCTGCCTGCGGTCGTTGCCGCAAACTACCGCCGCAACGGCTATGACTTCACGGTAATCAGTGACCACCGCCGTTACTGGCCCTCTCTTGAAGCTATTGATGCATACAAGGATGTGCCCACCGAGATGGTCATCGTGCCCGGTGAAGAAGTGCATCTGCCTCCCGTAAACGGCATGGAGAACGCAGTGCATATCGTAAACTTCGGCGGCGAGTATTCCGTAAATGCCCGCACCGCAGGTGAGAGCGTTGACGAGAAGGGCACCGATGCAAAGTATCATTCCCTGTACGGCGATTTCCCCGGCTGCATGCCCAAGGAAGAGTACGATGCCATGATGCTGAAGCTTATCGAGGAAGCAGACATCCCCGAGGGAATCGACCCCTATGCCGCAGTATGCTGCAAGTGGATATTTGATGAGATCAAAAAGGCAAACGGTCTGGGCATCTTCGCTCATCCCAACTGGATAGCAAATGTGTTCCATGTACCGGAGGTCTTCTATGAGTACATGATGGAAACACAGCCCTTCGATGCATACGAGGTTCTGGGCGGAGAAAACTACTACGAGCACAATGGCTTCCAGACCCTGAAGTACTACGAGGACCGCGCAAAGGGCCGCCGCTATCCCATCGTAGGCTCTACCGACAGCCACAGCTCCCATAAGTCCAACCGCAATGCGCTCATTTGCTCCACCATCATCTTTGCTCCCGAGTGCGAGCGTACCCAGCTTATCGATTCCGTAAAGAAGTTCTATTCCGTGGCGGTGGATACCATCTCCGAGCAGTACCGTCTCGTGGGCGAGAGCCGCTTCGCACGCTATGGCAGCTTCCTGCTTGAATACTGGTTCCCCATCCATGATGACCTGTGCATCGAGGAAGGTCGCCTCATGAAGCAGTATGTCACCGGCACCGAAGCCGAAAAGGCCGAGGCCAAGGCGATGCTCACCGCAATCAACGGCCGCATGAAGCGTCTGCGCGAAAAGTATTTTGCATTCTGATCTTGAGAACCGGTTTCTGATTGAAACCGGTTCTTTTTATGCATTGTCAAAGCAATATACTTTGTTCCGGGTCTTGCGGCATTATACGAATTTAATAACAAAGTGAGGTTAAAGTAAAATTTACTTAAAAAAGTATGGAAAATGATTGTTATAAAGAGTATAGTTAAGGTATCAAATTATACCCTTTAAGGGAGGAAGAACGATGTACAGCGCTTTTAAGAGATTTCTTGCATTGATGCTGAGTATCATGATGATACTTGGTATGTGTGCATTTGCAGAAGGAGACGATTCGGGTCAGGAGCTTATTCCTGAAGAGGAATGTACTCATGCCAATGCCGATGTCTGGTATGAGTATTATGCAAATGACAAGTGCACGAATATAAGTGCATATACCCATAACAGATGGTACAGCACTGTGCAGGTAACTGCCTGTTCTGAGTGCGGAGCATGGAATGAAAAGATGATAGAAGTCGATTCCTTCTCTAAGGTCGAGAATCACAGCTGGCGTGGCGGAACGGAATGGGGCGGCGCCGTATGTGAATGGTGCGCTTACAAGAGCCAGTGTCCCCATGAAAACACCGGTCTCGTTGTATCCGACGACATCCCCGAAGATACCGAGTTTGACAATATCACCGATACCACTCATGATATCGTTACCACCGTATATATGATGCGCGTCTGCAATGACTGCGGAGTTGAAGTGGCAGGCGGCGGAGATTCCACCTCAACGGTAACGGCATCTCATAAATTTGAAGACGGCAATACCTGCGTATGCGGATATGAGCGCACTGTTGTCTGCGATTCCGAATATCATGAATCCATCGCAGTAAGAAGCACCGATGCGATCATCGGCTATACCGATTATCATTATACCGATATCAACGAAAACACCCATACCCGTAACGGCTATGCTATCTGGCACTATGAATGCGATGTCTGCGGCGAAAAGGATAAGTTCATATCCTATGAAGAGAGTGACAAGTGCAGCATAGTTGAGGCGCATAAGCTGGATTCAAAGGGCCAGTGCACTATGTGCGGCTATGACAGCACAAACTGCGCTCATTACAACCGCACCCGTTTTGAACAGGTGTGGTATGACTATTCCGAAGCGACATTTATCAATATAACCGAGACTACCCATACCAGGACCAATGTTAGGGTTTGGGTCGAGGAATATTGCGTTGACTGCGGCGCCCGTTTTGATATTCTGGTAAATGACAATGCATCCGTTGTTCAGTATCACGAATACGAAGAAGGCGCATGCTGGCGCTGCGGCAAGGAATCCGAGTGCTCCCACGAAGGCGATACTTACGATGAGACCGGATACGACGTGTGGAACTATTCCTATACCAATATCACGGCCGACACTCATGACGCTGTCTGCGATGATTATACCATTACCCGCTGCAGCACCTGCGGCGCTGAAGTGTCTCTGGAATATGCCGATGAAAGCAGCGTCAAGACATTCGATCATGAATTCGTAAACGGAATCTGCGATTGCGGATTTGCCGAACGTACAGCAGCTCCCGACGCCTGCGTTCATCCTTCCGAAGCTGTTGAAGAGCGTTTCATATCCTGGACGAATATCGAGGAAGTTCAGTTTGAACGCTATGATGTGGAAGTTCACAGCGCATCCGGCATGGCAAAAATGTGCTATTACTGCACCGAATGCGATGAAGTTGTTTCTGATTTCACTGATATAAGGAATTTCTCCGAAGAACATACTTTTGAAAACGGAAGCTGCATCTACTGCGTCAGCCCGGAAGTGTGCGATCATACTCTTGGAGATATTACCACCACCTCCCAGCCCGCCGGTACCCGTTACGAATACTATGATGTACATAACCATAAGTTCATAACTGTCACCAATAACCAGAATTATTGTTCCTACTGCAAGAGCAATTTCGGTGCGATCACTGCTTCCGAAAAAACTCAGTGGGAGGATCACGAATTCGTTGACGGCGTCTGTGTCTGCAGCGCGACTCCCTGCGAACACGAAAATATCCATTCGTATCTGCACCCTGATAACGAATCCTATGATTATCTGAATGAGACCCATCATACAGAAACTGTGGACTATTATTTGAAAGTATATTGCAGAGAGTGCAGCGAGGAGCTCTCTGTTGAACCGCTGACCGATGATTATGTCAGGCAGGCAGAACATGAATTCGACGGCGATAAATGCATGTATTGCAATTATGAAAATACATGTACCCATCCCGAAGAATCCTATGTTATAAAGCCCTATTACGAAGACAGCGGTTGGAAATTTGAAGAGAGCGATACTCCCGAGACTACTCATATCAATGTAGAATCCCGCCTTTTCATTCAGACCAACTGCGGCATCTGCGGCGCCTTCATTTCCGACTTGTATCAGGAAGATGACACGGAAAACCGTGTTGAAGAGCCTCACCGTTTCTATGAGGGAGAATGTGCCTGCGGCTATGTGAATACCATTGAGTGCGATCATCCCGAAGATGTCACTGAGGTTATTAAGGAAAAATACTATGACACCATCATTATCGAAACAAATGATAATGAACATACCTGCACTGCTGATATATACAGGGAGTACAGGTGCACCGTCTGCGGCGAAGAGTGGTACACCGAAGAGGTACTGATCGGATTCACTGAGGATCACAATTATGGTGAGGAAGATAAGTGCGTAGTCTGCGGCGCAGAGAAGAAAGTATGTCCTCATTCCGATGACTGTCATGACAGAACTATCGTATATTGGATTGATGAAACCTATACTGCCGTTGACAATAAGAAGCACATCAAGTCCGGAGACTGCGTAATTCAGGACTGGTGCTTTGAATGCGGCGAATATGTAAGTGAGCAGACTGTCGTAGAAGATTCTTCTGAAGAAGAACCTCATTATTATGTAAACGGTGTTTGTGAGAATTGCAAATATGTAAATACCTGTGAACATGCAGAGGCTTCCAGATACCTTGAAAGCGTGCAGATCGTCTATGACTGTACCGTATACGATGATATGTATCATGAGGAGACCGGCGAATGGTATACCAACATAATCTGCGGCGATTGCGATATGCAGATGAACGATCCCGAAGAATCCGAAATTGTCACCAGAAAAGCAAGACACTCCTTTGATTCCGACGGTAAGTGCTATGAATGCAGTTATGTAAGCACTTGCGAGCATGAAGATGCTTCGGCTTATTATTATGATTACTACTTTTCAACTGTCAGCTGCGAATATGTCGATGCCGCTTCCCATGCATGCGTGAGCGACCTGCATAAAGTAACCATGTGCGGAATCTGCAATATGGAATTTGTCGATGTCGTTGTAACGGAAGGTATGGAGATCATCGCATCCCATGAATTCGGCTTTGGCGAATGCAGATGCGGCGCTGTAAACAACTGCACCCATCCCGAGGATGCTCTAATAAAATACAGCTACAATTCGTATAATCACTATATCAGTGTTGATGAATCCGGCCATAAATTTGACTACTACTATGTGACTTATTATACTTGCAGTATTTGTAACGAGTCCGGTATCAATGAAGTGATATCCGATGAACTGGCTGTTGGATATGAGAGTCACGGTTTCTCTGACGGTGTATGCGGCTGCGGATATGTCACTTCCTGCGAGCATCCTGCAGAAAGCATCTATAACTACAGCTATATGGTCACCGGAAACTATCCTTATACTGTTGATGCGGTTGATGAAACCAGCCACACCATGACTACTATCAGGCGTGTTCAGAGATACTGTGTCGACTGTGGTGAGTATATGGGTTATACTTGCGAAGGAGATGTGACCGTTACCGAACCGCATACGCTTGATAACAACAAGTGCGGCTACTGCGGATATACCGCATCCTGTGAACATCCTGCTGACAGCCTGACCACATTTGAAACGGTACGTTCCGGTCAGATCATCGAAAAAGATGAGAACACTCATACTGTTCATGGTTATATGTACGAAGTGACCAAGTGCGGCGAGTGTGGTATCTTTACCGACAGTGTGCTTATGTATAACGACGGCTCCAGCTACAGGGATCAGGTAACTGAGAAACATACCTTTATCGCCGGTATATGCTACGTCTGCGGAACCGAAGAGCCTGTCGCAGAGCCCACCGACGAGCCCACCACCGCACCTACCGACGAGCCCACCACCGCTCCCACCGAGGCACCCACTGACGAGCCCACCACCGCTCCCAGTGAGGCACCCACTGACGAGCCCACCACTGCTCCCAGTGAGGCTCCCACTGACGAGCCCACTACCGCTCCCACCGACGAGCCCACTACCGCACCCAGTGAGGCACCCACCGACGAGCCCACTACCGCACCCAGTGAGGCTCCCACCGACGAGCCCACCACTGAACCCAGTGAGGCTCCCACCGACGAGCCCACTACTGAACCCAGTGAGGCTCCCACCGATGAGCCCACTACCGCTCCCGGTGAGGCTCCCACTGACGAGCCCACTACCGCTCCTACCGAAGAACCTGAGGTTCAGCCTACGGTAAGCGATACCCCCATTGAGCCTTCTCCCACTGCAACTGCTCCTGCAGTCAAGCCGACTGTCAAGCCCACAGTCAAGCCTACCGTTAAGCCCACTGCAGCGCCTACTGAGGCACCCACAGCAGCGCCTGCCGAAACTGTCGAAGCAGAGCCTACTGCTGAGGCAACCACTGATCCCGTTGCAGAAGCAACTCCTGCTCCTGTTTTCAAGGAAGCAGAGCCCGAGGTCGAACTGAACGGCGTCAAGGCAGAAGCCGAGCTGCCCATAGTTCAGACTGTGCTGACCGTCACCGAATCCATTACTACCGAAAGTGAGACTGCAACTGTCAAGATCGTAAATCTTGAAAAGGTAGTAACCGAGGAAGAGGTAAAGACCCTTGAGACTCTGCCTGTACATGAGCAGATGCTCGTAATCCTTTCTGCTATCGGTTTTGATGAGGTGATAACCGAATCCCTCGCCGATACCGATGTGCAGCTCTCCGAGGAGGCTGTTGCTCTTAAGGAGATCATCAATACCCGTATTGCGGATATGGATGAAGAGACCAAGGCAGAATTCGACGCCATGCTCGTTGAGAATTTCCCCATCGAGATCGTGGAGATCGACGGCGTCGAATATGAGTATTTCGTGCTGCAGATCGAGATCGTTGATGGCGACGAGATCCGCTATGAAGCTTACGGATTCCGCTTTGATGAGGAGACCGGCGAATGGATCCTTACCAAGCTGTATCTGGAAGAAGAAGCACCCGAAGCTGCTGAATAATACCGGCGGCTTTGCGAATACCGGCTCCTTTATGGAGCCGGTATTTTATTTTTCGCTAATGCATACCATGTTTTGTCAGCTTTGCTTGCACAGTCAGTGCTATTTTAGTATAATAGACCGGAAAGGCGGTTGAATCGATGAAAGATATCATGAACACTTTGTTTTACGGCGCCAATGGCGCTTTTGTTTGGGGAGAGCATATTTCCGAGATCATCATGACTGCGTTCCTGAGTATGGTTCCTCTGTTTGAAGGCCGCTATGCTCTGGTAACTGCGCAGGCCATGGGTATGCCCGCAATACCGGCATATATCATTGCTGTGCTGTTCTCCTCTGTACCTGTGCCGCTCATTCTCTGGCTGCTCAGACCCATTCTGGACTGGATGTACACCTGGCCTATCGGTTTCGTGCGCAAGTTTGCAGCATGGGTAGATGCCCGCGCCGACCGCAAGAAGGGTTCTGTAGATAAGCTGGGTATGTGGGGTCTGTACATATTTGTTGCCCTTCCCCTGCCCGGTACCGGCGCATGGACCGGCAGCGCTATCGCTACCGCGCTCAAGATGGATAAAAAGCGCGCCATGCTCACCATTATTGCAGGCAATATGACTGCATGTCTCATCACGACTGTGCTCACTTACATGGGCATCTCTCTGTTCGCATGATTAGGCTGCTTACCGGCAGACCTGAGCACGCGGCAGCGGCCCTTATAAACGAAACCGCCCGCGCGCTGAAAAGCGGCGCGGGTGATGTTTATATTGTGGTACCCAAGCAGCTCACTCTGCAGACGGAACTTACGCTTATCCGGGAGCTTGAACCCGGCGGATCCTTCAGGCTGAACGTGCTTTCGCCTGAACGCCTTTGTGCGCGCATTTTTGAGACCGCAGGCCGTCCCGGAACAGAAAAGGTGGACGACCGCGGACGAGTGATGCTGGCGCGCCGTGCACTGAACGACTGCTCGAAGGAGCTTTCCGTGTATTCCGGTGCAGGTCACAGACGGGGTTTCCCCGCACGTGCCGCCCGGCAGCTGGAACTTTTCCGTCAGGCAGGTCTTTCTCCGGAAGAAGTGCGCGATATCGCAGCGGGACAGAATGGACTTTTCTCCGCGAAGCTGAAGGATATGGCGCAGATACTGGAGGCCTATCTGAACGCCCTCGGCGATACCATGATGGATGGCGAAGGTGAGTTCATTGCGGCTTCACGCAAGGCGGCAGCCTCTGAAACTGTGCGCAATTCGGGCATGATATTCTATGGATTCGATATCACCCCTCATCCCATGCACGAGCTCATCGCAAGCCTTGCCTGTGCCTGCGATGTGACCATGATATTCATGTCGGAGCCTGCGGCGGATGCTCCCGATGCGGATTCTTTCCGCCCTGTAAACCGTGCTGTAGGCAGACTGCGCGCCTGCTGCGTTGCTGCGGGAGCTCAGGTGGAGACCTCGCGCTTTGATGAAAACGCCGTGCCGTCGCGCACCGATGATCTCGAATATATTTCTAAAAATCTCTTTGCCGACAGATCCGGAAGATACGAAGCTGCTCCCGGGGCAATAAAGCTGATGGCCATGAAGGATCCCCGTGCCGAGGCGGCATATGCCGCAGGCCGCTGCAGGGAGCTTGCTATGGCGGGCGCACGATGGAATGATATGATGATCGTCGCGCCTGATATATCTGCCTATTCCCGCTGCCTTGAGGATGCTTTCGGCGCTTTTGACATACCTCTGTTCCTTTCATCCAGCCGTCCCGCATCCCGTCATGCGCTGGCTGAGGCGCTGCTCAGCGCTATGAGATTGGTGTGGAAGGGTTTCCGTACTCAGGATGCACTGTCGCTCATACGCACAGGTTATACCGGCATAGTGAATCCGGATAAGCTGGTGAATTATCTCACCCGCTATGAACCCCGAGGAAAGGCGCTGGTCAATCCCTTCGTAAAGGGCGGCGAAGCCGCACTCGAGGTTGAAGAAGACCGCGCTGCACTGTTGGACCCCGTTGTGCAGCTGCGTGAGGAGCTGCGCGCCGCAGAGGATCTGAAAGCGCAGCTTACGGCATTGTTTGAGTATCTTACCCGTATAGGCGCATATACCCGCAGCCTTGAAAGACAGGATGAACTGATCAAAGCGGGCATGCCCCGTCTCGCCGGCGAGGAATCGCAGGTATGGAACAGAATAATGTCCACTTTCGATCAGATGGCTGCGCTGATGGATGATAAGAAGCTCGCGCAGGAAGATCTGTACGAAACTCTGCAGGAATCCCTTGATTCCGCAATAATAAAGCCTTTGCCTCAGTCGGGCGATGCGGTATATGCCCAGTCCCTGGACCGTGCCGTAATGCGCGGGACAAAGTATCTGTTTGTCATCGGAATGAACGACAGGGTTTATTCCTCTATGGACGGCATGTTTACCGACCGTCAGATGAGCGATATATCGGCCGCCTGCGGAAAATATCTCTGCTCCGACGCCACCGAAAAGGCGCTGCTCAGGCGTTATTACATGAAGACTGCACTTGCTGCGGTGCATGACGAACTGTGCATCACATATCCTGTTTCATCGGAAGACGGCGCGGCACAGCGTGGCGCGGCGCTGCTTTCGGATATAAAGCGAATGTTCCCCCTTCTGAGAGAGGGCGGCGGGCTTGAGGACGAAGAGAAGATAACCGCAATGCGCATGTCTGCCCCCGGTGCTGCAATGAAGGAAGCAGGCGTGCATCTTGATACCCCACAGGGCAGAAGTGCCCTCAGTACCCTTGCTGCGCTTCCGGATACCGGTGTGGAAAGGCTGCTGAGAGCATTTGATACCCGCAATCTTACCGAACAGCTGACTCCGGATACCGCCAAAGCACTGTACGGCGCACTGAGCAGCGCGTCTGTTACCCGCCTTGAGCAGTTTGGACGATGCCCATTTGCTCATTTCATGCGCTATGCACTGTCGCCTGAAGTGGTCGAGCCTTTCAGGCTTACGGTAAGGGACGAGGGCAGCTTCTATCATGACGCGGTAAGAGCGTTCCTGATGGATGTGCGCAGTGATATAAACCGTATGGATATGGCGGAGGCTGACCGCAGAATGGAGCAGGTAGCCGAACTGCTGCTTGAACGACTGGACGAAACGCGGCTTTTCGATACCGCGGTATCCCGTGCGGAGAAGCGCAGACTGCGCGCTACTGCCCGCGCTGCCGCCGAAGCGCTGGTGATGCAGATTTCCGGCAGCTCTTTTGCTCCTGTTGAAATGGAACTCGAGTTCGGCCGTGAAGACGGTGCGGCGATAAGGCTGAATACATCCGGTGGACCCTGTTCCCTTGAAGGACGTATCGACCGCATAGACGAATGGAAGAATCCTGCCGAAGATTTCCTGCGCGTAATTGACTATAAGCGCGGAAGCAATGAGCTGAGACTGTGTGAGGCATATTACGGACTGCAGCTGCAGCTTATCGTGTATCTTGCTGCTGCCATGCGCCGCCGTGACGATTCGGGTGCGGGCGTGTACTACTTCCGCATTGAAGACGGCATAGTTATCAATCAGTCCACCGATTCTGAATATATTGCGGAAGAACGCCGCAGGTCAATGAGGCTGAAGGGAATTACTCTGGCGGAAAAAGACGTTATCGAGGCAATGAACACCGACTCGGGTGACGTTATAAACGTGAAGATAAATGCCGACGGAAATATATCGAAGCTGTCGAATGCGGTTGAAAGAGATGTTATTGATCTTGTGATCGCCCGCACGCTGGAAAATGCGGCGCGGCATGTGGACGGCATACGCGGCGGCGCGGCAGCGCCTTCGCCTGCGCGCACAGGAAAGAGCAATCCCTGCAGTTATTGTGATTTCAGGAATGCCTGCCACTTTGACGACAATATGGATGCGGCACGGGTACGCAGGTTTGCCGATATGACCAATGACGAGGTCATAGACATTCTGCGCACCGAAGCCGGAGAAGATACAGATTTGGGAGAGTGAGACACTATGGGATTTGAGAAGGTAACTGCCTATCTGGACAATCTGAATGAAACTCTGAATATCCCTGCCCGCGATTTTATGATCACCGTAGACGGCAAGTGCGTTTACCGCCATTTTGCCGGCTGCCGCGATGAAGCGGGCAAAGTGCCCATGAACGGCAGTGAGGTTTACTGGGTATATTCCATGACCAAGCCCCTGACCATAGCATGCGCCCTGAAGCTCATAGAAGACGGCAGGATGGGTTTTGAAGACAAGGTATGCAAGTATATTCCTGCGTTTGAACGCCATCCTGAGATGACTGTGGAGCACCTCATGAGCATGCGCGGCGGTCTGGATTACGATCTGAATACCCCGGCAATGCAGGGCATCGGCGAAGATGAGGATACCCTCTCCATCGTATCCCGTATCGCAGACCGTGAACTGCATTTTGCTCCCGGCACCGATTTCCTCTACAGCCTGTGCCACGATGTGCTGGCGGCGGTCATCGAAGTCGTTTCCGGCATGAAGTACGGCGAATACATGAAGCAGCTTCTGTGGGAACCTCTCGGCATGGAGAATTCCTCCTTCACCCTTACGGATAACCACCGCATGAATATGTGCGCCCAGTATGTGCGTGAGGCGGATTCCATGGAAAACCGCAAGGTGGACGATCTGGTAAATCCCTACTGCTTCAATAAGTGCTACGAATCCGGCGGCGCGGGTCTTATAACCACCACCGAGGATTACTGCAAATTCGTCACCGGCGTAGTATGCGGCAAGGTGCTGCGTCCCGAGACCGTAGAAGCATGGCGCTGGAGACAGAATACCGGCAAAGCCCGCGCATCTTATGAGGCGCTGGGACGTCCCTATATGAATTACGCCCTGGGCGTGCAGGTAGTGGTGGATACTTCCCATACCACCGCGCCGCTGGGTCTCTTCGGCTGGGACGGCGCTGCCGGCGCAGCCTGCATGATGGACCCCGACAACCGCATCGCCTATGTATACACCCAGCATGTAAAGGGCTGCGGTCCCGCCTATTCCGAGATACATCCCACCCTGCGCGATCTGGCATATGAGGCGCTGCGCGAAGAGGGATATGTGAAGTAAGCGCAGTCAATACGGATTTTGACGGCAGTGTAAATGAATGAAATGATGCAAAAATTTACATGGGAACTATTGAAAAATACATTGACTATGCCTATAATATATTACTAGCGCATCCTTGCCCTGTCCCACCAGGCAGGGCCGCAGTCCATAAGGAGGTGAAACATTCCATGAACAAGTACGAAGTTATGTACGTGATCGACGCTACTCTCGAAGAGAGCGCACGCAATGAGCTGATCAACTACTTCTCCGGTATTGTTGAGAAGAATGCGGGCACTATCGACCGCGTTGATGAGTGGGGCAAGCGCCGTCTGGCTTACACCATCAACTACAAGACCGAGGGCTACTATGTACTGATGTACATCCAGGCCCCCTCTGAGCTCCCCCGTGAGCTGGAGCGTAACTTCCAGATCAACGACAACGTTCTGCGTTACCTCGTAATCCGTTACGAAGGCGAGCTGCCCGCAAAGCGCGAGCCCCTCAAGCCCTACGCAGCCCGTGAAGCAGCACTTAAATTGGACAACGGCAAGGTAATCACCCTTAAGATAAAAGGGGAAAATCCTTGGGA
>JAZRPZ010000023.1:0-19208 GCA_045649485.1 Clostridia bacterium
GTGCGCGAGATGTTCTCCTACCTCAGGCAGAATAAGTACCTCACCCTGATGTACGGCTGCCAGATACTCTGCGGCATCTGCGCCACCAGCGGCGCGGCAGGCATGGTCGGCACTTATTATCTTTACGGTCAGACCACATTCGGCATCATTACCACTTGGCTCAACATGATTCCCGGCCCCGTGCTTGGCATGCTCCTGCCCTTCATTCTGAAGCGTTTTGACCGTTTCAAGCTGTATATGGCCTGCAATATTTTCACCTTCTGCTGGGGTCTGGTAAGCTTCTCCGCTTATTTCCTCGGTTTCCTCACAGTACCCTTTGCCATCTGCAGTTCCATCGTCACTGCAATTCCCGCTACTCTTTCCGGTCTTATTGCATATATGTTCACTCTGGATGCCCTTGAATACGGCAAGTACAAGACCGGCATCGACGCCACCGGCATCAATTTCGCCGTGCAGACCTTCTCCGCAAAGATCCCCGGTGCTTTCAGCACTGCTCTTGGTACCTTCCTGCTCAGCCTTACTTCCTTTGTGCTGGTTGAAGCAAGCAGCATCGCTGACCTTGCCGCCTCCGGTGTGGTACAGACCCAGCAGGCTATCACCGAAATGTATCTCGTGTGCAATCTGCCCTCCATTATCGCCACCGCCGTATCCTACACTCTGCTGCTGTGCTTCTATAAGCTGCGCAGTAAGGATGTTGCCATAATGGCTAAGTACAACGCCGGTGAGATAACCCGCGCCGAAGCGGACAGCATGCTCTCACGCAAATACTGATAAATAAGGAGCGTTATAATGGCAGGATTTGAAAAATCACTGGATCGTCTGCTTGACGATAATATGCAGGAATTTTCTCTTTCCGGATACGATTGCGCAGTATGGCAGCATGGCAAGGAAATATACCGCCGTATAAAGGGCGTTGAAGATATTTCTACCGGCGCACCCGTTACCGAAAAGACTCTGTACAATCTATATTCCAATACAAAGGTCGTCACCTGCGTGGCTGCCCTGCAGTTGTATGAGCAGGGATATTTCCTGCTTGAGGACGAGGTAAGCCGCTTCTTCCCCGAGTTCAAAAACGTAAAGGTGCGCTGCGAAGACGGCACTGTACGCGATGCCGTGAATCCCGTGACCATACGCGATGTATTCCGCATGACCGCAGGTATAGGCGACGGACCCGATTACGCAGATATGGGAATGCGCTACTACATGGAAACAGGCGGCGCATGCCCCATCGTCGCATTGCCGAAATATATCGCCGAAACTCCCCTGTTTTATGAGCCCGGCACCAAGTTCAGATACGGTATAGGTCACGAAGTGCTTGCTGCGCTTATCGAAAAGATATCCGGCGAACGCTTCGGCGAATATCTGAAGAAGCATATTTTCGAACCTCTCGGCATGAACGACACTGCATTTACCCTTGATGCCCTTGAAAACAAGGCGCTGGCAAATCAGTACACATTCGTCGGCAAGGATGCCCCCCTGCAGGAAAACGGGGCGGCCAACTTCCTCGTGCCGCCAATTCTCAAGGAAAGCGCCAGCGGCGGACTCATATCTTCGGTAAACGATTATATGAAATTCCAGCAGGCACTTACCGAAGGCGAGACCCTGCTCAGCCGCAGGACCATAGACCTTATGCGCATCGATCAGCTCAGCGGCACCATGCGCGAAGGCTACGGATATACCAACATCGGAATGGGCTACGGTCTCGGTGTACGTACAGTCATCGATCAGGGTATGTGCGGCAGCCCTGCAGGCTTCGGCCCCTTCGGCTGGGGCGGCGCATCCGGCAGCTACGGCTCTATCGACCCCGAAAACGGTCTGTGCTTCTTCTATATGCAGCACGTATTCGGCACCGAGGATCTGCGGCTGCACAACTGCATCCGCAACATAATATATGCAGGCATAGACAGATAAAGGAGCTAAAACATGATATATTATCTTCTGCTTCTGCTTGTACCGCTGGTAAGCTGCTGTCAGAGTATTGCGCAGAAGCAGTATAATCTTAAGTACAAAACTCCCAATGTAATACTCTTTTCCGCAATAACCTCAGTCATCGCCCTCTTGTTTTTCATAGTAACATCGGGTTTCGATCTTCATTTCAGCAGGCAGCTCATTCCATATGCGTTGGGCTTTGCCGTAAGCTATGCTTCCGCATGGGTCACCACCGTGCTTGCCGTGCGCTACGGACTTATGGCAATATCTTCGCTTATAGTTTCCTGCTCGCTGATCTTCCCCACTGTTTACGGTGTAATTCTCGGCGAACCCGTCACCGCAAAGGTGATAATCGGAATGGCGCTGATATTCGCCGCAATCGTGCTGGTGAACCTGAAGTTCAACGAGAAGGGCAATTTCTCGCTTAAATGGCTCGTATGCGTCATGGTGGCTTTCCTCGGCAACGGCGTCTGCGCCATTACTCAGAATATGCAGAAGCGCGCCCTCGGAGACAGCTACACTCATGAATTCATGATTATAGCCCTCGCCGCCGCATCTGTAATGCTTACAGCATACGCTGCATTTACCACCAAAACATTCATGCGTGACCTGAAGGAATGTCTCCCCTATTCCGCAGCAAACGGCATCGCAAATGCCATAGTAAACTTCCTCATGCTTGTAATAATCGGCAATATTCCCAACACGATACTTTATCCCACAAACGCTGCGCTGGGCATGATATTCACATTCCTGCTGGCATTCATAAGATACAAGGAACGTTTCTCCCTGCCGCAGTACATCGGATACGCCCTCGGCATGGCATCGATAATAATGCTGAATATCTGATACATCCGGCAAAAAGCATCCCTTCCTTCACGATCGGGATGCTTTACTTTTTACATAAAGGAACGGAACAAAACAGCTGAAAAAACTGTCTTATTATCGTAACAAACAAAAACGGAGGATACACAATGAAGAAAATCGCAATGATCATCGTATTTGCCCTTATCGCAGCCTTCGGTGCCGCAGCCGAAAGCACCTATGTTGAGCCCGTACTTTTGGAAGGCATCGTCACCGGTATCACCGAAGAGGGATATATCGTCGACAACGCTGAACTCGGCGAAGTAATGGTGCTCGTAAACGAAGAAACTTACATCGAAGCCACCGGCGATATCGCATGCGGCGACTATGTATTCGTTGATTACAACGGCATGATGACCCGTTCCCTGCCCCCGCAGATAAACGCTATGGTCATCAGAATGTACAAGCTTGAAGGCGACGTTATCGAAGCCGATACCGAAGCCAACACCCTGCTCGTATCTTCTCCCGATTTCGGCGATGTAATCGTGAATCTGCCCGAATCCTATGCCGGACAGGAGTTCACCGAAACTCACGTGACCGTATACTTCAGCGGCGCAATGACCATGTCCCTGCCCCCGCAGATCGGCGCTGCGGTCGTGATCCCCGGCTACTCTATGCAGGGTACCGTTACCGAGATAACCGATGAATATATCGTTCTCGGCGAAGGCATGGAATCTGTACAGGTCAATCTCACCGAAGGCGTTCTTCCCGAAGGACTTGAGATCGGCAACAGCGTGACCGTCATCTACGATGGACAGATGACCCGTTCCATCCCCGCAATGGTCACCGCGGACAGCATCTCCGTAATCGGCGCAGCCGTCCCCGCAGCAGAAGAAATCCAGGAATAAAAGAATATAAAAAAAAGAACCGTTCCGGAATCAGTATCCGGAACGGTTCTTTTTTACCTTGCGCCCTTATCGTAGGGGATGCCCTCCGCCTTGGGTGCGCGGGAGTTCTTACTGGTCAGCGCCAGTACTATGAGGGAAATGATGTACGGCAGCATATTGTATACGTTGCCGGGAATATTGAGGTTGGCCAGGAAATCGAAGCCGGTGTAAACGTTGCTCAGCGATCTGAACAGACCGAACAGCAGCGCCGCAAGGGCTATCTTATGGGGCTTCCACTGACCGAATATCATAACTGCCAGTGCGAGGAATCCGAAGCCCGCAACGCCGTTTTCGAACTTCCATTCGCTGACGCCGGCGGTGATATATACCAGACCGCCGATGCCGCCCAGTATACCGGAGATAATAACGCCGGCATAGCGCATCTTGTATACGTTGATACCCACGGAATCCGCTGCCTGAGGATGTTCGCCGCAGGCCATGAGTCTCAGACCGAAGCGGGTCTTGTAAAGCAGCACGTAGGAAATCGCCAGCAGTATTACCGCCAGCAGCATGAACCAGTTGAATTCAAAGCCGCCGATGTTTACGATGAATGCCTTCTTGGCATTTACATACTGCACGGTGGAGGATACGTCATCGGGATTTGCAGCGGTGTTTATTGCCTTTACGATTACCGTAGCGGCAGCGGTGCCCAGCAGATTCATTGCAGTACCGACAAGGGTCTGGTCTGCCTTGAAATTAATGGCAGCGACCGCCAGCAGCAGCGAATACAGCGCGCCGGTAACCAGCGCAGCGCCAATTGCAGAGCAGATAACCACTGCTGCAGGTGCTGCTTCGGGCAGATAGCGCATGGTGAGCGCGCCGCCAAGTGCGCCGAATACCATTATGCCTTCAAGACCGATGTTGATAACGCCGGAACGTTCGGAGAAGCAGCCGCCCAGCGCTACAAGCAGCAGCACGGAGGCGAAAATGAGCATATACTGTGCAAGCAGGATCATTTGTCTTCTCCTCCCTTCAGGGCTTTCTTTTCCTCTCTTCTGTCTATCAGCCTTGTCATGAAATGACGGAAGAACAGCACGAAGCCGCACAGATAGATGATAACAGAAGAAATGAAGGAGGAAATTTCGGAACTGTACATAGACTTATCCACATATGCGCCGCCGTTGGTGATATGCTGGATAAAGAAGGAAGAAAGCACCGAACCGATGGGATTCAGTCCGCCGAGGAATGCTGCGGCAATTCCGTTGAAGCCCATTGCAGGCACAGCGGACTGAGTGCAGGACCACTCTTCGAATCCGGTCAGATACAGCATTGCTGCGCCGATACCTGCCAGCGCGCCTGCGATGCCCATGGTAAGAATGATGTTGTACTTTTCGCGCATACCGGCATATTTTGCAGCGTGTCTGTTGAGACCCGTTGCCTTAAGCTCATAACCCAGCTTGGTTGCGGAAAGCAGAACGGTTATAAGAATGGCGATGATTATCGCTGCGGGGATCGCGATGGTAACATAGGTATTGTTGGTGAAGTACTTATCAAGGCCCATATTGGGGATAAGCGCCTCAGGATTAACATTCCTTATCTTGAGCGTATAGGGGCTTGCGGTATCCTTCACCTGCGAAAGCAGCGCATTTACCGAATAAAGGGTTATCCAGTTGAGCATAATGCAGGAGATTACCTCGTTTACATTGCGGTAAGCCTTGAGTGCGCCGGAAATCATGCCAAGCAGCGCGCCCGCGGCCATTGCAGCCAGTGAACATACCCACCAGGGCATATTCAGCGCCAGCGCGAAATACAGTGCAGCGCCTGCGCCGGCAACATACTGACCCGCTGCACCGATGTTGAAAAGACCAACCTTATATGCAAACAGAACCGAAATGCTGCACATGATAAGGGGTGCGGTCTTTACCAGCGTATTGCCCAGATACTTGAGCTGCGCGGTCTCACGGGTGTAAGTCCAGAAGTTCTTCAGTATAGCCATGATGGCGTCCGATGCACCTGCAGGATTGATTATCAGAAGCGCAATGTAGCCGATGAACACGCCAAGCAGAATGCATATCAGAGAAGCGATGATGGTCTGCACGGCGTTATTCCTGAAAAACCATTTCACCGCAGAAGAAATCTTGTTTTTCACAGCCCATCACACCTCCATTCTCTTCGAACCGGCCATGTAGAGACCAAGCTCTTCCACAGTAACCTCTTTGGGATCAAACTGACCGACTATCTCGCCTTCATACATTACCAGTATGCGGTCGGAAACGTTCATTACCTCGTCGAGTTCGAGAGACACCAGCAGTACTGCCTTGCCGGCATCGCGCTGAGCAACTATCTGCTTGTGGATATTTTCGATAGCGCCTACATCCAGACCGCGGGTGGGCTGGACCGCGATAAGCAGACCGGGATCCTTGTCGATCTCGCGGGCAACGATGGCCTTCTGCTGATTTCCGCCGGACATGCTGCGGGCGATGGTGTGAGCGCCGCGCGCAGAGCGGATATCATACTGCTCGATGAGCTTTTCGGTATACTCGCGCTTTTTGCGTCTTCTCATGAATCCCAGCAGGCTGAAATTCTTCTCGTAATAGCGCTGCAGTATCATATTGTCATCAAGCGCATAATCCAGAACCAGACCATGCTTATGCCTGTCCTCGGGAATATGACTCATGCCTGCCGCGCTGCGCTTGCGGATGGACATATCGGTTATATCCCTGCCCAGCATATTTATGCTGCCCTCCGCAAGGGGCTCAAGACCGGTGATACCGTGTATAAGCTCAGTCTGACCGTTGCCGTCAATGCCGGCGATACAGACTATCTCTCCCTTACGCACCTCAAAGGACACATTGTTGACTGCGTTCTTTGCGTGCAGCTTGGAAGCGACGCTCATGTTCTTTACCTTGAGCACGGTCTCTCCGGGCACCGCCTCTTCTTTGGCCACATGGAAATTGACGTCTCTGCCGACCATCATGACGGAAAGCTCCTGCGCGGTGGTCTCAGCAGTATTTACGGTACCCACATAGCGTCCCTTGCGCAGTACGGTGCAGCGGTCCGAAACGGCTATTATCTCCGAAAGTTTGTGGGAGATAAACAGTATGCTCTTGCCTTCCGCTGCAAGATTGCGCATTATCTGCATCAGGTCGTCTATTTCGCTGGGGGTAAGCATCGCGGTGGGCTCGTCGAGAATGAGTATATCGTTATCGCGATACAGCATCTTCAGAATTTCGGTACGCTGCTGCATGCCGACGGTGATATCCTCTATCTTTGCATCGAGTTCCACATGCAGACCATACTTTTTGGAAAGCTCGGCTACCTTCCTGCGTGCTTCCTTTTTTCTGAGAAAACCGAATGTATTGGGCTCAACGCCCATTATGATATTATCGAGCACGGTAAAGCATTCAACGAGTTTGAAATGCTGATGCACCATGCCGATATGCAGCGCATTTGCATCATTGGGGTCCTTGATATTTACTACCTGTCCGTCCTTTTTGATTATACCTTCCTCAGGCTTATAAAGACCGAACAGCACGCTCATCAGCGTAGACTTGCCCGCGCCGTTTTCGCCGAGCAGCGCGTGGATTTCGCCCTTGCGCAGCTGCAGCGTTATATTGTCGTTTGCCACAATGCCCTGAAAACGCTTTGTTATATTGAGCATCTCAATGGCGTACTGACTGGACACAGCTTATTCCTCCGTTCAGTTTATTCTTATTCCTCACCAAATCCTCCGCGCATCTACGGGGGATTTGGTGAGGAATATATCTATGACCTGACCGGGGACGAATGATCGTCCCCGGTCAGAAATTGAATTACTTGATGTTGCCGTACTCGTTTACGGTGATGGTGGTAGCGGGCATTGCATCGGTAGCATCGGATACAACGATCTCGCCATTGAACATCTTTGCAACCAGATCAGCGTAGTCAGCCTCGGTGAAGGCGTCGGACCACTGAGTGGTAGCGGGGATGCCAACGTAGTTCAGGGAAGGATCGTCAGCGGATACCAGACCCAGCTTGTCGACCTTGCCGCCGTAGTTTGCGAAGTTGCCTGCAGTGGTCTCAGCCAGCAGGGTGTTGACGGTTGCGCCCAGACCCTTCATTGCAGAAGTAACGGTCAGGCCTTCGCCGTAGGTGGAATCGATCAGACCGGACTGGTCAACGTCAACGCCGATGACCTTGCCGCCGTCTACCTTAACAGCTGCTTCTGCTGCAGAGGTGAAGATGCCGCCGCCGCAAGCGAATACAACCTGAACGCCCAGGTTCTGATACCAGTTGTCCATATAAGCGGTGATGTCTGCATCGCCGTAGAACTGGTTGCCGTATGCGTACTCAACGGTAACATCTACGCCCATTTCAACAGCAGCTGCATCTGCGCCCTGTACGAAGCCGTAGCCGTAGCGGATAACTGCGGGAACTGCCATGCCGCCCAGGAAGCCCAGGTGGGTGTAGCCCAGCTTAACTGCTGCGTAGCCGGCCATGTAGCCGCACAGTTCTTCCTGGTATACAGCGCAGTATACGTTGGAAGCCAGCTCAGCGCCGCCAAGGTCGCCCTCGGAAACGTCCAGAGCAATGAAGGTGATGTCGGGATAGATATCCTGAACCTCGGCGACGGTAGCACCGAATGCGTAGCCGGGCATTACGATGATGTTGTAGCCTTCGTCAACAGCCTTGTCTACCATTGCGATACGGTCGGGATCGGAATCGCTTGCGGGCTTGAAGTAGCTGAAGTCCATGCCGTTGGCTTCGCAGTAAGCCTTGCAGGCTTCGTAGGTGGTCTGGTTGAAGGACTGGTCGGTGATGTCGCCGTAGTCGGTGATCATTGCAACGCGCCACTCGCTCTCTGCAACTGCAGCGGGCAGAACGGTCAGGAGCATTGCAACAGCCAGAATGAGGGTAAGGAACTTCTTCATGTCTGATTCCTCCTTGTATTGTAAGCACTTCTGCTTTATTTTATAATACCAAAAATCCGCACATTTTGAAAGTCCTTTTTTTAATTAATAAGTACATTATTTGAATATATCCGCATATGTGTTCAATAAAAACCACAAAATTCCAAATAACGATTGACAGTCAGCTAATAAAAGAGTACCATATTATGCAAGGTTGAAATATTAAAAATTCATTTTCACTTACCTATAATACGAAAAGAGGTATGAATATGACTCTTGAACAGATGAAGCGCAAATACGCTTACACTCTGGCGCGTCTCGGCATCAACGTACAGAAGGGTCAGCCCGTTGTAGTTGAAGCTGCGATCGAAGGCGCGGATTTCACTCCCATTTTCGCAGAAGAATGCTACAAGCTGGGCGCGTCCAATGTCGTTGTACATTATCATGACGAGCCCAACATGAAGATAGCCGCAAAATACCGCAGTGACGAGGATGTTCGCAAGGTTGAAGACTGGGAAGTACTGCAGTATCAGAAGTATTTCGACGAGGGCGCTTGTGTTGCCCGCCTCGAAGGCGTAAATCCCCTGCTGATGGAAGATGTACCCGAAGCGCAGGCAAATGCGATCTTCGCCCATACCGACGCTGTGCGCAACGTAATGCGCCGCGCCGCCCGTGAACAGCACGCTCAGTGGGTAATCGCAATGATCCCCACCCAGCAGTGGGCAGAATACATTCTGAAGGATGTACCCAAGGAGAATGCACTTGAGGAACTGTGGAAGCTCATTCTGAAGCTGTGCTACATCGATGAGGATAACGATGTGGTCGAGACCTGGGCCGAAAAGAGCGCCAAGAAGGCTGAGCGCGGCAACCGCATCGACGATTACAACTTCACCAAGCTCCATTATACCGCATCCAACGGCACCGATCTTACCGTTGCCATGACCCCCTATTCCAAGTTCGGCTTCAAGGGGCCCCGCAAGGGCATATCCTTCCACGCCAACATCCCCTCCGAAGAGCTTTGCACTTCTCCCGAGAAGTTCGGTACCGAGGGCGTTGTATTTGCATCCAAGCCTCTTGTTCTGGGCGGCAAGAAGATCGAAAATTTCGGCTTCCGCTTTGAAAAGGGCAAGGTAGTTGAAGTTATTGCCGAAGAAGGCAAGGAAATGCTGGAAGCACTGGTAGCCATGGATGAAAATGCCGGCTATCTGGGCGAAGTGGCGCTGGTAGAATATCATTCCCCCATCTCCATGTCCAACATCGTTTACTACTGCACTCTCATCGATGAGAACGCATCCTGCCATCTGGCACTGGGCAGGGCATTGGGACGTCCCCTGCCTGAGGATGACCCATTTACCTTCAACGATTCCGTCATCCACGTGGATTTCATGATGGGCACTCCCGATATGCGCATCGTTGGCATCACTGCGGACGGCACCGAGGTTCCCGTATTTGAAAACGGCGATTTCGCAATTTAAAAAACAAAGGCAATATATAGGAGGAAACACAAAATGAGCATGGATAAAATGAGAGCATGGAAGCTGCTTGAAGATATCGGTTTCGTACGCATCGCCGGCAGCGCAGAAGAACTGAAGGCAGCCGAGATCATCAAGGCACATTGCGAAGAAGCAGGCGTTCCTGCCGTGATCGAAGACTTCGAAGTCGAAGTATGCAACATCAAGGAAGCCAAGCTGATCGTTCTGGAGCCCGAATATAAGGAATTCCCCGTTATCGGCATCGGCAAGACTGCCAACACCCCCGCAGAAGGCGTTATCGGCGGCTTCAAGTACATCGAAAACGCTCTGGATGCCAACATCACCGATGTTGAGGGCAAGGTCGTCATGATGCAGGGCCGCGCAAAGCCCGAGATCTATGAGGAACTGGTAAAGAAGGGCGCCGTCGGCTACATCGCCATCGGCGGCAACATGTATGAGGACGAGTCCATCAAGAACGAGCTGCGTCCCACCAATGCCTTCGGCAAGAAGGGTCAGCCTCTGCCCGGCCTGCGCATCCATATCACCGAGGCTGAGAAGCTGGTTCTCGCCAAGCCCACCAAGGTAAAGATCGTACTGGAAGGCGAGACCGTAAAGGCCACCTCCCACAACGTAGTTGCCACCATCGAAGGTACCGATCTGAAGGAAGAAGTTATCGCCTTCTCCGCACACTACGACTCTGTTCCCTACTCCAAGGGCATCTGGGATAACGGCACCGGTTCCGTCACCATTTCCGAACTGATGCATTACTTCAAGGAAAACGGCACCCGCAGAACCATGAAGTTCGTATGGTGCGGCGCAGAGGAGATCGGTCTGGTAGGTTCCCGCGAGTACTGCAAGGCTCATGAGGAAGATCTCAAGAACTATATCTTCAACATCAATTTCGATATGACCGGCTGCACTATCGGCTACGAGCACTGCTGCGTGACCGCCAGTGAAGATACTCTGCATGCCATCGAATACATCGCCAAGCTGAACAATTACCCCGTAGGCACCGAGCTGGGCACCTACTCCTCTGACTCCACCAGCTTCGCCGGCGCAGGCGTTCCCGCATGCACCTTCGCCCGCCTGAATGCAATGGGCGGCGCACAGATCCACAACCATACGGACGATTTTGAGCGCATCGATCCCGATTCCTTCATGATCACCCTTGAGTTCGTTGCTCTGTTTGCCGAGCAGCTCGCAAACGCTCCCGTAAATCCCATTCCCCGCAAGTTTGCCGAGAGCGTAGCCAAGAAGCTGGAAGAAGGCAAGAAGAGGCGCGCCGCAATGGAAGCCAAGGAAAAAGAAGAAGAAAAGAAGCCCGAAGAGAAGAAGGAAACCGAAGAAAAGAAGTAATATTCACCAATAATAAAGGTCCCGGATCATTCGAAATGGTCCGGGGCCTTTGTCTACCCCGGGTATACGCACGTTTATTGCATCCGTATATAATTTATTCATACAAAACAACACATACGGAGGCAAACACAATGGAAAATTACAACATCGACAGCAGACCTTCTCTCCCCATGAAGTGGCACAAATTCCTCATTTATTTTTCTCTCTGGTTCAGCTCCATCGTAAACCTGCTGATCGGTACAGCATACTTCTTATACCTTTTCTCGGATAGCTTTAACCGCTATATCTATTCCGAAGGCGAGCTGCTGTTCGCGGGCATTTCTTCTGTCTTCTGCGCCGTCTATGCCATCATCGTACGTTTCAAGCTGGCCAATTACAGAAGAAGCGGTCCCCGGCACCTGCTGGCCTACCAGATATTGGTAATTATCATAGACATCGTAATCTGCTGTATGGAATCTGCCTTCTCCTTCGATACCCTCATCAGCAGCGCCGCTGCTGCAGCGCTTACCGCCGTTTACTACAAAAAGCGCAGCGATCTCTTTGTATACTGATCCATTCTCCACCGTCCTGCAAAGCTTATCGCAGGACGGTATTTTTTATCGGACAGCAAAGATATATTCTGTCATGGACATGACGTTAAGTTAGTGATATAATCGTTTCAACATAGATATAACTCATGCTGGCCGGACACCATTCATATCGACGGCAGCTGCCTGAGAACGTTTCAAAGATATTCGTGAACAGTGTGGCATTCCGTCAAATAAGCGTACCTCAGATGCTCGGCTGTCCGCTGCCTTTTACGACACAGGTGAAACCGAACATACGGATAATAGGCAAATTGTAAGGAGGATATAAGAAATGTCTGATTACAAAAAATGGAAAACTGCGGTATCTACCTCTCATACCGATTTTGATACACTGAAGCACTTCGCCTTCTGCGGCATACAGGCGGTTGAACTCAGCGTCGGCTGGCGGAATTGCGACGCCATCGACTGGGAAGCCTTCAGAAAGAACGCCGATGCAGCCGGCATGGAAATAGTCTCCTATCACCTGCCCTTTGCAGGCGAACTGAATATCGCCGCCACCGATGAAGCCGAAAGACAGCGCGTGGTCGGCTATCAGTGCAGCCTGATAAAGAAAGCCGCCGAAGTCGGCATTTACAGGTTCGTAATTCATCCCTCCGCAGAACCCCTCCCCGACCCCGCACTTGCCAATATCCCGCGCTGGCTCGCCGCACAGAAGATGTCCGAAGCCGAAATCGCAGCTTATGCCGAACAGCTGAAGGACATGAAACGCGAGGATTGCATGGAAGCCGCAAAGAAATCTCTTGCCGAGCTTGCGGAGTACGCAGCCGAATTCGGAGCCGTGATTTGCGTGGAAGACCTGCCCCGCACCTGCCTCGGACATACCACAGAAGAAATGCTCGAACTGGTCTCTGCAGACGACAGGCTGCGCGTTTGCTTCGATGTAAATCACCTGCTCACCGATTACGGCAGCACCCACAAGGAATTCGTTGAAAAGCTGGGTCATCTGATAGTGACCACTCACATGAGCGATTACGATTTCATCGACGAAAAGCACTTCTTCCCCGGCTACGGAATGCTGGATTGGAAGAGCGTAGTAGAATATCTTGAAGCAGCCGACTATACCGGTCCTTTCCTGTATGAAGGCGGTTTCAGCAGAAGCGGCTTCATGCCCGAAGCACCCTTCAGCACCGTCGAAATGGCCAGGTATCGCCATATGCACATAAAGGAACTCACCGGCAAGGATTTCGTGGGCTGATACACACCGTCTTTCTTCCGTCAGGCAAGGAGGTACCATGAACAAAACAAGAGTGCTGAACATGACAGCAGGCAACCCATCAAAGCTGCTTGCCATATTTGCTCTGCCTATGCTGATAGGCAATCTTTTCCAGCAGGCTTATAACCTTGTGGATTCCATCGTAGTCGGTCGCTTTGTGGGAGCTGCCGCGCTTGCGGCAGTCGGTGCAACCGGCTCAGTCACATTTCTGTTTTTCTCTATTTCGGGAGGTATCGGCGCAGGCTGCGGCATCGTTACCAGTCAGTATTTCGGCGCAGGCAATGACGCGAAGACGCGCCAGTCCATATCCAATTCCGCATACGTCATGTTCTCCGCCGCGTTCATAATGAGCATAATTTCCTTCATAGCCGCACCATTTGCTCTCAGGCTTATGGATACGCCCGATGATATCATGCATGACGCCGTTGTATACATGCGCATATGCTGCGCAGGCGTGCCGCTGGTCGGCGTGTACAACTTCACTTCTTCCATGCTGAGAGCGCTTGGCGATTCCCGCACTCCCCTGTACTTCCTCGTATTCGCAAGCTTTATGAACATACTGCTGGACGTCATATTCGTCTGCGTATTTGGCTGGGGCGTGGTCGGCGTTGCCGTTGCCACCGCCGCTGCGCAGCTTATGGCAGGCGCAGGATGTATGGTATATGTATTCAAGACCAATTCTTACTTCAAGCTGAGCCGCAGTATGCTGAAGCCCGACGCGGAAATGATAAGGCGCTCCGTGCGCATCGGTATTCCGCTGGCTATGCAGTGGTCCATGATAGCGCTTTCCACCGCAGCGCTGCAGTCCTTCGTCAATTCCTGGGGTACCGCTGCCGTGGCCGCATTTACCGCCACATCCCGCGTTGAGCAGCTGGTGCATATGCCCTACGGCTCTCTGAGTACCGCGCTCTCCACCTATGCCGGACAGAACTTCGGCGCAAACCGAATGGACAGAGTAAAGAGTGGTCTGCGTCACGGTATGATGCTTTCGGCTGTATTCTCGGTGCTGATGATAATCGTAATGCAGCTTTTCTCCGAAAATATCGTCGCGCTGTTTGTTGACGATATGGAAGTCATCCGCGTAGGCGCATACGGACTCAGGCTCACAAGCTGGTTCTACATTTTCCTTGCCGCTATCAATATGACCCGCGGTCTGCTGAACGGTATCGGCGACGCGTTGTTCTCTTTCGTAAACGGCGGCGTGGAAGTCGTGTGCCGCATCGGCATCCCCATGCTGCTGGTGCTCATTCCCGGCATCGGAATGGACAGCATCTGGTGGGCTGCAGGTCTCGCATGGGTCGTAAGCGCAATGTTCTGCGTAATGCGCTACATAATGTGGAGACACAAAGTCAGCTGAACATCAAAAAAGCTCCCTTGCGGGAGCTTTTCTTTTTTACCACTGAACGGGAATTTCTTTTTGCTGAGTATAGGAATCTTCAATGAAGTGCATCAGCTTCAGCGGCTTTACCAGCGATTCGTAATCATGGGGCATCTTGCCGGTCTTTGCCATCTTCACGAATTCATCCAGTTCAAGTTCGTAGCAATATGTTACGTCCATAGTCGCGCCGCGCTTACTGCCTTCCTTGGTATAAACGGTCGCGGTATATTCATAGGAATCGTAGAACTGCGCGGTCACGTCGAAATCGCCGTAATCAAGTATTACGCTGACGCGGTTCTCTTCCCCATGATTTTTGGCATACACACTCTTAATATCGATGCCGAACACGGTAAACAGTATCTCTATAAGATGCTGTGCGTAGAAATAGAATCCGCCGTATTCATTCACCATATTGACGGGCGCGGTAACATTGCCGCCTACGGGCTTATGCGCCTTGGCATAGCGTGCAAGGGGCTTTGCCTCATCCATATATTTCAGAGACGAACCGCCGCAGAGGGGTGCGCCCGCTGCCTTTGCCGCTTCGATAAGTTCATAAGCCTTATCGAGTCCCACAGTAAAGGGTTTATCGATAAAAGCGGGAATACCTGCCTTCACATAGGGCAGCGCATATTCGTGATGATGATCGCCGTGACGCGCGGTCACCATTATTCCGTCTACCTTGCCGATGAATTCGTGAGGATCCTTTGCGGAATAAGGCACAAGACCTTCATCCAGCAGCTTTTTATTCGCCGCGTCATCATAGCCATATACGCCTACGATCTCGATATCGGCATATTTGGGATCGTTCTTTATAAGGCTTGCAAAGGCATATGCATGGGAATTCTCTGTTCCGAGGATAGCTATCTTCATGCTTCGTCATCTCCCTTTATAACGGTGAGCGGATTCTGTGCATGGATAAGATCGATAACCTTCAGCTGCTTCAGCACCTGTTCGGGCTTGATGGGCATATCTGTGCCTTCAGTGAGGTTGGCATAGATCATGTCGTAATATTCCCTTACGGATTCGGTGAATACGCTCTGGGTGATCTCTATCTTTTCCTCTATCCAGTCAAGCTTTTCGCCGCAGTAGGCAGGCAGACCGTTTGCATCGCAGAGGGGCTCAAGTATCTGCTTCTGCTCGGGAGCCTTTGCGGGATCGAAATACTTATATTCGATCATATTCTGGGTGCAGCGCAGAGAGCCGTTGCGGGCATGGATAACGTAAGTATAGGGTGCGTATGCGTTGCAGGAAGATATCTCAAGGTCGATAAGGGGCTTGCCGGGTGCGGTGAGGATAATCTTTGCATAATCCTCGGCATCACCAAAAGTATTTGCCCTGCCGAGCCTGGAGAATACGCCCACTTCTTCCGGGAATCCCAGAAGGTCCAGCGCCTGGTCCAGCGGATGGGGGCCGGTATTCAGCACGGAGCCTCCGGCGTAATCAAGAGAAGTCTGCCAGTCCCAGCGGCGCTGGAATCCGGAGAAGGCAATGGATATCTGGAATATATCGCCCAGTACGCCGCTTGCCAGAATCTTCTTTATCTCCTTGAAATAAGGAGCGAAGCGGGACTGCTGGAAGACATTGAACATCATGCCGCTTTTGCGTGCGGCCAGAACAACCTTTGCGGCGTCCTCATAATGCTTTGCGAAGGGCTTTTCGCAGACAACATTGAAGCCATGCTCAAGCAAGTCGATGCTGACAGGCGCATGCATATACGAGAAAGTGGAATTGATAACGAGGTCGATATTATCAAGCTTGAAAAGCTCTCTGTAATCGCTGTATACCGGGCAGCCGTACTCTTCCTTTGCGCGCTTGCGGCGGTCTTCAAGAGCATCCACTACAGCTACAACATTGAATTTCTCATTGAGTTCACTTCTGAAGAACGCGCCGTGAATATCGCGGCCGCTTCTTCCCTGACCGATGATGGCAACATTCAGCTTTTTCATTTTCTTACTCTCCCGTCATTTAAGTAGTTCCTTAAACGCAGCCATGCTCTCTGCGGATGCGGACGCAGCGCCTATCGAGAAAGCAGCGCCGCCGGGCAGATTCAGCTGGGTTTCGTCCAGTTCAGCCGAATGCCGGTAGTGAGTCTCAAGGCACATGTATCCGTCATATTCTTCACGCCTGAGCGCGGCAATGAATCCTTTGTAATCCACCCAGCCCGTGCCGATGCACACCGCCTGCGGCTTGCCTTCAATGCACAGGGAATCCTTTATATGCACATGGATGGTATCGTTTTTTACGAGCTCGTAGTCTTCGGGGAAAGGCTTTTCCTCCGGCGAATAGAAGAATGTGTTGCCGGGGTCGAAAAGCACCTTTACCCACGGGCTGTCTATCCTGCGCACGAGTTCAAGCACCTTTGCAGGAGTGCCGCCGTGAGTGGCGGGCTCGTTTTCAAGCACGCAATATACCTTGTATTCTTCGCATATCTTCACTATATCGGCGAATTTTTCCGCTCTTTCCTCAACAGAGGCGCCGCATTTCCAGAAATCGAATCCGCGGATGATTTTGCAGCCGAAAAATCCGGCATATTTCGCGCATCTTCTGAAGCCTTCTATATTCGCCTTTACAGCGTCTTCGTCGTTTATATCGCACTTGAACAAGGGCGAAGAAATCGCAGCGATCTCAAGTCCGTATTCGTCGGCAGTATTCTTTATTTCGCAGACATCTTCCTTCGTCCATGCAAAGGGACCTCTGTCGTTTACGGAGCGCAATTCAAGCCCCTGAAGACCGAAATGCTTCGCAAATTCCGCAGCCTCGCGGATGCTCTGGGACACCTCGTCGGTTATAACGCCAAGCTTCATCCACCCACCGCCTTATTGTTTTTATAACATTATAAACGCATTATTTACATTTGTAAATAAGAAAAAGCACCGCTTAAGCCTTTCTTCTGCTATAATGTAAGCATACAGTAAAAACGAAACGGGGTTTGTAAAATGGCTAACCGTAAACAGGATATATCCAAATTTCTGGACGATATACGCCTTTCCAACATGGCGCTGATAGCAGGACTTACCAATTACTGCTCGCTTGATGAATACGTCCATCTCGTGCGCGAAAAGGATGGTCTGCGCATATGGACGGATGCGCTGCAGCAGGCGCTTATCGAGCATCAGGTGGTCATAATCCCTTCTGCCGAAGAGCCCTATTATATCGATGCTTCCCTGCGCATGCCCTCAAACAGGCATATTGAAGCCGCTTACGACGCAGTTATCCGTCTTACCGCAGATACCGAAGTGCTGATGCTGCGCAACGAAAACACCATGGACGGCACACATATGCCCTTCTCGGACGAATTCGCCAACAACAACATCTCCATAAACGGCGGACGCTGGGAGGAATCCAACACCTGCCGCAAGGGATACGGACGCACCGGCAAATACGATGCGGAGCGCAGTTTCTACGGCGTAAGCACCTGCATGCTCTTCAACAACATCGAAAACCTTACTCTTACCAATATGGTCTTTGCCAATGCCGCCGCTTTCTGCGTGCAGCTGGGCAACGCCAAAAATGTGGTCATCGAAAACATCACCTTCGAAAGCTGCTATGCGGATGGTCTGCATATCAACGGCAATGTGGAAAACGTACTGGTGCGCAACATATCCGGCGAGGTCGGCGACGACCTTGTGGCGCTGAACACCTACGACTGGCAGAATTCCTCCGTCAATTTCGGACCCGGAAAGTGCATCATGTGCGAGAATATCGTGTCTGCGGATTCCGGAAAATACAAGAGCATGCGCCTTGAACAGGGCATATACACCTACGAAGACGGCTCTCAGGTGGACTGCTCCCTGACCGATACCCTCATAAAGACCGTGCGCGGTGTGCACACCTTCAAGATGTACTATCAGACTCCCGCATATGATATCGGCACCGCACCCGAAAAGGGCGCTCCCGGCAGCATGGACGGCATCCACTTTGAGGACATAGAGATCGATCTTTCCCGCCCCGTCGACAGTTTTGATGCATACGAGAATTCCGACCCTGTACGCGGATGGTTCGGCGCATTTGAAATGGGCAGCAACATAGGCTTTGTATCATTTGAAAACATACGCATCACCATGCATCAGGACAAGTATCCCATCTCCCGCATGATAGTCGTAGGCCCGAAGTCCATACGCATAAAAGACCGCGAGGTATTTGATCCTTATGTAAGCAACAGCGTGGAATGCATCTTTCTCAAGGATATAACCGTAAACGGCGAGCCCATGAAGCGTCACGCAGAACTTATCCACATCACCCGCTTTGATGATGTAAACGGCGACGGCAATTCCACCGGCAAAGGCAGCCTCGGAAAAATAATCGTGCTTCCCTGATATTTTCAGATAATAATTTCGCAGAATGTGTTTCAATCCCCCATCCCCTGTTTATATATAAAACATAAGGAACGACACACAAAACCAAGTACAAAAACAACAAGATAAATTGGAGGATATGATAATGAAGAAGTTTGTTTGCACCGTTTGCGGTTATGTTCACGAAAGCGACTCCGCCCCCGAAAAGTGCCCCGTTTGCAAGGTTCCCGCCGAGAAGTTCAAGGAGCAGGCTGCTGAGAAGGTATGGGCTGCAGAGCACGTTGTAGGCGTTGCACAGGGTGCAGACGAGCGCATCATCGAAGGTCTCCGCGCCAATTTCGAAGGCGAGTGCTCCGAAGTAGGCATGTATCTGGCAATGGCCCGCGTTGCACACCGCGAAG
>JAZRPZ010000024.1:0-10294 GCA_045649485.1 Clostridia bacterium
AACGAGAAATCGTCATCTCCGTTTTCCAGCAGCAGCGCAATATCTCTGCCGCCTGCCATATCATAGGTTTCACCTATAAGCTCACTGCACTTGTCGGGTCTGAGCTTTTCATCCCCTATATTCACCATACGGCCATTTACCTTGGCCATGACAGGAGAACCGGGAATTATGAATATATCAGATCCGCCAAGTTCCAGCGCTTTCTTGAGTATGTTCTTCATCTGTATATTCACCTGTTATATATTCTCGGGTGTTTATCTGCTTCCAGCGGCTACAAACGTGTGCTCGGTCCACTCGTAGCGAACCTCGCTGCCCATCGGCATGATCTTTACCGCACACATAAGCACACGTCCTTCGGGAGTAGCGTGCTCCCAATATACAATGCCGTCTGCCATAATCATTCCCTCAGGCAGCTGACCGGAGACTTTCTCAAGATATTCCGAATCATCCGCAGAAGAAGATGCGCACTCAACCAAAATGCCATCAAGTTCCGCAAGCCTGTACTCTGCCATCGCAGAAGCTTCATATTCTGCCACAGCAAAATCTATGCTTCTGACAGTAAGTTTATGATCCGCATGTACCTCTATAAATGCGAGCAGCGCAAGCAGACTGAGAGCAACCACGACTATCACCAGCATAAGGGATGCTGCGCCCGGACCTATTCTGAAACTCTTGCGCATATCACTTCACCTCATTACCGACATAGCGTACACATGGTATTTCAGCAATGACATCGCCTTCTTCAGAAGCGCTGACTTTGGCAACGGTAAGCATTCCGCTTGCCGTCATCTTTTCAGACACCTCAACGGCAATTTCGTAATCACCGCATTCTTTGATCCACTTGCCGTCGGTCTCAGCAAAACCATCTGCATAAAGCAGTTCGGTCATGCTTTCCGCGACATACATTCGTTCTGCCATATCCTGCATACATACAACTGCATCACTGCGCGTTTCTGCCTGTATGCTTATTTTCTTGGCATATCCGAATATCTCCATTATAACGGCAGCACACAGAGCAAAGAACAGCACCGCGATCATTATCTCAACCAGCAGGGCATTCATGGTTTTTACCTTTTTCACTCTGCCACCTCCTGATTGCAGCGCAGCGCCATGTTCATCACATGAAGTGCACCTTCGGCATCAACAACTTCAACAGTGAGAAGCTGTCCGTTTATCTCCGCCTCAAACGACTGAGCAGAGCATATCACTTCACCGTAATCCGCCCTGAAGTCATCTTCGCTTTCTGCAAAATACTCACGGATGCTTCCATCATAGCAATAGACCATAGTCTCATAGGTTTCGCCGTCTATCCGCCATGTAAAAGTCAGCACGTCGATTCCATCAATATTTTTTACGGAAATGCTGTCCGACGAATCGTTGCCCCTTACTGTATTCAGCACATAATTTGTAATCACCCGCTCTTCGGCATGGGCATCGGTTTCATCAACTATGCTGCGATAGAACTGGGCGCCCAAAAGCACCATGAACGTAGTAAAAACCGCAAATACACCAAGCAGCAGGAATACAAAAGCACCCGAAATGGAATGACCGCGCGCAGCGCCGCCTCCCGCCTCATTCATGTGCCAGTCCTCCCTTCATGCGGACACGTATCTCAGGAACAACATTCGATGCAAAAGCATCATAGAACACAACAAATCGTTCCTCATCATAATACAGGCCGTAATTGTCTACAAGATACTGCAGATTATCCGGATATACGCCTTCAACCGCATAACAGGTTACAACAGCATCTTTCACGGCATTCTCCACCATTTCAAGCTGCATGTTTTCCGAGGAATCGTTCATGTATTCGATAAGCGCAAGCGCACCGACAAACAATACCGCGAAAACTGTCAGCATGACAGCAAGGCCTCTCAGAAAGCCATTCTCAACACGCTTCATATTGCGAATCACTTCCTATTATATAATGCTGGATATAATGCCGGCCATGGGCATCATAACAGACAGCAGTACGGCGCCGATCACAACAGAGAGTACTGCAACGAGAGTGGGTTCGATAATGGATACAAGATTGGCTACATTGTCCTCTACCCTGGTCTCATACTCGGAGGCTATCTTTGCCATCACCGCATCTGCACAGCCAACGGAGCAGCCCATTCTGATCATGCAGCTGTAAAGTTCGTCATACATACCGGACTCAGCAATTGCGTCCTCAAAAGAAGCTCCGTTTACAATGCGCTCGCGGATCTTGTTCACCTGTTCCACAGAAGCTTCATCGTTGACAACCGAGGGAACCATCTCAAGTGCCTCATCGATGGGATAACCGCCGGAGAGCATCATCGAAAGGACGGATGCAACGCGGGAAGCGGAAAGCTGACGGCTTACCTTGCCAATGGGAGCAAAGACCTTGCTCAGCAGTGCTATCACCTTGCTGCGTGCCTTAGTCTTGAGAAGCAGACAGCAAACAATGGCGAGAAGGATGATCACGCCCATTATGGCAAGCACTACCCATGCGATGCTGACACCCACGCTCATGAGAGCATTTCCGGAATCGGTTATTGCAACACCCAGGCTGGCAAGTACACGCTTGAATACAGGCAGTACCTTCACGATCATAACCAGCAGGATAAGCAGCATCATTACTCCAAGCACGATAGGATATGTAACCGCACTTACAATAGCGCTGCGGATACGTGCCTCACGGCTGTAATATACTGCCATGGAATCCATTATCTTTTCCAGATGGCCGGTACGTTCACCGATGCCGGTCATTTCAACCATGTATCCGGGCCAGTTGCCGTCTTCCCTGAGTGCTTCGCAAAGGGAACCCTTCTCCTCAAAGATCCTGAATACATTAGCGTATACATCAGCGGACTTTCCGGTGCTGTGGGTTCGTGCAAGCGCCTCAAGGCCTTCATACAGACCAAGTCCGGAATTGAGCATCATAGCAATCTGGGAACAGAATCCGGAAAGCTCTTCCATAGTCATGTTCTGCTTCTTATTGGTATTCATAGACATCATGCTTCTCCTTCCGCGTAAAGCGCTCGTCAATAAATTCTTTCTTCGGTATAAACGTAATCCGTGCTCGTTCCGTTTATAAGTGCCGTTATGTCAATCAATATGTATTCGTCATCGATCTTCACTTTGTTCCATGCATGATAAAAATTTCCGCAATATCCTATGACCATCTGGGTCGGGATACCATGCACACGCAGCATACTTGCAAGAGTAACCGCAAGATCCTGACACAGTCCCGTACGGGTCTCAAAGCACATGTCCACATCACCGAGGTAGAAAGTGGTCTGTTTTTTGGCCCTTTCAAAATCGTACGAGAAATTATCGATCATATAATTGATCACGGCTCTTGCCTTTTCTTCGTCGGTCTCAAGTCCTTCGCATATCTCGTAAGACATCAGAACTGCCGGAGTATCCTGCTCGTAATACACATACTGGCTGGGACCGACAAAAGGAATGTCGGGATCAGCCAATTCTACGCTGATACTCATCTCTGCTTCCTTGGAATACTTGTTGGACTTCACATTCCTGTACAGCGAGTAAGTATACTTTCCGCTGCCCATCTGGAGCGGTATTACTTCATACTCACCGTTGCTGTTGATATCATACGAATAAGTCATTGAGCCAACGGCAACACGCAGCTTGAGTCCGGACTTGCATTCGGTGTGTTTCACCATTACATAGCCTTCGTCTGCATGGCTGGCGTCAACAACAAATCCGCCTTCCGAATATTCAACATCGCCGCTCGGATCAGGCCATACGGCATCAAGCACTTCCGCCAGTGCGACTGCTGCCAAAATAACAATGCACACTCCGATGACAAACGCCATCCGATTATTCTTCAGCCGGCTGAATATTTTCATACGAGTCAGTCCTCTCATTAACAGGTATAATTAACCAATAATATTCCACGTAAATTATACCATAGCATCGTGACTTTTCTACATTATATAGCAATCCGAATAAGGCATTATATGAACAAAAAGACAACAGGCACTTCTATATTTATTTCCAAAACTTTTTCTGTGTTGCAGGATTTTGACCATAATATATAGAAATAACATTTGGCTAGTTTTATCTTTTTAGCGATATTTGCGCGAAAGGGGTCGTATTTATGCGCAAATTTTTCGATGATCATAAAAGTACTTTGACAACAATACTTTGTCTTATTGCATGCATCGCAATTTGTCTTATAGCACAAACCCTCAAACTTGAAGCTCCGCTCATCTCATTCAGCGATGCCGATATGTTCAACGATGGCTGGTTGCTTGTCGAAGACGATACGGAAACTTCGATCATTTCAATCCCCCGTGCACTGACTACCGAGAACGGTTCCACAAAACTCAGAAACACACTGCCCGATATTTCCGGCAGTGATTATGTACTTTGCTTCCGCACGATAAACGAACGCATAAATGTTACCGTAGGCGGAGTTTCCGTATACAGCTATGGCTATAACAATTCTGCCTCCTTCATAGACAGTTTCGGCAGTCTCTGGTCTGTCGTAAATCTGTCTCCTGACATGAGCGGCGAAACCATCGAGATCGAATTTACTGCGCTTACCGTCGATATTCCAAACGGTAATTACGCATTTTACCTCGACAGAAGCAACACTGTATTTATCAACATTCTCCTTAATTGCGCACCCCTTATCTTCTGCAGCATCGTTGGCTTCATTCTTGCCATCCTGCTGCTGGTTGCAGGTCTGATATCCTTTGTCGGCATGCGCAACGGTTTCAACATAACCAAACCCCGCATTTACCTCAGTATTTTTGCAATCATAAGCCAGATATGGGCTCTGGCACAGGCTGATCTGCTTCAGTTTGTTTTCTCAAACAAGGCTATAGCGCATATCATCACCCATTGTTCCCTGATGCTGATGCCCATCTTCTTCTCCCTTTATCTTGCCGCGCTGATGCCTCACTGGAACAAGAAATACTACGGTCTGGCATCCGTTTTCACTTCTTATCTCCTTATCAGACTGTTCCTCTACGGAATCGGCACCGCCGATATCGGTGTGTGGCTCGAAGTCACCCATATACTTATTTTCTCCGGTATCTTCTATGCACTTTTTATCTTCCTGCACGATACCAAGTCCAATCTGAACCAGATACTGCGTTCGGGAATCGTGACCTTCTTTGTATTTACCGTCATAACAATAATCATGTACTGGGTAAAGCCCTATCTTGAAAACGACATGCCCGAATATGCTCTCGTAATGAGCATAGCAATAGATACTCTGCTGGTCTTCTTCTATTTTGCACTGCTGCTGAACCATATCTATCTCGTTACAAATGCCCAGCACTTCCAGCATCAGGCATATACCGACGCGCTTACCACCGTCAATAACAGAGCAGCATTCGATATGGTGGTCAATACGCTCGTTCCCTCCATGTGCCCTTATCTGACTCTTTTCATGCTGGACCTGAACAACCTGAAGCAGGTAAACGACACTCTGGGACATCCTGCCGGCGACAATCTTATAAAGGCGCTGGTAAATTATATCAAACAGGCCTTCGGCGAGATCGGCAGCATCTACAGATACGGCGGAGACGAATTTGTTGTTGTGATCGAAAACGCCACTATCGATCAGTGCAGCGAAGCCCATGAACGTCTCAACAAAATGATCAACGAACATCATTCCCGCGGCGGTACCGAAATAAGTGTAGCCATAGGTATGGCTTCCCGCCAGACGAATGAGTTCTCCGATTTCTCTGCTCCCGAACTGCTTCGTCAGGCCGATAACGCCATGTACAGAATAAAGGCAGTGCAGAAGGCTTCTCCCGCCTCCCACAGAGCAGGCAACCGTCAGCTCGAGCAGATCGATGAAATAACCGGTATTCTCACTTTTTCCGCTTTCAAATCATGTGTTTATGATGCCCTTTCCTCCGAAGCATTCAAATCTCCCTACATAATCAATTTCGATCTGAATTTCTTCGACAGCTACAACAGGCTTTTCGGCTGGAATTCCGGCAATGAAATGCTGCAGAAGCTCGCCGCAATGGCACTCCGTCTTTGCGGAGAAAACGGTTTCTGCGCCCACGGCACCGCTGACGCATTCTGGGTATTCACCGATACCGAAAATGTGGATGATCTCGCAAACAGAATAACCGAGGAGACCCGCAGATTCCAGGCAGATCTCGATGATTGTCTGCTCTTCCCCTCCTTCGGTATATATTGCGTCACCGAGCGAACGCTGCCTGTAAGCGACATGTGCAGCCGCGCAACAAGCGCTAAAAAGCGTATAAAGGGCCGCCTTGATATGCTCTACGGAATGTACGATGCAGATGAACATCTGCGCCGCACCGACAGCATGAAGCTGCTTTCCTACATGCATAAGGCAATGAAGTGCAATGAATTCGTTCCCTTCTTCCAGCCCAAATACTCGGCTGACGGAAAGCATCTTTTAGGCGCCGAAACTCTTGTACGCTGGTCCGATAATCCCGGCAGCAATGCATCCACCGCAGACTTCACCGCACTTTTCGAACAGAGCGGTCTTATACTCTCGCTGGATTGGTACATGTTTGAAAAAACCTGCAGCATGCTCCGCGGATTCCTCGATAATTCAATGGAATGCGTACCCGTTTCCGTCAATTTCTCCATACTGCACATTTATGAATCCGACTGTGTTGAGCATGTTGTCCGTATACTGGACAAGTACAACGTTCCCGCACATCTGATCGGAATAGAACTGATACGTTCCAGTCTGGTTCACGAAGTAGATTCTATTGCCGAACTGACCGGTAAGCTGCGCGCCAAGGGTATCTGCGTTGCACTGGACGATTTTGACGCAACCCCCTACTCCATGGCTGCGCTTCAGAAAACGGGCATTAATGTCATAAACATCAAATGCCCCGCTTTGGAATCCGCATCCAACCAGTATGCGATCGATCCCACCTTTACTTTCATACTCAATCTTTGCAAGGATCTGAATATCAAAGTAATCGTGGAAGGTATTGAGCGCAAAGAACAGCACGATCTTCTCTGCGATTGCGCTGTGGATATGGTTCAGGGAAATCTTTTCTCTGCCCCTGTCCCCATGCAGAAATTCGAGAAAATTCTTGCTCAGTATCAGTCCGAACTGAGAAGGAAGTAAACAAATCGTACAGGTAAATATGTAATTAATATACATTCCACATAATTACCGAACTCTCGCGCCAATTCCTATGGAAATTTGAGATTTTTGGTGTATAATATTAATTAGTAATCAGAAAGGCTGATACAACTATGTCTCAATATGACGTTGGCATCCATGAAGCAAACATGGAACAGTGCCGTAAACTTCTTGCTCAGCTTCCCGGAATCTTCTCTGCCGGTCTGCGCTTCGAAGATGGTCATCTTATAGAGATTCACATACTGGCATCTACCGAGAGGAATCCCAAGCAGATCTCGCGTGATATTCAGTCTGCCATTTTTGCAGCATACGGTGCCGAGATAGATCACCGCATAATCAGCATTGCGCAGCTGCCTTCGGATCCTTTTGCCGAGCCTGCAGATGCTGTAAATAACTGCATTGAAGAAATGCCTCAGATCCGTCTGCTTTTCAACGGAATCGATTCCCATCTGCAGAACGGAAGATTCAGCATTTCCGTACATCTTGCATACAACGGCAAGGTGTATATCGGTGAATCCAGCTGCAGAGATACCCAGATACAGCGCCGTATCTGTACTGCTCAGGCAACCTTGAATGCAGTACACGAATTCCTTGGCGAAGAACCCTTCAGTCTCATAGATGTAAAGCAGACCAATGCTTGCGGCGAACCCATTTACCTGACTGTACTCGAGTTCTTTGACAAGCGTGATTCTCTGAAACTTATCGGCGCCGCAATGCACAGTGAGAACGCAGACATCGGTGTTGTACACAGCACCCTCGATGCACTCAACCGCTGCATAAGCCGCAACTGCAGACGCTGCATGATTTAAAGCTTAAGCAGACCGCCTTTAACCTGAAACATTTGGTATTCTTGTATTAAGCGAAGCGGAATATCGCATGTCTGGTTAGCGAAAGACATAGCCTTTGAGAAATGGAGGCTATATTCGTGAAGAAGGCTAAGATCGTTTCTGCCCTGATGGCACTGGCTTCTTTTGTTCTGTCCGCAGGCGCATTCCTCACCTGGAGATAATCAATATCTCGGCGGTCTGCTTATATAAAAATATTCGCTTATACAAATGCATATTTCCGTTCATATTTACTATTGAAAGGGGTTATCTTTTGCGTACCCGAGCAAAGGTCTATATAGCCATTATTTCGATAATAGGTATAGTTTGCGAGCTTTTGTGTCTGTACGGATATTTTTCGCCTTTTTTCAAGGGAGAAGCAATATTCCAGGCACATATGCTGCTCATACCCGTTCTGATTTGTGCTCTGTGCCGCTCATTGCCTCTCGCCGTAAGAGATTCCGAAACATTGGATCTTTCCGTCATAAGCGTATTGGCAGTATATCTTACTCAGGGCGCTGCTGCAGCAGGAGCCATATATCTCCTCAGCTCATTTTTCACATTCACTCCGTCCGGCAATGATGACAAGAAATTCCACCACATTCTGAAACTCGGTCTGCAGAAGTTTTTCTATAACGATTCGACGATAATCATTGCGATAATCATCCCTGCGCTGATAATAGAAGGCATTACCGGTTGGACTCCCGGTGATCTTACCCTTCCCGGTGTCCTTATCCCCACCGCAATGTTCTCATTGCTCGCCTTCCTGATCAACGGTATTACGCAGCTTACCATGTTCTGTCTGGCCGGCATGATTCCCATAAATGAAATGTGGCGCATGCTGCTGGGCCTTACCCCCAACGTAATCGCTGCAATGCCCCTTGGTCTTTTGATCGGATACGGTTACTCGTCTTCAAACAACATGTGGATCGTATTCATCATGCTGTTCCCCTTGCTTCTGGCGCGTTATGCATGGAAACTGTATCTGGATTCCGAGCAGGAGCGCAGCCGTTTGATCACGGCATTCATTCATAGCCTTGAAGCAAAAGACAAGTATACCGAAGGTCATTCTTCCCGCGTAGCAGCTTATTCTGTTCAGATCGCCCGTGAACTCAAGCTTTCACGCAAGCAGATACTGCTTATTGAGCAGGGCGCTATGCTGCACGATATCGGTAAAATAGGCATTTCCGATATCATCCTCAACAAGCCCGGTAAACTGGATGAAGAAGAATTCAAAGCCATTCATACTCATCCCTCTATCGGCCAAAAGATACTTAAAGAAACCGGTCTTGAAACCGAAGTTCTTGATATGGTGCTCAGCCATCATGAGCGCTATGACGGCAAAGGCTATCCTGCCGGAATTCCTTCCGCTGAGCTTCCTATCGCCCCCCGCATTCTGTGCGTTGCCGACTCGTATGACGCCATGACAAGCGACCGCCCCTATCGTAAGGGCATGAGTCAGGAAATCGCGCTCGGAATACTGCTGGAATGCAAAGGTACTCAGTTTGATCCCGAAATTGTGGACGCATTCGTGCGTTCCATGGAGAAGAAGTAATATATGCTGCTGGTTTGGTTCGTAATTGCTGCTGTTCCGATAGGTTATCTGCTTAAAGGCAGACTCAGAAATTATCTCAACAGGCCATTAAAATACGTATTGCTTCCCATTATCGCTTTTTCCATCGAAGCTTGTTTCGGAAAAATAACTGAGTTGACCGGTTTTTCGCCGCGCGTCTGGCTTCCCATAGCCGTAAGCATTGAATATCTGCTTCTGCTCATATTCATGATATGCAACATCAGACGCCTCGGTGTAAAGACTCTCACCCTCGCCACTTCCCTGAACCTTGCTGTTATCGCATCAAACGGATTCAGAATGCCTGTACTCGATATCATTTACGACATGCCTTCCATGGCAACTTTTGTCGAGCGAATCGAAAGCGGCAATATTCCGGAATATGTTATTATCGGAAGAGAGGCTCCTCTGTGGTTTCTGGGTGATATCATACCGATTGCAAACGGTATGGCAAGTATCGGTGATTTCTTCATCGCAATCGGCATGATGCTTCTTGTAATACATATAATGCGAACTCCCGCACCTCAGGAGAAATAAAAAAACCGCCTTACGGCGGTTTTTTCATTTATGGTATCTCTCACCCGCGTTTATCCTTTCAGCGCGGTACAGCTGCTCCAGAAGGATCACACGCATCAATCCATGAGGGAATGTCATGTTCGAGAAAGATATCTTGTGGTTTGCACGTGCTATGACATTATCGGCAAGGCCCAGAGAGCCGCCGATTATGAATACCACGCGTTTGCCGGCTGCTGCCCATCCTGCAGTAAGCTTCGCAAGCTTGACAGAATCGGGCGCTTCGGCCTTTATGCA